>DAIDGU010000036.1 GCA_027459785.1 Ktedonobacteria bacterium | reverse complement strand
CTTACCGGCGAGCCCTAGAGGTTTGGCAAGTCGGTTTTCGATTGCGCGTTCGACTTGAAACCGCGCCTAAGGGCGTGCCGCCACGAAACCCGCCGTCGCGGGTTGGGATCCGAGTCCACATCGGTGGACTTCGTCGCCGTTAGGCGCGGTTTCAACCGCCCGCCGTCCCGCGCCTATCACCCGCCGCCCGCCGTCCTCATCTCATCGTCAACCGCCCGCTTGTCTGCGCTTGCCCCTATTGTGTCGCCGGCTAGCCGCCCAGGTACGCTGCGCGCACGACATCGTTTTTCAGCAAGGCGGGCGCGTTGTCGGAAAGCAAGATCTTGCCCGTCTGCAACACATAGCCCCGGTCAGCGGTGTGCAGCGCCATGAAGGCGTTTTGCTCCACCAGGAAGACTGTCACGCCGGCTTTGCGAATCGTCTCGATGGTGTCGAAGACCGTCTGCACTAGGATCGGCGAGAGGCCCAGCGAGGGTTCGTCCATGCAGATCATGCGCGGGCGGGCGACAAGCGCGCGGCCAATCGCCAGCATCTGCTGCTCCCCGCCAGACATCGTGCCGGCGAGCTGTTTGTCGCGCTCCTTCAGGCGCGGGAACAGCGCATAGACGCGGTCGATCTCCTGGGTGATGATGGCGCGGTCATTCTGCATGTACGCGCCCATCTCCAGGTTTTCGCGCACGGACATGCGCGAGAAGACGCGCCGCGCCTCCGGCACCAGCACCAGCCCGCGCTTGATGATCTGGTCGGTCGGCAAGCCGCTGATGCGCTCGCCGTCGAAGGTGATCGTGCCGCTGCGCGGTTTGACGATGCCGAAGATCGTTTTCATCGTCGTCGTCTTGCCGGCGGCGTTCGCGCCCAGCAGCGTGACGATCTCGCCCTGGTTGACGGAGAGCGAGACATTGCGCAACACCTGGCTCGGCCCGTAATAGGTATCGACATCCTGTAATTCCAGCATCGCCATAATTTTACTCCACCGGTGCCTTTCGTCCCAGGTAAGCTTCGATCACCTGCTCGTTGCGCTGAATCTCCGCCGGCACGCCCTCGGCGATCTTCTTGCCGTAGTCGAGGACGGCGATCTGGTCGCTGATGCCCATCGTCACTTGCAGCTTGTGTTCGATGAGCATGATCGTCACGCCATATTGCGCCCGTAGCTGCTGGATGTAGCCGATGGCTTCCGCCGTCTCGGAGTCGTTCATGCCGGCGGTCGGTTCGTCCAGCAGCAGCATTTGCGGGCTGGAGGCCATCGCGCGGGCCACTTCGACGCGGCGGCGATAGGCATAGCTCAGGTTCGAGGCATATTCGTCTTTCAGCGCCACCATCGACGGGCCGAAGAACGATAGCAACTCCATCGCGCGTTCGCGGGCGCGCTTTTCCGCGCTGCGGTAATATGGCGGGCGGAAGATGACGGAGATGAGATCGCCGTGGAGTTTCGTGTGTAGGCCGACGAGGACGTTTTCGAACACCGTCATGTTGTTGAAGAGGCGGATGTTCTGGAAGGTACGCGCGATGCCGGCACGCAGCACCACGTCCGGCGTCTTGCCGCCGAGCGAGCGACCGTTCAGCAAGATCTGGCCGCGCGTCGGCTTATAGATGCCGGTGATCAGGTTGAAGACGGTCGTTTTGCCCGCGCCGTTAGGGCCGATGATGCTGAAGATCTGCCCGCGCTTGATATCGAGCGTTACATCATCCACCGCCGTCAGGCCGCCGAACTGCTTGGTCATGCTGTTGATCGCCAGCAGGGGCGTCGCCGGCGCGTTGGCCGGCGGCACCGTTTGCCCGTCCATTACAGGTTGGTTCGTCATCCTCAGTCCTCCCGGCCTTGCGCGTCGGACCCTGGCCCGACATATTCGGTGGCGTTGGCACTCGCGCCCATGCCGGCTACTGTATCGCCCGCTTCTTCCAGGGCCAGCACGCCCACCGCCGAAGCCTCTTCAATCGACGCCGCCGCCTTGATCTCGCGCTGCCGCCGCCGGTCGGGGATGATACCCTGGGGGCGCAACAAGATCATCGCCAGCAACACCAGACCGTAGATGAGGAATTTATCCTGGTTGAAATCATTGCCAGCCAGGAAATGCAACGGCGCGCTGGTGTCACTGACCAGGGGACTACCGTGGATGTAGTCATTCAGACTACCAAGCAACTGGATATCGAAATACTTCAGCAAGATTGCCCCGATAACGACGCCGGCGATACTGCCGATGCCACCCAGCACGATCATCACCAGGATGGTGATCGAGATGTTGAAGAAGAATTCATCAGGGGTGATGCTAGGGACCAAGGCTGCGTTCAGGATGCCACCCAGGCCACCAATGGCCGCACCAGTGGCGAAAGCTAGTAGCTTCGCGCGCACTAAGTTCACACCCGATGTTGACGCCGCAGTCTCATCTTCGCGCATCGCAATCCACGCTCGCCCCAGGCTGGAATTGCGGAGCAAACTCACCAGCAGGATCATGCCGACCACCAATGCCAGAGTTAGGTAGTAAAAGGCGCTGTGGTCAGCGAAATTGCCAAAGTTGAGTGTGCCGAAGGGGGTGGTGACTTGCGGCGCTGGATTCGGATTCAGGCCATTGGCCGCGCCAAAATAGGGGACGTTCAAAACCGCGATGCGCGCGATCTCGCCGAACCCAAGTGTGACGATGGCCAGATAGTCGCCGCGCAAGCGCAAGGTTGGCGCGCCAAGCAACACGCCGGCGATGCCGGCAAAGAGCGCACCCATCGGTAGCAACCACCAAAAGGAGATGATCGGCACTGGAACTGGCTGGTTTGCAGCTTTGAAGAGGAAGCCGGTTGAGAACGCGGCATAGGTGTAAGAGCCGATGATGAAGAAGGCGACATAACCGAGATCGAGCAGGCCGGCATAGCCGACGACGATATTCAGCCCCAGCGCCAGCAACACGTAAATGCCAACAGCGCAACCGGCGAGGACATAACTGTCATCGAACTCTTGGGGATAAATGACAGCCAGAATCAGCATGATGAAGGCCAGCCGCCACCCAGAGACATACCAGAGGAGCGGCTTGCCGAGAATATGCGTCTTATCCAGCCAGGCGACCAGACTGTTCCAGAGGTCGCGTATGCCCTGGACGAGCGGGAGGCCACCTTTCGTGGGGCGTGGTTGTGCGGACATGCTGTAATGCCTCCCTTAGACTTTATCCGGCACTTGCTGGCCCAACAAGCCAGAAGGACGGAAAATGAGGATCAAGATGAGGATGGCGAAGGCGATGCCCTGGCTCCAGGCGATGCCGTTGGGAACGTATTGGGTGGCCAGCGACTCGATGATGCCGATGAGGAAGCCACCGAGGACAGCCCCCTGCACGTTGCCGATGCCACCCAGTACGGCGGCGGTAAAGGCGATCAAGCCCAACTCGAAGCCGCTGTTAAAGATGACCGAATTGGAGTACATGCTGTAGATGACGCCTGCCGCGCCGGCCAGCGCACCGCCAATGAGGAAGGTGACGGAGATGGTCCGATTGATGTTCACGCCCATCAAGGCCGCCGCTTCCGGATCCTGCGCGGTCGCGCGCATCGCCCGGCCCAAGCGAGTGCGGGTGATGAAAACGTTCAAACCGACCATCAGTACGACTGCGAGAACGAAGATGAAGATATCCAGGAAGGGAATCGTGACATTGCCAAGGGTGATAGCATCCGTGGGGAAAAAGACGGGATAGGCGATGGAGTTAGCACCTTTCCAGAGTTGCGCCACGTTTTCCAAGATAAAGGAGACGCCGATAGCGGAGATCAGGGGGATCAACCGTGGCGCGCGCCGGAGCGGGCGATAGGCGACGCGCTCGATGCCGACATTGAGGAGCGCCGAGGTAGCGATGCCGATAATGAGCAAGAGCAACAATGCGCCGACGAGCGCGAACCCGCCCAGCACATGGTCGAAGTGGAGTAATTGGGCAACGGTCAGCGTGACGATGGTACTCCACATGAAGACATCGCCGTGGGCGAAATTGATCAGTTCGATGATACCGTACACCAGGGTATAGCCCAAGGAAACCAGGGCATAGATCGCCCCAATGGTAACGCCGTTCTCAATCTGTTGAAAGAACAGCCCTACCCCGGCGGATGACGCGGCCAGAACGTGCATAGCTCCCCCTCTGCCCGATACGTAAGATGTGCGTGAATATGCGATGCCTCAAGACCACTTTCGCGTGAGGTAACGCTTTGCTGAAAGCATACCCCATCACGTCAATAGCTTGAGGCACCACAGAGTGTGATTCCGTCACAACGTCGGTGATTTAGCCGCTGACCGGCACTTCTTGCTGGAAGGTCCACTTCGTGCCATCAGCACTGACCTGATAGACACTGTACACCTTCTGGCCGGCGTTGTCGCCGTATTTGTTGAAGGAGATGGTGCCGGTCACGCCAGTGTAACTGATCTTCTGGATCGCCTGGCACACCGCCTGGCGCGTCGGCGTCTGGCCGGCGCTGATGATGCCCTTGATCGCCTGGATCTCGATGTTCGCCGCATCATAGGAGCTGGCGCTGTACGGGATCGGAGCCGAGCCGAAGGCCGCGGTGTACTGGGTGACGAAGGTCGCCGCCGGACCGCTGGTGAAGGTGCTGGTGTCGGGAGCCGCGACCGTGCCAAAGGTATTGGCAGCGGCAGCACCCGCCGCGCTCAGCCAGGTTGGGTCGTCGGCGATACCGTCGCCGCCTTCCATGATCACTTTCGCACCGAGGTCGGCTTTCAGCGTGGCACCGCCGTTGCTGGTGACGCCGCCATAGAAGACGAAATCGGGTTTGGCATTGATGATCTTCGTGGCGAGCGACTTCAGCGCGCTGGCGTTATCCTGCGTGATAGAGTCGTGGCCGACGACCGTGCCGCCCTGGCCGGTCAACTGCGGGTTCTGCGGGCTGGTGAATTCCGCCTGGAAGAAGGCCGCCAGACCCTGGCCGTAGGTCTCGTTGTCATCGACGATATAGACCTTCTTGAAAGCTGGCTTCTTGTTCGGAACAGGGGTTAGGGCGATGTCGGCCAACAGCGTTCCCTGGATCACGTCGTTGCCGGGGATGCGGAAGTAGCATGCCGGTTGGCCATTGGGATACAACTGCGAGAAGTTGATGCTGTTCTGCTGGGCATACTGCTGAAGTGTCAGGCCGGGATTGGTGTTCGACGGGCTGATCAGCGCCAGGTTCTGCTGGCTGGAGATCGGAATCTCCGACACGGCCACGTTGCTGTTGAAGGGACCGACGACAGCCATCACGGTGCTATCCGAAGCGAGCTTGGTGAGGTTCGTCGCACCCGTCTGCGGGTCGTGCTTGCCACTAGTCGTGCTGACATCGTTCAGCGGCTCATACTTCAGGGTGTAGCCACCGCCGAGGTTGGCTTGATTGACGGCCAACTGCACACCGTTCTGGGTGGGCAGACCGTCACCGGCGTCGCCGCCCGTTGTGGGCAGGTCGGAGCCGAGGGTGATCGTTTTGCTGCTGCCAGCATTGGTCTTGCCGCACGCTGCCAGCGCGAGCGCGATGATCATCACCGCGACGCCCGCGCTCATGGCAAAAGAGCGTGAGAACTTTGAATGCATATGCGTGTGTTCCTCCACAAGCTTGAGGGTGATCAGGACGCCAGATCCTGATAGCAACCTGGCACTCCATGTTTCTTAGGGGTAAACATGGGCTTATTGTCTTATACGCACATACCTGTGCAGATCTCACACTATTGCAACACCCTTGGGATGACCTTGAATTTAGCGCGAAAGAGTTTATCAACGATTTCTGCTATGATGAAAGAAGCCAAGAGGAGGAATAACACGTATGGCGGAGACACCTACCCCGTTTCGCTTCGCGCTGGGCGCGGTCGAGGTCACGATCCTCAATGATGGGATCTTTATGCTGGATGGCGGATCGGTGTTTGGTCGGGTGCCGCGCGTGCTGTGGGAAAAAGTCGTCGCGCCCGATCATTTCAATCGCGTGCCGGCGGCGATGAACAGCATCCTGCTGCATGCGGGGGGTAAGCTCGTGCTGATCGAGACCGGCTATGGCGACAAGCTCAGCGCGAAAGAGATGGCGATCTTCGGCCTGACGCGCCCGCAGGGAACGCTGCTGGATCAGTTGGCACTGGCCGGAGTGCGCCCGGAGGAAATTGACATCGTCATCAATACACATCTGCACGGCGACCACGCGGGGTGGAACACGCGCCGCCCGCCGGACGGCAGCGCGGACGAGGCCGTGCCGACCTTCCCGAACGCGCGCTATATCGTGCAGCGGCTGGAATGGGACGAGGCGGCGCACCCGAACGAACTGACCGCGCCGGGCTACCCGCCGGGCAACTTCGCGCCGCTGCTGACGCGCGGCGTGCTAGATCTGGTGGAAGGCGAGGTGCGCGTGCTGCCGGAGATTCGCCTGGTGCCGACGCCCGGCCACACCGCCGGCCACCAGAGCGTGTGGCTGGAATCGCGCGGGGCTGCCGCGCTGTTCACCGGCGATGCCGCGCTGCACGCGACGCACCTGGAGCGCATCAACTGGGTCGGCGCGGTGGATAATCTGCCGATCACCTCCGTCGCCACCAAGCGCAAGCTGGTGGAGGAGGTCATGCGCCGCCAGGCGTCGGTGGTGGTGACGCACCAGCCCTTCCCTGGCCTGGGCATCCTGGTCCAGCCGGCAGGCGAGCGCCGGCCCCGCTTCGTCGCGGGCGCACCGGACGCCGGCGCAGCCAGCGAGTGAGGTGACGCGCCATGCTCGTCGCGCTGCTGACCGATTTCGGTCTGACGGATACGTATGTCGGCGTGATGCAGGCGATCATCGCCGACCTGGCTCCCGGCGTGGCGCTGGTGAACCTCACGCATGCTGTGCCGCCGCAGGACGTGGCGGCGGGCGCGTGGCACCTGGCCGTCGCCGCGCCCTATCTGCCAGCGGAGGCCGTCGTGCTGGCGGTGGTCGATCCCGGCGTCGGCACGGCGCGGCGTCCCATTGCCGTGCAACTTGGCGCGCGGCGCTTCGTCGCGCCGGATAACGGGCTGCTGACGCGCGTGCTGGCGCAAGCACCGGCGCTGGCCGCCGTCGTGCTAGATAATCCCGCGTGGTGGCTGCAAGGCCCCCAGACGAGCGCGACCTTCCACGGGCGCGACATCTTCGCGCCGGTCGCGGGCCGGCTGGCGCGCGGCCAACCGCTGGCGGAAGCCGGCAGCGCGCTCGCTCCCGCCGATCTTGTGCGCCTAGCCCTCCCCGAACCGACCTGGGAAGGCGACATCCTGGTCGCGCAGGTCATCCACAGCGACCACTTCGGCAACCTGATCACCGATATCGGCCCCGATCTCGCGCCACGCCTATTCGCCGCGCCAGCAGTCACTGCGCAGATCGGGCAGCATGTGGTGCGCGAGCGCGCCGCCACCTTCGGCGCGGGACCGACCGACGCGCCCTTCTGGTATCTTGATAGTTCGGGCCACGCCGCCATCGCCTGGCGCGATGGCAGCGCCGCGCGCCACCTGGGCGTCGCCGTCGGCGCGCAGGTGCGGGTACGCTGGTAAACCAGCACCTTACATCCACCGTGGGGCGGACATTCCTGTCCGCCAGGTGACAGACAAGAATGTCTGTCCTCCAGGGGGTCGTGGGGCAGACATTCCTGACAACGACTTTACCTGCAAAAAGGGGCATTATTCGGGCTGGGAACTGAGGATGCCCGGTGGCACCAACAACGCGCCTGTGGTGGGGTCGATCAAGCCATTGACCTCGTCTTCGATGCTGGTGGCTTGCGTATAGACATCGCCGCCGATGGCGTGCTGGCGCAGCGCGCGCTTGAAGGCGCGGATGCTCGCGGTCTTCGCGCGCACCTCTTCGGGGCCACCATAGGCGGGGAAGCCGAAGCCACCCCACTCGCTGACCACCAGCGCCGCCTGGCCGGCATAGAAGAAAGGATCGCCCACCACCAGGGGGTTGACCGCGACGCCCTCTAGCTGGCCAGCGACGAACTCATCGAGCGTCTTATCCCAGGTTGCCAGGTCCGGCGTATAGACATGGGCGGAAAGCAGGTCCGACTTGAGTTCGCCATTCACGGAGATGTGCTGCCAACCGTCGTTATCAACCACCAACAGGCCCGGATAGTGCAGGTGCATGTCGTCAACCACCCTGGCGATGTAGGCGCGCGTGGCCTCGCTGTGCGCGATATCCTGCACGCCCCAATCCTCGTTATAGAGGCTGAGGATGATCACCGACGGGTGCGAACCGATCACCAGCAACAGGCGCTGCAACTCCGCCCAATGGTTCGCTCGGCTGCGCTGGCTGGAGGTGTGCGGGCTGGGAACCTCCACCCACAGGAGCATCCCCAATTCGTCCGCCAGATCGTAGATGCGCGGGTCGATGCCAGCGATGTGGACGCGCACGAGATTGCAGCCCAACTCGCGCATCGCCAGCATGTGGCGGCGCATCTCATCATAGGTCGCTGTCCCCGGCTGATAGAGGATGCCGTCCAGATAGACGGAGGCGTCGTTGAGGACGACAGCGGGGCCAAGCGTGGTGACTTCGCGCATGCCGAAATGCGTTTCGATCTGCGCGGCGAGGCCGTCTGGTCCGATCAGGCGCAGGATCAATTGATACAGCTCCGGTGTCGCAGGGGACCAGCGCGCGACCTCCGGCAGCACCAGCGGCAGCCATTGCAGATGTTCGCCGGCGTCCAGCGGCAAGGGAAATGACCGCGTCAGCGGCGGTGCCTGGCTCCCCCGTAGCGCGATCGTGACCTGGGCGGTGTAGGTGCCGGGATCGACGATGTGGGTCGTCACGCCAAATTCCACCAGGCGCTGGGCCAGGCACTGGCGGAGGCGCAGGCGCGTGCGAAAGCGATTGCGCCTGACGGGTTCGATCCAGACGCTGCGCACCGCGCCGCTGATCGTCTGATACCAGATGCCGCCGCGCTTGTAGACGTGCGATTCCTGCTTGCCACGCGGGATCTCATCATCATAGGACGCCGCCACGCGGACGGTCAGCCGGTTGACGGGCTGGAGCGCGGCGAACGGCACTTCGTAGCTGAAGGAGGTATAGCCGCCGTAATGCACCTCTTCGCCGTCGAGCGTGCGCAGCGCCTGCCCGTTCAGCCACACGCGCGTCTCGTAGCCACACGCGCCGAAGGTGATATGGAGGTTCATGCCGGGCAGATCGCGCCATTCGTCAGGTACGCTGAACTCGCGCTCGTACCAGCAGACCACCATGTCTTGCCAGGTCGAGCCGTGGTCGGCTTCCGCCAGATGGCTTTCGATGGACCCCGGCCAGGCGGCGGTCTGGGTGTACTCGTGGCCGCGATACCACCCCTCGTGCAAGCCGACATCCTGGGGGTCGAGCGCGAAGCGCCATGTGCCATCTAACAACTCGAAGACATTGCGCAACGCGATGGAGCGCGGCAGAGGATTGCGTTCACTGGTCAGTTGCAGCGCCTGGTCGTGATCATGCGCGAAAGTATATTCCATGCCTACTGCCTTTGTTTTTTGGTCAGGGGATGTAGGAACGAAGGCCGCGCCGCAAGATGAATGCCGTGGCACATCGTCAGGGACTGCCAATGACACAGAGTGGCGCGGTTGCAATGTGGCCGTGGTTGTTGCGAAAACAAGGCCATGCCAGAACGCTGTTCGCTCCATAGTTGGGCGCGTGATATGCGCGCCGCGTGATCCTATTCTACACGACTTGTACAAGCCGCACCGCCATCGTTTGGCAACAAGAGGAGCTGGTACGATGCCTAACGACAAAACCTTTCAATATCCCCAAAATCCCGTGGAGTATATTGCCGGGCAGCAAGAGGCGAACGTCATCATCACGAGCTTCGGCGACATGCTCACCTGGGCGCAGAACTGGGCGCGGAGCCGGTCGATCTGGCCGCTGGGCTATGGCCTGGCGTGCTGTGCCATCGAAATGATGGCGGCGGCACAGTCACATTATGATCTCTCGCGCTGGGGATCGGAGGTCTTCCGCTCCAGCCCGCGCCAGTCGGACCTGATGATCGTCGCCGGCACGGTCTGCATCAAAATGGGGCCGCGCCTGATTCGCCTGTATGAGCAGATGCCTGATCCCAAATGGGTGTTGTCGATGGGCCAGTGCGCCAATTCAGGCGGCGAGTTTTACGACAGCTACTATACGGTGCAAGGTGTCGATACCCTGGTGCCGGTCGATATCTACGTCCCTGGTTGCCCGCCGCGCCCCGAACAACTGATCGAGGGCATTTTGAAACTGCGCGAGAAGATTGAGAAGCAGGGGCTGAAGATTCAAGGGGAGGCGTAAACGATGCGCGGCATCTTACAAGGCATGGGCCTGACCCTGAGCCATCTCGGTCGCCCCAAAGTCACGCGAATGTACCCTTACGAGAAGCCCCGGTTGCCGGCGCGGTCGCGGGAATTGATCCAGTTGATCCAGGAGGCGGGTCAGGAGACGCCTTTTAATTTGCGCTGCGAATCTTGCTTGCTTTGCGAAAAGATCTGCCCGCCCCGGTGCATCTATATCGAGGTGCGGCCCACCAATCGCTTCCGCAAGCGCCCGTATTTTGCGGAGCGCGCCAAGGCCGGTTACTATACGCCGCGCATCTCGCTCTATGCGACAAATTATGCGCACCGACCTAATCCGCCTGTCTTGCAAACGCCCACGCACCCCGAACTGGAAGTGCCGGTGGAGCTAGACAAGCTGGATGCGATCCTGGCGCGGGCGTCGCTGGAAAGCTATGCCATCCCCACCCTGCTCGACGAGATCATGCAGGCGTATGATGGGTTGCCGCTGGCGGTGGCGCAGCGCCTGGTGAAAGCGCGCGGCATCGATCTGAGCGATATCTATAGCATCGCCACGATGTCGCCCTATTTCAAACCGATGCCCCCCAAAACACCGCGCGTGTTGCGCGACGACGAGCCGCCCAAGGGGCCATCCGCCGGCACCAGGGGCAAGCTGGGCAATATCAATCATCCGCGCGGCGCGACATGGCAGCCGGGCAGCGGCGGCACACCGGTGCTGACCATCTCGCGCCAGACGGAAGACGCGGGTCGGGTACAAGAGGCGCTGCCATGACCACAATGCCCGCAGTGAAGGCTGCGCCGGGGCTGCCGCGCCTGCTGAGGAGCGCACTGGCCGGCTGCCTGGCGACGGTGCCGATGACGGGCGCGATGGCCGCCGGCTATCGTGGCCTGCCCGGCCCGGAACAGTATCCCCTGCCGCCACGCCTGATCATGGATCACCTCTTCCGCCACCTGCCATTGCAGGAGCGGACGCGCGGGGCGCTGACCTGGGTGGCGCATTTCAGCATGGGAACGGCGGCGGCGCTGCCATATACCCTGCTGCCGGCCCAGCGAGCGCCCTTGGCACGCTGGCTGACGGGGATGGGGTACGGCCTGGGCGTGTGGGCGGCGAATTATCTGGTGGTGCTGCCCGTGCTGCGGCTGCTGGCCCCCGCCACGCGCCAACCCCCGCCCCGGCGGGCGCTAATGATCGGCTCACACCTGGTATGGGGCGCGACGCTGGCGCAGGTGGCCACGGCGCTGATGCCGACGCGGTTGCCGCAGCAATAACCAGGCACCCAGGCCGACGAGCGCCGCCGCGCTGACAAGCAGCGGCACGGGGTCGGGCGGGGGCGACGGTAGCGCGACCACGTCGCCGGCGTCGAAGCGCGCGGGCGTACCGACATTGCGCCCATGTTCGGGAACAGCACGGACGGCGAAGTGGGTGGCCAGGTCGCGCAGTGCCGTGCTGACAACAGGGCCACTGAGGGGCAACCCATGCCCCCTATGCCCGCTGCTCAGCGTGCATCTGCAACAGCGCCGCCACACCGTCGGGATAGAGGGTGGCGCGGCCTGCCAGCGCGTCGGCCAGCGGCAACCAGATGGCGCGATACGTGTCGTGGTCGCCCTCATGGCCGATCAGTTCATCCTGATCGTAAAACAGCGGCTCCGCGACGGCCCCCTCGCAGACGAAGACGATCTCATGCCCCTGCTCGCCGTTATAGGTGAAAATATTCTCGAAGACACCTAGCAGGCGCACGTCGATGACCTCTGCCTCCAACTCTTCGCGGATCTCGCGCACGGCGGCCTGCACGGCATATTCGCCGAACTCGACGCCGCCGCCGGGGAGGCGATAAAAGACCGCGCCCGTCGCCGGATCGCTGCCTTCCTGCACCAGAATCGCGTCGCCGCGCCAGATAGCGCACAGCGCCATCACTCGAATCTTGTCTGCTTGCATACGTTTTCCCTCATTCCACCTTCCAGCGTGGGAGCAGCAGGCGCAGCCCCAGCCCCTGGCCCAGCAGCGTCACCAGCACCACGCCATAGACGATGCCGTCCAGCAATGGGCGCTGGGGCAGGTTGGTGGGCAGGCTCAGCACCAGCGCCAGCGAGAGCGCGCCGCGCAGCCCCGCCAGCAAGAGCAAGGGCCGCCAGGCCGGCGGGACCACCTGGGGCGGGGAGAGCGTTTTTTGCCGATGATGCTTCTGCGCCAGCCGCCGGCGCACAAACCAATTATAGAGCGGTAAGAGGAGGTAGATCATCACCGCGCGCCCGATGATGACGCCGACGACCGCCCAGATGATGGCGGGGATCGCTTGCGCGAAGCTGGCCGCGCCGATCTGCACGCCCACCAGCAAGAAAAGCAACGAGTTGGCGACGTAGCCGATGAATTCCCACACATCATTTGCGGCAGCCCGCGCCGCTTCCGTCAGGCCGATGCGCTGGCCATAGCTACCAATGATCAATCCCGCCAGCACGACCGCCAGCAAGCCGGAGGTTTGCAGCGCCTCGCCGATGAGGTAGATGCCATAGGCCACGCAGAAGGTCGATGTGATCTCGATCAGATGGTCGTCGATGCGATACAGAAAGCGCGCCGTGATGAAACCGGCGAGCGCGCCCAAGAGCGGTCCCCCCACAAGGAGCCAGACGGCATGCAGCGTGACGGTTCCCGAAGCCGTCGCCCGCACCAAGCTATGCGCCGCGAGCAACAGACCCAGCACCACGACATACGCCGCCGCACCCACGCCGTCGTTGAAGAGGCTTTCACCCTCGATGAGCGTGCGCAAGCGCGCCGGCATGCCCAACTGGCGCAGCAGCGCCAGCACGGCCACCGGATCGGTCGGTGAGACGATCGCGCCGACCAGCAGGGCCGTCAGCCAGTCCAACCCCAGCCCCCAGTGCAACACCGCCGCGACGACCGCCAGCGAGACCGCCAGCCCCGGCACCGCCAGCAAGAAGACCGGTAGCCAGCTCGCGCGCAGCACCGCGACCTCCGCGCTCCACGCGCCCTCGAAAAGGAGCGCCGGCAGGAAGATCACCAGCACGACATTCGGTTCCAAGCGCACGGTGGGCAAGATATGCGCGAAGCCGATGAGCAGGCCGACGACCACCAGCACCAGTGTGTAGGGCAGGCGCAGCCGCCGCGCGACCAGCGCCACGGCCAGCGTCACCACCAGCAACACCACCAACTCTTCCACGCGAACGTAAACCTGCACGCGCTGCTCCTTGTTTCACACACGTTCGTTATTTCCACCACGCGGCGAGGCCACGAAGGGTTGAAGTAGATTGATGAAATAATCAAGGCACGCCAGCCAGGAGCTAAACCTCCTGGCTCACGCCGTCTGGCTCACGCCGTCATCGCGTTATCGCTGTTAGTGCCACTCTGTCATTCGGGCAGGGCGGGTTCCGGCGTGGGCGGCAGGATCGTCTGGTCGGGCGCGCTGGGGTGGTCGGGCGCAGTGGGGGGGTCGGCGGCGGCGGTGTCGTTCAGCAGGGCGGGCAGGCGCAACGCGCGCCCGATGGTCGCCAGCGTCACCTCGCCGATCACTTCGTCCGACTGGGGCGCGGCCACCACGGGCAGGTGTTTGAAGCCGCGTCGGGTCATCGCCAGCCAGGCATCATAGAGCGTAGCACCGGGCGTGACGACGGCCACGCGCCGCGTCATGATCTCCCCCGCCGTCTCCGGTTCAACTGAGGAGCGCCGGTGGTTCTGGCGTGTGAGGTCGTTCGCCGTGACAATGCCGCGCAGATGGCCGTCCTCCACGACCGGCAGGCTGATGAAGTCATATTGTTCCAGCAGACCGTGTAGCGCGGCGACCGGCGTATCCAGGGCGACGGTGGTAATGATCGGCTGCATGGCGTCGGCGACGTGAATCTGTTGCAGCAACGGCAGGGCGTAATCGTCCTTGTGGGCCGGTGAATCCAGGCGCGACGGCACCTGCTTCTCGTAGATCGAGCGGTTGCCGGTGATCAGCAGCGCGATCATCGTCGCCAGCATCGCCGGCACGATCAGCGAATACTCGTTTGTCATCTCCGCCACCATCAGGATCACCGCCAGGGGGGCCTTGGCGACGCCGCCGAAGAACGCGCCCATCCCCACCACCACGAAGCTGCCGGGATAGCCCACCAGGCCGGGCGCGACGCGGTGCAGCGCCGCCCAGACGGCAGCGCCCAGGAAGCCGCCGATCACCATGCCGGGGCCGAAGACGCCGCCGCTGCCACCAGAACCGATGGTCAGCGAGGTCGTCAAGATCTTGACGAAGACCAGCGCCAGCATCAGCAGGGCGGAGATCTGCGTGAAGTCGTTATTGATGCCGAACTGCACCCAGCCATAGCCCATGCCCAACGCCTGGGGGAAGACCAGGCCGATCAAGCCGACGGCCAGGCCGCCGATGGCCGGCTTGATGTAGTTTGGGATCGGCCAGGCTTTGAAGCGGTCGCGCACGAAATAGAAAAAACGTGGATAGAGCAAGCCAACGAGGCCAGCGACGATCCCCAGGATGACATAGGCGATAAGTGTGACCGGGCGATTGAAGGCGTAATGGTGGCCGATGCCAAACACGGGCGTCCAGCCGGCCCACGCCCCATAGATGCTATAGCCGACGACAGCGGCGATGAAGGCCGGAAAGAGCGCCTCAGCTTCGAGGTCGTGGGTATAGAGCACCTCGGCGCTGAGCAGCGCGCCCCCGAAGGGCGCTTTGAAGATGGAGCCGATGCCCGCGCCGACGCCCGCCGCCATCGCAATGCGCCGGTCGTGGTCGTCCAGGTGCAAGAGGTCTGCCAGGGCGGAGCCGAAGCCGGCGGCGATCTGCGCCGTCGGTCCCTCGCGGCCCGCGCTGCCGCCGGAGCCGATGGTGATGGCACTGGCGATGGTTTTCACCACCGGCACACGCGGGCGAATATAACCGCCTTTGCGGTGAAACGCCTCGATGGCGGCATCCGTGCCGTGGCCCTCGGCTTCCGGCGCGCAGGAGAAGACGATGATGCCGGTGAGCAGGCCGCCCAGCGTCGTGATGAGCGGGATCGCCCAGCGCCGCGTGATCGGGAAGATCGCCGTCAAGCCCTCGCCCGCCGGAGCCGGCTGGCGATAGCCCGCCCCCAGTTGGATGAGGGCAAACGTGGCGAAATTGATGGCGCTGGCGAAGATGATCGCGCCGATGCCGGCGACAACGCCGATCAGCGCGCCCAGCACCAGCCACTTGCGAAAGTACGAGCGGTTGAGGGCGACGCGCGCCACCAACGGTTGAGGCGCATCGGGATTCGTCTCTGGATGTTCGATGCCCAGCAGCGTTTCAATGCCGCGCCGCAGGGTTAGCTTGAAGGATTGCCACATACCAACTTCACCATGATTCAAGTTTTGCCAGAATACCAGGAATACGGTATACGCGCCATGTCTGAAAAGACACACCGTTCATGCCGTTTGCCGAAATGACCCGGCAGGCCGAACTCCAGTCCGCGTAGGCGGACTTCGTGGCCGTCGGCCCTTAGGCGCGGTTTCAACCGCCGGCTGGCCCGCATCTACGCGCCCGCATCTACGCGCCCGCATTCCTGCGTCGGGCGGCGCAATGCCGGTCCACAGCAAGGCCGCCAGCGTCGTCACTGGCCCCCCGACCCCATCGTCCAGCACGTCCGGCAGCAAGGCCAGCGCTTCCAGCGCGTTGAGGATGTATGCCGCCGTGGGGGCCGCTGGTAATGGCGCGACCTCACCACGCGCCGCCGCCGCGGCCAGCGCCGCCGCCAGGCGTTCGACGGATGTGCGCAGCCAGCGTGCCACCGGCGCACCCACATCGCGGTTGACGCCATAGAGCGCGCTGACCTGCACGCGAAAGAAGTCGTGGTGTTCACGCGCGAGTTCGGCGAACGCTTCCGCCAAGCGCAGCATGCGCTCCGACCAGGGCAAATCTGCCGCCAGGCACGCGCACAGGGCGTCGTCGATCATGCCGCCGATGGCATCGAGCAGGGCCGCGAGGACTTCATCCTTGCTGGCGAAATAGAGATAGATCGTCCCGCGCCCGATGCCCGCGCGCTCGGCGATGGTGTTGATGTTGGCGCGATCATAGCCGTGGCGCGCGATCTCCGCCGCCGCTGCATCCAGGATCGCGCGGCGCTTGCGCTCGCGGTCGTCCGGCGTCACCAGCTTGGGCATCGTGCGCTGCTCCTCTCGCCGCCATCGTTGGGTGGGTGGCCACCCATATATAATTATACGATAGGACGGCAGGGTAAGTCACACCTATAACCTGAAATGTGGGCAAGACAGTATATGGCTAGCGGGCGCAGGCGGTCGCCGGGGATGCTCCCGTCCGGCGTGCGGTTGCCGGGGGGAGCGATTCCCACGGTCGTGCGGGACGCCGGGGGTTGTGCTGTAAACACACTTGCCCCCGGCTCGGAAAAGGAACCCCTCCGGGCTAGGACGAGGCATAAGGAGGGTGAGCGATGGTGGCAGTCTGCCGGCGGCTATGCTCGCCAGAAATAGGTTGTCGCCTCATGCGGGGCGGACGATGTGGGTCGGCGGGACGATGGTGCTGGCGAAGTACCAGAAGAAGGTGCTGACGGTGGCGATGAGGACGAGCAGCAACAAGGCCACGCGCAGCATGTTACGGCGCGAGATGAAGACGGTGTTGACCGGCCCCGCCACTACCAGGGGCAGCGTTGCCAGCCAGTGGCCGACGTCGGCCAGCCCCAACGCGGGGAGGATGCAGGCGATGGGCAGCACGGCGGCGGCTTCGCTGACGCTGGGCGGCGCGTTCACCGTCAGCGCGATGACGAAGGGCAGCGCGGCGAGCAGCGCCAGCAGGGCGCTTGTGGGCGTGCGCCAGCGGCGGATGGTGATGACCGCGCCGACGATGAAGAATGGCACGAGCAGCGCCGGCAGGATGGGGATGTTGCCCCCAGCGGGACCGGCGGCATCATAGTTCTGTGTCACCAAGACCTGCGCCACGATCCCCAGATTCGTCAGGATGTGGCCCCAGAAGGCCAGCGACAGCGGCGACGCGCTGGCATGCCGCAGCGGATTATGCGCCAGGAACGCGCTGCCCGGCGCGAAGCCGACCACGCGCGAAAGGGGATACCACACGGCAGGCAGACCGGCCACGCAAGCTCCGCTGCCGAGCGCCAGCGCATCGGCCCCGGCGAGGCGGCGTCGCCACCACAGCGCCACCAACCCCAGGCCCAGCAGTCCCAGCAGGGGCCACAGATCCGGTTCGAGATCTCCGATCAAGCCGATATAGACGCCTGTCAGCACCAGCAAGCGCCCTCGCCGCTCCCCGGCATCCACCGGATGCAACACTCGCGCGACAACCACACGCCAGCTCCCCGCCGGCGCTGTCTGCGCCATTGGCTGCTGAGGTTCTATTTTAATGGCAGGTTCTACTCCAGTGGCAGGTTGTCCTTGCGGACGGCGGACAGGAATGTCCGCCCCACGACTGATCTCCCCCTTGCCATCCGGTGTGTAGGGGCGTACCCTTGTGGTCGCCCTGGTTTCGGGAGGGGTTGCAATGGGGGGGGGCTGGATCTGCGCCGCGCGCCAGAGCGCCAGGGCCGCCGCCACGATCAGCAGCGGCAGCAGTGTCACTTCCGCGCCGGTGCGGCTGAGGGCCACGTGCCAGGGCGCAGTCGCGGCGATGATCGCGGCCAGCAGCGCGACGATCTGCCGGCGGTCCGGCGGCATGTCGGCGCAGAGTTCATTGGCGAGGACGGCGATCAGCCAGACGGTGGCTGTGCCGATGAGCGCGGTGGGCAGCAGGATGGCGAAGGGCGTCGGCCCGAAAAGGCGCACGCTGGCCCCTTGCAGCAACACGAAGACGACATCCAGCCCGCGCGCGTCGCTGACGGCCACGCTGAGGTTGCCGCTGATCAGGTGCAGCGCATTGGCGCTCGTCGCTTGGCCCGCGCTGCCCAGCTTGATCAGCCGCAGCAACGCCGCCACACAGAGGATCAAGCTCAGCATTAGCCGGCTGATGAAGGTCGGGTGGCGCGCCACAAAGGCGCTCAGCCCACTAAAATAGCGGCTGACCGCCGCGCGCATATCGCCATTGCTGCCATGCTGCAACAGCAGGAGTGGCGCGAAGGCGACGATCACCAGGAAAAACTGCACGAAGAAGCCGCGCGTCAATTCGGACTGGTTGACGAACGCGAAGTATTGCACGATGTAGGTGAGCATGCCGCCGAAGGCCAACGTCGCCGCGTGGCGACGCAGGACGGCATCCGGCGCGAGGGCGGCCAGCGGTAGCAGCCAGACGATATACCAGGGCTGGTACCAGAACGTCACCAGCACCAGCGTGGCGAAAACGACTTTGCCCGCCGCCTGCACCAGTTGCGCCGGCGTCGCCGCGCGGCCCCGCTGCCCCAGGTGCCAGGCTTGCACGCCGATGTAGACCGCGAAGGCGAGGTACAGCGTCAGGCGAATCGCGCTGGCCAGCGCGGCGGCTTTTCCGCCAGCGACGGTCCACTGGAGGGCGGCATTCAACAATTCGGCGATGGAGCCGTTGAAATACGTCGCGCCCAATTGTTGCCCCAGGCCGGTGAAGGTCTTGAAGCCCACCCAGAAGGGCGCGTAGAGCACGGCAGCCAGCAGCACCGAAAGCGCGCCGCCCCCGCCGAAGATCACGCCGGTTCGTCGCCAGTCGATGCGCGCTAGAATCGCTCGCCGCGTCGCCGCCGGCAGGGGCCAGGTGAGCGTGAGCGCCGCGCCCGCGCGCCAGCAACACGTGAAAAACAGATAGACGGCCCACAGCGGCACCAGCGCGCCGACTGAATATTTGATCAGCACGCCCAGCGCCAGCAGCGGGAAGGCCCACAGCGAGCGTTGCGCCTGGATCGCCGCCAGCGAGCCGAGGACGCACACCATCATCACGATATCATTGTGGCCGTTGCCCACCGCCTCGAAGATCAGTAGCGGACTCCACGCGAAAAGCACCAGCGCCTGCACGCGCTGTCCCGGCAAAATGCGGTTCGCCAAGCGCGCGACCAGCAGAACCGTCCCAATCGCCGCCGCCGCCATGATCGCCTTCATCAGCAACATCGCCAGCAACAGGTTTTCGCCGGCAACCGCTCCCACGCCACCACAGATCGCCAGCCACAGCGGGCCATACGGCGCGGGCGGGCGCGCGTGCGGCACTAGATAGCCGCCCGGCAGGAATGTCGCCAGCGAGATCGTCGGGTTCTGATGCAGCGTGGCGATGAGATATGACCGCGCCAGGTAGCCATAGAGGTCGGTCGATGTCACCGGTTGCATGAATACCTGGATGACGATGAAGGCGATGGCCCCGCCAATCACCAGGCGTTGCGCTTGCACGGCGTCGCGCGAGGTACGCGCGGCGAAGATCGCCAGGGCTTGCAAGCTGAAAAGCGCGATGATCACGCCGAACGTGATGACCGCCATGACGACGCTGAGTTGGTGCGCGCCGAAGAGCGCGATGAGCGGCTTGGCCCACGGCACCCGGCTGGGGATCGTCCCCAGGTTGTCATCAACGCGATACCACCAATTGGTGATGGGGAACGCCAGTGTGAGCAGCAGGTAGATCGCGCCCATGCCGGCTCCGCTCACGGCCAGGCCACGCACGCCCGTCAGGTTGCGCGCGGCGAAGCCGGCCAGCCGGTCGCGCCAGGGCTGCATCGCGTGCAGCGCCACCGGCTCATCCAGAGACGACATAGTCTCGGTGAGGGGTGGGTGTTTCGGTGGCGCGTATGTCATGTGCAATCCCTTTCCTACCCGCGTGGCCCGACCACAGCGCGCTACCGACGAGGATGACGGTCGCGGCGACCAGCGCGGCGTTGCGCGCGATCAACAGCAGCACGATCCCTGGCGCGAGCGCGACCAACTGGTGCCAGCAACTGATGACGATCCCGCCGGCCAGGCACGCCGCGAAAAGCGCCCCCAGCCAGCGGCGCTGCGCGCTGCGTGGCAGCCGTACCAGCGCCGCCAACGGCGCGATGCTCAATATATAATGCAACGGCATCGCCCGGAAGCACAAGATAAAGATGAACAGGATCACGGTGGCCGTGATCACAAGTCGTTGCCGCGCCTCACTGAGCGCACGAGTGGCGGAATGAGGCCGTGCCACCCGGCTCGCATTATACCAGAACAAGCCATAAATGACGAGGACCAATACCACTAGCGCCGGATCGGCCAGCGCGCCCACCGGCCCGGCCAGCGGCGAAAGCACGTCGCGCGACAGATCCAGCCGGTCGAACACTGTCGTCACGCCCAGCCCCGGCAACCAGCCCAGCGCCAGGATGATCGACGCCGGCACGCTCTCGATCTCGATCCCCCGGCTGGTGTGATACGCCACGCTATGCACCAGCGCGCCCACGCCGCCCAGCGCCAGCGCCGGCCCCAGCACCACCAGCGACACGATACCCCCGCCGATCATCGCGCGCACGATCCAGGGTGGCCCCACCCCCCGGCCCCCTCCCCATCTGCGGATGGAGAGGGGGTGAGCAGCCGCCGAGAGTGATCGGCAAGATCCACGCGATCGACGTCCATTGTCTGATCTCCCCGCTCCATCCGCAGATGGGGAGGGGCTGGGGGTGGGGCCGCCTTGCGGCCATAGTCGCCAGATGACGAAGAGCGGCGCGAGCAGGAGGGGGAAGCCTTTCACTAATGTCGCTGCCGCCAGCGTGGCCCATGCCAGCCCGTCACGTTCGGCCAGCAGGGCGACGATGGCGGCCAGGCACAGCGTCCCCACGATCAGATCGAACTTTTGCAGCACCGCGCCACTGGCGAAGGCCAGCGCCATATAGAGCAAACCGCTCCACGCGCCGGAGGGATCACGCGGCAGCAAGCGCCGCGCCGCGCGCGTCACCAGCCACAGCGTCAACGCGTCGCACAGCACCAGCATGATGCCGAAGCTGATGCCATACGCGCCGTAGCGGATCGGATCGGGGTGCAGCGGGTGCGGGTTCGCATCGGGGCGCGGGGCGATGCCCGCGAAGGGCAGCAGTGGCAGCGCCGGCAGGATCATGATCACCAGTGCCAGCGGCGGATATTCCACGGCCACATCACGGTAAGGCAGCTTCCCCACGGCGAAATCACCGGCATATTGATAGAATTGTGGATCGCAATAATGCTGGCCCAGGATCAGATTCAGCAACATCCAGCCGCGCGTGAGCGCCCACAGGAGCCAGACAGAGCGGAGGGAAAGGAAGGACGAGACACGAAGGTCACGAAATTCAGCGAAGGCCACGAAATAGGTTTTGAGATCAGCTTGCCAGCGTGTGAGAAGCCGTCTGCCACTAGCTACCAGCCGATTTTCTGCAAATCCATTTTCTGTGTGTTCTGCCGCACTTTTTTCGCGGTCTGCGTGAATTTTCGTGGCCTGCGTGTTGGCATCCCACCCGAATGTGAGCGCGATCATCGGCAGCGCGCTGAAGGCGAAGTAGGACGGCAGGCTACGCCAGGCGAACCACAGCGGCACCAGCGCCAGGATGAAGGCGAGCTGCGGCCAGCGCCGCGCCCCACGCCAGGCATACCAGGCCAGCAGGCCGGCGAAGGCCAGCACTTCCAGCACGGTATAGACGCGCTGCGGCCACAGCGGCAGCACGCGCGCCAGCGCCAACTGCACGATGCCCTGGCCCAGCGGGAACATCGGGTCGCGCACGGGGGCAAGCACGCCCGTCACCCACGCCGCGCGGTTATGTAAGATGAACGGCAGATTGAGCGCCAGGAAGATGCCCGCCGCGCCGGCCAGGCGGCTCGCTGTTGCGCGCCAGCCCAATTGCTGCCAGAGGAAGATGGCGAAGAAGGGGATAAAGAACCAGGCTTGCTGTTTCGTCGCCAGCGCCAGGCCGAAGAAGATGGTGGACCACAGCGCGTCGCGCCAGCGCAGCCACGCCACGAACAGCAGCAGCATCGTCGTCACGTCCAGCGCGCCGGTCATCACGCTATCCAGCACAGGCATGTCGATCAGGATCAGCAGCCCCAGCCAGGGGCGCACCTCCGGCGCGACGGCGCGCAGCGCCACCCAGGCGAAAGCGATGATGCACAGCACAGAAAACAGCACGACGCTGGGCAACCCCACGGCCACGAACGGCACCAGCGCCAAAAACGCCAGCGCCGGATAGCTCACGTGCGACTCAACCTCCGGCAGCGCCTGCCCCGGCGGCACCTGATCGAAGACGGCGCGGATCGCCGCGTGATCGGGATAGTTCAGCCAGGAACGCCGGGCGAAGGTGCCGGCGTGCAGCGGCGTGACGAAGATATGCGGCTGGTGCAGCGCCTGTACCGCGCCGGTGATCGTGACGGTCGCATAGGGATCGTGGCCATGCAGTAATTGCTGCGCGGCATATTGGTCAAGCGTGGTGCCATCGTTGGCATATTGCACGGCGGAAAAACTGGTGACAACCATCTGCGCCGTCAGCCGCACGCCGTTGAGCGCGGCCAGCGCCGTCACGCCCAGCACCAGCGCCAGCACCCAGCGGGGCAACGCGCGCGGTCGTAGGCGGGCGATGCGGTCCGGCAAAACGACGGCGGCGATCATCAGGCCGATGGCCGCCAGTTGCACCACCATCACACCCAGGCCGATGCGGGGACCGAGCGCGTGGCTGAGGCTGTCGCGCGGCAATTCGAGCAGATCTTGCAACAGGATCGCCAACCCCACCAGACCCCAACGCAACAACGTATCGTCCTGGATGGCCAGCCACGACCGGCGCAGCCACGCGCGGCCCACCGCGATTCGCTCCATTGCGCTCGTCACCTGCATCTCCGCCTCGCTCGCTTACCGGCCCATGGGACGCTCGTCCCAACCGTATTGGTATCTCTATCGGGACGAATCGGCAGGATCAGGAGTCACGTGAGGTGGACCACTTCAGCGTTTGCGGCGCGGCGCTTTGCGGGGATTGCCGCGCTTGGGGCGGTGCGGATCATAGGGTTCGGCGTTTTCTGCGGCGGTGAGGATCTGCTTGATGGCGGCGCGATGGCGATATTGCTTCTCGCGGATGGGGTCGGCGGCATAGATTGCGCGGTTGACGTGAGCGACGCTCTGGGGCTGGGCGGTGGGGGCGAGGCCGCCGAGGGCGGTGCGGATGCCGGCATCATCGGTGGCGACGGTGACGCGCTGGCCCCTAGCTTCGGCCTCGCATGCCAGGCGCACGATGCACGTGTCGGCGGTGCAGCCGGCGGCGGAATAGACGACGCTGATGCCCAACTGCGCTGTGCGCATCTCGCGCGGTTCCGCGCCGTCGAAAACGACGACGATGGCCGCGGAGCGTCCGCCGTAACGCGCAGCCAGCAGCGTGATCAGCGCGTCGCGCCCGTGTTGCAGCGAGCGCTTTTCGGCCTGGGCCAGTTGCGGCGAGCGGCGGATGACGTTGTAGCCGTCGATCAAAATGATGTGGTCGTTCATGGCAGCCGCTCCCCGCGCTGGGCGCGTGGCACCGCCAGTTCAAGCATCTGATAGCCGACGAGCGCCGTCCCCGTGCCGCCCAGCAAGCCGTAAACGAACATCACCGGCCACGGCAGCACCCACAGCCCCGCGTGAATGAAGATATACGCGCTCAGCCAGGGGACGAGCAGCAGTCCCGCCAGCGCCAGGCGCGGATAGGCCGGTAGCGCGAACCACGCCGCCCATGCCCGCCGCGGGCGCGGATAACTGAAGGTGAGCGTCGTCAGCGCCACCAGCGCGCCATAGCACAGCGGACAGACGATCATCGGCTGCCCCAAGAACGTCGGCGTATCCCAGGCGATGGGGCAGATCACCATGCCCAGCCAGTAGATGAAGCGCCCGATGGGGCCAAACGGGAAGACGTTGACGATGACGAAGAGCGGCGCGAGGAACTGCCCCAGCAGCGCCAACACATAGAGCGCCTGCCACCACCGCACACGCCGCCAGCGGCGGGCGAACGGCACGACCCTGGCCATCGACATCGCGCTCATGTGATTATCTCCTTGCTAGGCGGAAGAAAGACGGAACGCGAGATGACACGAAATCACCGCGAGATCACGCGAAATGGCATCACGCTGCTAGCTATAACCTGAAAACAGGTCTCTTTTTCTGTTTTACCAAGATCTTGCGTTAACTCGCGTGATCTCGTGTCCATTTCGTGTCATTCCGCGTTCCGTCTTAACTTCCCGAGGTTTCCGTGATTCGTCTTTCCGCCTTTCTCACTCTTCACTTAGCACCAGCGCGGGGACAGCGACGCGCTGGTGAATCGCATGCACATCGGCGAGGAGCGCGGCTGCCGCGCGGTTGCCACTGGCCACGGCTCCTTCCATGCTATCATAAAAGCGTTGGCGCGTATAGCCGCCGGCGAGATACAGGTTCGGGATCGGCGAACGCTGGGTGGGGCGCAGCTTGTTCAGGCCGGGCTTGGGCCAGTAGACCGACTGCGGGATGCGCACAACCGTCGCCTTGGTGATCTGCGCGCCGGCGGTGCGCTGGGGGAACGCGTTCTGGATGTCGCGCCAGACCTGATCGATGATCGCTTTGTCGTCGTGGTCGAAGATCTGCCGCGCTGGCGCGACGACGGCCTCGATGCGCGAGCGCCCGCCGACGGCGTAGTCCGGCGTGGTGTTGCCCAGGTCGGCATAGACGGGGATGCGCCCGTCGGGGCAGAACAGAACGTTGTCGATGCCCGTCACCTGGCGGTCGAACCAGAGTTGCGCTGTGATGACCGGCACGCCCTCGAACTGCGCCAGATTGGCGAAATAGGGATGGTCGCCGCGCCAAGCGGCGGGAATCAGCTTGTTGAGCTGATGGATGGGCAGCGCCAGCACCACGGCGTCGCCGCGCACCTCCGTGCCGTCCGCCAGGCGCACGCCCGCGATATGGCGCGGGCCAGCCATGATCAATTCGCGCACTTTAGCGCCCGTGCGGATGATCCCGCCCCGCCGCGTGATATCCGCGGCGATGGGGCCGATCAGCTTATCTTGTGGCGAACCGGCGAGGAAGCCCATGCGCGACGCCTGGTTCTCGCGCAGGAACATACCCGCGACATCCAGCACCACGCGCGCGGAGATCTCTTCGGGCGGCACGAATTTCAGCGCCAGCGCCATCGGCAGGAACATCCGCGTGAGCATCTTCTTGCTGACGCCCTGCGCCAGATGCCACTGCTCATAGGTCAGCGCGTCCTGCGCCTCATAATACTGGTCGTTGCTCAGGACGATCTTCGGCAGCGCCTTGACCAGCGTCAGCTTTTCGCCCCAGGTGAAATAGCGATTGCGCAGGACGGTCGGCATCAGATGCAACGGGCTGGGCAGCGGCCAATTCTCGAAGTCGAAGTGATCACCGCCCGCCAGGGTATAGCGCAGCACGTGTGGCTTCCACAGGATGTTGCCATAGATGCCGACCTCACGCATGAGGGTGAAGATCTCATCATACGCGCCGAAAAAGACGTGCAGGCCGCTTTCGATCCAATCGCCATCGGCATCGCGCCACGACGAGACCTTGCCGCCCAGGATGTCGCGCGCCTCCACCACTTCGACTTGCTGGCCGGCCATGACCAGTTTGCGCGCCGCCGCCAGACCCGCCAAACCGCCGCCGACCACCACCACGCGCTGCCCTTGCTCCGTTGGCTGCATACTGCTTTGCTCCCCTATCGCCAATAGTGTTCCCTGTTATGACGCGTTGTATAGAGATTGTAGCAAAGCCGTGTACAGCTATACCAGGGATGTTTTGCACTATTGACGCTAGTGGTTATGATGGGAACGAGTCTTGAAAGCATCCGGACAGGAGGATGAACTAATGCTCGCTACACTCAGCACAGCTGGTCAATACGTTGGCGCGTATCTTCTCGCCATTTTCGTTGGCTGGCTCACGATCAATCCCATCATCCGGCTATTATCCTGGAAATATTTGGGGCCAGGAAATTATCGATCCTGGCTGCCGCGCCTCATCGGTGCCACCGAGCAGATCATCGTAACGACCGCGTTCCTGTTGAATCGCAGCGAGATCGTCGGTTTCTGGTTACTGCTGAAAACGGCGGGTGAGTGGCGCACGCAAGATCGGGAAGCCCCATCGGCTACCCTCACGGCGGATTACCAGATCTTCCTGATTGGCACGGCGCTTTCCGTGGCGCTCAGCCTGGGGACATCGCTGGTCATCCAAAAATATGTGCCGCTTTTCTGAGGAGCTACAGGGCTGGGGATGCTAGAATAGAGCATGATATCCGTATCGACAGGAGATGCCGTTCTATGCCCGCGCCCCTCACCCCCGCCGATCTGCTGCGTTTCGCCGTTCCCACCAGCCTCGCGCTGGCCCCTGATACACACCGCCTGGCTTACACCGTGCTGACCCAGGACGCGGATGCCGACGAACGTCGGTCCACCATCTGGCTGCTCGATCTTGCTCAGCCGGACGCCCCCACGCGCCAACTCACCAGCGGCACCCACCGCGACACCGCGCCCCAGTGGTCGCCGGACGGCGCGTGGCTGGCCTTCGTCAGCGACCGCGCCGATGGCACGCAACTCTGGCTGCTGCCGGCGGATGGCGGCGAGCCGGTGCGCCTGACACGCATGCGCTATGGCGTCAGCCAGCCTCGCTGGTCGCCGGATGGCCGGTCGCTGCTCTTCCTGACGGGCGTGCCACCGGCAGACGATCCGATCCAGCCCGCCGACGAGGACCGCGCGGCGCGGGAGAAGCGGGCCAAGTATGACGCGACGCGGCTGCGCCACGTGACGCGCCTACAATATCGCTGGGACGGCTATGGCGAACTGCTGGAGGGCCGCCAGCACATCTGGCGCATCGATGTCGGCGATCTCGTCGCGCGCCACCCCGGCGCGACGGTTCCCGCGCCGACCCCGCTCACCACCGGCGATTACGATCACCTCGATCCCGCCTGGTCGCCGGATGGCGCACACATCGCCTTCGTCAGCGACCGCTCCGAGGAGCGCGACGCCAACCGCACGGATGCTATCTGGCTGCTGGAAGTCGCCTCCGGCGCGCTGACCCAGATCACCACCCAGCCCTGCGAGAACCACACGCCCGCCTGGTCGCCGGATGGCCGTCTGGCATGGTTCAGCCAGGCCGTTGCGCCGGAATGGAGCCACAGCGACACGCACCTTTGGCTGGCCGAACGGCAGGGCGACACCTGGCAGGCGCGCGACGTGCTGGCCGGCCAAGATGCCAATGTCGGCCACGGCATCAGCGGCGATATCGCTTCGCTCCCTACCAGTCCGCCCGCCTGGTCTGCCGACAGCCGCACGATTTATCTGACGGCGAACGTGCGCGGCACCAGCAATCTGCATCGCGTGGCAGTCGCCGAAGGGACCATCACCGCGATCACCGAGGGCGCGTGGCAGCTTGGCCCGCTCGTCGAGGTGAATGCCCAGACCGTCGTCGCCATCGCCGCCGACCCCACCCGCCCCGCCGATCTCCTGCGTTGCGATCTGGCGTCCCACCCCGCCACCACGGAGTGGCTGACGACACTGAATCCCTGGCTGGCGGATTATCACACGTCCCGCCCCCACGAATTCGCCTTCACCGCGCCCGACGGCTGGCAGTTGCAGGGCTGGGTCATGCCGCCCCCTGGCGACGCGGCGGATGACCTGCCCGCGTCCTGGCCGGTGATCCTCCAGATCCATGGCGGGCCGCACGGCTGGTATGGTCCCTGCTACAACGCCACCCGCCAGATCTTCGCGGGCGCGGGCTATGCCGTCGTCTTCGTGAATCCGCGTGGCAGCATCGGCTATGGCGAGGTCTTCGCCCGTGCCTGCGACCGCGATTGGGGCGGCGGCGACTATCAGGATATCATGGCCGGGCTGGATGCCGCATTGGCGCGGGGCGGACTGAACGCGGACCGGCTGGCCGTCACCGGCGTGAGCTACGGCGGCTACATGACGAACTGGATCATCGGTCACACCGACCGCTTCAAGGCTGCCGTCACGGTCAACAGCGTCTCGAATCTCATCAGCAGTTTCGGCACGTCGGATATCGACACCGTTTCCGGCGTGGTCGAGCAGGGCGGCACGCCTTGGGAGCGGCGCGACTGGTACATCGAGCGTTCGCCCATCACCTATGCCGACCGCATCACCACGCCGACGCGCGTCATCGGCGCGGAGCGCGACTGGCGCTGCCCCATCGAGCAGAGCGAGCAGATGTACACCGCCCTCCGCTACTTCGGACGCGCGGCGACGGACTTCCTGCGCGTCCCCGGCACCAGCCACAGCATCGCCACCGGCACCCCCGGCCAGCGCGTCGCCCATGTCCGCGCCATGCTGGAATGGATCGCGCGCTACAATCCCGCGCAATGAAGGCGCGTGATCAATTGGCACAAAATGGCCCCACTGCTCCTAAACCGAGCAGCAGGGCCATTACATTTTTTGCTGGAAGCAGGGCTGGGATCAGGGAGGCGGCACCCGGATTCGAACCGGGGGTGAGGGTTTTGCAGACCCTTGCCTTACCACTTGGCTATACCGCCGTTGTTTGGGTGTGTTAAAGCGAAACGACGCACAATGTTCGCCGGAACCTCTGCCCAACTATCCCAAAACCGCTGCCAAAATGGTTGCTTATGGTCCTGGAAAACCGTCAGGGTTGAGGCTATGGTCATTGTACCATGCCACCTCTGCTAACGTCAAGCAACTAGCCATAGTAAAGGCTGTTCACCAGTGCGGTGGAGACATGGTGCGCGCGAGCGCCTGATTCCGTCAAAAGAGGGTGCATAAAGTGGAGAAGCGGCCTGGCATCGAGTAAACGGATATGATGCTCGTTTACCGCCTATAGCGTGATACGCTGATTACGTTGTTATACCCCTTGCGGGTAAAGACGGTGATCATTGGGGCCGGAGAGACAGGAATGGGAGTTTAAATCTTGTTGTTCAAGATGTTCAACTAGCACAGGAAGAATAATTCGGCTAGGTTCTTGCATATATAGTATATAGGCCCATTCGCATTCTGAACGAACCCAGTGTGATGACAAAGCAGATCGAGACAAAATGACGATAAAAATTTGGCGCTCAAGTAATTGATGATTAATCTCTTCCAATAAAACACCTGCACCCATGTTATGTTCATCATACCATACGTCTGTTCCTCTAGCTTTCAGAGCCAAAACAAGTTCTTCACAGAAGGCATTATCTGCATGGTTGTGGCTAATGAAGATCTTCAGGGGACTCATGCTAATTCCCTCTTTCTCTAAAGGACATCTTTTGTTGAGGCATTATAGCATAGAATAGAGGTTGACGCTTATTAGATAACGGAATCGACGAGACCAAGGGCCTCAAAAAGTCACGACCGAGTGACTAAAAAGTCGGGGTTATAGGAAAAACAGCACTATGTATGGTTGGTAGAAAGTGGCGCAAGCAAAGGAAAAGCCCCCAAGCCTGGGGGCGATGGTGACGAGGGTGGGATTCGAACCCACGACCGAGGGCTTATGAGTCCCTAGCTCTACCACTGAGCTACCTCGCCGGGAAAAGGGATCACAGAGAAACATGATATTCCTCTGTGATCGGTGTGAATTGGTAGCGGGGGCCGGATTCGAACCGACGACCTCCGGGTTATGCGTACTACTACAGCTTTCGCTGCCCGGCAAAGCCGGTTTGTAGTCTGGACTTTCCCTTCACCCTCGGCCTAACCGTTAGGGTGCCTCACATCAAGTCTCTACACGTTCTCTCGCAGGCTTGCATCTGCCAGAGCTTCGCTCGGGATTACCCCGCCAGCGGCTTCCCCGAATTTGTGAGGTGTTCGCACAGGAGTTTCCCTCTGTGCAGCCCATTGTGCAATCAGTGTCCAAGCGTCACGATAATTGGCGGATTTTGGTTTACGCTGCCGCTTGTCGGCTCCGACAAAGTGAATCTCACTGCCGTAGCCGATGAATACAGCACCCTTGAGTTTTGTATCCATCTCACTGCTTTCACGGATTGAGCCCGACGAGCTAACCACTGCTCTACCCCGCGTCACGCTGTCTATTATACGGCATGCGGTGCGCAATGTCAACAAGGTGGCGCTGATGCGACGTGTGCCGGTTGCTGCCGGTTGCGTTGCTCAGCAAGGGCTGCTATAATTGACGCCAGCCCGAACCTGCGCGGGGAGGCGTGATGATTCCTGATCGCTTTTTGCATTTCGCCCATCAGGGCGGCGGACTGCTTGCGCCCGAAAATACGCTGGCGGCCTTCGATCTCGGCGCGGCGTATCAGCCCGATGCGCTCGAACTCGACATCCAGCTCACGCGCGACGGTGTGGTGGTTGTCAGTCACGATCCTACCGTGGATCGCATGACCAACGGGCAGGGGCCGGTGGCGCGCTTTACCCTGGCCGAATTGCAACGGCTGGATGCCGGCTATCGCTTCACCACGGATGGCGGGCAGACGTATCCCTTTCGTGGCCAGGGCGTGACCATCCCCACGCTGCACGCCGTCTTCGAGCGTTTCCCCGACCTGCTCATCAATATCGATCTGAAAGAGCCACAGCCCGGCAAGGAAGAACGCCTCTGGGCGACGATTCAGGCGGCGGGGGCGACGGATCGCGTTATTGTCGGCAGCTTCGTCTGCGCGTCGTTGCGGCGTTTCCGCGCGCTCACGCGCGGCGCGGTCGCCACCAGCGCCTGCCCGGCGGAGGTCGCCGCCTTCACCCTGGCTCGCCCGTTATATACCGCGCGCCTGTTGCGCCCGGCCTTCCAGGCGCTCCAAGTGCCGGAGGCGCAGGGGCGCATTCGTATCGTCACGCCCGCATCCATCCGCGCGGCGCATCGGCTGGGCAGCAAGGTCCACGTCTGGACGATCAACGACCGCGCGGACATGGAACGGCTGCTGGACTGGGGCGTGGACGGCATCATGACCGACCGGCCCGACGTGCTGGCGGACGTGCTGCGCCAGCGGGAACAGCCATTGGCACAACAATCAACCAAGTGAGGCAGGCAGATGGCGACTCAATCTCAGGCGGAAGTCGCACCCGGCGAGGCCGAGGTCGTCGTGCGCCCGGCAGCCCCGCCGCTCCCTTTCAGCACGACACTGACGTATACCGCCGGCAACTTCGCTACCGGCACCTTCAACGCCTTCAACCATTACTTCTTGCCCAGCTTCCTCAGCATGCTCGGTGCGTCGCCGATCATTATCAATCTGCTCAGCAACACCAGTTCGGCGGAAGGGATCGTGGTGCAGCCACTGGTGGGCGCGTGGAGCGACCGTAGCTGGTATGGCTGGCTGGGCCGGCGGCGCTGGTTCATCGCCGTCTTCGCGCCACTCACCATCGCCTGCCTGGCGCTGACGCCTGTGCTGGCGCTGCTGGGCGGCGGCCTGAGCGCCAGCGGCGCCCTGCCGCTTATCGCCCTCGGCATCTTCCTTTTCACCCTGGCTCACACGCTCTTCTACAATCCCTATAGCGCCTTGCTGGCAGACCTCACGCCGCCGGGGCAGCGCGGGCGTGTCAACGGCATCTTTCATATGCTGGAAGCGACGGGCGAAGTCGTGCTGATCATCCTGGGCATCCTGTTGGAAAAGCGCCTGGGCTACGGCTTCTTCTTCGTGCTGGTCGCGGCGCTGCTGCTGTTCGGCTATCTGCCGCCGCTGCTCGGTCTGCGTGAGCCGCGCGAACTACCCGGTGTGACCGCCCGGCGGCACTATACCCTGCGCGAATACTGGCAGGGGCTGCGCGGTGATCGGCAAATCCAGCTCTATCTGGCGACCAAGTTCTTCGTGTGGTTCGGCATCAGCGCCATCACGCCTAACATCGTGCTGTATGCGCAAAAAGTTCTCAAGGTGAGCGTCGGTGCGTCGCTGGTCTTCCCCTTGATTCTGCTGCTGGTGAGTGCGCTGTGTGTATGGCCGCTGGGCATCATCGCCGACCGCCTCGGCATCAAAACGATCTTTTTCGTGGGGATGCTGCTGCTGGCCGGCGCGTCTTTCGCCGGGATCTTCGTTCACACAGCCACGCTGCTGTATCCCGTGCTGGCCGTAGCGGGGGTAGGGTATGCCGCGCAGACCGCCAGCGCCTATCCTCTGTTGACACGACTGGTCTTCGCCGACACCGTCGGCCTCTATACCGGCCTGGATGGCACGCTGACCTCCATCGCCGCGCCGCTGGCGGGCATCAGCATCGGCACGTTGATCACGCTGTACGGTTACAGCGCGATGTTCCCCTTCGTCGCCGTGCTGTTCCTGCTCTCGCTGCTCCCGCTGGCCCTGCTCGATCCCGCGCGCGCCAGGCCAGCGCAAGCGGAACACGCCGCGCAAGTGTTGTCACAGGGAGCGTAGGGGTTGGGGCAAACAAGATCGCGGAGCAGCCTACCAGGGCGACCACATGAAGGGGCGCTCCTATGGGTTCACCCGCCCCGATTGACGCATTCACGTTGCCCCGCTTTCCACTGCCACTGTTTTTGCGACATAATTAAGGCAGAGAACGATGCAGTGAGGACGACACCCTCCAAAGGAGCAAGGGGACGATGCGCTATCGGGTGATAGTTGACGGCCAGCCACATATGCTGGATATTGAGCGCGACGCGCAGCACGGCTGGCAGGCCAGCGTGGACGGCACGCCGCAGCCGGTGGATCGCGCGTTGGTGAATCCAGGGCATTACAGCCTGTTGCTGGGTATGCGCTCCTATGAGGTCTTTGTGCGCGCCCTGCCCGCGGAAAGCGCCGACACGCTGCCCTTCGAGGTCTATATGGATGGTGTGCCGCTGGCCGTGGAAGTGGTGGACGAGCGGCTGCACGCGCTGGCCAGCCTGGGCAAAGGGCGTGCGGAAACCGGCGAGGTGACGGTGAAAGCCCCGATGCCGGGCCTGGTGGCGAGCGTACTCGTCGCGCCGGGCGACGCCGTGGAGCGCAACCAGCGCGTGGTGGTGCTGGAAGCGATGAAGATGCAAAACGATCTGCTCGCGCCGCGCGCCGGCGTCATCCGCGCGGTGAAAACAGCACAGGGCCAGGCCGTCACCCAGGGCCAACCACTCATTATCATCGGCGACCCCGCCGGCCAATCACCCGCATCCCCCGACGCAGACGACGACGAGGAAACGGTCAGTTAAAATCACCCTCGAATGCCTGCGGCGATGAAACCCGTATTGGCGCTCATGCCATTGCTGATCAATTCAATGCAGGCACGGAGTGGCAGGCAGGCAGATCCGCTGTGTTCCTTGGGGGTGGATATGCCTGTTCACCATTACGTGCCATGCGCCGATGGCTAGGCTTTCGTCGCGGCGAAAAGGGTGCGGCGGAAGCCGTAGAAGACGGGGCTGGCGGGTTGACACTCTGCATAGGCTAAAGCCATAGCAGATTCTTGGTTCAGCCAGCGGGCTTACCAGTGTGGCTCACGTCGCACTGCCAGCGGCCCCTCTGTCCCCAAGCGTTCTACCAGTTCAAGACTGGCCTGTTTCCCTGTGTC
>DAIDGU010000035.1 GCA_027459785.1 Ktedonobacteria bacterium | reverse complement strand
CCCGATTGAGGGATTGGAACGCTGGATTGCGCGACGACCCGCCAGCCCTGTTTCGGTCATAAGCTTGGTTATCCCGATTGAGGGATTGGAACCGACGGGGTGATGAGGTGGTGATCGAAGCGGCGACGTCATAAGCTTGGTTATCCCGATTGAGGGATTGGAACTCAGTGGTTGGTAGGCGGCGGCGCTCGTATCGTCGCGTCATAAGCTTGGTTATCCCGATTGAGGGATTGGAACGTGATATGGCGCACTGTGGCTGTCAGTTAGTGGGGTCATAAGCTTGGTTATCCCGATTGAGGGATTGGAACGTCTCGGAATCAGAGCAACAGGAACAGTTCTTTGAGTCATAAGCTTGGTTATCCCGATTGAGGGATTGGAACCTATGAATGGCACGCGCTGGCCTTTCACGAAGCGATGTCATAAGCTTGGTTATCCCGATTGAGGGATTGGAACCCATGCCGCCTGTTTGCCCCAACCGATGTAAGTCGTCATAAGCTTGGTTATCCCGATTGAGGGATTGGAACCCTGCCGAAGCGTGGTAAACGACACAGCGCGATTGAGTCATAAGCTTGGTTATCCCGATTGAGGGATTGGAACTTTTCGGCGCGGGGCGTCGCCTGGCGACAGGCATGTCGTAAGATTGGTTATCCCGATTGAGGGATTGGAACCATTCATCCTCTTGGCACCGGCACACACTGCATACGGTCGTAAGATTGGTTATCCCGATTGAGGGATTGGAACCCTCGTATGCGTTGGTCTTTCTGATGTTTCTGGTGGTCGTAAGATTGGTTATCCCGATTGAGGGATTGGAACCATGATTGCCGCGATGGCGAGCGTCAAGCAGCTCGGGTCGTAAGATTGGTTATCCCGATTGAGGGATTGGAACTGGGCATATGCTGATGGCTTGCGCCAGGCCGCTCCGTCGTAAGATTGGTTATCCCGATTGAGGGATTGGAACCTTGCCGGGCCTGCGCGGCGACCGGGTGTGGCTGCGTCGTAAGATTGGTTATCCCGATTGAGGGATTGGAACACGAAGTCCCAGGCCCAGGCCATCGCCAACATATATGTCGTAAGATTGGTTATCCCGATTGAGGGATTGGAACTATCCGGGTGGCAGTTCGCGCAGCATATAGGCATCGTCGTAAGATTGGTTATCCCGATTGAGGGATTGGAACGCGTCGCTCGCGCCGGGGTCGCGGCGCACAATGCGTCGTAAGATTGGTTATCCCGATTGAGGGATTGGAACCGTCCAGATCGGGATGCACCGCGCGCAACTGGTGCGGTCGTAAGATTGGTTATCCCGATTGAGGGATTGGAACACCTATTTGCCCGATGTGCTCGATTCGATATTTGGCACGTCGTAAGATTGGTTATCCCGATTGAGGGATTGGAACCCGGATACAGATTGATCGTGTACCCCGCTATTGTGCCGTCGTAAGATTGGTTATCCCGATTGAGGGATTGGAAGAAACTAACACATAGCATCCTGGACACAGGTGCGCAGTAATTTCTGGGGTCTCCGTCCTTGCGGGTGAAGGCATCAGGCGGTGTTGGTCAAAATGCGCCAACGGAGGTGGTGGCGATTGCGATAGCCGTACCCCTGGCGCATGAGCGCCTTAGTGCGGTTGTTTGTGCCTTCCACATATCCATTGGAAATCCGAAAGGTGAAGAAGGCTACAATCTCGCGTTCCCAGGTGCGCAAGGCCGTCAGAGCGGTGATCACTTCCGGTGGACCGGTCCGTTCAACCTGCGCCAGCCAGGTGTGGAAGGTTGCCTGGGCATTGGACGGGGTGGCAGTGGCATACCAGGTGCGCAGGGTCTCTTTGTGGTGCCAGGCGAGCGCGATGTCAGGAAAGGCCACCCCCCCAGATCCGCCCGCTGCTGTTGCTCGTCCGGGGCTAACGCCTCCTGGGGACGCAGGAACAGATGGCGGTGTCCTTTGAGTGCCGCTTTCCCCAGGGGGAGTGTGACACACACGCTGCACGACTTTGGTCAGCGCCTTGCCAACATGCTGCACCACATGAAAGTGATCCACGACCACCCGCGCGTCGGGTAAGCTGAGCACCACCGCTTCGCGCAAGGTCATGCTCATATCCATGCTCACCGCTTCCACCCGTTCAGGCGTCTCCATGCGTTCCAGCAACCGGCAGGCGTCGACCAGCGTCCGTCCGGCGCTGATGTCGAGGACTTGGCGGTGGTCCAGGTCACAGAGATTGTATCGTAGCGGCGGCCCTTGCGCCGGGCGAACTCGTCGATGCCCAACCAGCGTGGGGTAGGCAAGGGGGCCGTTTCCGCCAGGGAGCGCCCTACGCGCGCCTGCACGACCTGTTCCCAACACGCTGTCACAAAGCGCGGGCCAACCTGATAGGTTTGCGCCACGTGGGCGATGGGTTGGTGACTGGCTTGCTTCCCAATCTGCTGGCGCAGACGGGCCGTTGTCCGTCGTCGCCAGCCACAGATGTGATCGGATTCGGTAAAGGGACGCTGACAGACGGTACAGCGAAAGCGCCGTTTGTAGAGGATAAGTACGATGCGATGCGGTCCTAAAGGGCGGTCAGCTTTCCGCCGCCGACGGGTATCGTGCACCTTGTGACTCCAATGCTGGCACCGGGGGCAACAGGCACGCAATGCCTGGGACACCAGATCAATTTCCAGCGTCCCATCCGCCAGACACCGTTGTTCACGGATCTGCCAGCCAGGTAACGCGAGCGGAACGGCGATCTGATCAGGTGCGGTATGCTGAAAAAGCATAGCCCGTGATTCACTCCTTGGCAGGAAGTTCTACAGTCGTAGAACGAATCACGGGCGCTGTTCTTGCTTTCCCCTTTTTCTCCTAGTTTCACCCGGAAGAACAGAGACCCAATTTCTGTCCGATCTATCCTCCCTTGGATAGCTATGGTATACTTCAAGGAACCTTCGTGCTTAGCCGTAGTTGTATCAGCGAAGGAACCCTATGCCGAGCAGACGGCAACATACCCATACGGAAGCGTGGCCTGAAATCTGCCAACTCTGCCTCTGGCAAGAGCAAATGGTGTATGAGCGGATTCGTCCTGTCGTGCTCTTTGGCGATGGTCCTGCCGAACGGGCTGAGCAGACTGCTGGCAACGAACAGACCATCCGTCGGCAGGCTGATGCCTTTGATCAGACCGGGATGATGAGCCTCTTTCGGCGGCACGCTTCTGCTGCCGACCCCGAGGATCAGCGAACTCTCCCGCCGCCTTTGCGGCAACTCATTGTGGATTGCGCCGCCCAATATCCGGATCTCAGCTTGCGCGAGATCGCCCAGGTGTGCTTTGTGCAGTATAATCGGCGACCCAGTCACCACACGATCAAGGAGGTGTTGGCCAATGGCTCTCCTCCAACCACTCGCCAGCGCTGGTATCCCCTCTATGATGAGATCACGGACGGATTCCAGCGCCGCAAAGCCGTCGTACGCTTCCATGCGCAAGGCTGGTCTCCCTCGGCCATCGTCGGGTATCTGCATGCAGGTCGATCCACGATCTATGACATCTTGAAGCGCTGGAAAACCGAAGATCTGGCAGGATTACCCGATAAATCACGAGCGAATACCCGTCCGGTGCGCAAAGTCGATCTGGTGATCAAGCAAGAGATACGGAAATTACAGGAACCCCCCGAGTTAGGAGCCTTTCGCATCCAATCCGCCTTGAAACGCATGGGCATTCACCTGAGTCGAGCCACCTGTGGCCGTATCCTTGCCGAAAATCGGCAGTTGTATGGATCGAATAAGGCCGAGAAAGAAGAGCAAGCGCCAAAGGAACATCCCTTTAAGAGCGTGTCTGAAAAGGTCAAGGAGCCAAGCGACGAAGCATGAGGCGCAGCATGGCCCGATCGATCATCGATTCGCTCTGGCGCGGCTTGACCTCATAATCCTTGACCAACCGGCGATGCAGGGTAAACCAGCCAAACGTGCGCTCCACCACCCAGCGATGGGGCAGCACCTGAACGCCTTGCTGGCCCGTCAATTTCTTGACGAGGGTGAGAACGATACCCAAGGGTGCCTGTGCCCAGGGAAGGAGCGCGCCGTCATAGGCACCGTCCACCCACACCCGCTCTAACCGTTTGCCTACGCCTCCCAAGCGGCGCAGCACGAGACGGGCACCTGCCCGATCCGGGAGCGCCGCTGAGGTGACGACCACCGCCAGTACCCATCCCAGGGTATCGACCACCACATGGCGTTTGCGCCCCAGGATTTTTTTGCCGGCGTCGTCGCCGCGCACGTTGCCATGACTGCCCGCTTTGACCGTTTGGCTATCCAACCTACCGGCGGTAGGATGTTTGTGGCGGCCTCCCCTGCGCCGCAGCACCGCGCGAATGGTGTCATGGATGCGCTTCCAGATCCCCGTCCGACTCCAGTGCCGGAAATAGGGGTAGACACTCTTCCAGCACGGATACTCCTTGGGTAGCATGCGCCATTGGATGCCGCCGACCACCACGTACAAATTGCCGTTGACCACCGCGTGCATATCCAGCGAGCGCGGGCGTCCGCCCGGCTTGGCCGGGGGAAGCAGATCTTTGCTATACTCCCATTGCTGTGGAGTAAGATCCGAGGGATATGTTGGTTTCATGCCCTCATCTTACTCGCTTCGTTACCCCCTTTTCAGACACGCTCTTAGGCGCGCAAATTGGTTTCAATCAATACCGCCCGCCTCCCGCCAAATACCAGCCCCCGTTTACCTGATTACTGCGTCGATCTACATGAATCGCCTGACTTATACACCATCTTCCGTCCCCTCTCATACCGCTTGCGGGTACAGTCGGTGGCCATTGTGGCCGGACAGACAGGAATGTCTGTCCTCCGGTGTTATGGTGAATGGCTAGCCTCCGGTGAAACGTGACAGACAGGAATGGCGGTCCTCCGGTGTTATGGAGAATGGCGGTCCTCCGGGGAAGCATGACAGGCAGGAATGGCAGTCCTCCGGTACCCATCCTGATGATCTGAAAAGCGTATCAGTGGTAGCGTATTCCCTGGCACTATTGTATATCAGGCCGGGGCGTGGTTCCAGCGCACGACGAAGATGTAGTAGAAGCCGGCGAGCAGGGGCAGCAAGACGACCATGCCCAGGCCGATGGTGACGGCCAGCGCGGTATACATCGGGCCGTTGACCAGGGTCGAAGCCGCCGTGAGGCCGGGCCGGGCCAGGTAGGGCCACTGACCCGCCAGCCAGGCACCCAGCGAGAGCGCGACCGCCCCCACCAGCGCGCCGAAGGCCGCGCCGGGCCGCGTGCCATGCCACAGCCAGCGCAGTTGCGCGCCGAATAGCACCACCGCGCCCACCACCAGCGGCAGCCAGCGCGCCGTCGCCGCCGCGTGCGCCGGAGCGGTCTGGTGCAGCGCCAGGCCCAGCAGCGTTGCCGCCAGGAAGAGCGGTCCCGCCGTGCGCCGCGCCAGATGGCGCAGGTACGCGGCCACGGGCGCGTCGTCCGCGCGAGCGGCATACCACGCCAGGAAGGTCGCGGCGATGAACGGCGTCGAGGTCAGCGCCACCAGCATCAGCGCCAGCGTCAGCGGCTGCCCCAGCAGGGCCAACGAATCGCCGTGCGCGCGACTTGCCCCATCCGCCACGGCCAGGAACGGCACCAGCGCCACCGGCACCAACGCGCCCGCCCCCGCCGCGATGCCCTGCGCCACCCAACTCTGCTGGTTCACATAATAGTGCCAGGTAAAGGCACAACCGCGTACCAGCATCAGCACCAGCGCGGCGGCCAGCGGCACGAAGAGCGCGGTGCCGTAAAGCGGCACGCCGCCGGGGAAGAAGCCCACCATACCCACCACATAGGCGATGATGAAGACATTGCTCACTTCCCACACCGGCGAGACATAATGCAGGATCGTCGCCCCGATCTGCGCGTCGTGGTGGCGTCCGCGCGCCCACAGCGCGATCACGCTGCCGCCGACATCGATGGCCGTCGTCAGCATATACAGCCCCAGGAAAACACTCAGCAGCGCGAAGGCCGCACCGGCCAGAATGGTTGTGTGCATGCTATGTGAGGCCGGCGGGTGAACCCGCGCCTCTGGGCCAATGGCCACGAAGCCCGTCTACACGGGCTAGGTCCAGGCCACGTAGGTGGCCTTCGCGGCGGCACGCCCACAGGCGCGTCTTCAGGCGCTGGCTCATGCTCCTCTCTTACCGTGTGCCGGCGAATTCGGTTTCCGGCTGGGGCGCGGGCAGGTCCGGCGTGGCCGGCAGGCGCAGCGGGTGCGCACGGAAGTACCAGACGAGCGCCACGATGGTCAGCGCGCCGATCACGGCATACAGCGGCAGGAAGATCCATAGCATCGTGCCGATATAGGGCGCGGTGGTGAGCGCCTGGCTGACGGTCATCAGATGATAGATGATCCACGGCTGGCGACCGACTTCGGTGACGACCCAGCCGGCCTCGATGGCGATGAAACCCAAGGGCAACGTGCCGGCGAGGGCGCGCAACATCCACGGGCTGCCGGCCCACGCGCGCCGCCGCCACAGCAAAAGCGCGTAGAGCGCCGCGACGGCGAACATCAGCATCCCCGCGCCGACCATCGTGTCGAAGAGATAATGGATGAAGATCGGCGGCTGCTCCGCTTTGGCGAAGGCATCCAGCCCCACGACGGTGCCATTGGGATTATCCGTCGCCAGCCAGCTCAGCAGGCCGGGGAGCATGATGCCGCCGTGGACGGTGTGGTGCGCGGGATCAGGGATGCCGCCGATGATCTCCGGCGCGTGCGCCTGCGTCTGATAGAGCGCCTCCATCGCGGCGAGCTTGGCCGGCTGGTAGGCCGCCACGTATTTCGCCGCGAGATCGCCGGTGATCAGCGCGCCGATGGACATCACCAGCGCGACGAGCGTGCTGAGCGCCAGCGCCTGCTTGTAATAGCGCCCGCGCCGCCCGCGCAGCATCGTGATCGCCGTCAGCCCCGCCAGCAGAAAGCCGACCGCGACATAGGCCGTGACGACGGTGTGCGCCAATTCCGTCGGCGTCGCGGGATTCAGCATCGCAACGATTGGCTGCACATTGCTGACCTTGCCGTCCTTCAGTGTGAAACCGGCGGGCGAGTTCATCCACGCATTCACGATGGTGATGAGCGCGCCGGAGGCCGCCGACGCGACGACGATCGGCAGCGAACACAACCAGTGATACAGCGGATTGGTGATGCGATCCCAGCCATACACATAGATGCCCAGGAAGATCGCCTCGATGAAGAAGGCGAAAACTTCGATGGCGAACGGCAGCGCGATCACCTGGCCGGCGATGGCCATGAAGTTCGGCCACAGCAACGACAGCTCGATGCCGACGATCATGCCGGTGGCCGCGCCGACCGCGAAGAGGATGATGAAGGCGGAGGTCCAGCGCCGCGCGAGCAGCCGCAGCGCGTCATTCCGTCGCCAGAGGCCGATGCCCTCGGCCAGCGAGATGTAGAGAGGCAGCCCCATGCCGATGACCGCCAGGATGATATGAAACCCTAGCGACGTTCCCATCAGCACGCGCCCATACACGAGATTGGTCATTGTTCGTATGCTCCTTGCGCCCGTGCCGCCTCGTGCGCCAGCAGCGCGCACCCCGTCGCGGGACCACTTTCAGGATACGCCAAACGCCCGCGCCATCCTGTCAGGAAGCCGAAAGTTGTGCTGTCAGGGGAAAGCGGACACTTTTACGCCGGTGATTTCCGGCAGATATGCGCGGGAGCGCGCTAGTTTCCCGACCGAATTGTGGGCGATGTGAAGCATCCCACTAGATTTCTGCGAATTTCTGCCGTGAAAAAACGTTCCCTGGAATGCGGAGAATGGTATAATACTCTCACAACAGGTTCAGAGCCAGGCTGTACCATTCCCGACTGCTATGCCCGCCGCGCAGACGATGCTGGAGGCGCGACGGGCGTATTCATGCTATCCCAACTCGCCTGGTTAGCTGACCTTCTGAACGGCCCCCCCACCAGTACCAAGGAGCCGACGTATGAGGACGTTCCACCGCATCAGTGCGACGCTAGCTGTGCTGCTCTGCGCCCTCGGCACCATCTTCGCCGCTCACTTCGCCCCCCCTGCTCTGGCCGCGACGCCCCGAAGTCCCGCCGGGGGCCATGTCACCATCATCGTGCTGGATATGTCCGGCTCGATGAGCCAGAACGACCCCAATGGCTATCGTTGTTCCGCCGCCAATGCCTATATCGACCTGAGCGGACCAGGCGACTTCATCGGTGTCGTCGGGCTGGATAACACCGGCGCGACCGGCGGCGCGCACAATTTCCCCACGGCCCAGACCTGGGCGCAGCCGACGGAGATGGCGACCGTTTCGGAACGCGCGGCCTTGCGCGCGACGATTCAGCAGAAATCCAACAACTGCAAACCGGATGGCAACACGCCGACGTATGACGGCCTGAACCAGGCGCTCAGCATGCTGCACAGCGCCACCCAGAGCGGCCAGGTCAGCGGCTCGGTCATTTTGCTGACCGACGGCGTGCCGTACCCCAGCACCAGCGATCAGGTCAACAGCATCAAGAGCGATCTGGTGCCGCAGTTCAAGAAGAACGGCTGGCCGGTGGATACCATCGCGCTCGGCCCGCCAGGCGCGCAGAACGGCGTGGACTTCCACGGCTTCCTGGGCGACATCGCCAGCGCGACAGCGGGCAAATTCTATGACGATGGCAAAGGCATCGTGCCGGGCGTTTCGCCGCTGAACCTGGCACACTTCTTTGTCGATATCTTCGCGCTGCGCAATGGGCGCACGCCGGGATCGACCATCGCGCCGACGAACCTGAGCGGTGGCACGACCTCGCGCAACTTCGCCGTCGGTAACTTTGTCAGCCACCTGGACGTGATCGCGGTGAAGGATAATCCCAACACCAGGGTGACGGTGACGGCGCCCAACGGGCGCGTCATCTCCGCCTCGAACGCGGGCGCGTTCGTCTCGACTGATCCGCATTACGTCATCTTCAGCATCGACAATCCGCAGTCCGGTCCCTGGCAACTGAATGTGACCGGCAGCGGGCAATTCCTGATGGATAGCCTGGTGGTTTCGACGCTGACGCTGAATATCACCGCGCCCGCCAACGGCCACGCGGAGCCGCTGGGCCAGCCGGTGACGATCACCGCCGCGCTGCGCGACCAGGGCAACGCCGTCGTCGGCCAGCAATTCGATGTGAAAGCGGTCGTCAGCTTCGTCGGCAACGGCACAGCGACCCCGACGGAAGTGTTGCTGACCGATCCCAATGGCACCGGCGACTACACCGGCACGATCTCCCTGCCGCTCGCAAACCCGACCGGCACGTATGAGATCGCCGTGACGGCGCGCTCCGCCAGCGAGAACGCGGTGGAAACGCAGACCACGGCGCAATTCGAGAAGTTCCCCACGGCGACGCTGCTTTCCCCCACGACGGGCCAGCCGACCGACAAGCTGATCAGCACGCGTGTGGTGCAATGGGACGCCGTGCTGCGCTTCGTCTACGCCTCCCTGCCGTTCTATAGCCAGACATTTTTCGGCTGGCACCCCAGCGATTGGCCACTGCAAGGGCTGGCGGCCACACCGAACGCGCTGATCGACGGCGAGGTGCTGCTGGGTGGCACGACCTACACGAGCGCCACCGTGACGGCGACGGAGGTGCCAGCGAACGCCGATGGCTCGTGTGCCATCACGTCCAGCGGCACGCCGGTGCAGGTGGTCAACGACGGCAACGGCTATTTCCGCCTGCTCTTCCCGACCGGCGCGAAGGGGACGTTCTGCGTTACCTTGAAGACGACCGGCAGCTATAAAGACTCCTTCGGCGACCTGACCCAGAGCGCCTCGCCGGTGGCCGTGACCATCGGGCTGCCCTCGCTGGCCGACGAACTGCGCGCCTGGGCCATCACCACGCTGTATACGCTGGGCCTGGCGCTGCTCATCGCGCTGGTCTACTTCACGGTGAATTACGTCATCAGCCCCAAGCCGAATGGCCGGGCCGTGCTGGTGGACCTGGGCATGCAGCGCATCGCGCGTAGCCGCAGCCAACTGGACGTGGGCCGCCCGCTACGGTGGCGGGGCTGGTCGGTGCGGCGTTTCGTGCGCCCGAACCGCTTGCCGGGCGGCGAGGTGACGGTGCCGAATAACCTGCTCTTCATCTTCCGCTGGGGCGGCGAAGTGCAGATCAAAGTACGCAACGGCTCGCGGCGCGATCCGGGCGCGCAGTGGCAGATCGACGGGCGCACCATCACCCCCGCCGACGGGCCGGAAACCATCGTGGACCGCACGCGCCTGAGCTATAGCGAAGCCGGCCAGAAGACCGACCTGCAATTCGAGCAGGGCAACAGCGGCGCGAACGCCGCCAGCTACAGCGGCACCACCGGTGGCGGCACGGACATCCGCGACCGCCTGGGCAACGCGATGGATAAGCTGCCAGGGCGCGGCGCGGCACGCCGCGACTGACCACCCCGGCGGACAGGAACGTCCGCCCTACGATCTCCCCTCTCCATCCGCAGATGGGGAGGGGTCGGGGGTGGGGCCATCCCCCAACTGTGCATGATTCACAATCTCCACCAGCGGGGTACACAAGCCCGCCCCGCTGGTGTATGATGAGGCCAAAGATTGATACCAGCAGGGCAGAGACGACATGATCGACGCAACCGGAAGACGTTTGGAGGCACCCATGAGCATGAGCTATCCCACGAACGGGCGCAGCGCCCCCAATGCCCGCGCTGAGCGCATTTCGCGCCCAGTGCTGAACATCTACATCGGCACCAAGGCATCCTATGCCGGCCTGTGGATCGCCAAATATGAGCTACCCACGCTCAACCGCGCGGACCAGGAGCGCGTGGGCAGCCTGTATCTGGACCTGGAACCGCTCTCGGAAGAGATCGACCGCATCCATCAGGAGACGAGCGATGCCGCGCCGATGATCAAGCAGACGCTGCGTTTCCCCGACCTTTCGCAATATACCGAAGGGTTGCCGCAGGAACAGCGCGTGTGGCTCCAGGTCAGCAATCCCTATGGCACGCGCCTGCCGGAATATACGCGCATGGGCGCGGGCGGCATCCGCCAGAATGGCCACGGTGCCATCGCCTATAACTCGTCGATTATCGAACAACACCTGGAAGCGCTGCTCAATAACATCAGCGCCGTCGATAGCGCCGGCCATGCGCCGGATACCGACCTGATGACGATCAACATCGTATGCTTCCTGGGCGGCGGCACAGGCAGCGGTTCGCTGCCGGCACTCACGGCGCTGGCGCGGCACGTGCTGCGCAAGCAGAATCGCGGCGGCAACATCTTCGTCTATGCCATGCTGCCCGTCAACGTGGGCAATGTCGCGCCGGAACGCCAGACGCTGCAAAAGAGCAACAGCCTGGCCGCGCTGCTGGAACTGGAAGCCCTGATGCTCAAGGGCGACGACAAATCTCAGGCGTTCATCATGGACCTCGGCAATCGGCAGATTCGCGTGCCGGGCGGTCTGGTGGATGAGATCTTCCTCTTCGACGACACGCAACTGGGCGATCAGGTCGATCAGATGGCGCAGCTCATCGGTATGGCTATCGCCATGCGCATGCAAAACCTATCGGGCATCGGCAAGAAAGAGCAGGCCGTGCGCCCCGACCTCACCGCGCTGCAAGAGCATGATGACGGCGGCTTGATCACCAATGTTGGCTCCGTCTGCCCGCTGGAAGTCGTCTTCCCGGCGAAGGATCTCGCCACCGGCTTCGCCCGCCGCCGTGCCGAGGCGCTGCTGCGCCAGGCGACCGAAGGGGGCGCGCTGGATTACCGCGAACAAGACTTGCTGCGCAACCAGGTCTGCCCCGCTCGCCGCGTGATGGAGGTCTTTCACATCTCCGACCGCGAGCGCCGCGCCGCGCCGGAGCCGCGCCGCTGGGGTTCAGCCAGCGAGATCATCCAGGCGGTCAACCGCTATTCGACAGTGGTGGAACAGCGCTTCCAGGAGCAGAAAGACGAGGCGCTCAAAGAACAACTGAGCGCGCTGGACGGCGTTTTCCAGAATGGTGTGTGGGCCAGCAGCTTGCCGCGCATGAAGGCCGTGCTGGAACTCTTCGAGGAAGAGTATAAGAAGGTGAAGGAACTGACCTTCGCCAGCGGCGCGATGATGAACCGCGTCAGCCCCGACCAGATGGCGGCGATGAACGACCGCCAGCGCAAGGCGTATTATGGCCAGGCATGCAGCGAGGAGTTGCAGCGCCACCGCATCGTCGCCTCGAACGCTGTCGCCGACACGCTGATCCAGGAGTTGGAAAAGCGCATCCGCATGGTGGATGTGATGCTGACGACGCTGCGCTATACGCAGCAGCGCTGGGAAGCCGACCACAGCGAGTCACCGGAGATGCGCGGCCAACTGACGCAAGAGCATCCCTATCGCCACAATGTCTTCGATCCGGCAGCGATCCCCGACCCCAACGCGATCAACGAACTCGATACCGCTGTCACCACCAGCGAGGCTGACCGCATCCTGAAGTCCGCACTGGAACGCATGGCGGGGGCATTGGGCAGCGACGAGCGCAGCGCCCGCGAGACGGCAGGCCGCGAGGCGACAGCGATGATGGACAATATGATCGCCGCCTATCACCGCGCCCTGGATGAGATGCGCCTGCTGGAAGTCATCCAACTGGTCTATCCCAAGGATCGCGCGCAACAAGAGGCCGCGTTGGCGAACCACATGCGCTGGATGGCGACGACCTCGCGTTCCACACTGCGGCACGACCCCAGCCTGTGGGGCGATCAAGCGCACCGCCAGCTCGAGGTGCGCGCGCACCTCGCGGTGGATTACGAGGACGAGCGCGAGCGCCAGAGCGTGGAGCGCGCCCGCCAGTCCACAGGCGGTTTCGGCGGGCGCGGCGTAGGGTACGTGCCGCCCGGCGAACTGCTGCAATCCAACGACCGCGCGCGGCTGCAATTGCTGTTCAGCCATCACGGCGTCAGCCTTTCCGCTGTGCCGTTCCTGTCGGATGCGGCGGGCGGCTGCGTGAAATCGTTGAAAGATCGCCAGAAGATCTGGGAGATGCAGGGCGGCATCCCGGTCTTTAGCAGCAATGTGATGCAAGATCTGGTGCTGCGCCCCGGCGCGTTCTTCGACCCGGCGTATGAGAAGGCGATGCAGGGGGGAGCCTCCGCCGTTCCCGCGCCCGCCCCCACGATGACCGGCTACGGCGACGACCTGGCCCCCGGAGCCTATGGGCAGCCTGGCAACCAGAGTGGCTACGGCCAACTCGGCAACCAGAGCGTGTATGGGCAACCCGGCAACCAGGGCAGCTACGGCCAACCGGGCAACCAAAGTGTCTATGGCCAGCCGCAGACGCCTCCTAGCCCCTACGGCCAGCCGCCGACCTCGAACGCTTATGGCATGCCGGCGACCGGCCCTTACCCCGCGCAATCCCCGGCTGGTTCGCAGATGTACGGCGCGCAGGCGACGCCGCCGGCCCCGCCCATCACGCAGCCCCGCAACCTGGTCGATCGCGTGGAACGCCGCGCCCGCAACTGACGGGGTGGCCCCACCCCCAACCCCGGTGGCCCCACCCCCAACCCCTCCCCATCTGCGGATGGAGAGGGGAGTTTAGAGGGGGCGAGATCAATCCCGCCCCCGTCCCCTCGCCGCATGCATGTGTCTCCCGACACGCACCTGTAACAGGCAAACGCCAACGATGATGGTACAGAGATGGCGCACAATTGTCATATATGAGATGCAAACGTGTTATATTATAGTACACACAGCGAACGGTTTTGTCGCTGCCGGTCCAATCTTCCACAAACACGCCATGTCCATTGCAAAGTCAGAAAAGGATGAAACACACATGCCCAGTCCCCAACTGCCCGCGCCCAACGCCCTGCCCTTCGAGGGACTCCGCCATACCGATGAAGCGGGTGACTGTTGGCTCGCCCGCGAGTTGGCCCCTGTCTTGGAATACGCTACCTGGCAGAATTTTGAGAGCGTCATCAAGAAAGCGATGAGAGCCTGCGAGGGCAGCGGCCAGCAGGCCGCGGATCATTTTAGTGATATCACTAAAATGATCCCGACCGCCAAGGGTGCACAACGGCAAGTGCGCGATTATCGCCTGACGCGCTATGCCTGCTATCTCATCGCGCAGAACGGCGATCCGGAGAAGCCGATCATCGCGCTGGCCCAGACCTATTTCGCGGTGCAGACGCGCCGGCAGGAATTGGCCGACGCGGAGCTGCTGGACGACCCGGAGCGTGGCTACGAAGATTGGCGTGCACGGGCAATCCGCTCGTATATGGCGCGGGGCTATACAGAGGAGTGGGCGCGCATGCGGGTGGACGGCATCACGATCCGCAACCTGTTGACGGCGGAATGGGCGGTGCGCGAGATCAGCGGCAAGGAGATGGCAATTCTCACCGACGCACTGCATATGGGCGAGTTTGGCATCAGCACCGAAGAACATAAAGCGCTCAAGGGCTTTCCCGTGGTGCGCAAGGGCAAGCGGGTGGTGCATGAGGGAGAACTGCGCGAGGCACTGACGGTGATGGAGATCGCCGTGACCCAGGTGGGCGAGATTATGTCGCGGGCGCTGCATATCGCCCGCGATTCGCATGGCATGCAGGAGATCCGGCGCGACGTGGGCCATGCCGGCCACTATGCCGATGCGCGCCGTCAGGAACTGATTGCGATCACGGGTCAGGCGATCCCTAGCCCGGTGAACGCCATTCCAACCAGCAGCAATCTCTGGGAGCAGGCGATGCCGACACCGGAAGCGCCAGCGGTGGCCGCACCTAAAAATAATAACATGGATGATGACACGGGCGCAGTGTGACATAATGTGACGAGGAGGGTGTTTCCGATGGATTTCACAGAGGTTGTGTTGAAGCGCCGCATGGTGCGGCATTTCACGGAGGAGCCGGTCGCTCCGGAAGTCATCGAGCGCCTGCTGGAACTGGCGCGGCATGCGCCAAGCGCGGGCTTCACTCAGGGGCAAAGCTTCATTGTCGTCACCAAGCCGGAGACCAAGCAGGCCATCGCCAAGCTCTGTGGCGAAGAAGGCTATGTGGAGGGTGGCTTCCACCCCTTTGTCTCCGAAGCGCCGGTCCTCGTCGTGCCGTGTACCAGCGAGGCGGCCTATCGCCAGCGGTATAGCGAGCCGGATAAGACGGACGACCCCAATGGGGAGCAGTATTGGCCGGTGCCGTTTTGGCACATGGATATCGGTTGCGCTGTGATGATCTTGCTGCTGGGCGTGGTCAATGAGGGATTGGGCGCGGGCTTCGCTGGCATCATGGATAACAACGGCATGCGGGCGCTGCTGGGCATCCCAGCGGAAGTCACCCCGGTCGGCGTGATCCCCATCGGTCATCGCGCGCCGGATAAACGCTCTGGCTCGCTCAAGCGCGGGCGCAAGGCCGCACCGGAATATGTGCATCACGAAGCCTGGTGAGGGCGTGGGCTGCCACGGCATATGCCGCCACCGGCGCGGCGAACGTCACATCGACGAGGCGACGGTGATCGGCAGCAGCATCCCCGCTTCGTAGTGGCCGGGAAGGTGGCATGAGAATTCGAGCGGGGCCGCGTTCATGCTGTTCATCGTCGCGGTGTTCGCCGGGAAGGTGATGTCGAGCGTCTGGGTCTGATAGGGATTGAGCGTGTCGATGACGCCCAGCATCATCTTATCCATCTGGTCCATCGAGATGCCGACGGGCATCTGCGGCCCGACCATGAACTCATGCACATCCGGGCTGTTGTTGGTGACGACGAAGTGATAGCGCACGCCGGGCTTGAAGCTCGTTTGCGTTGCGCTGATGGCGAAATCCGTCTCGGTGACATAGACGGTGTTCGGTGGCGCGCTCGTGGTTGCACCCGGCGTGCCAGGCACGACGACCGCCAGGAGGGCGATGGTCGCCAGGGTCGCGGCGACCAGGGTTAAAGTCCAAAAATGGCGCATGATCCATCCTCGTGTATCGCCAGCCATACGGTGACGGCGGTGAAATGGTGCTAAGGGTGCTTGCTGCCGGTTAGATTCCAGCGGCGGCTGAGCAGCGCCGCCTGGCACTGCCAGCATGGGACGGCTATGCGGCATTGCCGCATGCTCTGTGCTATGCATGGTATGCATCATCATCGGATGCCGCCGGTTGATGATGACCAGGCCGGCGACGACGAGCAGCGCGATGATATTCAGGATCGTCGTGTAGTTCAGTGCGATGTGTTCGACCATCTGGATCAGGTGGTGGTTCGGCGCGGGGATGAAGTGGACGCGCGGGAACAGGCGATCCAGTCCGGTGAAGACGAGATCGACGATGATGCCGGTCAGGACCATCGTGGCGAACAAGATGGCGGTGATATAGGCCGCCAGTTTCCAGCCATAATATTTACGATAAATATCGAGGATCGGCAAGACGATGAGATCGGCGTAGAGGAACGCAATGGCCCCGCCAAAGGTGATGCCGCCGGAAAAGAGGATCGCCGCCAGCGGCACGTTGCCGACGGAGCAAACGAACGAGATGACCGCGACGATGGGACCGACGACCGCGTTTTCGATCAGCCGCACCGGCCCGGCAGCATGCTGGATGAAGAGGCCGTTCCAGAGGGCATTCGGGACGAGGACCGCCAGGAAGCCGGCGATGATGAAGCCGCCGATGAGGTCGCGCCAGAGCATCGCCCAGTCCATCGCCACGTAATGCGCGACGTAGATCCAGCCTTGCGGCGAGCGCAGTTTTGCCCATAATGTGCGACCGGGTGCCAGTTCGTCGCCGTGGTCGTGCGCGGCCACGTTGCCCGTCTCCTGGTGTGCGCGGCCCGCCTCGACGATGCGCCGGGGATAGGTCAGCCGCACCAACAGCACCATGATCCCGACCAGCACGAGGCCGCCGAACCATTCGGCCAGCGCGAATTGCCAGCCCATGAGTTGCCACAGGATCAAGCCCAGTTCGATGACGAGGTTGGTGGAGGCGAACATGAAGGCCAGCGCGGGGATGAGGTGTGCGCCGCGCTTGAAGAGCGACTTGGCGGCGGCGATGGCGGCATAGGAGCAGGAGGAGCTGGCCGCGCCGAAGCTGGTGGCCAGGGCGATCTCGCGGAAGCCCGCGCGCCCCAATGCCTGGCTCATTTTCGCCCGACTCACATATGCCTGGATCATACCGGAGATGAGGAAGCCCAGCACCAGGCTCCATAGCACCTGCCAGCCCATGCCGAAGGCGGCATAGAGCGCCTGACCGATAGCTTGTACCACGCCCATCGCCACACCCCACTTTCTCATAGCACGGGATCAGTGAATGGTATCCACCGAATCCCGTACACTGAAACGTTACTTGGCGACGGTATAGCCGGCGTCGTCAAGCACTTCTTCGATCTTATCCAGTGAGACCTGGTTGGGATCGTATTGGAAGGTGACGGTTTTGCTATCCAGATCGACTTTGATGTCCTTGACGCTGGGCTGCTGGCGCAGCGCGCCGTTGACGGTCATGACGCAATGTTCGCACGACACGTCGGGGACGGAAAGGGTGATGTTCTGCATGGTTGGTAGTTCCTTTCGGATGAAACAAGATGAATGGATGCGGGGCATTCCCCCACATCGGGGACGATACGTGGACCGCGCCAAGGATGGCGGGCGGTTGCAATCCCACGAGGGACGGCGGGCGGCGAGGGACGGCGGGCGGTTGAAACCGCGCCTAAGCGCCTGGCAGCGACGAAGTCCGCCTGCGCGGACTAGGATCCCAACCCACGTAGGTGGGTTTCGTGGCGTAGCCCTTAGGCGCGGTTTCAACCGCCCGCCGTCCCGCGCCGCCCGCGTCCCTCGTGGGATTACAACCGCCCGCTCGTCCCCATCCCTCGCCTACCTCCTTCCTTTTATTGCGTTAGTGCGTTAGTGCGTTAGTGCGTTAGTGCGCCGTCCGGTGGAAGCGGCGCAGGCGCAGCGAGTTGCTGACGACGGTGACGGACGAAAGCGCCATCGCGGCAGCCGCGAAGATGGGCGCGTTCGCGCGCAGGAACGGGATCGCCGGTGAGGCGATCGCCAGCGGGATCAGGAGCGTGTTATAACCGAAGGCCCAGAAGAGATTCTGGCGGATGGTGCGCATGGTGGCGCGCGAGAGGGCCAACGCCGTGCCGATGCTACGCAGATTGCCTTTCACCAGCGTGATGTCGGCGGCTTCCATCGCGATATCGGAGCCGGTTCCCATCGCGATGCTCACGTCCGCGCTCGCCAGGGCCGGGGCGTCGTTGATGCCGTCGCCGGCGAAGGCGACCAGCGCGCCAGCATCATGCAGCCGTTGCACCTGAGCGGCCTTGTCGCCGGGCAGCACCTCGGCCAGCACGTGGTCCGGCGCGATGCCCACCTGCGCGGCCACGCGCGCGGCGGTGCGGCGGTTATCGCCGGTGATCATCCACACTGCGATGCCCTGCGCCTGGATCTGCGCGATGGCCTCGGCGGTGTCGGGCTTGACGGTATCCGCCACGCCCAGGATGCCCGCGACCACGCCATCCACCGCGACGAGCATGGCCGTTTTGCCGGCGTTTTCCAGCGCCGTCACCTGTGCTTCGCGGTTGCTGAGCGCGATGCCTTGGTCGGCCAGCAGCTTGCGCGTGCCGATCAGCAGCGCATGGCCTTCCACCTGCGCCCGCACGCCCCCGCCGGGGATCGCGCTGAAGTCTGTCGCCGCCGGTAGCGCCAAGCCGCGCGCCTGCGCGCCGGCCACGATGGCCCGTGCCAGCGGATGTTCCGACGCGCTTTCCGCCGCCGCCGCCAGCCGCAGGAGATCCGCCTCGGCTAAGGGTGCAGCAGGGTTTGGCACGACATCGGTCAGTTCGGGTTTGCCTTGCGTGATGGTGCCGGTTTTGTCCAGCAGCAGGGCGGTGACGTTTTCCAGGCGCTCCAGACTCGCGCCGCCTTTGATGAGGATGCCGGCTTCCGCGCCCTGGCCGGTGCCGACCATGATCGCTGTTGGCGTCGCCAGGCCCAGCGCGCAGGGGCAGGCCACCACCAGCACGGCGATAGCCGCAACCAGCGCCACCACCCACGGCTGCTGCGCCGTCTGCATCATGCCCACCGCCGGATGCCAGCCGGCCAAGCCGGCAATCGTCCAGCCGGCGAAGGTCAGCGCGGCGATGCCCAGCACGACGGGGACGAAGATGCCGGCGATGGTGTCGGCCAATCGCTGGATCGGCGCTTTCGATCCCTGCGCCTGTTCCACCAGGCGGATGATGCCGGCCAGCAGCGTGTCGCCGCCAACTTTCGTCGCCTGAATGCGCAGGCTGCCGGTCTGGTTGATGGTCGCGCCGATGACGGCATCCGGGGCCGCTTTTTCCACCGGCACGCTCTCGCCGGTCAGCATCGACTCGTCCACGGCGCTCTGACCGCTGAGGACCAGGCCGTCGGTCGGGATCTTCTCGCCGGGGCGCACGGCCAGCACATCGCCGACACGCACGCGCTGCACGGGAATATCAAGCTCTTGCCCGTTGCGGATGACGTGGGCGACGGTGGCGCGCAACCCCGCCAGCTTGCGGATGGCCTCGCTGGCCTGGCCCTTGGCACGCGCTTCCAGGTACTTGCCCAGGTAGATCAGCGTGATGATCAGCGCAGTGGTGTCATAGAAGGTGACGCCCCCGACGGCACGCGGGGCGATGGTGGCCACGATGCTCATCAGGAACGCCGCCGTCGATCCCAGCGAGACCAACACGTCCATATTCGCGCCGAAGTGGCGTAGCACGCGATACGCCGTGCGGTGGAAGTCGCCGCCGACGTAGCCCCAGACGGGGATGGTCAGCGCCAGCAGCAGCCAGTTTTCGCCAGGGAAGCGGTTCATGGCGAACATCGAGAGCAGCACGACCGGCAGCGAGAGGGCGATGCCGGTGATCAGCTTGCGCTGGCGCGTCTGCAACTCTGCCTGGCGGCGCAACGTCTCGGCGTCTGGCGCACCCTGTTCCGCAGCCAGCGCCTCCTCCGGTTCGGCCTCCGCCGCCGTCAGTGCCGTCGCGCCATAGCCGGTGCGTTCGACCGCGCCGATGAGATCGGCGATCTGGGTCGTCAGCGGATCGAAGGTGACGGTAGCATGCTCGGTCGCCAGGTTCACGTTGGCCTCGGCCACGCCCGCCACCTTGCCCAGCGCCTTTTCCACGCGCCGCACGCAACTGGCGCACGTCATGCCGGTGATGGCGAGTTCAGCGACAGCATTCCCCTGGGGAGGGGTCGCGGGGCCAGCAGGGGGCGCGGTGATCACCGGCGTGGCCGTATAACCGGTCGCCTCGATCTTCTTGACGAGCGCCGCGACATCAGCCGTCGCCGGATCATACGTCACTTGCGCCCGTTCGGTCGCCAGGTTGACGGCGGCATCGGCCACACCAGGAACTTTCTTCAATCCCTTTTCCACGCGCAACGCGCAACTGGCACAGGTCATGCCGCCGACCTGCAACATGATCGTCTGCGGCGTGGCTTCAGTGGGGGCCGGTTGCATATTAGTGGTTGCCATTACCTTTTTCCTTTGACTGTTGAACAATGAAAGAACACGAGAGCGCACACGAACGCCGCGAAATCCCATGAAAGTCAGAAAAATACCTTGCGTGCTTTTCGTGGATCTTGCTGATTTTCGTGTTCGAGCTTGTCGGCGTGTTCGACCGCATTTCAGCGGTTGCCCGCGAGATTATAGAGTTGCATGAGTTCGTTGATGACGGCGTCCTCGCGCCCTTCCTTGATGCCCTCCGGCACACAGGTGTGCAAGTGCTGTTCCAGGATGAGCGCCTCCATCTTCTCGATGGCCTTGCGCACGGCGTAGGTCTGGCGCAGCACGTCCACGCAGTATTGGTCGGCCTCGATCATCTTGCGCACACCGTTCAGGTGGCCTTCGATATACGAGAGGCGCTTGAGCACGTCGGTTTGGTCAGCGCGCATGTGTTACCCTCCCTACCCCCTGGGAGGGGGTACACTTTGATCATACGATCGGGTGTCAAGGGCGGAAGTCTTGCGCCGCCCGTATGCTGCATACCTGCGCAAACTGGGACGGCGCTGGCATCAGGGGTGTTGGGCCAGGGCGATGGCTTGGCCGAAGGCCGGTGGGGTCTGGATGCCGAAATCGAGTTCGCCGGTGGCGGCATAGAAGGCGCGTAGTGCTTGGGTGCCGTCGCGCAGGTGAAAATCGACGAAGATGGGTGTCGTCGTCTCGGTGGCAACATGCTGTTGATCCACGGGCGCGGCCAGCACCAGCGCGACCAATCGCTGTACCTGGGCCAGTGAGGAGATTTTGCCGATCTCCGTGCGTCCATCCTGATAGCTGTTGATGCCGATATAGGTCACCTTGCCGGCGATATCCAGCAGGTCGCTGCCCAGGCGGGCGCATATTACGCTTTTTGCTCTTGACGCACGGTGGCCGCATTTTGTTCCCAACCATACGGGCAGCATAAACAGAAGGAGATGATCACGGCGGATACCTATGTCGCGTTGCCCGCGAATATGCGTTATACTCTTTGCGGGTGAATAGTATGGATGACGGAGGACAGACCTTCTTGTCTGTCACACGGCGGACATTCCTGTCCGCCTCACGTTGATGTGATCCGCCCTAGTCTTCATCAGGCAGTGACAATGACCTCGCCCGTCATGCCGCGATGGTACATGCAGAGATACTGATACGTCCCCGGCTGGGTGAACGTGTAGCTGAAGGTGTCATTGGCCGCTACGCTCCCGCTGTTGACCATCATCGCCATGAAGGTGACGGTGTGGACATCACTATCCTTGTTCATCCAGGTAACGGTCGTGCCGACACGCACCTGGATGATGGCCGGACTGAAAGCGTCTTGATTGGTCATGTTCACTTGGCTCACGCCAGCGGTGGGTGTCCCTTGTGGCGCTGTCCAATAGCCCCCCATCATGCCGTTGCCAGGGCCATAGCCGTTGCCCCCCATCATGCCGTTGCCAGGGCCGTAGCCGTTGGTCGTGGTGGGCGCGAACGCCGCGCCGAGCGTATGATTGGCGAAGATAGCGACCAGCGCGATAGCCACGACTGTAGCGATGGCGCTGAGCGCGATGCGTTTTTGGTGCATACTGCTGCTCCTTCTGTTGGCGCTAAAAGCGTCATGCAAAATGATAGCACTTTGTCATCACGAACTCGTCTCGATCCTGTGCAGAATGCTCACAATGGCACGCCGCTACGGCGTCAGGCGGGTGAGATCGCGCGGGAAGAGCGCCGCCAGTTTCACGCTGGGCAGCCCCACGAGCTGCGCGATGAGGCGTTCCAGCCCCAGGCCGAAGCCGCCGTGCGGCGGCATGCCGTAACGAAACGCCGCCAGGTAATCGGCGAAGGGTGCGGTGGGCAGGTGCGCCGCCGCCAGCGCCGCCAGGTAGTCCTCGTAGCGGTGCAGCCGTTGCCCGCCGGAAACCAGTTCGATGCCCCGGAAGAGCAGGTCGAACGAGTTCGAGACCGCCGTGCGCGCGGGATCGGGATGAGTGTAAAATGGGCGCTTACGCATGGGATAGCCGGTGACGTAGAGGAAATCGCTGCTGAACTCCTCACGCGCCCACGCTCCTAACCAGCGTTCGTCCTGTGGCGACAGGTCCGGCTCGCCGCGCACGTCTACGCCGTGCTGATGCCAGATGAGTTCCTGCGCCTCGGTGAAGGCGATGTGCGGGATCGTCGCCGGCACGTCCGGCAGTGTCAGGCCCAACAGGGCGAGATCCGCCGCCTGGTGGGCTTGCAGGTGCGCCAGAATGCCGGCCAGCACGTCGCGCAGCAGCGCCATGATGGTGAAATGGTCGGTGATGAAGCCCATCTCGGCATCCAGGCTGACGTATTCATTCAGGTGGCGCGTGGTGTCGTGCGGCTCTGCGCGAAAGACCGGCCCCACCTCGAAGACGCGCTCGAAGACGCCGACCATGATCTGCTTGTAGAACTGCGGACTCTGCGCCAAAAACGCCGGTCGCCCGAAATAGTCCAGCCGGAAGACGTTCGCGCCGCTTTCCGTGGCGCTGGCGACGATCTTGGGCGACTGGATCTCGGTGAACTCGCGCGCCGTGAGGGTGGCGCGGAACCCCTGCATCGCGCCCGCCGCCAGGCGCAGCACCGCCCGTCGCTGGGGATGGCGGTTCAGCACGACGGCGTGGTCGAGTTGCGTCGCCAGGCTCGCGCCTAGGGCGCGCTTGTGCAGCGCCACCGGGGGCGGCTCCGCGACGGGGACGCGCACATCCAGAGCCGTCGCTTGCACCTCCACGCCGCCAGGAGCCTGGGGTGCGGCGGTTACGACCCCTGTCACTGCGACGATGCTCTCATTGCCCGTGCCGGCCAGCGTGGCACACACCTCCGGCGCTTCCGCCACCACCTGCACCATCCCCCAGCCGTCGCGTACCACGGCGAACGTTAAGCCGCCGAGCCGCCGCACGGCATGCAGCCAGCCCGCGACTTGCACACACTCACCCACATGCGTCGCTATCTCAGTACTTCGCAGACGTTCCATTGCTGTGCTTCCTCCTGTACCATACCCGCACCTGCCAGCGCATCCCCAGACTGGAAACGCGCCCCTGGCAGGTGCAACTATGCTCAGGCGCGCTTCCAGCCGTCGTCATCATCGTCGTCGTTCATCGGTTATCTCCTTAGGTGGGGCCATCCCGACCATGCAAAAAGCCCTCGCCTCCCTATTTTCGGAGGACGAGGGCTTGTGAGCCGTTCGTGGTACCACCACCATTTGCCCGCGCGTTGCCACGCGGACCTCTGCCGCTGCCGTGTCAGCCGTCGCGGTGCGCCAGTATACAGAGATTGTCGGCGCGAACCATAATTATCGGCGTGATCACGGACATCGGGCGCGCAGTAACGGGCGCGAATCGCAGCCGGCTACTCATGGTTCACTGGCTGGCTCTGGGAGGTCTGGCGGGAAGGTGGGCGACGACGCTCGCACCGGCTGCGTCGCTCTCTTGGCGTCCCACGGTTGCCCCGCGCGGTCCCATCGGCGCGCGACTATCGAGATGTATGCTGTATGTACGATAGCACAGCGTGCGCCGGGTTGTCAAGCGATCCTAGCGCGCTTCCACGGCGACGGGCTGCTTGGCGATGCGGTGCAGCGCCAGGCGCTGTTCGGCGCGGGCGGCTTGCGTGGCGGAAATGCCCACCGGCTGCGTTTTGCCGATGTAACCGGAGCGGAGCTTGGTGCCTTCACGCCAGTAGGCGTACCAATATGGCCCGTGGCCGGCCCCGTTTTTGCAGGTGCCGCAGGTCGGCTTGCCGCATTTGCGATACTGCAACTGATACGTGATGTGCTGATCGGTCGGTAGTTTGGACATATGATCCCGTTCTCCCATCATCTTCCCTATGAAATATGCACGCCCGGCGGCGGGAGGTCTGGCCCGTGTGCCTCCATGCCAAGTGCTAGCGGTCGCTCCGCCATCCTCCGCGCATACTGAACCGTATCGGGGTGCTGATAGCAGCATAGCACTCCTTGCTGATTTCTTTCTGAATCGCACAGGACTGATTCTGATTATCTTGTCATAAAAACCCCTTGTGTTACCCTGTGTGCCAGCGCTTTCCTGTCTCTTTGATCATCTTGTGCCGAACGGGCCTGTGGCATGTGCTACAATGCGGGCGCACCGCATCGTTTCACGCTTTGGGAGGTCATTATGCCCCGCACCGTGCCGCTGGATTATCTGCTCATCACGGCAGCCCCCGCTGTCGAATTGGCGGCGCTCGTGGACGCCCTCGCGCCGTTGCGGCTCGGCCTCGCCTCCGCCATCCCGCCGGCGGAAGATCCGGTGGCGGCGCGGCTGGCGGGCCGCGCGCGGGTGGCGCTGGGGCGCATCGGCCTCCGCGAGACGCTGGGGCGCGTCGAGGCGACGATGGTGCTGGAGCAGCATGCCAGCCCCGTCATGCACGGCCTCTCGCCCGAAGCCCTCGCTCGCCTCTTAAACGGCTTGGATGCGGCAGCCCAAGCGACTTTACGCGCCGGCACGATCTCCATCGATGCACACTTCACGGTGATCGAACCGGATCTGTCGTGGGCGCTGCAATGGGTGGGCGCGTGCCTGGAACGGCTGGGAGCCGCCTGTGGTGCCATTATCTTCGATCCCGCCGCCCAACGCTGCCAGACGCCCACCCAGGTAGGCCAGGGGCGCGCGCAAGGGGCCATCGCGCAGATCACGCTGCATAACGAGGTGTGGGGGCCGGAGGAACGCTGGCTGCACACCCACGGCCTGCAAAAGTTCGGCCAGCCGGAACTGGAACTCGTTGGTGTGCCGCAATCGCTGGTGCGCGAGGGGACGAGCGTGCTGCGCGTCATCGCGGAAAATCTGGCGATGAGCGACCTGGGCGACCTGCCCGCTTTGCGCGCGGGCATGCAGGTGGAATGCGAGGGTGCGGGGCTGCTGCTGGTGCGCAACGCTCCCAGCGATAACGACCACCAGGCACCTTGCGGGCGCGTACGGCTGGTGACGGCCCCCGCGCTGGGCGCGCAAGCCGGCCAGGATGCGACGGAGGTGATCTGCGCGGCGGCGCTGCACGCCGCCAACACGGCTCTGGCCGCGCGCGACCAAACCGGCGCGGAAGGCATTCTGGATCGCGTGCTGGCGGCAGTGCCGGATGATCCCGCCGCCGTCATGCTGAAAGCGCGCGCGCTGCTCGCCCGCGGCCAGCCGCAGGCGGCGCTGGAACTGGGCGAATATCTGACGGCACGGCGACCAGGCGACGGGCGCGGTCCCTACGTTTGTGGGCTGGCGCTGCTGGCGCTGGGGCGCTTCGCGGAGGCGCTGGGCGCGTTCTCGCGCGCCGTCACCATCGACCCCGATGATCCCGCGCCCTTCGAGGCGCGGAGCCGGCTCTATGAGCGCCTGGGCCGCGCGCAGGATGCCGCTGCCGACCGCGCCCGCGCGCGGATGCTGCGTGCCTGACATCAGGCGGGACGGCGCATCTCCCAGTGCAAGCTGGGACCGTGGTTGGTGAAGCGCAGACGGCGGCGCACCTTGCGAAATCCGGCGCGTTCATAGACGGTGATGGCGCGCTGGTTGAAGGCGGCGACGAGGAGGCTGAACGTTGTCGGCGCGAAGCGGGCGCGGGCAAACTGCATGCCGGCTTCCACGAAGGCGAGACCTTGACCGTGGCCCGTTAGATCCGGGCGCAACGCCAGGCCGATCTCGCAATCTGTGCCGCGCTGTGTGAAGGTGAAGAGGCCGATCAGGTCGCGTGGGGCCGCGTCGGTGGCGACGCTATAGGCCGCCGTCCCCAGGCGCGCGAAAAGGGGCTGCGCGGCGGCGGCGAGTTGCAAGCGCCAGCGCGCTTGATCGTAGAGCGCGTAGCGGCCCGGATAGTGCCAGCCAGCGATGGTGGCGGCATCCGCCGGTCGCAAGGGCGTGAATACGTATGGCATCACACGCCTACCACGTCACGCGGCTTTACGCCGCCTTCTGGCGATGGCGCAACAAACAGCCGCGACACAGCGAGACGAGCATGCGCCCGATGCCACGGGTGTAGACGAGTTCGCTGGTCAGGTGGCTTGGGCAGAACAGTTCGCCGCACTCGTAGCAGCGGGTTTGCGTGGCTTGGCCACAGGCGGGTTTGGTGCAGGTAGCGTCCATTGCGGTAGGTGCCTCCTTGTTGGGATGCTTTCCTCCCTCTTTAGGCATTTTCGCTGCCAAATCGCATCCACAAGCAACTTATTTCCCTTGCGGGGAAAGACGGTGGTCAGTGGGGCCGGACAGACAGGAATGTCTGTCCTCCGGGGTGAGGGAGAATGGCGGTCCGCCAAATGCTCCGTGGGGCGGACATTCCTGTCCGCCGCGTGACAGACAGGAATGGCGGTCCTCCGTGGTTATCGAGAATGGCGGTCCTCCGTTCCCCCGCTGGCGGTCCTCCGGTATCCATACTGATCACCCGCAAAGCGTATGAGTTCCCGATCCGGGGTGGGTTGTGCAAAGGGGCCACCGATTTGCTATGCTATGAATGGGCGTTAGGGCTTTGAGCGCCAAAGGGCATAGTCGGTGTGGCGCGGGAGGATCGACGATGGATACAGCGGACCTGGCGATTGAGGGCGCGGGGGTAACGTTGCTGGCGGTGCTGGTGGGCAGCGTCTTCGCGCTGGCGGCCAATCGGCGGCGCATCATCATCGGCGCATGCGTGGGTCTGGGGCTGGCGGCGCTGGCGCTGCCCTTCGTCGCCTACCTGGCGGCACGGCTCACCAACCACCACGCGACGGATATGGATCTGACGCCACCGGCGTACATCGTGGCGACGGCGCTCGTCTGCGCCGGCCTCACGCTCGCCGGCGGCCTGGCCGGCCTCATCGCCGAAACGCGCCGCCGCCTGCCCGCCAACGCCGTGCCGACGCGCCTCCCCCCCGATGAAGACTACGTGGACGACCCCACCCATTGGCTGCCCTGGCGCCAGGATGGTGCGCCGACGAAGTAGGGAGCGATCACCCGCCGGCGCATCCCCAGCCCATCCTTGTGCTATACTGGTGGGGCAGAGCTTGACCACAAGCGATACCCGGCAGCGATAAGGATGGCCCGATGGACCCTGTCTCGCAAGCGCGCGCAATCGTCGCCCACGACCTGCGCCACGGCGGCGTGCTGGATCGCCGGCTCCCCGGCTACGAGGAGCGCCAGGCCCAGATTCAGATGGCGGAAGCCGTTGCGGCGGCGCTGACCAATGGCGAGCATGCGCTGATCGAGGCCGGCACCGGGACTGGCAAAGCGTTAGATGTCGATACTCCCATCCCTACGCCTTCCGGTTGGAAACGCATGGGGGATCTCGTTGTTGGTGATACGGTTTTTGATGAATCCGGTCAACCAACACGTGTTACGGCGGCTTTCGATGTCATGGTTGGTCGCCCCTGTTTTGAGGTGATCTTCTCCGATTCATCCTCTATCATCGCGGACGCTGAACATGAGTGGGCATCCTATACGTGTGCGGATCGTAAACACCTTACTACGCCGCACACACCGCTCACGAAAAATTTTGTCAATGCAGAGATACTTACTGCAATAGATACGCTGATCGCTGCAACTGACGAATCTGCAACAACGACGATGCGCGCGGCGGCGGCGCTGGTGGGTGGCCATCTGTGGAGTGTTCGGCAAGCCGCGTTAACCTTGCCGCCGATCAATTCAGGCGCACGCCCGGCACGCTATCTCAGTTATCCACTTTTACAAACGTTGCGCATGCGCCTTGAACGCGATCTGGTCGAGCAACGGCGCGATGAGCGCGCATATACGCTCGTCACAACAGAAAAAATGGCGGCAACCTTAAAACACGGACAAGGTCGCTTGAATCATGCCGTGATGGTCGCGGCTCCGCTACACCTGCCTGAGCATCTTGATCTGCCCATTGATCCCTACTTTCTTGGCGTTTGGCTGGGTGACGGGAGCAGCCGTAGCAACCAGATAACAACGGCGGACCCGGATCTTATTCCTGCAATTGAGCAAGCTGGTTACACGGTTCGCAAGCTGGCGAGTCATCCTTATCTCTATGCCGTTGATGATGCAAACGGCAAGGCGGTAAGTCGCTGGCAGCCTGGTATGACGGGCCGCCTGCGTGCGCTCGGATTGCTCTTGAATAAGCACATTCCGTCGATGTATTTACGCGCTTCGGAACAACAACGCTGGAACCTTTTGGCAGGACTCCTGGATACTGACGGTACGGTAAGCCGTCATGGAGCCATTGAAATCACCACGATAAGCCAACGGCTCGCCCAAGATATCCATGAGCTAGCCTGTTCGCTGGGCTTGCGCCCTTATATCTTGCAGGGACGCGCTCGCCTGCGTGACAAAGATTGCGGCCCCAAGTGGCAAATAGCCTTCACTACCGACCGGCAAGTGTTTCGCTTGCCGCGTAAAAATCGAGCGCATAAAGCACGGTTGCATAATTATACCCCCGTACGCAATTGTTTTCGCTATGTTGTCGCAGTTAATCCTGTGCCATCACGGCCTGTGCGTTGCATCCAAGTCGATGCACCCAGTCATCTTTATCTTGCAGGGCGCGCAATGATTCCTACCCATAATAGTTTGGCCTACTTGCTTCCCGTGGTGCGCTCCGACAAAAAGGCGCTGGTGGCGACGGCGAATAAAGCGTTACAAGAGCAATTATTTTACAAAGACATCCCCTTCATCGCTGAAAATGTGCAGCCGGTGCAGGCCGCGCTGATCAAGGGCATGAGCAATTACTTGTGCTTGCAACATCTGGAGGAGGAGCGTGGTTTCCAGCATTACGCTCAGAGTCCGGCGTTCGAGCAGATCGAAGACCTGACGGACGATCCTAAGTTCGACGGCGACCTGGACATGGTGACGTTTCACCTGCCGCCAGACCTGCGGCGGCGCGTGGCGGCGGATAGCGACGACTGCCCCTGGCGCGAATGCCCGCACTTCGGCGATTGCTATGTGCGCAAGATGCGCGAGGCCGCGCAGGACGCGCAACTGGTCGTCGTCAACCACACCTTGCTGTTGCTGGACGTGCTGATGGACGGCTGGCTGCTGCCGGACCGCGATACGATCATCATCGACGAGGCGCACCACCTGGAAGACGAGGCCACGCGCGCTTTCACGGCCACCGTCACGCTGCGCCGCGTGGAGACGCTGCTGGCCCAGCGCCGGCTGCGTGAACACTGCGATCCCCTGAAGCTGAACGACGCGCAAGACGCCAATGTCATGCTCTGGGGCCGGTTGGAAGATCTCACGTATGGTCGCATGCAGCGCGGGCGGCTGCCCTTGGTCGAGCCGGTGGAGGAGGGCTTGCGCCTGGCGACCGCGGTCGGCGACATCGCCAACCACCTGCGCGCCCGCAAGCCGGAGACGATGGATAAGCGCGAGGGCCAGTTGTATGACAAGCTCGTCACCCGCGCGGCGAACCTGAAAAGCGATCTGCAACTGGTCTTCGGGCTGAAGGACCGCGAGGGGCGCGTCTATTACATTGAACGCGAGGCGGGGCGACGCGGGCGCGAGGCGCAGCTCTCGGTTTCTGCCGCGCCGCTTTCCGTCACGGCGATCCTCAAGGAGAAGCTGTTCGATCAGATCAGCGTCATCGCTACCTCGGCCACGCTGGCGATCAATGGTGATTTCCGCTTCTACAAGAAACAGGTCGGCGTGACGGCGGCGCAGGAACTCGTGTTGCCGCTCGCCTTCGATTATCACCAGAACGCGCTGCTCTACGTGCCGCGCATGCAGCAACCGCCCGCCTTTGGCAAAGACAGCGGCCCCTACCTGGACGAACTGGCGGGGCAGATGGGCGATCTGGTGCGCGCCGCACGCGGGCGCGCGTTCCTGCTCTTCACCAGCCAGCGCACGCTGGGCGAGGTGTGGACGCGCCTCGGACCGGCACTGACAGAAGAGGGCTTTTCACTGTTGGTGCAAGACGGCACCCTGGCCCGCGCCGAACTGTTGCGCCGCTTCCGCGAGGGGCAGCGCGCCGTGCTTTTCGGGCTGCGCAGCTTCTGGGAGGGCGTGGACGTGGCCGGCGAGGCGCTCTCGCTGGTCGCCATCGACAAGCTGCCCTTCGATCCACCGGACGATCCGGTCCATGAGGCGCGCGTCAGCCGGATGAAAGCGGCAGGGGAGAACTGGTTCGGCGATTACGTGCTGCCCCTGGCGATCCTGCGCCTGAAACAGGGCGTGGGCCGCCTGCTGCGCACCAAGACGGATCGCGGTGTGCTCGCCATCCTGGATGCGCGCCTGCTGACCAAGGGCTACGGGCGCCAGGTGATCTACGCGCTCCCCCCCGCGCGCCGCACGCTGCGCATCGACGACGTGCGCGCCTTCTTCGCACAGGATGGCATGTGAGTTCTTGCCATCGGTGTCAATGTTATCCCCTTGCTACCCAATGGGGTTCGACGATTGCAAGGCGGAGACGGGCGCGATACATCGCGCCCGTACAAAGATGCAAGCCCCCAATCTTTATCCCCACAGGGAATTAGCAATTGATCGTGAAGCTCGCCTGATTTGAGGTAAAGCTATTGGGTGCGGCAATCTGTATCTTCTCCCAATAGGTGCCGTTACCCGCCGCCTTGCCGATGTCCCAGTACTCCCCGTTTGTGGCGGGATAGACGGGCAGCGTGTAGGTGGTCGTCCCTGGCGGGATCGACGCGGTATAGGGCGTGGTTTGGACGGCTCCGTCGCTGCGCCCCCAGGTATAAGACAGCGTGCCGCCATTGTTGCCCGGTGCGAAGGTGATCGTGCCGTTGAAGCTGATAAATTGCGAGGCGTTAGCGCAATCGTAGGACGTGGGTGAGGCGCTGGCGGAAGCCGCGATCACTTGCAGGTGACAGCGCATCATAAAGGTCGCCTGATTCGAGGTGATGCTGTTTGGTGCTGTCGTTTGCACCTGCTCCCAATAGGTGCCGTTAGGGATACCGTAGCCAACCGTCCAGGTGGTAGAGACAGTTACGGATGAGCTACCTGACGGCACGGAGACGGTGTAGGGCGCGTGCGTCGCGCCATCGCTGCGCAGCCAATCATAGGTGACGGTGCCACCCGTGTTCGGGGCGACATTGATCGTCGCGGTGAAAGTGAAGGTCTGGCCCCCGTTGGCGCACGTATAGCTACCGGCATCCACGGCGGCGCTGACGCTCGTCACCTGGAAGGTGCCGCCGCTGGTGCAGTGGAAACTGAATGCTCCCTGATTCGATGTCAGCGTGTTTGGCGATTGCACTTGCACGGCCTCCCAAAATTGCTGGCCGTTGCCATACGTGGAGCCGAGTTGCCAGGTAGTCGTCGCCGTGGCGACGGTTTGGCTGGGCGCGAAGGTGATGGTTTGTGCCGTGCCGGACTGCGCGCCATCGCTGCGTGTCCAGATGTAGCTGGCGGTGCCGCCGGGATTGCCAGTGGGTGCCGCGAAGGTCGCGGTGAAGGTGAAGAGCATCGTCGCGTTGCAACTGCCCTGATAATTTGACGGGCTGACCGTTACCGTTGCACCGGTGATGCTGAACGATGCAGGCGTCGAGGTAGGTGTGCCACCTGAGCCGATGGTCGAGGTCGAACCATCTGTTCCAGTGGTCGATGAACTATCGGTGCCGCCTGTTGAACTACAGGCGCTGAGTGCCAGCAGCAGTGCCAGGGGCAGTGCCAACCAGGCATAGCGGAATGAACGTGAAAAGCAGCGCATAATGTGTTCTCCTTTGCCGGTTCGCCAGCCCAGTCAGCACTGGGGCATTGGCTTTGCAAAGATGAACGTCGTTGCATGAATTTTTCGGGCATGCGAAATCGGAAATTTGGCAAAACTGAGCAGGGTACAATTGAGCAAAGATGCTGTGTGTGCCTGTGACACGGGAGGCTGCGCGTCAACTGACGCCCGTTGCAAGCGGTGAAGAGGCGTTATCGGCGTGGCCGTCGTGTTGGACGGGGGGCTGAGCAGCGGCGGTGGCCAAGCGCACGCTGAAGGCCATGCGTGCGCCGCCATCAGGAGCGTTGGTCGCGCGGACGTGGCCGCCGTGTGCCTCCACGATGCCCTTGACGATGGCCAGGCCCAGGCCGGTGCCACCGCTGGCACGGTTGCGCGACTTATCGGCGCGATAGAAGCGCTCGAAGACGTGCGGCAGATCTTCCGGCGCGATGCCCGGCCCCGTATCGGCCACCGTCACCCACACGTGGTCGCCCTCCGGCTGCGCGGTGAGCGTGACTGTGCCGCCCGCCGGCGTGTGGCGCAGCGCGTTGTCGGTCAGGTTCAGCACCACCTGCGTCAGCCGGTCGGCGTCTGCCAGCACGGGGACGAGGTCCGGCGCGATGGCATTGTGCAGCGCCACGCCGCGCGCCTCGCTCTCGCCCTGCAAGACGGCCAGCGTGTCGTCCACCAGGGGCGCGAGCGCCGTAGGTTCCAGGTCCATCTTCTCCGCGCCGGATTCCAGGCGGGCCAGGTGGCGCAATTGATCGACCAGCTTGCCCAGGCGAATCGACTCGCGGTTGATCACGCGCGTGAACTCTGCTTTGTCCTGTGGATCGAGCACGTCGCCATCGAGCAACGCTTCGGAATAGCCGCTGATCGCGGTGAGCGGCGTCGCCAATTCGTGCGCGACATTCGCCACCAACTCGCGTTGCAACCGTTCCTGGCGGCGCAACTCATTCACGTCGTGTTGCAGATTCGCCGCCATCGTGTTGAAGGTGGTGGCGAGCTGGCCGATCTCGGCGGGGGCGGCGTTCGCATTGATGCGCGCCCGCGCGCTCAGGTCGCCAGCGGCCATCTTCGCCGCCGTGCGCGTCAGGTGGCTGAGCGGCTGGGTGACGCGCTGCGCCAGCAGCGCGCCGATGATGCCCACGATCAGCGCGATGACGAGGCCGCTGAGCAGGATCGCGCGGTCCACCGACTGGATGAACGCCGGCCCACCACCTACGGAAACCTCAGACGAGACGGCGACCGCGCCGATGATCAGATTACCCTGTGTCGTTGAGATAATGATGGGTGCGACGGCGTAACCCCGCGCGGAAAAGTGCAGCCACGACACCTGATCGGGGTCGTTCAAAGAGCCTTGTTGGGTCGTGCCATTGACGACGGCGCTACGCAGGGCGGGGACAACTGTCGTCGGATCGTCGCTCCCCCATACCAAGTTGCCCGGCGTGGGGAACATAACGTTGCCCTCTTGATCCACCACCCAGATCTGCCCATTGCTGCCACTGGCGGGATCACGAAAGACTTTATCCAACAGATCGGTATTGATCGCGTCATGCAGATTGCCATATTTAAGCGCCAGATCGCCCAGATGCGCGGCCTCGATCTGCGCCGAACGATGTAATTGGGTTTGAAGATAGGAAGCGAATGAGTTGCTGACGGCGAAGGCGGCGACGAGCGTGGTGGCGAGGATGGCGCAGACAGCGATGGCGACAGCGAAAAAGGCCAGTTGCCGCGACAGGCTGCGCGGGCGAATCAGGCTGCGCACATAGAACAGGACGCGGGAGAACCACAGCCGGAAGGCTTCCAGGCCGGCGCGCATCGTCGTGCGCCACTGTTGCCAGGGGCGGTGGACTCGTTCAAGCATGGGGTGCATCACCTGTGCTTTCCGCTTCGCCCTGCGGATCGAATTTATAGCCCGCGCGCCACAGCGTTTTAACGTAGCGCGGCTGGGCCGGATCGCGCTCGATCTTGCGGCGCAGCGTGCCGATGTGGACATCCACGGTGCGGCTGTCGCCCAGATACTCGAAGCCCCACACGCGGCTCAGCAACGCTTCGCGCGAAAAGACCTGATCCGGCGCGCTGGCCAGGGTCAGCAGCAGCAAAAATTCCTTCGCCGTCAGTTCCACCGCATGCCCATCGATCTCCACGCGGCGCGTGGCGGGGTGAATGAGCAGCCCCGGAAAGCGCAAGGTCTCTGTGCTGGTGGCGGGGCGCGGGGCCGTGCGACGGAGGATCGCACGCACACGACTGACCAGTTCGCGGGCGCTGAAGGGCTTCGTCAGGTAATCATCCGCGCCCTGATCCAAACCGGCGATACGGTCTTCCTCGCCGCGCAGCGCCGTCAGCATCAGCACCGGCGTCTGCGACCATTGGCGGATCTGTTTGAGTACGTCGCGGCCATGCACCTTGGGCAACATCAGATCCAGAATCACCAGATCGGGATGCTCACGGGCATGGAGTTCGATGCCTTTCGCGCCGTCCGCCGCGACGACGATGCGATAGCCGGCCTTTTCCAGGTAAAAGCGCACCAGATTGGCGATATTCTCTTCGTCTTCGACGACGAGGATCGTCGTGGCGAGGCCGTTGGCCGCCTCCGACATGATTTCGACATCGCGGGTAGGTTGATCATCCATCGCACATCTCGCACGTGTTGTATTGATTATGGTTCTCTCTAGACTGTACCATGTAAAAGGCAAGGTACGCAGCAATCTCTTGTAAAGAGGGAGTAAGATTTTTTGAAGTACGACTACGATCTCATCGTCATCGGCGGCGGTTCCGGGGGGTTAGTGGCGGCGCGGGTGGCGGCGGCCCTGGGTGCGAAAGTGGCCTTGATCGACAAAGAGCGCCTGGGGGGCGACTGCCTGCATTACGGCTGTGTCCCCAGCAAAACGCTGATCCAGATCGCCAAGACGGCGCACCTGATCCGGCGGGGGGCGGAACGCGGCGTCCTCGCGCCCACGCCGCAGATTGCCATGCCACGCGTGGCGGCGACTATCGCCGGGGTCATCGACCGCATCGGCCAGGACGAACAGGTCTATGTCGAACACGTGGACGTGCGTTTCGGCCAGGCGGTTTTTCAGGACGCGCACACGTTGCTGCTGAACGGCGCGCCCCTGACGGCGAAAAGCTTCATCATCGCCACCGGCTCGCGCCCCGCCGTGCCGGAGGTCGCGGGACTGGCGGAGGCCAGCTACCTGACGAATCAAGACATCTTCGATCTCCAGGCGTTGCCGCCCGCGTTGGTGGTGCTGGGCGGCGGCCCCATCGGCTGTGAGATGGCCCAAGCCTTCGCCCGCCTCGGCAGCGCGGTGACGATCATGCAGCGGCCCGACCGGTTGTTGCCGAAAGAGGAGCCGGCGGTGGCGCAGGCGGTGCAAGCGGCGCTGGCCCGCGACGGCGTGCAGGTGGCCACCAGCGCGGCGGTCACGCGCGTTTGGCGTGAAGGCGACCAGCGCGTGGTGGAAGCGCGGCGCTCCGACGGCAGCACCATCACGGCGCGCGGTGCGGCGGTACTCGTCGCCAGCGGGCGCGCACCCAATGTCGAGCATCTGGGGCTGGAACGTGCCGGCGTCGCGGTGACGAAACGGGGCATCACGGTGGATGCGAAACTGCGCACCTCGGCCCACAACATTTTCGCCATCGGCGATGTCATCGGCGGCTACCTTTTCACGCACGTGGCGGCGGCGCAAGGCGGCATCGCCGGGGTGAACGCCCTGCTGCCCGGCCCCTTCCTGCGCACGCTGAAAATGGACGTGGTGCCGTGGGTGACGTTCACCGATCCCGAAGCGGCGCGGGTGGGGCTGACGGAGGCCGAGGCCCGGCAGCGGTATGGCGACGCTGTGCGCGTGCAGGTCTTCCCGTGGGCGCACATCGACCGCGCCCAGGCGGAAGGCGAGACGGCGGGCTTCATCAAGCTGGTGTTCACCGGCGCAAAAGACACCATCGTCGGCGCGCATCTGGTGGGCGCGCACGCCGGCGAGTTGCTGGGCGAACTGGCGCTGGCCATGAAGCACGGCATGACCATTCAGGACATCACCGCGACGATTCATGCGTATCCGACGCTGACCACCGGTGTGCAGCAAGCGGCATTCGAGGCGTATTTAACGTCGCCAACGTTCGCCCGCGCCCGTGGTTTCATCGGGCGCTTTTTGGGCAAACGCTGAGCAAGCCAGCGTTACGGTTGGCGCACAGCGGCGTCGGGCAGCAGGCGCTCGGCCTGGCGTGTGCGCGCGGGAAAGACCTGCGCGGCAGCCCGGTCGATTTGCGGCAGGACGACGCTGCGCCACCAGGCATGCGCGATGTGCAGCCTGCCCAGGACGGCGATCAGCGGCGGATCGCTCTTGACTACCTCCGCGTCGCGCAGGCGCTGCTGGCGCAGCCGGTACATATCGCGTTGCGTCTGGCGGCGCACCCGTTGCGTCCAGCGTTCCATCCGTTGAAATTCAAAGTAATTGATCATTGTTCATCCCCTCATCCCCAACATCCACAGAACCACATATATACGATAGCTCCGTGGGGCGGGTAATGTCAAACATGGGGCCGCTTTGGCCCATTGCCCACGCCGCCAGACGCCGCGCCGCCCTCGCCTTGCCCGCAAAGCTGGTGCCGAAGACGCCCTTTATCTCGTTATTTCATAAGCTAAGGGTGGTTTCACTAACTCGTGCATCCGGTTTTAGGCCGCCCAGTAGAACGACCGCAAGAGGAGACCGAATGGGGGGGACGCGGGGCGACCCGCACCAGGACCAGGGCGACCACAAGGGTGCGCCCCTACAGACCGTGTGGCAGGAGGATCATGAGACATGGCAGGCCACCGCGACGCCCGGCGTGTCGCTCTTTATCAGCGACCTAGCGGAATCGAGTGACACTGCGTACCATTCTATGACGGATTGGGGGGAGATGGACACCGGCACTCTGTATAGCGATGGGCAGGCGAAGCGCGTAGCCGACGATAGGTGGTAGATGTTATGCTTCGGCGGCTTTCGCTTCGTGCCAGAGCGCCAATTGCTCGGCGCGGGTGAGATCCTCGAAGACCTGGCCGCGCGCGTGGGCGAGGCGCTCCATGTGCTGGAAGCGGCGGCGGAACTTCTGGTTCGCGGCGCGCAGCGCCAGTTCGGCGTCCACATCCAGCCGGCGAGCGAGGGCGACGATGGTGAAGAGCAGATCGCCCAGTTCGTCGGCGCGTGCCGCCGGCGTCTGCGCGGCCAGCAATTCGTGCGCCTCTTCGTCCAGCTTGCCCACCCAATCGTCCAGCGTGGGCCAGTCGAAGCCGGCTTTGACGGCGCGGCGCTGCGTGTCGTGCGTCGCGGCCAGCGCGGCGGTGTGGCGCGCGATGCGCTTCAGCCGGCTCTCGAAGGGCGGCTGGTCGCCCTCGGCAGCGCGTTCCGCCTGTTTGATGACCTCCCAGTTCGCCACCACCTGGGCCGCGCCGGCCACTGTCACATCGCCAAACACGTGTGGATGGCGACGGATGAGCTTGCTGGTGATCGCTTCCAGCACGTCGCCCAGCGTGAAGGCGTCCTCTTCCTGCGCGATCTCCGCATGCAGATAGACTTGCAGCAGCAGATCGCCCAGTTCCTCGGCCAGGTGCAGCGGATCGTCGGCGAACTCCTCGATGGCGTCGGCGACCTCGGCGGCTTCTTCCAGCACATAAGGTGTCAGCGATGCATGCGTCTGCTCGCGGTCCCACGGGCAGCCGTTCGGCGCGCGCAGCCGCGCGACCACGTAGCGCAGCGCCTCCGGCGTGCGCAGCGATTGTAGGCTGTCTGCCGGGATCGGCGGCACGTAGAGGCTGGTCAGGTGATCGGCAAAGTCATCATGATCGATGGCGCTCAGCGGCACGTTGCGCACCTGCTCTTCCGGCAGCCCGGCGGCGCGCACCAGCGTCACGGGCCATTCCGGCGGGAAGACTTCGAGCAGCGCCAACTTAGTCGCACTGGCCATGCGCCGGTTATAGACCTGGGCGATCAGCGCAGGGCGGCTCGTCGTCACACGCCCTGCTACTTGCTGCGGCAGCAGATCGGCCAGTTCCGTCGCGTCGATGATCTGCATGCCATCAGCTACCGGATCGATCCCCAGCGCGGCGCAGATCGGCTCGATGAAGGACAGCCCGGCGACGATGCGCACCGGCAGATCGCGGGCCGCCGCCAGGGCGCGCACCGCGCGCACGGAGGCTTCGCCGATCAGCGGGTGGCCCGGCACAGCGTAGACGACATCCCCGGTAGTCGCGGCGGCCACCAGTTGCGCCGCCATCTCCTCATACAAGCCCTGCCACGCTGCCGCCTGCTCATAGAGTTCATCGAAGGAGGTGACGGCGAGATCAGGTCGCCGTTCGCGCAACGCCTGCACGGTGGGGTGGCGTAGCGTGCGACATATGATGCGCGGCGCGGCCTCCAGCGCCAGTTGTGCCGCTAAGGTCACATCCTCCCATGCGCCCGGCCCCAGGCCCACGATGGTCAATGTTCCGACGGGTGTTGGTTGCTTCGCTCGCGGCATCGCTGGCTTCCTTATGCTGATCTCGCTCAATACATCATAAGAATAGCCCGCACCAGCGGGCTATGGCAAATCAGGTTTTTCCACGGCTTCCAAGCCGTATGCCGTGGCCGGCGCGTTCCCCGTCTGCGTCTCGGCCACGGCAGGCGCAGTTATACTTGCGCGTTGGGGAAGAGCGGCGGGCATTGCGCGCCACTGGGGTTGTTGCACCAATTGGTATTGACGGCGACGTGCGCCTGGCTGCCCAGGTTGTCGATGAAGCCGATCAGCGCCGCGCTCTGCACGCCCACCTGGGAAGTGGGGATGACCGGCACCGTGTTATCCAGCGTACTCCATGCCACGTTTGGTGTGCGGCTGACCACCTGCACCAGGCTCCAGCCCAGCGCTGAATGCACTTCCTGGATCGCGTTTGGATCGATGGTGGCCGGGGTGAAGACCACCTGATCGATCTGCGGCGGCAGGAAATGTGGCACGAGCGTAGCGATCTCGCCGCCGGAACTCTGCGCGCCATCGATTGAGTTTTTCGAGGCCAGCGTCGCCCAGTTCGCGCCGCCCTTGAGCTGCGTCAGCAGCGCATCGGCCTGGGCTTTCGTCTTCACCGTCAGAAGGCGGATGTGTGCCGTGTCGATCTTCAGATTCTGTTCCAGTTGCGTATCCAGCAGTTGCTCTTCGATGAACGGGCGATAGGTTTCCTGCGTCAGAATGCCCTGATCCACCAGCGGTTTATACTGCGGCGGCACCTGGGAGAAGAGTTGTGCCAGCTTGGTATCTTCTTGCTGCTTTAACGTCTTTACCCATGTGGGATTGAGCTTGTTGAGGTATGCGCGCAGCAGCATATTCGTGATGTACAAGCTCAGCACGCGCTGCTGGGCCTGCGCCAGCGAGACGCGCCCGGTGATATTTTGCCACGTGGGGATCGTCGGATCGCTGACATGATTGACCGCGTCGATCAGGCGCGTCTCGGTCTGATATTGGGCCATCGTAATCGGCTGCCCATTGGCGACCGCTGCATTCACGACATCGCTGGGACCACTGCACGCCGCCAGCACCGTCCCCAGCAGCGCCAGCAAGAGCGCGGGCAAGGACCACCGGCGGGTGCGCTGAGATTGCATCGCCATCACGCATCATCCCCCTCATCATCATTCATGGCAAGCATAGCACCCAGCGCGGCCCCGCGTCAAATCGGCGGTCCTTTCGGGGGTGCGCCAGCGCACGATGCGCCGGGTGCGGTTGTAGCGAGCGATTTCATTCGCCCGCGCCATCGGAGCCAGCGGGGGAAAGGGTCGCGTCGTGCGTCGGAGTCGGGCTGGCTTGGTCCAGCGTCCCCTGAAGCACCTGCTGGTAGTAGCCGCGCAGTTGGCGCGTCGTCTGCGCCCAGGCGAAACGTTCGGCGTGTTGGCGGGCCGTCGTGGCCATCGTGTCGCGCGTGGGGGTGCTATCCATCAGCGCCAGCACGCGCGTCGTCAGGTCCGCCGGGTCATCGGGATTGAAGAGGTAGCCGGTTTGACCGTCGATGACAAGATCGGGCAAGCCGCCACGATTCGCCACCACCGCCGGCACGCCCGCCGCCATCGCTTCCAGCGCCACCAGGCCCAGCGTTTCCGTGGAGGAGGGCAGCACGAAGAGGTCGGCGCTGGCATAGGCCGCGACGAGGTCGTCGCCGTGGAGCATGCCCATGAACTGCACCGGCAGCCCCGCGAACACCTGTTGCAGCCGGGCGCGGTCCGGTCCGTCGCCCACCAGGGCCAGGCGCACGCCGGGCAGGGCGCGCAGCACGGGCGCGAGGCGGTCGATCTCTTTTTCCACCGCCAGCCGCGCCACGCAGACGATGACGAAGTTGCCGGGTGCGCCGCCCGACAGTCGTTCGCGCATCGCCGGGGAACGCTTGGCCGGCGTGAAGCGCGTGGCATCGACGCCCGCACGCCAGTGCCGCGCCGTCTTGATGCCGTGCGCCCGCAGATCGCGCACCATCGGCAGGGAGGTCGCCAGGTTCAGATCCGCGCGGTTATGCACCTGGCGCGTGTACCACCAGACGAAAGAAGCCAAGGCACCCAGCCGATAATGCTGCATGTAGGCCGCGTATTGCACGTGGTACGACTCCACCAGGGGAACCTTGTGCGTCCGCGCCCACATGATCGCGCCCAGGCCGGTGAACGCCGGGCTGGCGACATGTACCAGATCGGGCTTGAAGCGTTCCACCGCATGCTGGATGGACCATGGCAGCGCTGGCATGCCCAGATACACGTCGCGGTACTGCGGCAGCGTCATGCTGGGGATCGCCACGATCCGCGCGCCCTCGAACTCCGCTGGTGCATCGGGGCGGCGCGGCGCGAGGATCAGCACCTCGTCACCCATCCGCCGCAGATGCTTGATCGTCTGGGTCAGGCGCGTCACAATGCCGTCCACATGCGGCAAAAAAGTCTCGGTCGCCAGGGCGATGCGCATGGGCCACCTCCGCTATGAGGACAACCTTCCAAAAAATCCAGACTCGTAGCGCGGACAGAAATCATCGTGGGGCGAACATTCCTGTCCGCCGCGTCGCCCCTCTCCATCCGCAGATGGGGAGGGGTTGGGGGTGGGGCCATCCCCCTACCGCCAGTTCACCTTCGCCGGAATGGTATCCAGCACGATGCGGTCGCGGTGTTCTACGGCCATCGTCAGCAAGTCGCGCACCGTTTCGTCGGTCAGCAGGTGCGGTTGCAGACCCAGATCCAGCAGTTTCGTGTGCTTGGCATTATAGTAGTGTTCTTCGCGCTCCACGCGGGGATTTTTTACGTGGTCGATGGTGGTTTCCAGGCCCATCGTCCCCGCCACGGCCTGCACGCGCTCCGCCAGTTGTTGCACCGACCACTGCTCGGTGAACTGGTTATACACGCGCAATTCGCCGCGCTCCGCCGGGTTCAGCGCCGCCAGTTCGATGCAGCGCACCGTGTCGCGGATGTCGATGAAGCCGCGCGTCTGCCCGCCCGCGCCATGCACCGTCAGCGGATGCCCGGTCGCTGCCTGCGAGCAGAAGCGGTTGAGCGCCGTGCCGAAAACGCCGTCATAGTCATAACGGTTCGACAGGCGGGCATCGCGCTTGGTCTCAGCCGTCTGCACGTTATACACCACACCCTGATGTAGATCAGTGGAGCGAATGCCCCAGATGCGGCAGGCAAACTCGATATTGGTGCTGTCGTGGACCTTGGAAGCATGGTAGAATGAACCAGGCAGCTTAGGGTAGACCATTTTGTCGCGTCGGCCATTATGCTCGACTTCGAGATAGCCTTCCTCGATGTCGATATTCGGCGTGCCATACTCGCCCATCGTGCCAAGTTTCACCAGATGGGAGTCCGGCGCGAACTCCTTCATCGCATACAGCACGTTCAGCGTGCCGACGACGTTATTGACCTGGGTGAAGACGGCGTGTTGGCGGTCGATCATCGAATAAGGCGCGGAGCGCTGCTCGGCGTAATGCACGATGGTATCCGGCGCGAAGTCGCGCACGACCTGGCCGGTGAAGGCATAGTCTTGCAGATCGCCCACATGCACGGTGATCGCCTTGCCGGCCAATTCCTGCCAGGCGACGATGCGCTCATTGAGCGTGGCAATGGGGACGAGCGAATTCGCGCCCAACTCGATATCCCATGCGCGCCGCGCCAGGTTATCGACGATGGCGACCTCGTGGCCCTGCTCGGAAAGGTACAATGCCGTGGGCCAGCCGCAAAAGCCGTCGCCGCCCAGGATCAAGATGCGCATGGTTCGCAAACTCCTCGTTTATAATGCTGGCATGTCATCCATGCCGGTCATCGTTGGATCGCTGGGAGCAGCATCGCCGCTCATACTATTAGAGCGTTCGACAGGTGCCATTTGTTCCAGAAGTGCGCCAGCAGCTCCTTCCGAGGTGACGGCGGCAACGGCGAGGGCGGGTGCCGTGGGAACGAACATGGCGCGCAGCCGCACGGCGGCCAGGCCATTGCCCGCGACGCGCGCGAAGTTGGTGTCGCGCGTGCGCGCGTGGTTCAGCAGCAGCCGCAGCCCGTAATAGAGCAAGACGAGCGCGAGGGCGGTGAAGAGCAAGATGAAGCTGAACCGTTCGATATAACGCGCCACGCCGACCCACGCCGGACCGAGCGCTGCGCCGACCGCGACGAAGGCCAGCGCCCACAGGACCACAAAGATGCCCGTCCACAGGGCGAAGCGCCGATACGTCCAGCCGGAGACGCCAGCGAAAATGGTCATATAGACGCGCGTGCCGGGCGCGATGCGCGTGATCAGCAACATCGGTGGACCCCAGCGGTCCAGCGCCTGTGCCGCCACATCCAGCCGCGCTGCCGTCAGCCCCACGTAACGGCCCAGCTTCAGCACCACCGGACGCCCGCCGTAGCGCGCCAGGAAGAACATCCCCGACGCGCCCAGGAACGCGCCGAGCGCGATGGCCGCCACCGCCGCGCCGAAGGCGATCGTATGCGTGAAGACCAGATAGCCACCGATCAGCACCAGCACGGTGCCGGGCAGCCCCGTCGGCACGCCGACATCCTGCAAAAAGACCAGGGCGAAGAGCGCCAGCGCGCCATAGTGCCGCAAAAAATCATTCACTGTGTCGTGGTGTGGCAACCGCGCGAAGACGGCGGCGAGCGAGAAGAGATGCGTCATGGCGGCCCTCCGGGCAATATGCGCGCGTTCATTGCCCTTATGATATGCGATGTATCGTTGGCACCGCAAGCGCAAATGTCACTATTTCAAAAACACAAACGATCCAGCGTGACGCAAAGACACACCAAGCACCCCGCCGCCGCATGCTATAATCATGGTAGTCCTGGTTAAGAAGGTGGAGCGATGAGCATTCAGCCAACCGATCTGCGCCGTGTCGCCTCAATCTATGCCGCTACCATCATGCAGACCATTCAGCAGGAATATCCTAATCACTTGCGCCATGTGATGACAGGTCCAGCAGATCGCCCAACGCCCCGGCAAGTACACCCGGCCTTTTATGGCTGCTTTGACTGGCATTCCAGCGTTGAGATGCATTGGGCCTTAATACGCCTGATGCGGCTGGTTCCCGCCGCGTTCGATGTCGCCGCGGCCCAAGCGATCCTCGATGAGCATTTGACCGCGCAGCATCTCGATCAAGAAGCGGCATACGTGCGGGCGCACCCCGGCTTCGAACGACCGTATGGCTGGGGCTGGGCGCTTATGCTCGCGCATGCGACGGCTACATGGCCGGAGCAATGCGCGCAAACTTGGGCGGCCAGCATCGAGCCATTGGCGCAGACGATCACTGAATTGCTGCTCACGTGGCTCCCCAAGGCGACGTATCCCAACCGGGAAGGCGTCCATGCCAACTCGGCGTTTGGCCTGGCACGCTCGTTGCCCTGGGCGCGGCATCTGGCCAGCAAGGGCGATTCACGGCTGCTCGAAGCGCTTCAGGAAACCGCGCACCGCTGGTATCTGCACGATCAGCATTATCCGGCAGCCTGGGAACCAAGTGGGGCCGATTTCCTTGCGCCAGCGCTGACCGAGGCCGAACTGATGTGCGAGACACTTGATGGCGCGCGATTTCTGGCATGGTTTACCGCGTTCTTGCCAGGGGTTGCCGAGGCGCAGCCACGGTCGTTGTTCGCGCCAGCGAGCGTAAGCGACGAGTCGGATGGCCAGATGGCCCACTTGCACGGCCTCAATCTGTATCGCGCTTTCGCCATGCAGCGGCTGTGCCGGGCGCTCCCAGCGGGCGACGAACGCCGTCAGATCTTGCAACAGGCGGCAGGGAACCATGCTGCTGCCAGTTTGCCGGCAGTGACCGGCACGAACTATATGCTTGAGCATTGGTTGGCCTGCTATGCCGTGCTGTATCTGAGCGCCGAAGAAGCGGTTTGATTATGCATCGCGGTTAAGCGGTGGCAGGCGAGGAAGATTCCAGCGAGTAAACAGCCGAGCAATGGCTTAGACAGGAGCAGATATGCAACAACCTCTACCTTCTCCAAAAGACATCGAACGGCAACGCCAGGAGCAAATCTTGAGCAACCAGACCGCCATTGATCTGCTGAATCTTTGGGATCAAGAAGATCCGGAGGACCAGCGCGAAACATTGGAATATCTGATGCAAGCTCTCGATCAGAACCGCCTTTCATCAAGAAAGAAATAACTCCAGCGTGTCCCACGTGCCAATCCAGCGCCGTCGTACCCGTCGTCTATGGCTTGCCGAGTGGCGCGGGGCGCGAGATGGCGGAGCGCGGTGAAGTGCTGCTAGGTGGCTGTGGCATTGGGCCAGAGAGTCCGCGCTGGCATTGCCGGGCCTGCGGAGCGTATTTTGGCGACCATCAGGACGAGGCGACGTGGTGAACTGAAGCGGCGCAAAACACAGGAAGATGAACAGGAGCAGGTATGAGCGAAGTATATATCGTGGCGGCGACGCGCACGCCGGTGGGTCGGCGCAACGGCGCGCTGCGCGAGGTGCATCCGGTGACGCTGGCGGCGGGAGTACTCCGCGCGGTGGCCCAGCAGGCCAAGCTTGATCCGGCTGGCATCGACGACGTGATCATGGGCTGCGTGTCGCAGGTGAACGAGCAGGGCTTCAACGTGGCGCGCAACGCGGCATTGCTGGCCGGCTACCCCATCGAGGTGCCAGCGACGACGGTGGATCGCCAGTGCGGGTCGGCGCAGCAAGCGGTGCATTTCGCCGCCGCGCTGATCGGTTCCGGCGCGTGTGATGTCGTGGTGGCGGGCGGCGTGGAGAACATGTCGCGCGTGCCGATGGGATCATCCATCGCGGGCGGCAACCCCTTCCCGCCGGTGTTACTGGAGCTGTATCCCATGACGAACCAGGGCATCGCCGCCGAACGTATCGCCGCGCAGTGGGGTATCGGGCGCTCCGCGATGGAGGCGCTGGCGCTGGCCAGCCACGCCCGCGCGCACCACGCGCAAACGGCAGGCTACTTCGACCGCGAGATCACGCCTGTGGCACTGCCCGACGGCACGACCTTCGCCCGCGACGAGGGCATCCGGCCTGAAAGCACAGCGGAGCAGTTGGCGGCGCTCAAGCCGGCCTTCCTGCCGGAGGGGCGTATCACGGCGGCGACTTCCAGCCAGATCAGTGATGGCGCGGCGGCGCTGGTGCTGGCCTCGGAGCGCGCCATCCGCGAACACGACCTGACGCCACGAGCGCGCATCGTCGCCCACCGCGTCGTGGGGTCCGATCCGGTGCTGATGCTGACGGGGCCGATTCCGGCGACCCAGCGCGTGCTGCGCGACGCCGACCTCGCGCTGGAGGATATCGATCTTTTCGAGGTGAACGAAGCCTTCGCCCCCGTCGTGCTGGCCTGGCAACAGGAGACGGGCGCGGATCTGGCACAGGTGAACGTGAACGGCGGCGCGATGGCCCTGGGGCATCCGCTGGGCGCGACGGGCGCGCGGCTGCTGACGACGCTGTTGCACGAGATGGAACGGCGTGAGGCGCGCTTTGGCTTGCAGGCGATGTGCTGCGGCGGCGGCCTGGGGACGGGCCTGATCATCGAGCGCGTCTGATCGTCCGCATACCGCTCATCCGCTGCAACCCTGCGCTATCAGCGTGCGGCTTGACGCTGACTGCATGGGTGTGGCATACTCACAGCAACACCAAACACCGTGGGGCGGTGGTGAAATGGTAGACACAGTGGACTTAAAATCCTCTGGCCGAGAGGCCGTGCGGGTTCGATTCCCGCCCGCCCTACCCTAGACGCAGCCTATCCTCACAGCAAACGGCCCCCACGACACGAAAGCAAGCGTGAGGGCCGTATTGACCACAGTTTGACCTCAATCGGAACCATCACTACAGTCGTAAATCCAAAGGAGAGCAACTCCGAATTACCCCTACAACTGCGACCGCGCGTTGATCTCGGCGTCCACCTCGGCGCGGGGGCGTCCGTAGCGGCGGCGGGGGCGTTCAGAGGGATATCGTTCGGGTAGCTCCACGTGATGCTCACGTAGCGTTGATCGCTGACGATGCGGATCGTGTCGCCGGTGAGCAGCGTTGCGCCCGTGACCCAATGGAGGACGCTACTGTGTGAAGATGTTGGCGCGGCTCCCGTCGCGCAGGGCGTCCCACGCGATCCACTGTTGGCCCGCTGGCGGCACATATTGCCGCGCGTCGTCGCAGATCGGGCAGCGCGCCGGCGGCGTAGCGCTGGGGAGATAGTGCGTGCCGCAAGTGACGCAGAGATAGCTGGTCATGGTAATGTTTCCTAGGCGCTCTGGCGCTGTTTCCGTTCGTATTCGCGGATCGCGTCGATGATGCCCTGGCGGTCGCGTAGCACGTGCAGCAACTCGAAGCGCCGATCCTCAATCAGCTGCGTGTCGCCGGTTGCCAGGGCGGCGATGAGTCGCTGCTCACGCTCGGCTACAAGCAGAGTCATTGTTGCACAGGCTTGTTGGTAGCCTTGATATTCAGCTTCGTTTGTAATTGGTGGTTGTGTATCGCGCATGCTCTGCTCCTTTAAAGAATTTGAATGATCCCCTTTGCTGTGCCTGCTCGTGTCTTTGTATACAGGATAAAGATACGCTTCGGCAGCGCAGCTTCAACGTACACTGCACAAGAGACCGCTTCAACAGGACAAACTTGATCGAGATACCGCCTGATCGCTGGTTCGGTGTGGTGTGACGTGATGAGCAAAAGATCGATATCTTTCGGTTCAGCTTTGCTCGTGACGTAACTCCCATCTACATAGATCATGATGGTAATGTCAAGTGTTCGCAATGCAGCAACGACTCGCCGCAAAGAATCGTTGAGGAGTTGGCGTTGTGGATTGCGCCCTGGAAAGGCGATAAACAATTCGTCTAAGGCGATCTCTTCTTCAATATGGTAGAGTTGGAAGAAAACAGGGGGAGAGCCAATGCATCTCGCGTCAATCGCGCCCTATCTTGATACGCTCAGCATTGTAGGTGGAACGTTAGGCGTGCTTTATATATTGCAAGCGTTGCGGCCCACACCGACAGGCTTGCTACAAGGCATAGTAGCGGCGCTTCCATATGGGGTCATCCCTGGCGCGGCGCTGTATTGTCTCAACCTGCTCACCAATTTGTATTACACGCGGGTGCTGAGCGAGGTCTTGGGCATCCCGATCCCCGCGCTCGCATTGGGCGTGTATATGGGGTTGGTGGGCTTCTTTGGGGCGTATTTCTTTGGTCAGGTGCTGCGGCATCCTCGTCAAGAGCGATCACAGGTTGAGTTGCTTCAATTGGCAACATTTGCCGCGCTTGGCAGCATCGTCTCATCCTGGTTCACCGTCGGCGTGCTCAATACGCGCTTTCACTGGTTCTCAGGCAACCTCCTGGTGATCATTGGCGTGGCCTACGTTCTTATCGGCGCGGTCGCCGCCGCCATACGCCAGTATAGACAGCCCGCCAGAAGGCAAGCGTTGCGCCAGCGCGTGCGCGCCATACCAGATCCGCCGGAAGCGGGTGAAGCGAATCCGGCTGCCGCGCGACGGTATCAGGCATCCTTCCGCCCGCGCACCAATCTCCCCACTCGCTTGTATATGCTGGGGCGTTTGGGCGTGGCACTGGCGACGCTGTATGCGAGCGTTTCGCTCTTCGGCTTTGTCATCCTACTGTACGGCTTGGCGATGATCCTGATCATGCTCGCCGTGTTCATCTGGCAGCGCAGGGTCATAGCCCGCCTACCGAAAGCGCCGCTTGCCAGCATCGCCATCCTGCTGTTGGTCGTGGCAGGTGCCAGCCAGGTATTTCGCGTGTTCGGGTGAAGGACGCACTTCTCAAGTTCATGTTATAATGACGCCCAAGAGAAAGGAGCCAGCTTATGTCCATTGAACCTCTCGCGGAGCTGGAAATCGCGCAATTTCTGGCCGGCGGCCCCACACCGGAAAAGATTATCGCCTATCACCCCTCGCCGGAGGCCAGCGAGCGCGCCTATGCCCTCATCGCTGTTGAACGCGCTGGAACGATCACTGAGGACGAGCGCGCCGAACTCGACCAATCAGTGTATCTGGAGCATATGATGCAGCTCATCAAAGCCGAAGCGCATCATACCTCGCAGCAGGTACCGTGGATTGCTTTGCGCTAGTGGCTGTGCCATCGCCTTTCTCCTGCAATTCAATACCCAGGCAAGCATTACCAAACGGTTGGTACTGATGACGATAGACCACTATCTCCAATCCTAACGCACCCGTAATAGAAAATTTAATATTTTTGTGCTATGATATGAGAAATCGAGTAACAGAAAGGTTGCAGATATGGATAAACAGCGGCAATGTCCGAACTGCGGTGGGTATAAGGTAACATCTCAAATATCCTCTAATCCATTAAAACCCTCTGAAGTGATAAACTATTTATCACCAGAAATGAGAACTTGGAGCCGCAGAAATTCAATCATAGTTAATATACTTGTTATTTTTCTAATTACGTCCGCTACTTTTGGCATTTTAGCAGCCAATATTCCTCAGTTGGTGGAAACGGTTGCAAGGACTGTTCTCGCATTATGTATTGTTTTTATCATTTATGCAACCATACATACTAATACTTCGGAGGAATTTAAATCAAAAACGAAAAAAAGGAAGGAAGAGATTGATGTTGAAAACAATAGGAGACCGAAAACATATTTCTATCATTGCCAAATTTGCGGTAAAGATTGGAGCTGGGAAGTTCACCAACCTTATCCTTACCCACCAGGGAGTATTACACCGAATCCGCAACTCATTCGAGATGGCGAACAACGGCTAGCTGAAGAAGAGCGACAGCGCCAGATAACCGCTATGGCGTATTATGAACAGCAGAGGCGCAGGCGCGAGAATAAGTAAGTTGAAAGATCTACCCTCTACAACTGCGACCGCGCGTTGATCTCGGCGTCCACTTCGGCGCGGGGGCGACCGTAGCGGCGGCGGGAGTGGGCGCGCATGCCGGTGGCGCGGGCGGCGTCATAGCGGTGCGGCACCATCTCGGTTTCCACTGTGAAGACGGGCGTGCGCTGGCGGTCCACCATCAGGCGGCCATAGGCGGTGTAGTTGGGCAAGCTGACGAAGTGTTGCGCGCCGACCGGCGTGGGAGCAAGGATCTGCTCCATGATCGCGGCGTCGGCCACGCCCAGGCGGAACGACAGGATCGAGCCGACGTTGCCGATAACGGCATCGCGGATCTCGTGGGTGAGCTGGCCGATGTGCTGGTTCGCCAGCGTCAGCGCCAGGTGATATTTGCGCGCCTCCGCCAGCATCAGCGCCAGGCTGTCCGTCGCGTAGTTCTGGAACTCGTCGATATACAGCGCCACATCGCGCCGCGCGTCGCCCGGCGTGTCGGCGCGCGAGAGCGCGGCGTGCAGGATCATCGGCAACAGCACCAGGCCCAGGAAGTTCGCGTTGTCGCTGCCCACCAACCCTTTCGCCAGGCTCAGCAGGACGATCTTACCGCTGTCCATCGCTTCGCGGAACGAAAAGCTGCTCCGGCTCTGCCCCACGATGCGCCGGATGGTCGGGTCCGTGACGAAGCGCCCGAACTTCGAGACCACCCAGTCCAGCACCTCGCTGCGGTGGAAGTCCTGTGTGTGAGCGATCTGGTCCGTCCAGTAGCGGCGCACCAGCGGATCGGTCACGTGCGGCAAGAGCTGGTTGCGGAAGCGGTCGTCGGTGAAGGCGCGCATAAAATCGATCAGCGTGCCACCCGCCGGCATGCTCATCACCGTCAGCAAGCCGTTGCGCGCGGCATGCTCGAAGCGCGGGCCGGTGATGCCCTGATTGAAGGGATCATAGAGCTTGCGCAGCAGCGCCAGAAAGGCGCTCACCACCAACGCCTTTTGTGCCTCCGTCGCGGCGATCAGCGGGTTGATGCCGACGATATGCTCGTCGTCCGCTGGATCGAAGATGATCACATCCTGCTTGCGGCGCGCGGGGATTTTGCCGATGATCGGCGCGATCAGGTCGCCGTGGGGATCGATGCAGATCACGCCGCGCCCGGCGTGGATGTCTTGCAGGATCAGCGATTCCAGCAGGGTCGATTTGCCGGTGCCGGTCTGGCCGACGACCCACAGGTGCAGATTGCGGCTGGCGAGCGGCAGATGGATGGGCCGTTCGTCGTCGCGCACTCGGTTCACCCCCAGCCGCAGCCCATCAGTCGCCGGCACGCGCGCCGTGAAGGCCAGCTTCTGCGCGGCGCTGGGCGCGGCCAGCCACGGTGCCGCGTGGGGCAGCGCGAACAGGCGCGTCGCCTCGCCCAGATCCGCCAGCCCGACGAGCGATGTATCCTGGGCATCCCAGGGATCGAAGGCGAGGGTACGCAGGTTCGCCAGCGCCACGGAGGCCTCGCGCTGCGCGGCCCCACGCGGAACGGTTGTGCGCGGACGCGCCCACACCGCGCCGGCAGCCAAGGGTAAAGATGGTTCCTGCCAGGTGCTTTCCGCCGTCAGACGGCCCGGCCCGCCGGCCTCGCCGACCAGCGTGGCGACGAGCGCATCCGACAGCATGCCGGCCCCGGCGAGCTGCACGCGCAGCCGGAAGGCGCGCTGGCGCAGGGCCAGGGCGTGCTGGGTTTGCCAGCGTTGCGTGGCGGCTACATCATAGGCACGGGTCAGCGCCTCCATCGTGGGTAACTCGCTGCCGTCCTCATGGCGGCGGATCGCACCGACGGCGATATCGGGCGGCGGCGGCTCAGTGGACGGCGCACGCAAGGGCGCGGCATCCGGCGGCGCGGTCGGTTCCAGCGCGATGCTCAGCAGCGTCGGCGTCGGCTGGCGCAGCATCATCTCGATGATCATATCGGCGTCGGGGATGCCCAGCAGCGGCAGCGGCAAGGCGCGCTCGCCCGGCGGCACGCGCTGGCGCACCTCGCCTGTGTCCATGATGGGAAAGGGATCGAGCGCGGTGCGCACCTCGGCGGCGCGGGTGAACGGCGTGAAGCGATAGCCCGGCAGGGTGTTGGCCAGCAGATGGATGATTTCCATGCCGAACTGCATAGCCTGCCGGCGCAAGCCGGCGCTGTCGCCATCCCACGCGCTCAGGCGCGCGAGCAGCGCGCACGTCACCTGCTCGTGCCAGCCGTTCGCGGCGGTCCCCGGCTGCACGATGTAGCGCAACTCCAGCGCCCGGCTCGCGCCCGGCAGCGCGCCCGCCGCCGCTTCCAGCCGCGTCAGCAGCAGCGTCTGCCCCGCCAGCCGCTCCTTGATGCTGCCGCCGCTCAGCGCGTGCAAGCCGAAGCCGAAGAAGGCATGGCGCGTCGCCAGGGTATCAACCTTGCGTGGTAGCATGCAGTGAAGCGCGAGTGATTGTGACATGGCTAGCCCTTTTCATTGAACCGCACAACCTCATATACCTATCATGCCACATCACAGGAAATAATTCAACAAATACCCACATCATTTATACTATACTTGTGAAGTATGACCATATGCTTCAATGGCTGATCGCTTGATTGCCGCACGGCATTCTTCTACGGGCGCGATTCACTGCATTCGTAGGTTCCGCGTTCGCGTCCAGTTCTCAGCACCTATCGGCTCACTTCTGCCCCACCAGCGCCAGCGCGATAGCCTGGCAGATCGTGTTGACGTAGTCGATGCCTTGCTGTACGGTCTGCTCGCGGCGCGTGAAAAGTGCGACATCATAGACATGGCCTTGATAGGTGACGATGCCAACCGTGACCATCACGTTCAGGCCATCATCTTCCAGGCCATAGCCGTCTTTCATCTGCACCGTTGCACCTGGGGGCGCGGTGTCACCCAGGCCCATCTGTTCGTCACTGGCGATCTGGCCCATCAGGCTGAGGGCGTATTGGCAGTCGGCGGGCGTGAGGATCGACGCGGTGCGCAGATCTTCGAAGATGTGGATCATCGTCTGGGGCAGCACCTGGCTGGTGCCAAAGCCGCCGAGCGTGAGTGTCAGATGGTTGATGCCAATCGAGGCCATGTACGCCGCTATGCCATCATTAAAGCCCACTTCGTTATACAATGCCTGCGCGGCATCGTTGTCGGATTCCTCGATCATCGCCGCCGCTTCGCTCTGCTCGTCGCTCGTCAGGGCGCGATGCTGCCCCTCCACATAGTTGAGCAGCGTGATCAGAATGACGACCTTGATCACACTGGCTGTTTCAAATTGCTGATCCGCGTTGTACGCATAGGTGCGGTTTTGGCTTGGCACATAGACCAGCAGGCCCGCGTCGTCGCCCAGCCCATTGAGATAGCTCGCCAGTTGTGGCGCAAGCGCGTCAGCGTCGGCGCTTTCAGGTGTTGGCGTGGTCGGTACGCTGAAAGCGACCGCATCCGCCGGCAGCCAGCCATCGCGCGTTTCCAGCAAATTTTGCCACGCGATGTGATACCACAAGGTAGTGCCGACCCAGGCGGCGTCGCCCCGCACCCGCGCCGTGAAGGGCGAGGTGAAGGTTGCAGCAGTGCTGCCGCCAGGGCTGGCGGCGATGGTCGTCGCCGCAGTCACGCGCACGGTCACCTGGGGAACGAGTTGCACCGCCGGTCGCCCGAAGATGCTGAGCCAGTCCAGTCCCGCCATGCGCGGCGCGACGCTGACGGCGTGGGAGCCGCTGCCTGGCAGGGCCACGAGCAGCGCGTTGCCGAACGCCTGGATATAGGCGGGCGGTGTCCCACCGCTCAACGGCACCTTGAGCGCCTCGGTCAGCGGTGTGCCAACCAGCGCCCGCCAGTTGGTGAATTGGATCAGATACGTGGCAAAGTAGGGCGGAATGTAATGGCCGACCGCCGTGTTCCCCCGCTTACCCAGCGCCACGAAAATCCCCACGGTCGCCACAGCCCCGGTGGGTTGCCAATTCGCGGGCGGCACTACTTGGGCGCTACTGCTGGTATCCCCGACGAGATCGGCGTAGGTCTGCGCGCCGTTGGCGACGAGCGGGATCGCAGCGTGCGCTGTGATCAACTGGCTGACGATCGGCAGGGGCGCGACCATGCCAGTCTTCCTTGTTATAGTCAAAACGACCGATTGAAATAATTGCACGATGGATTGTTTCTGCGGCAATTCCGGCGTGATAGCCTGGCCTAGGAAAGTGGCGTCTTGATGGGCGGCGGCATACGCAGCGAGGTCGGGACCGGTGGGGTCATCGCCTGCGAGCGCGGCATAGGTGGGATTGGGTGTGGTTACGTGCTGTGGTGCCTGCGCAGTGGTCGGAGTTGACGAGGTGATTGGCACCGTTTTTACGGGGGTGATGATGAGGATGGTCGTCATACTCACGACCACCACCAGGGCGAACGCGAGCAACACCAGCATCAAGCGCCGTGTCGAACGAGACATGTAGCTACTCCATACAACTAGCCGCGACGATATATTGCTTCTTATAGATAAGACACAGATGCAGGGGGGAACGTTCCATGTATAGTTAAAATTGGTGATTATGTCAACAGCCGTAGGCGCACCAAGGTCGGTTGACGCGATCATACCCATTTCGGATAATCAGGATGGATACCGGAGGACAGACATTCTTGTCTGTCACACTTCCCCGGAGGACAGACATTCTTGTCTGTCCGGCCCCGATAACCACAGTCTTTCCCCAAATTGGGTATCAAACGCGCCCACATTTTAAGTAGGGCGAAAGGGGCAGGCGCTTGCAACCATCCCCCTTCCTTCAATCGACCGGGATGCTAGGGTTAGGACGTGCGCCGAATAGATCGGCGATGACTTCGCGCAGGCGCTCGATGGTGCCGGTACGCAGCACATAGAGCGGCTTGCCCATCGCTTGCACGGCTTCCACGCGGTCGGGCTGCTTGCGATAGACGTTTTTCAGCACCAGCACGGTGTCGGCTTCGTTCTCATCGCGGCCCACCATAGCGGGTACGCCCAGTTCGCGGATGACCTGTTCCAGCCGCCCACGATTGATGCCCATCGGATAGATCACGCGCCGCCGCTGGTTCGTGCCGTTGCTGTTGGTCGGCGCAGCCATGCGCAACGTCGTATCTTCGCTGGTGAGGTCGGGCAACCCGTGGGCCAACTCTTCGTCGTACCAGATTGCAGCAGGCGTTGCCGCATCGCCGGCCACCAGCGCATCGAAATGTTGCTCCTCGCGGCGCAACGGGGTAGTGCCACGCGCCGGCCCGATGCCGTTGCCATTCGCGCCACCTGGGCGTGTCGGCGTCCTGCGGTCGCGCAGCGCCTCGGCGGCGTGGCGGCCCTGTGGCACCAATGGCCCGCGCAGTTCGTCTAGCTTGGCCGGGCGAGCAGACTCCATCGAGCGGCGCAGTTCACCATCCGGCAGCAATTCGCGCATCTCGCGCGTGGGCATCTCGCCGCGCAGGAGGGCATCGACGGCGGCGGCGACATCGGCATGCAACAGGACACGATGGCGCTCCTGTTGCTCGACGACCACGTCAAACGTCGGCGGCGCTTTGCGCTCCAGCACCGTCTTCTGCGTGCCACGCCGTCGTGCCTCCTCGTCGCCCAACGTCACCGAACTGATACCCCCCACCAGATCCGACAGGGTGGGATTGAGCAGCAGGTTATCCAGCGTGTTGCCGTGCGCCGTCCCCACCAACTGCACCCCCCGCTCAGCGATGGTGCGCGCCGCCAGCGCCTCCAACTCCGTGCCGATCTCGTCGATGATGATCACCTCCGGCATGTGGTTT
>DAIDGU010000034.1 GCA_027459785.1 Ktedonobacteria bacterium | reverse complement strand
GGATCCGTGGCCATGCTGCCACGGGGGTTGCCCCATTCGGACTCGTCCGGCTCATCGCTTGTGCGCAGCTCCCCGGACACGTTTCGGCGCGGTCCCCGTCCTTCATCGGCCCTGAACACCTAGGCATCCACCATGTCCCCTATGTAACTTCATCTCTCCGTTAAAGAGATCGGCAAAATCGAAATCATGGATTTCCCTACTTGCCAACGACTCGTATGCTGGCAAGTTTGCCTATTTGCAGGAATTCTATGCATTTGTTCATGTTCACGTCGTTGGCCGCAACATGTTGTTTGCGTTCAGCGACTTTTTAAGTATGCCATATGGATTGCGGAATGTCAACCCCCCATGACCCAATTGGCCGCGAATTCGTGCAACCATTTTCTGCCCCGCGCCAACCAGTGCGGCGGCGCGACCCACAACGTGCCATACTCACCCCTCACGCGGCGCGGCCCTTGCGCTTGCGCAGCAGCATGACGGACGCGAGCAGCGCGCCCAGCGCCGTCAGCCCAGCCAGCGCCACCTCGCCGATGCGCGCCAGGCGGTGCAGGCGCTGATGTGTGCGCGCTACATGCGCCGCCGCCTCCGCCTCGATGTCGCGCGCCTGCGCGCCATAGCGCACCAGCGGCACAATCGCCGCGAAAAAGATCACCAGCAAGATATATGGTGCAAAACCTGGCATCGTTCGTCACCTCTCGTTCAGGCTTCATCCAGCGCACGCCCATGCAGCGCTGGTTCCGGTCGTTTGCCCTTGAATACACGGAAGAGGAATGCCAGTGAAGGTAGCAAGATCGCCATACCCACAATCGCCACGCCCAGGAATTCAGCGAGGGTCACTTGCGGGCTGGCCGCGTTCGTGACGGTGAGATCAGGCGGGACGATGTACGGTACCTGCGCCAGCCCCCACGCGCCCAGCAGCCCCACCGTCATCGCCACCACCATGATGCGCGCCGCCTGATAGCGCCGCTTATAGAGACAACCAGCCGTCACCACACCGACCAGCATCGTGAGGAGCAGCAGTGGCAGCGCATGATGCGTCAGGCCAAACCAGATCACCGGCGCTTCGCTGGGCGCGAGGAGCAGTCCCACGAAACCGAAGAGGGCAGTGACGGCCCCCGCATAGAGCGCGCGGCGGCGAAACGCCGCCATCATCTCCTGATCGTGATTGCCCTGTGCTTCCACCGTCAGATACACCGCCGCGATGGTCGCGCAGAGCGTGAGCGCGAGCGCGCCGATCACCAGCGCGAAGGGCGATAGCCACGGCAAGAAGCGATCCGCCTGCACCGCGCCATTGTTATAATGAATCTGGCCGCTGGCCACTGCCGCCGCCGCCGCGCCTAACAAAAACGGCGTGATGGTGCTGGCTGCGCTGAAGCCCTTCCCCCACGCCTGGCGTAGCTTCACCGAGTTGGCGATGTGCGTCTCGAACGCGAAGGACGCGCCGCGCATCACCACGCCAATCAGCGCCAGCACGAAGGGGATGAAAAGCGCGATCGCCAATGTATAGGCCACAGGCGGGAAGGCGGTGAGGAGGCCAACGACCAGATAAATCAGCCAGACATTGTTCGCTTCCCACACCGGCCCAATCGCATGCTCGATCAGCTCTTGCTGGCGCCTGGCGCGCGGACCGACAGCCAACAACGCCCACACGCCGCCGCCAAAATCCGCCCCGCCCAGCACGGCGAAGGCGATGATGCTGCCCCACAGAATGGTAATGACGACATAGTCTAATACCATTACGTTGCCTCCTGCATGGATGGCTGGGATTGCTCCTCGTGGACGATGTAGTCTTGCCAGGTGCGGGCTGGCAGGGGATGCCGCGCCAGATGGAGCAATAGCCCCACCAGCGTCACACCTAATACGATGTAGACGATGGCGAAGATGCCGAAACTCACGTTCATCCACTGGGATGGCGTCGCCGCCTGGTTCACGCGCAAGAGGCCGTAGATGATCCAGGGTTGGCGGCCCTCCTCCGTGACCATCCAGCCGCTTTCGATAGCCAGGAAGCCTAGCGGGCCACAGATGGCGATGCCAGCTAGCAACCACGTGCGATCCGGCAGCGCGTGTTTGCCACGCCAATAGCGGAACCAGAAAAGCGCCGCCACCAGCAGCAAGAAGAAGCCGCAGCCTACCATCAGATCAAACGTCAGATGCACGGCGACCGCGTTCGGCCAGTTATTTTTGGGGAAAGCATCCATCCCAACCGAGGGTGAATTCAGGTTGAAGTGCGCCAGCAAGCTCTCGCCGTGGGGGATCTGGATCGCGCCGGAAACCTTGCCGGTGTCGGGGTTGGGGATGCCGCCGATATACAAGGGTAGCCCGCGCCCGCTGCGCACAATACCTTCCATCGCGGCATACTTAATCGGCTGTGACTTTTCCAGAAAGCGCGCATTGAAGTCGCCGCTGACGATTTGCAGGGGAATGGCGAGCGATCCCATCGCCATTCCCAGCATCAAGCCCTTACGGTTATAGTCCGTGCGGTGGCCACGCAGGAACGCGACGGCATAGATCGCAGCGACCGCGAAACCAACAGCGACATAGCACGCCAGGATCATGTGGGTGGCCTCGAAGGGCGTGGAGGGATTGAAGATCGCGGCAAAAGGGTTGACGTTGGTGACGACGCCATTTTTGAATGTGAAGCCCGCCGGCGAGTTCATCCACGAGTTCGCGGTGAGGATGAACCAGGCCGAGGCCGCGCCACTGAGCCACAGGGGGAACGAACACAGCCAGTGCGTGCGGGGCGACAGGCGCTCCCAACCATAAAGGTAGATCCCTAAAAAGATCCCCTCAGTGAAAAAGGCGAAGCCTTCCATTGCGAAGGCCAAGCCGATGATCGATCCCATGTAACGGGCGAAGGTCGGCCACAAGAGAACGATTTCGAACTCGACAATCGCGCCGGAAACGGCCCCGATGGCGAAGACGATGGCGAAAGCGCGGCTCCATTGCCGCGCCAGGCGCATCCACGAGGGATCTTTGTAGCGCAAGGCCAGCCCTTCGGTGATGCAGAGCAGCAGCGGCAAGCCTACGCCCAGCACCGAAAAGATGATATGAAACACCAGCGACGTACCCATCTGGGCGCGTGCCGAAAACAACTGCGGCATCGGATTGGATCCTTTCAGCGAACAGCAGCGTGTGCCAGGGGAAATCTCTCACTGTTTCCCCGCAAACGCTGCACCAATTCACACGGTCCCCTTCATCTGTCGGCGCACGGTAATAACAGGCACTTTCTTTGGCCTAATGACCCTGATTCTATGGCCCAATAAAAAGAAAACACCATGAGATTCAGCGCGGGAGTTGCCACCCATGCCCCCCTGATCGCCGCGCCCGATGCTGCCGCCCAGGCGGGCGGCCAGCCGCCCGCCGTTCAGGACGCCCTTTTCGCTTTCATCGCCCACGGGCTGGCGCGGCCCCACCAGGAGGATCGTGCAGAGTGAGTGCGAGAAAGACAATTAGCCATTTTGGTCGAGATGCCTCCCTCTGTACCATGTACCCATTGCGCGCTGCCCGGTACCAATTAGCCAAGAAACGTGCTATACTGAGATATTCGCGGAGAAATGCGCGCGGCTGCGTGCAGCAGTGGGGCGAGGGGACGCGCGCATCCGCGCTAGCCGCCATTTGGGGGAAAGACCGTGCGCGATGCGCGCGATTTCTGGTATAACATCATCAATCGCCGTCATGGGTGGCGGGATATGAGCTTGTCGCATTGGGCGTCCGGAGGGAACGCGGGCGCAGACACAGGGGCGCGCATGCCGCCGCGCGATTGAGGCCGGGGCGGGTGCGCCGAACAGGTGTTGATTCATAGCTGGGAGGCTGACTACTGTGTATATCGATCAACGTCCCGTCGTTGCGCCGCAACAGACGCACACCGTTTCACCGAAACTGATCGAATCCATCGCGATCTTGCAGTTGTCGTCGCTGGAACTCGAACAGGCCGTCGGTGCGGAGCAGGCGGATAATCCCGCGCTGGAAGTGGACGAGGTGGCGCAATGCCTGCAATGTGGCATGCCGCTCGTCGGCGGGCGCTGCGCCGTCTGCTCCGCCGTGGCCGCGGCCCAGCCGCGCGACAGCCTGACCGAGTGGAGCGACATCTATGACCACGGCGGCAACGGCCTGGGCGACGATGACGACTTCGATCCGATGCTGCGCGTTTCCGCCGCCGCCACCCTGCCGGAAACGCTGCTGACGGCGCTGCGCACCGCCCTGCCGGCGGCAGATATTCCCATCGCGGAGGCGCTGGTGGGCAGCCTGGACGAGCGCGGCTACTTGGCCGCGCGCATCGAAGACCTGGCCGCCGACCTGGATGTGCCGGTGGCGCGCGTCGCCCACGCCCTGGAGGTGCTGCAAGCGCAGGAGCCGCTGGGTATTGGCGCGCGCGACATCACGGAATGCCTGCTCATTCAACTGCGTTGGTTCCGCGAGCAGGGTAAGCCCCAGCCCCTGGCGGAAGCCATCGTCGCGCATCACCTGGCGGATGTCGGCCAGCGCCGTTTCGTCGAGATCGGGCGCGAATTAGGGACGACCAGCACGCATGTCAAACGCGCCTGGCACTTCATCAAAACCAACCTGAATCCCTACCCCGCCAATGCGACGCTGGATGAACCGTTGCCGCGCGGAGCCAATGGGCGCGGAGCCACGGCGCTCGTCCGGCCCGATGTGCTGATTCGCCGCACGGAGACCGGCTTCGAGGCGGAGGTGGTGGAGCGCCGCCGCTATCGTTTCACCATCAATCCCACCTTCAATGAGGTCGCCGTCACGAAAGATCAGCCAGGCGTCTCCGAGGCGCAGCGCAAGCACGTCCGCCAGTACGTCCATCGCGCGCAAGCATTCATCGATAACGTCAATCAACGCTGGCAGACGCTCAAAAAGATCGCCGATGCCCTGATCGAGGCGCAATACGACTTCCTGGATAAAGGTGTGCGCTACCTCCGGCCTCTGACGCGCAGCGAACTGGCGCTCTACGTCGGCCTGCACGAGGCGACGATCAGCCGCGCGACCAACGACAAATACGTGTTGCTGCCCGACGGCCGCACGATCCCCTTCGACGACTTCTTCGATGGCTCGCTGCGCGCCAAAGATCTGCTGCGCGAACTGATCGCCGCCGAAGATCCGCGCCACCCCCTCAGCGACGAAGACCTGGCCGCGCTGCTGACCGAACGTGGCATCCCTGTCGCCCGCCGCACCGTCGCCAAATACCGTGATGCCCTGAAGATCTTGCCGTCTCGATTGCGGTAGAGGGACGAGATCGAACACGAAAGCCACGAAATCATCACGAAGGACACGAAAAAAAGACGAGACACGAAGGGTGCGAAGGGGACGAAGATCACGAAGGAAAAAGGGCGAACCTTTCTCACCGTGGGGCGGACATTCCTGTCCGCCGCCCACCAGGGATTTATGTGATCGCCGGGCGTGGCCGCGAGGGGCTAAAGCCCGCTCGCTCGAAAAAGACGCCCCGTTGGGGCTAAGGGCAAGGATGATCGCTATGATGAACAATGGGTGGCTGGCTGCAATGGGGTAACGCTGCTCATGTTCGGCTGATAGCTTTGCCAATAGCCCCGTAGGGGCGTCTTTTTCGAGCGAGGCGGCTTCAGCCCCTCGCGGCTCCCACCCGGCGATCTTGCCACTTTCAGCGATCCGGCGGACAGGAATGTCCGCCCCACGAACAATATATCCCGCGTCATGTCACGTTCCGCCCCCGTCCTTTCCGTGTCTTCCGTGCAAGACTTCCGTGGCCTCCGTGTTCCCGTCCCCCCTCCTGTTGCACAAACGGGTATAGTGGAAGATGAGAAGAGTCCATGCTCAGGGATGGGTGTGGCGGGCGCAGGAGTACGGTGATGGAACACGACGATGAGCGAGCGGGAGATGATCTGCTGCCACAGGCGGGGCAGGACGACCCCGACGAGCCAACCTTCGCGCGCGGGCGCGTGGCCGTGGTGGAAGACGGCGAGGCCACGCGGCACTTTTTGGTGCAGGCGTTGCGCGGCCAGGGGTATGCCGTCAAGGGCATCGAGGATGGCGCGAGCGCGCTGCCGTTGCTGCGCCTGCATCTGCCGGAGATCATCCTGCTGGATGTGACACTGCCGGGGCTGTCGGGCTTCGACGTGTGCCGCCAGATCCGGGGCGATCCGTTGCTGCGCCAGGCGACGGTGATCATGCTGACCGGACGGGCAGGCGGGCAGGACCGCGCCGAGGGTTGGCGAGCCGGCGCGGACGACTATCTCATCAAACCGTGCGACATCCCCGAATTGCTGACACGCGTGGCGGCGCACCTGCGCCACCGCGAGGCACCGCAGCGCCAGTGGCGGCATCCCGTGACACGCCTGCCCGCGCCCGCCGCGCTGGAAGCCGACCTGCGCGCCCGCGTGCTGCGCGATGAATCTTTTGCCGCCTGCTATGCCGACATCCTCTATTTCAAGAGCTACAACAATCGCTATGGTTATCTGGCCGGCGACGCGCTGCTGGCGCTGACCGCCGATTTGCTGCGCGAGATCGCGGGCGACCTGAACGCGCTGGCGGGCCACCTGGGCAGCGACGATTTCATCCTCATCGCCTCACCAACGCTGATCGCTGCGGCAAGCCAGCAGTTGATGCAGCGGTTCAGCGCGCTCGCGCCGTCGCTCTATCAAAGCGTGGACCGCGATCGTGGTTGGGTGCCGGGAGCTGACCGCATGGGAGCGGCCCAGCTATTCCCCCTGGTGCAGCTCGCCCTGGCCAGCGCCATCTATCAGCCGACGGATTTTCCTGGCGTTGCCACCGACAGCCAGGTGCCGGGCATCGTCACCTGGATCTGGGACGAGTTGCGGGCGGCGACACATCCGCTGCACGGCATGGAACACACCGGCTAAACAAGAAACTTGCTTTACAGGTGCATACTAACCATAGAGCCTCATGGGTGTATCCTCCAGTCCGCGCCAGCGGACTTCGTGGCAGAACACCCTTCGGCGTGCAAATTGGTTTCAATCAATACCGCCCGCCAGCGAGGCACCCTATGGAGGATACGATGCAAGGAATGCCGGGATCAGTCCCCCGTTACCCAGAGCCGCGCCGCGAGATAAGCCAGCGCGGCAACGCGCCCCACGAGCCGGCGGGCGCAACCGAGACGATCACCATCGTCCTCGCCGATGACCATGCCTTATTTCGGGAATTATTAGGACGTGTCTTAGAGATGGAGCGCACTATCCGCGTGGTGGGCGAGGCGACGAACGGCCTGGAAGCCGTCAGCAAAGTGCGCCAACTCAAACCGGATGTCGTGCTGATGGACATCAATATGCCGATCATCGATGGCCTGGCGGCGACACGCCAGATCACGGAGGAATTGCCGCAGACGGCGGTGATCATGCTGACGATGTATAAGCACAACCATCAGGTGTTGCAGGCGGTGAAGGTCGGCGCGCGCGGCTATCTGCTGAAAAGCGCCCAGGCGCAGGAGGTGCTGGCGGCGATTCGCACGGTGAAGGCAGGTGGTGTGCTGATCGAGCCGACCATCGCTGGCACAGTCGTGACGGAATATCGCCGGCTGTCGCAAGTGGCCGAGCCTGCGCACGGGCTGAGCGTGTTGACCGAACGCGAGATCGAGATCATCCGCTATGTCGCCGCCGGCATGAATAACCGCGAGATCGCCAACAAACTGGCGTATTCGGAGAAGACCGTCAAGAACTACCTCAGCAACATCTTCTCCAAGCTGGGCATCCGCGACCGCACCCAGGCAGCCATCTACGGGCTGCGCCAGGGGTTGATCCCGAACGACGAGCCGCCGGAATGATGATCACCCCAGTCGCCGGTCCAGGTCCGCCGTGGCGCTCAGGGCGAGGATGGGATCGGCGAGCGTCGTCGTTTGGGCCGTGCCATTGCTCACATGGTAGTTTGACGGGATGATGTTCCACTGGATCTTGAACTTGAGGATGCGCAGCACCGATTCATCGATGCGTTGCTGCGTGATCTGCCCGTTGGCCACCGCATTCTCGATCAAGTTCATCATCTGGCGCGTCTGCCATGCACTGTAGGAGCCAAGCAACATATCGGTGCCGGCCTCGAAGGCGAGCAGGCCCGCGTGGGGGATGTCATATTTGTAGGAGAGGCCACCCATAAAGAGCGCGTCCGAGATGACCACGCCCTTATACCCCATCTGCTGGCGCAGCAAGCCGTTGATGACAAGGGGCGAGATGCTGGTCGGCAGGTTGGGGTCCAGCGCGGGGATGAGCATGTGGGTCGTCATGATCATGCTCACTTTGCCCTGCGCGATCAGCGTCTTATAGGGGACGAGATCGACCGCTTCCATCTGCGCCAGGGTGCGATTGATGTAGGGCAACACATGATGGGGGTCTTGCGACGACGATCCCAGGCCGGGAAAGTGTTTGAGGCTGCCGGGCATGCCGGTGGAGTAGAGGCCGTCCAGAAAGGCACTGGCCATGTTTGTGACCTCATCCGGCGTGGTACCAAAGGTGCGGCCCTGCAAGATGGGGTTGGTGGGATTGGTCAGCACATCCACTACGGGGCCGAAATCGACATTGATGCCGACAGAGGCGAGGGCATGCCCGTCGTTCACACCTTTTATGTATGCCTGGTGTGGATCGCCGGTCGCGCCCACCTGCGCCTCGGAGGGCTGGGGCGGCAGCGCGTTGCCGAGTACGTCGAAGCCCTGGTCGCCCTCGAAATCGGTGCCGAGGATCATCGGGATCTGCGATGCACCCTGGATCTGGTGGGTGAAGGCGCGCACGCCGTCAAAGTTCAGCGTGCCATTGCCATCCGAAACGTAGAAGCCGCCGATGTGATCTTGCGTGATCATCGTCGTCAGATCTTGGTTCATGCTATAGTCTAGCGCCATCGGCACCATGAACTGGCCGACTTTTTCATCCAGCGTCATGCTGCCCAGGATGTCATTCGCCAGGTTGTTGATGAAGGCGGCGCGGGCAGAGGCGGCGAAATTAGCGGGCTGGCTGGCCTTCGCGCTGAAGAGGATGCCACGATTCATCAAGAAAGCGATCGCGCCCGCGCCCAGCACCACTGTCATGATCCACCGCATGACCAGGTGCGGATTCGTCTGCTTGTGCCTCGTCACCGGTATTTTGCCGGACGTATACGCGCGCTCCAGGGCGCGGGCATAGGCTTCATCCGACCAGGTGGGCGTCACCGCGTGCTGCGGGCGAGATGAGCGGGGTGGACTATCCGATGGGCGGGATCGCATGCGGGAGCCTCCGTTGCAAAGCGGGCCAGGATGGCTTTTTATCAGCACCTATCATAACACAACCACCGCAGATTTAAACAAGCATTGGCCCATTTGGGTGTGAATTCAGTAACACTTCGCGCAGGAGCGGGATGGGCGGTGCGCCGAAGGCCAGCAGGGCGTCGTGCAGCGTTTGCGTGGACCAGGTAGGATAAGCACCTTGCAGGTCGGCGCGCAGGCGCAGGAACAAGAGCTTGCCCAGCGTGTAATTCAGGTAGCCGGGGGCGCGTGCGCCACGCATGGCCTCTTGCTGCGCGCGGATCGGCGTGAAGTAGGCGGCGTGGGCGATGAAAGCCGCCGCCTCTTCTACGGTCATCTGCCCCGTGTGCAGCCGCAGCGCCACCAGGAAGCGGCAATCGCGCAGCAGCGCCATGCTGAGTTGCTGCAATTCATAGCGCGGATCGTCTGCGCCGTAACCTTGCTCGATCAGCATCTGCTCGGCATAATGCGCCCAGCCCTCGATGAAGGAAGTGCTGCTGAACAGCTTGCTGACGGCGGTCGGCGCAGCCTGCATATGCAGAAATTGCAGGTAATGGCCGGGCCACGCTTCGTGGATGCAGGTGTTCGCCAGGCCGGGGATCGAGTGCTTGCCCAGCCACGCTTCTTGCTGGGCGTGCGACCAGGCGGGATCAGGCAGGGTGAGATAAAAGTAGGCTTCCGTGCTGGCGACCTCGAAGGGGCCGGGGACATCCATATACGCCGAGCCGTTGCGCATGTAGGGCATCGTCTCTTGGACGAGGCAGCGGCTGGTGCCGGGGACGGTGACGATGGCATGGTCGAGGAGGAACTGGCGGATCGCCTCGCACAGTTCGCGGGTGCGGGCGAGTACCGCGCCCACCGGCGGATGCCGCCGGCCCAGGTCGGCCATCGCGGCGGCAGGACTCATCCCCAGCCGCGCCGCGACCTCGTGGATGCGCGCCTGGTTGCGCGCGAGATCGGCCTCGCCCAGTGCCAGCAGATCGGTGACGGTGCTATCGACCAGTTCGCCCGTAGCCAGCAGCCCATGCAGGATCGGCGCGCCGACCGCGAAGTCAGGGATTGCCAGGGGGAGTTGTTCACGCAAGGCAGCAGTGAATGCGCGATACCCCGCCACCGCCGCGCGGTTCGCCTTCGTGAAAGCGTGCATCAGCGCGTGATCATTGACAGGCTGGACGACCGCGACGAGGTCACTTTGGTGGAAGCGTGCCAGGCTCTCGCAGGTGGCGATGCTCTGCTGCAACAACGCCAGCGGCAGGCGCTCGCGCAGGTGGCCGCGCGCCACGGCCAGCACATCGGGGATGGCGGCGCAGTGGCGGGTGAGGGCGCGCACGCGTTCCGCGAGTGGGGCATAGGGGCGGCGGATGTAACACGAAACATCCAACAAAGGGATAAAGGTGAGGGGATTGGTCGTGTAGGGCCGCCATGTCTCCCAAAAGAAGCGCTCGCTGCGTGTCTGAGCCAGCGCCAGGCGGGCATCCCACCGCGCTTGCGCGGCTGGCGCGAGGGCGGGTATGCCGCGCGCGTCGCGCGTCGTCACCAGCGGCAGCGCCGCCAGGGGGGCCAGCGCGGCGTCGTAGCGCGCCAATTCCGCCACACGGCGCGCGATGCTGCTCGCGCTCCAATCCGCGATGTAGCCGTCGAACTGGTGCAGGCCGGCTTTGACGGCCTGATACGGATGCATGGCGAAATAGTCGTCGAGGAACGCCGCGCTGGGCGCATCGGCAGGATCATGTTGGGGGGCGGCGGCCACGCTGGTATTCCTCCACGCAGGTTTCACGCGATCTGGATCAGGGATCATCCCTAGTGTACGGCACAGATGCACTCCCTGCCACGTATAAAGATGGTACAGTAGCTCGTCAAGATGGGCGCTGCTATCGTGCCGCCTTGGCAAGTAAACCCGCGCCGACGCTCCCCAGAAAATCGCATGAATATCTCCCAACAGTTGCTTGACATTACCGGGCGCATCTGTTTGGATGAACGTGTTGAAAGGAGCAACTTCATGCTCGATCCGAATAATGCTAAAGAAGCGCACGCAGATGCGCGGCTGCGCGAAAACGTCATCGCTTGGCTGAATACCGTGCGCCCCGATGGCCGTCCGCACAGCGTCCCCGTCTGGTTCCTGTGGGATGGGACAACGGTCTTGATCTTCAGCAAGCCCAAGAACCAGAAGATCGTGAACATCCGCCACAATCCTCACGTGTTGCTGGCGCTGGACGACACCAAGGACGGCGAGGATGTGGTGTTGCTCGAAGGCACGGCGGAACTGGTGGACGATGCCGGCCTGGCCATCGCCACGCTTCCCGCCTACCTCGCCAAGTATGGCACGATCATTCAACAGATGGGCTGGTCGCCGGAAAGCATGGCCCACGACTACTCGCAGGCGATCCGCATCACGCCGACGCGCTTCCAGACGTTTTAGTTGCTTCCACTCAATCTGGGATCTATTGTACCAGATCAATTGCCCTTTGGATAACCGGATTGTAGCTTTGGGGCATAGTCAAACAGCACCATGTGGCATAGGGGCGTTTGGCGCTGCGCCACATGGTACGCTACGGTATCGGGTATGACGATCACACTCACTGACATCGCCGCTTACTTAGATGAAACGCTGGCGGTCGTGCGCTTCGGCGCTGACCAGAACGGCATCTATCGCGCCTCGCAACGTCCGGTGCAGCGCGTCGGGTTGGCGCTGGAGCCGTGGCCGGCGCTCGGTGGCTGGGTCGCGGAAGCGCGGCTGGACGCGCTGGTGCTGCATCGTCCCTGGCAACTAGACGCGGCGGCGCTGCCAGCGGACATCGGCGTGCTGGCCTATCACCTGGCATTCGATGCCGCGCTCACCTTCGGCGACAATCCGCGCCTTGCCGTGGCGTTAGGACTACGAACCTATATGCCGTTCGGCGGGACGGTCGCGGTGCCGCTGGGCATGGTCGGTGACATCAACCCAACCGAACAGGACGCATACCTGGCGCGGTTGGCGGCGATTTTTGGCGCGGTGCCGGCGCTGCGGGGCCGCGTGACGGGACCGGTGCGGCGCGTGGCGCTCGTCGGCGCGCTGACGGATGGCCTGGTGCGCGCGGCGGCGCTGGATGGCGTGCAACTCTATATCACCGGCCAGTTCCGCGTGCCGGCGGCACGCGCCCAGCACGAGACGGGCCTCGCCGTGGCGGCGGTCGGCCATGCCGCCGGTGAACGCTGGGGGTTGCGCGCTCTGAGTGCCATCCTGCGCGAACGCTGGGCGGACCTCGAAGTCTGCCTCGCTAAGCCGGATTAGGTGCGGTAGCCCTCGCAGAAGATGCCGCCGTACATATAGATCGAGGTGTCCATCAGGATCGTCTGGGGCTGGTCGATGAGGGCGCGCAGGCGGGCGATGGTCAATTCCTGGTGGCGGGCGCGGTCAGTTTCGCTCAGGCCACCGGCACGGAGGCGTTCGGCGCGGTGTTCGCGGCGGTCGCGGGCGGCGGGCGTGTCGCTGACAAGGGCTTGCAGCGCGCCCTGATATTCGGCGATGCGGTCCAGCAAGCCCTGCTTGGGGTCCGGCCCCAGGTCGCAGCCGGCCACGACGAAAAGGCGCGGGTAGACGCGCACGCGCTCGAAGCCGGCTTCCTGGAAGATTGTGGGCAACTTGCGGCCCAGCAAATAATCATGGCCGTCAAGTGCTAGCGTACCGCGCACAAAGGCGGTGTGAACGCGCTCCTCCAACTCCTGCAACTCCGGGCGCTGCGCGTCATAGATGTGTACCAGGCCACCATCCGGCTCGGCGACGAGCGCGCGACCACCCACGCGCGCCACGCGCCACATCTCGCGCACCGCGCTGACGCGCTGGTCGGCAGACAGCGTCCAGAGGGCGCTGTTGGCGAAGACGAGATCAGCCACGCCGTCGGGCAAGGGCAACGCCGTCGGCTGGCCCTGGCGCAAAGCCAGCACGGCTTCCCAGCCTTCGATGATCGTCTGTTGCTGGGCTTGCGTCAGCAGCGCCGCATCGGGATCGATGCCCACGACGCGCCCCTCTCCCTGCAAGCGGCTGGCCATCAGGCGCGTATAGAAGCCCGCGCCGCACTGCACGTCCACGGCGGTCATGCCGGGATGCAGATCCATCAAGCGCACCAGCGCCGGCAGATAGTCCGGGTGGCGCGCAAAGAGCTGGCGGCGCGCGAAATCCAGATATTCCGTGCCGACCAGCGGCACCGGCAGGCGCGGATAGGTGTGCGTCTCGCGCATGGGCTGGGGGGCGGGCGACGGCGGGGGGGCGTCATCCTTGGGTTGCATGGCGAAGGCCTCCGTTGGTATGCGAACGACGATGACCAGACGGCACGGACACGCGCCCGCTGCCACCCTTAGCATACCATAACGCGGGCGGTTGCCGGACGCGCGGGAACGAGCGGGCGGTTGCCGATACGGGGACGCGGGCGGTTGAAACCGCGCCTAAGGGCTATGCCACGAAGTCCACCTACGTGGACTGGAGCCTATTGCTTTGCGCCAGCGCCTCCGTTGTGGATAGTGGTGTATACTGTGGCCTGCATGGCATACTCCTAGTGGATCACCTAACATGATGGGTGGTGTTGCAGTGCGAGAAAGAGGAAATGAGCAATGAGCGCGCCTTCAGCGCATGAACACAATAATCTGCCGGCGACCGCTGCGGGAACTTTCACCCTGGCCAAAGACCTGACGGTCACGCGCATGGGATACGGCGCGATGCAGTTGGCTGGCCCCCACGTGTTCGGCCCACCTGCCGACCGCGACGAGGCCATCGCCGTGCTGCGCACGGCAGTGGCGCTGGGGATCACGCACATCGACACCAGCGACTTCTACGGCCCCTATGTCACCAACCAGATCATCAAAGAGGCGTTGCATCCCTACCCCGCCTCGTTGCACATCGTCACCAAGGTCGGTGCGTTACGCGACGCCGCAGGCAACTGGCCCTCGGCGCTCGCCCCCGATCAACTGCGCCAGGCCATTCACGACAATCTCGACCACCTCGGACTCGCCGCGCTGGATGTCGTCAACCTGCGCGTCGGCGGACTCGACAAACCCACCCCTGGCGCAATCGCCGCACCGTTCACCGTACTCGCGCAGATGCAGCAGGAAGGATTGATCAAACATCTCGGTCTGAGCAACGTATCCGCCGAGCAGATCGCCGAGGCACAGACCATCGCGCCGGTCGTATGCGTGCAAAACTTCTACAACGTCGCCCACCGCGACGATGACGCCCTGATCGACGCGCTGGCCGCCCAGGGCATCGCCTACGTCCCCTTCTTCCCGCTCGGTGGCTTTTCCCCGCTTCAGTCCGACACGCTGGCAGCCGTCGCCAGCCGGCGCGGCGTGGCACCGCTGACCGTCGCGCTGGCGTGGTTGCTCCAGCGCGCACCGAACATACTGCTGATCCCAGGGACTGCGTCCGTCGCGCATCTGCGCGCCAACGTCGCGGCTGCGGCGCTGACCCTTGCCGCGGACGAGGTGGCAGAATTGAACAGCATCGCCGCGACCATTTGACGCCGTCCCCATTTGTGTATTACGATATATCGTAATAGAACAAGTGTGGAGCAAATCATCTATGGGTTGGCATGGCTTCGGCCCCGATTGGGGCGAGGTGCGGCAGGGCAAGCGCGAACATGTGACGTTCGGGCGTGTGATGGCGCTCTTCGGTCCCTATAAAGGGCTGGTAACGGGCGTCCTCCTCTGCATTCTGGCGGGCGCGGCGCTGGGCGTCGTTCCCGCCTATCTGACGGCGCAGATCATCGACCGCGCCTTCGCGCGGCACGACGTGCATCTGCTGGTCGTCCTCACCGTGGCGGCCATCGTGGTCGTCATCGTGGCCGGCTTGATCGGCGTCCTACAGAGCTATCTGAATAATCTCATCGGGCAGCGCGTGATGGCCGACATGCGCGAAAAACTCTATCGCCACCTGATGACGCTGTCGCTGCGCTACTTCGGGCGCACGCGGCTGGGCGATCTGATGTCGCGCTTCAACAACGACATCGGCGGCATCCAGAACACCGTGACGAATACGTTCGTCAGCATCGTCTCGAATATCATCACGCTCATCGTGACCGTCGCGTTCATGTATGCCTTCAATCCCCTGCTGGCGACGGTGGCCATCGTCATCGTGCCGGCCTTCGCCATCCCCACGCGCCAGGTCGGCAAGATCCGCCGCCGCCTCAGCCGCGCCACCCAGGAGAAGCTGGCCGAGATGGGCGCGTTCCTGGAACAGACGCTGGGCATCAGCGGCATGCAATTGATCAAGAACTTCGTGCGACAGGACTACGAGAGCGCGCGGTTCGACGGCACCAGCCAGGAGATCATGCGCTTGCAGATTCGCCAGAATATGGTCGGGCGCTGGTTCTTCATGTTCATCGGCCTGTTTTCCACGCTGGGACCGGCGCTGGTGTACCTCGTCGGTGGCCTGGAAGTGGCGGGTCGGATACCAGGGCATGTGACGGTCGGCGAGATCGTCGCCTTCGTGACTCTGCTGGGCCGGCTCTATCCGCCCGCCAGCCAGTTGATGAACGTGTGGGTAGACATCCAGGGATCGGCCTCGCTCTTCGACCGCATCTTCGAGGTCTTTGATGAGCCGGCGGAGATCCACGACAAGCCGGGTGCGGTGGCGTTGCCACCTGTGCAGGGGCATATCGCCTTCGACCATGTGGATTTCGCGTATGTCGCGGGCCGGCCCGCCCTGCGCGATGTGTCGTTCGACGTGCAGCCGGGGCAACTGGTGGCGCTGGTGGGGCCGAGCGGCGCGGGCAAAACGACCGTCACGGCGCTCATCCCGCGCCTGTATGACGTGACGGGGGGCAGCGTCAGCATCGACGGGTATGACGTGCGCGATGTGCAGCTCGCCAGCCTGGGGATCAACCTGGGCATGGTGACACAGGAAACGTATCTCTTCCATACGACGCTGCGCGAGAACATCGCCTATGGCCGACCGGGCGCGACGGAGGACGAGATCATCGCCGCCGCCAAAGCCGCGAACATCCACGATTTCATCATGGATCTGCCGGATGGCTACGACACCATCGTCGGCGAGCGCGGCTACAAGCTTTCCGGCGGCGAGAAGCAGCGCATCGCCATCGCGCGCGTCGTCCTGAAAGATCCGCGCGTGCTGGTGCTGGACGAAGCGACCAGCTCGCTCGACTCACGCTCCGAGGCGCTGATCCAGGCGGCGCTGGAGCCGCTGATGCGTCAGCGCACGACGGTCGTCATCGCCCACCGCCTCTCAACCATCCTGGCGGCAGATCAGATCCTGGTGCTGGATCACGGCCAGGTTGTCGAGCGCGGCACGCACCTGGACCTGCTGGCCCTGGGCGGTCTGTATGCCCAGCTCTATCACGAGCAGTTCAAGGCCGAGACGGAGCGCCTGACGGCGCTGCAAGCGGCGGCAACGAGCGCCGGCACCGTCGCAGCGGAATGAGACGCGCGGGCAGAGCGTGTGTGAGTCACTGGTTGTGCTAGTCATCGGCTTGGAGGACCATGCAGGCTCTTCCTGCGACGGCCTCGCTGAGTTCATCGCTTGGCCACCACCATTCGGTGCCATCCGGCGGCTGGTCAGCGAGGAGCGCATGGTAATAGCGCCAGCAAGCAAAAACCAAGGGACGGAGCCGCATCACCCTGGCAAGGCGTGCCACCTCGCTTTCTGCCAGATGAACCTGCGAACGATAGCCAGCCACGACCGCATCGACCCGCCGTGGCGACCAGCCGTTCTTGGTGAGCGCACATGACCAAATCAGGTTCGCCAGCGCGGCGAGCCGTGGTCCGCGTCCTGCTCCCGTCCAGTCGATGAATACCAGGCCATTGTGTTTCGTCGTGAGCAGATTCTTCAGCACCGGATCAGGATGGATGAGCGCTTCGGGAAGATTTTGGCAAGCGTCGGCGTCTGCGAGTTGCTGGCGCAGAGATTCATAGCGCGGACGATTTGCCTGCGGCACCCGCTCCTCAATCGCGGCGAGCCAGGCGGCAGCCGCCAGGAGATCGTGCTGCGGTCCGCCACCCGCGTGAGCGTAGTGATGCAACGATCCTGCCGCACGCGCGCCAGCACCTTCCTCAGCCGGTAGCCCATTCAACCGACCGACCAAGGCTCCGAGGGGGCGGAGCGTGCGCTCATTGAGATCAGCGGGCGTGCCTTCGATATACTCCGTCACCAGGATGCCGCGACCATGAAGGCTAGATACGGGGTTCGCAACAGCACAACGCTCAGCAGGAAAACTCTGTTTCTCCAGATACTGTAAGATGTCTGCATCGCCAACGACATGTTCATGCGGGCGATCAGTTGGAAACACGCGCACAACCCAGCAGCGCCCATCTGTGTGCGTAACCTTGAACACCCCTTTATCCAAGCGGCTCAGTTCGCTGACATGGACGCTGTAATGTTGCTCGATGTGCGCGCGAAGATACCCCTCTTTAGCCGTATTCTCCAAAGCGATCTCGTCCCTTCACATGCTGTCAGCGATTCATGCTCGCATCAACTTCCACGAAGCAGCCGGTTGTGAATATTCCCCATTATAGTATACCAATCTATAGCGAACTATAGATCAGCTTTGCTTTTACAGCAGGCTGACCACAACAGCCACTACGCCCTAGCCTTGCGGCGTGGGCGCTGCTTGCTTCTATTCTGATGGCGATCAGGCAGACGCAACGGATCGGGACGTAACAGACAAGCTGCAATCCCTTGGGCAAACGCATCAGGGGCAAACCGGCGCAGGATGTTGTAGCTGCCATTCACATCCGCATTGATCGCTTGCCCCGTACTCGCCTGGAACAGACCCCGTTTGACGCGCTCGCCCAGGTAGCGGTCATGATGGCAAATTGGCTCATTGTCGAGAAAGCTACACTTGGAGGTGTGGCTCTCATTGATGGTGATCACCCACATGCCCACCAACTCCGCTTTGTAGGTGAGCATCGCAATGAACCGGGCATGCGGAATGCAGACGAACGCCTGATTGTTCCGTTTGCCCATATTCACCTCCTGCTTCCATCCGTCATTCTTGCCAATCACCAAGGTGCCAATGCCCTCCGCCACCAAAAGATTGATGATCGCGCGACTGGCCGTATGCACATAGGAGGTGATCGCTCGCTGGCGATAGTCGGTTAAGTCGTCTAACGCACGCGAAGTGTACTGATCCTTGGGCAGGTGCTTCTGCCGATGTACGCGCTGCTGGTTGTATCCTTGGTTCAGACTCTTCAGCGGGCGACCGTTAACCAGACGCGGGACAAAGCCCGGCTTGTTTGCCGTTATCGCCGCTAAATTGTTGACACCGATATCAATACTCGCAATCAGCGTGGGATCGACGGCCTTTGGCTCCGCTTCTCGCTCGTAGACCGCTTCCACAACGTAATGCGTGGCTTTGGGAACAATGCGCACCTGGGCCATCTGCGCATGCGTGAGTGTGGTCGCAACGCGAATGGGAACCCCAGAGGGAACAATCCAGCCGCCATTCTTCGGGTCACGACTGATAGCCTGGTCGGTGTAAACCAGCAGGTTGCGTCCTTGTTTGTTCAGATAGTTCGGCAATTTGGGATGGCCTTTGTCCTTTGCCGGGTGCTGGTGGTAGTCGGCCACCGCTGCCTTATAGTTGCTCCAGGCATCACAGACGTGTTTCACGACCCATTGGGCGACCTTGCGAGGTAAGGCTTGGTATTGCACGGTGGGACTCAGCAGCATATCCAGTTCGCCAAAAGGAAAGACATAGTGGGTGGCGATGAACTGCTGGCGCATGACATAGAGAGCGGTATTGTAGAGGTTTTTGCTGGCGAAACAGGCAGCATCAATCGCGGCCCAGCGGGGATCATGGCGGTCGATGCGCGTTTGTTCCACCAGGTGCACCCTAGTCCCCGCTTTCTAAGATCGCCTGAATGGCGGTGGTCTTGCGCTGCGCACGCCGTTGTCCATGCAGGCGGGCCGCGAACGAATAGACCATCGCAACCAGATCACTCACGAGCTCCTCGCGACCGTTCTCTGCGAGATTCACCACTTCAATACGGCGTCCTTGCTGCGCTAATAAGGTCTCAAGATAGGGAAAGCCGAAGCGGGTCGCCCGATCTTGATGTTCGACGACAATCGTCGTGATGGCCGAACTGGCGAGCAATTGCAGGAACTTGGGGCGTTGGTCATTGACTCCCGACCCCACTTCTTTGACCACCTGCGCAATCTGATAGCCTTTCGCTTCACAATACGTGATAAGTCTTTCGGCTTGTGCTTCCAAATGAGACCGGTTCTCGGCAGCGGATACACGGGCATAGATGGCAATCTGCGGAACAGGCCGTGGTGCTGTCTCTAGGGGGGCATCGATAATGATCGTCCCGGTTGGCATTTGCTGCCCTTTGATAGTACCAGCCTTATACCACTGCCAAGCGGTCTCATAGCGCACCCCCATCTTGCGGGCGTACTCACTCAAATTCATACCCTACTATAACATGAATCGCGTGAAAAGCAATAGTTCGCTATATTTCTGATTTGCGTCTCTGATACCTCTCAACACTCCAGTGAGCAAATCAAAATCCGGGCAGCGATGGCGGATTTCGTGGCCAACGACCGTGAGGCGTGCAAAGTGGTTTCAAGTTATACCGCCCCCTGTCCTCGCCCATTATCCGTCGCATGGCGGTAGTTACCAACACACCGCTGATTGTACGAGAGCCTCTTAAGGGTAATAAAGATGACTAGACCACTAGACCAGAGATCAGATATAATGGGTAGCAGAGATTATACGAGGCGGTGATTCCATGACGCATTCGTTACTCGCACAAGAGATTGCCAGCCAACCAACACTCCTGGCGGGGTTGCTCGACCGCGAGTTGGCACACATCGGGCGCATCGTCGCTGCGCTGCCGCCGTTCCAGTATGTGCTGCTGGCGGCGCGTGGCTCATCCGACCATGCCGGCATTTATGCCAAGTATGCGTGGGGAGCGCTGGCAGGCTATCCCGTGGCATTGGCCGCGCCGTCGCTGCACACGCTGTATGCCGCACCGCCGCGCATGGCGGGCGCGCTCGTTGTCGGCGTCTCGCAGTCGGGCCAGTCGCCGGATATCGTAGCCGTGCTGGCCGAAGGCCGTCGCCAGGGACGGCCCACCATCGCCGTCACCAATGCGCCGGATTCCCCCTTGGCTGCTGTCGCCGACCACGTGGTGGCGCTGCATGTGGGCCGGGAGGAGAGCGTCGCCGCGACCAAAACCTATACCGCGCAACTCGCCGTCATGGCCGCTTTCGCCGCGCACTGGAATGGCGATCCGCACTATCTGGCGGACCTGCGCCGGTTGCCGGAGGCCGTCGCCGCCATTCTGGTGGGCGCAGATGCCATCGCCGCCCGCGCTGAACGCTATCGCTACATGAACCAATGCGTCGTATTAGGACGTGGCTATAATCTGGCGACGGCGCTGGAACTGGCGCTCAAGCTGAAAGAGCTGACCTATGTGATGGCAACGGCTTATTCATCGGCGGACTTCCGCCACGGCCCCATCGCCACCATCGCCCAGGGCGCGCCAGTCATTGCCGTCGCCCCCAGCGGCGCGGCCCACGCCGATGTGCGGGCGTTGGCTCAGGAAGTGCGCGCACGCGGCGCGGAACTGCTGCTGATCGCCGACGATCCCGCGACGCTGGCTCTGGCCCAGACGCCGCTGGCGCTGCCCGCCGGCGTGCCAGAATGGCTCAGCCCCCTCACGGCCATCCTGCCGGGGCAGATCCTGGCCCTGCACCTGGCACTGGCTAAAGGGCTGAACCCCGACATGCCACGCGGACTGCACAAGGTGACAAAGACGACGTGACAAGGTGGCAAACTTCGCCTCTTTTGTTCAGCATTCTGCCAGATATAGCCCGCTGGGGGTTGTTTGCCGAGCCGGGGCAATTGTGTTTGCAGATTAGCTCCCGGCAACCGCACGGCCAGCGGGATGTTGCTCCCGACGACCGTGCGGCGATAGAGATCAGATCCTCGGCGACCATGTTGGCACTACCCGCGCTATTGGTTCAAACATCAAACCCTCCGCATACCCAAAGGCAGTGCAACGGGAAGCCGCGTCGCAGTGGATGCTGCGACGCAAAGCCTATGCCCCCACGCCGGCCAGCCGGCGCAGCACGAAGGGCAGGATGCCGCCGTGGCGATAGTATTCGCTGTCGATGGCGCTATCCAGCCGCGAGCGCACCTGAAAGGTTTGCTGCGTGCCGTCGTCGCGCGTCGCCGTCACCGTGATCAGCTTGCCAGGCGTGAGATCCTCGGCGATGCCAGCGATGGCGAAGGTCTCGCGTCCCGTCAGGCCCAGGCTCGCGCGGTTCTGGCCGTCCAGGAATTGCAGCGGCAGCACACCCATCCCGACGAGATTGCTGCGGTGGATGCGCTCGAAGCTCTCGGCGATGACGGCGCGGATGCCCAAGAGCAGCGTCCCTTTCGCCGCCCAGTCGCGCGATGATCCCATGCCGTAGTCCTTGCCGGCGAGGACCACCAGCGGCGTCCCCTCGGCGATATACTGCATGGCGGCATCATAGATTGGCAGCACGGTGCCATCGGGCAGATGGCGGGTCCAGAAACCTTCTTTGCCGTCGGCGAGCACGTTTTTCAGGCGCGTGTTGCCGAAGGTACCGCGCATCATCACCTCGTGGTTGCCGCGCCGTGCGCCATAGGTGTTGAAGTCGCGCGGGGCCACGCCGTGCGCCGTCAGATATTGGCCGGCGGGGCTGTCGGCCTTGAAGTTGCCGGCGGGCGAAATGTGATCCGTCGTGATCGAATCGCCGACGGCGACCAGCGCCCGTGCGCCCGTGATGTCCGTCACCGCTGCGGGCGTGGCCGTCAGATCATCGAAGAATGGCGGCTTGCGCACATAAGTAGAAGCATCGTCCCAGGCGAAGCGGTCGCCCGCCGGCACGGGCAGCGTCTGCCAGCGTTCGTCGCCTTCGAAGACATGGCCATACTCGCGGCGGAACTGCTCCGGCCCCAGCGCCTGGCGCAGCGTCGCGGTGATCTCCTCTGGCGTCGGCCAGATGTCGCGCAGATACACCGCCTGGCCGTTGGGATCATGCCCGATGGGTTCGGTCGTCAGATCGATATCCACCGTGCCGGCTAGCGCGAAGGCCACCACCAGCGGCGGTGACGCCAGGTAGTTCGCCTGCACCTCGCCGTGGATGCGCCCCTCGAAGTTGCGGTTGCCCGACAACACGCCCGCCACCACCAGATCGCCTTCACGGATCGCCTCGGAGACCGGTTCAGGCAATGGACCACTGTTGCCAATGCAGTTATGCACCGCGACAGAGCCAGCGACGAAGGCATGCACATCAGCCACCGCCAGATCGTATACGGCACGCGGGCCAACCGCCTGTCGGTCGATCACCTGGAGTGTGAAGGTCGGCAGTGTCAGCGCCTCTTTCGCAACACAATAGCGTTTGGCGGATTCAGTCGCGGCGCGGGATTGCAGCGGCGCGAACCATTCACGCACGCCCAGTTGCGTGAGCAACTCGACCGGCGACGGGAAGCCACAGGTATCGCGGTGCAGCGGCTGGAATTTGCGGTCTGTCGCCTGTGGCAGTCGCGTGAAGCGATCGTGGCCTTCAAGCAGCGAGTAGTGTGGGAAGACCGGCGTTTCGCGCTCCAGCAATTCTCTGGCTGCCATTTGGCGGGCAGCGGAGAATGTCAATGCCGGCTGCTCATCGTGCAACTTCTGCACATGTTCCGCCATCCACAGGCGCTGCTCGTGGATACGCTGCACCGTGCGCCAGTAGACCGCCGCCGCACTAGCGCGGAGCATTTTGTCTACACAATAGCGGAAACCGACGCATTCGATGAACGACAGGCCATCCGGCAATTCCAGCCGCACCTCGATCCGCTGGATGCCATCGCTGGCTGTTGGATATGAGGAAGCAGCATGGCGCGTCGCAAACTCATAGACCTTGGCACCGTCTGTCGCCACGCCACAGCGCGCCAACAGGCGCGTCAGATCGCCCATGACCTGCTTGAGTTGGGCCACGTGTTCCGGCTTCGCGCTCTGCGAATAGGCGGGCGGTTCGAGCGTCCCATCCTCTTGCTTCACACCCCAGCGATGTAGCACGGGCGCATGCCCGTCCGCGCCGAAGAGGCCGCCCAAGAATTCACGCACCACAGCCACCGGGCAATGCTCGTCCAGCACGAAGGCCGGCAGCGCCGGCGCGTGCTCGATGCGGCGACCGGTACGCACGCCAGGCAGTGCGCTGATAGCTTGGGTCAGCTTCATCGGCAGCACGATGGCCCACTTTCGTTCGTCATAGCGGTTCGCTGCGGGCCGGCTGCCTGTGATCACCTCAATATCGTTCAGCACCAGTTCGCGGTCCACCGCCTGGCCGACATGCATACGTCCCTGGCCGTGGAGGCTGATCGAACCGTCGCTGAGCAGATGACCGACCAGGCGCGCGAAGGCCAGCGTGCGCAGACGTTCCTGCGGCGTCGCCAGCGTGAAGATCAGATCGCCAGCATGCAGCGTATAACCGGCCTCGTCGTCGCCGGGTTCATCCAGCGGCGCTTCCAAGCCGACCACCACGCGATCCTGACCAATCACCAGTTCGTCGGCACGCACCCAGCGGCCATCGGCGCAGAGGATTTGGTGATCCGGCGTGCAAACCAGCGTACGCCCATCTTGCAGCACCAGTTCCATGCAGTCGCGCACGCCCTGCGGCAGCATCTCGGTTTGCGCGGCGATGCTGAGCTTGCCTTCCGATGTGGGACCAAAGAGAGCGGCTCCGCCGGCATCCGGCATCTGCTCGATGCGCCGCGCAGTGCCATTGGCGAGCAACACCGGCGTCCCCTCGGCGAGGCACGTGGTACAGCCGTAGCCGACCAGATGGAAGTGCAGCGCCTCCAAGAACGGCGTCAGGCCGGCGGCGTCCAGGTAGTCTGTGACGACACGGGAGCCGGGGGCGAGGCTGGTTTTGATATACGGCTTGACCGTCAGGCCGCGCTCGACGGCTTTTTTCGCCAGCAGGCCCGCGCCGACCATGACCGAAGGATTCGACGTGTTGGTGCAACTGGTGATGGCGGCGATGGCGACAGCGCCGTGCGTCAGTTCGGCGGTCTCGCCGTCGATGGCCACCGCGACGCCGGCGGGTGCCTGGCTGGCGGCGGATTGCGAGGGGTCGCCCTCGCTGGTCATTGCGGCGGCACTGGTGCCGTTGCCATTCAGTCGGTCGGCATAGGCGGCGCGGAAGCCCTGCTTCAGCCCACTGAGCGCCACGCGATCTTGCGGGCGGCGGGGACCAGCCAGGCTCGGCTCGACCGTACTCAGGTCCAGTTCCAGCTTTTCATCGAAGTCGGGATCAGGCGTGGCGTCGGTGCGGAACAGCCCCTGTGCCTTGGTATAGCGTTCCACCAGTTCGATCAGGCTTTCATCGCGGCCCGTCAGGCGCAGGTAGGCCAGCGTCTCGGCATCCACGGGGAAAAGCGTGGCCGTCGCGCCGAATTCGGGGGTCATGTTGGCGATGGTGGCGCGGTCCGGCAGGCTCAGATTGCTGAGGCCGGGACCGGCGAATTCCACGAACTTGTTGACGACGCCGTGTTTGCGCAACAATTGGGTCACGGTCAACACGAGGTCCGTCGCGGTGGTGCCTTCGGGCAACTGGCCGGTGAGGCGCATGCCCACGACGACGGGCGTAAGCTGATAGAGCGGCTGCCCCAGCATGACGGCCTCGGCCTCGATGCCACCGACGCCCCAGCCCAGCACGCCCAGGCCGTTGATCATCGTCGTGTGCGAATCCGTGCCGACGAGCGTATCCGGGAAGGCGACCGTTTCACCGTTCTCCTGGCTGGTCATGACGACCTTGCCCAGATATTCCAGGTTCACCTGGTGAACGATGCCGGTGCCGGGCGGGACGACGCTGAAGTTGTCGAACGCGCCCTGCGCCCAGCGCAGCAGCGCATACCTTTCGCGGTTGCGCTCATACTCGCGCGCCACATTGCCAGCGAAAGCGCCAATCGAGCCGAAAAGGTCCACCTGCACCGAATGGTCGATGACGAGATCGGCGGGGACGAGGGGGTTGACGCGCTTGGGATCGCCGCCCAGCGCGATCACGGCGTCGCGCATCGCGGCCAGGTCCACCACGCACGGCACGCCGGTGAAGTCCTGCAACACCACGCGCGCCGGCATAAAGGGGATCTCGCCTTCCTGAGCGGCAGCGTTGCCGGGCCGCCAGCGGGCTAGCGCCCGCACATCGTCTGTGCTGACGAAGTTGGGGTCCGTCGCGCCACAGTGCCGCGCCAGGTTTTCCAGCAGAATGCGGATCGTGACGGGTAGCCGCTCCAGCGTCACGCCTTCCGCCGCTGCGAGCGTAGCCAGATCATAGTAAACCACCGGTCCCTGCGCGGACTCGAATGTTTGCCGCGCGCCAAACGGATCGTGCGTCGCCATCGACTCATACTCCTTGTGTACAGCGTCCACCCAACCAGCGGGCGGGCTGAATCTGATGAGGGGGATCATCTGGCTCTATTAGACGATATTTTGCAGAGAATCGTCCAGCCAACGGTTTTGCCGCTGAAATAACCGCATGAACAAGCCAGGTGATATGCTGCTACAAGAAGACTGCCGGTCACTTCCACTCACTATCTGTGAAGGATGTGCTATGGAGAGCGTAATTGCTGTTCTCGATGCAAACGTGCTGTTTCCAGCGTCGTTACGCGATACCCTTTTGCGTGCTGGGCAACGTGATTACTATCGCATGCACTGGACTGCTGAGATTTTGGAAGAAGTGCGTCGAAATCTCGTTAAAACTGGTCGTAGTACAGCGGCGCAAGTACAACGGTTAGTTGATACACTTCTCACCGTTTTCCCGCGCTCACTTATCACAGGAGACTACCTAGCGTTAATTCCTGCGATGCAGAATGCTGATAGTGATCGCCATGTCTTAGCTACTGCGGTTGTATGTAAGGCCCAAGTTATTGTAACCAATAATCTGCGCGATTTTCCCCCGCAGGCGCTGGCCCCCTATATAATTGAAGCGCAGATGCCTGATACGTTTCTTATGAATTTATGCCAGGATAACCTGCCAGAAATAGCACAGATCATCATTGAACAAGCAGCAGATTTGCGAAACCCACCACGAACAGTAGAGCAGGAACTCAAGCAATTAGCTAAACATGCACCTACTTTTGTGGAGACAATGCGAGATTATCTACTCCAGCGGTGATACGTGGGTAGAATGAAGCAGAAGGTAATTTAGGGTCTTAAGGCGTATCATTGTCATCATACAAATTCATTTCCTGGCTCAACCGTGCAAGTTCCGCCAGCCCTTGGCGCTCATGCGTATCACGTTGTTGTTTATAGTACAATACGTCTTGAAGGCGAATGCGCCGGCGCGTGCCAATCTTTTTGACGGGGATATCCCCATGTTCCAGCATTTTGAGGAGATAGGTGCGTGATACATTAAGTAGATCTGCCGCTTGTTGTGGGCTGAGTTCATCGGGAAGAGCCAGCACTTGTACATGGTTGCCAAGCGCAAGGTAATCGATCGTTTGTTGTAGCACCTGCATAACTGAGGGCGGCAACACAATGAGAGTGCCATCCGGCCCTAGCAAGGTCGGAGCTTGTCCAGCATGTAAGGCCACCTGTACCTGTTGTAAAGCGGTTTGCTCCCCTGCTTGTGCCACAACTGCTGCTTGCTGGTCAAGGATATTGGCCATTGCTGCGCCTCTTTCTTTGTTGAGAACTCCTGCTTCCGCTAGTTGTAGCAATACGTGTATTTGTCACGTATCACCCGTAGTATATTCCATGCTTAATCGGAATCGCAAGCACAACTCCCTGCGCGGCCATGGATGTGCGCCGCCATTAGCCGATGCGGCGGCTGTCGGGCTGGTAGCCCGTGCGGTTGATGCCCCAGGAGACGATGCGCGTGGGGAAGATGCGGATGAAGGCCGGATCGAAGCCTGGTGCCAACTGATCGCCGCCGGTCGCGTGAGCCTCGGCCCGCCCGCGAATCTCGATGCCGCGCGGCAGCCAACGCGCCTGGCCGTTTTCGTCCGAGGTCAGCACATCATCGACGATGAAGGCGACGTTGGCATTCGCCTGCGCGTCGCGGAACTTCTTGCTCGCGCCGAAGCCGCCCCGCCGGCCACCGATATCGATTGTGTCCAGGGTGGGATTATGGTTGAAGCCGACGGCGGTGAGGTGGGGTGCGCCGCGCCCGTTCACGGTGGCGAGCCGGCCCAGCGGCTGTTCGCGCAGATAGGCTAGCTCTTGTTCGGTGAAATGACTCATGGGAGAGCACCTCTTTCATGCTTCGAATGTTCGTGTGATCGTCGGCACATTGATGAGATCACGATAGATCGCGCCCATCTGGTCTTCGGGATAGGGCATATCGTGGTCGAGCCACCACTGGACGAGCGCGAGGGTGCTGGTGACGAGATGATGCGCGGCGATCGCCGGGGGGATGCTGCTCGTGGGGCTGGGGGTGTGTTCAGCCAGCACTTCCTGTGTTCCCGCCGCGATGATGCGTGCCAGCAATTGCGGCGATCCCTTGCTCCCCAGCAACACGCGGCACACCGCCTCGTGTGTGCGAATGTAACGAAACAGCAGCGTGCCGATGATGGCGGGGTCGTCCTGCGATGCCGGGGGCAAAAGGGCCAGCAGTTCGGCCATCACGACCTCGGCGACTTCCTGCAACAGGGCATCTTTATCAGGATAGTGGCGAAAGAAGGTCGCGTAGCCCACATCCGCCCGTTCGGTGATATCGCGGATCGTGACGGCCTCGTAACCCTTCTCTAGCGTGAGCGCCATCAGTGCCTCCGCCAGCAAACGCTGGGTGCGTTTGACGCGCCGGTCTTGGGGGTCATGTGGCTCGTGGTGTGGCATGGCGACGATTCCTCTGCGCCCTTTTGCTGCATTATACCACGTTACTGGTCGTGCAGGTGTGGGCGGGCGAGGGTCAGCCCCCAAACGGCGCTGGCACCGGCGGCACGCAGCGCTTGGGCGGCGGCGTTGAGCGTCGCGCCGGTCGTCAGCACGTCATCCACCACGATGACGGTCCGGCCTACAAGCAATCCAGCGGCATGGTTGTCACAGGCAAAGAGGCCGGCGACATTCACGCGCCGTTCCAGCGCGCTCAGGCCGTGTTGGATGCGCGCGGCACGGGTGCGATACAAGGCGCGTTCCCAGAAGGGCAGGTGCAGTTCGCGTGCGCAGGTGCGCGCCAGCAGCGCCGCCTGGTTATAGCCGCGCTGGCGCTGGCGATCACGCGGCATCGGAATGGTGACCACGGCATCCGCCACCACTGGCGGTCCCGCCCGCCACAACCGCGCCAGCAGGTGTCCCAGCGCGCCCGCGCATTGCTGTTTGTGGTGAAATTTGAGCGCCCACACGGCGGTCTTCAGGGGATGGCTATACTCGCCGGCAACGCGCACGCCCGCCAGATACTCCAAGCCGGCCATGCAGCGGGGGCAAAAGGTCACTGGTGCGCCGTGCGGGCAAGGGATGGGACGCCGCTTGCCGGTGATCTGCGCGTCGCATGCGGCACAGAGCCAGGCACCACGCGCCTGGCAGCCCACACACCGTGGGGGAAAAATGAGATCGAGTAGCATACACTGCCTCCTCCATTACGCCACTATAGCAAATGGCGGGCAGTTTGTCTGACAATGGGACTGTTTTCCTATCATTCGCGTTGGGATGCTTATGCTAACGTGGCGGGCATGGCCCTCTACGGAAATCATTGGTGGCTGCCAGAGGTTTAGCGCATGTTCAAGCGTATGTTCATTCGTAAGGAAAATCTGGCATTGCATTCTCTGCTAAAGAAGCTGTATATTTATTATAGGTTGCAACCACAAGAGGGTTTGGGGAAGGTGAAGGTGAGGCATATGTTTGCAAAGCGATATTTACAGCAGTTGGTCTGTGCCTGTGGGATGGTGGTGAGCATGGCAAATGGTATTCATGTGGGTGTTACCCAACTCAACACATCAGCATCGATGCTTACCGGGGGGTCTATCCGTATCATGCCTTTGGGAGATTCCATCACGGCAGGGAACGGATCACGTGATCACGGTGGCTATCGCACCTATCTTCAGTATATGCTGCGAAGCCAGGGGGTGAATGTCACGTTTGTTGGCTCGCAACACTACGGACCAGCCAGCAGCGGCGCAGATGAAGGGCATCCGGGCGCGCGTATCACCGACTTATCGCCGCATATTGTGCAATGGCTCACCACCTATCAGCCGGACGTCACTTTGCTGCATATTGGCACAAACGATATTGAACATCATGTGCCACTGGGTGTGGTGACGAACCACCTCAGCCATTTACTAGACACGATGACAGCGACGCTACCAACCACCCTGATCATCGTCGCGCAAATCACGCCGCTTTGCCACTTTATGCCGCAAGTGCAAGCATATAATGCCGCCATTCCAGCACTGATCGCCGCAAAAGCCGCGCAGGGTGCGCGCATCCGCTGGGTCAACATGTATAATGCTGTTCCCCTGCATGACCTGGGTGATTGTGTGCATCCCACCGATGTAGGCTACCAGCGCATGGCTCAGGTGTGGGATACGGCCATTACCCGTGGGATCAACGACGGCGACCTCTTCGCTGGTCAGCTGGGCTGCCCTTGGTCCTGGATGGAAGCCGTATGCCCACCTACTCCCGCCAACTTCCCCTATACGTCCACAAGGTGATGGCTCAGGATAATAAGGGACCAATGATGGTATCGGCCATCCAGGTGGCGTATTTCTGTGCGCCCGCCGCGCTCAAATGGGCAGGATCATAAAAATCAGCATCTTGGTAGCCAGCGGCTGCATGCAGATCATAATACGGCACCTGGAACTGTGCAGCGGTTGCCTGCCAGGTGGCGATGATTTGACGCCATTGGTCCGCTGAAAGGTAGCCCCGGAAATAGGTGTGCAAGGGCATTGACACCAACACAACGCGAATCTGATGCTGTTGGGCTAAGGCGATCAACTTCTGCAAATAGTCGAGTTGATGACCGCCAATCGTGTAGTGATATAATTGCCCGGTGAGATAGTATGAAAAATGCTGATAGTGGTGCGTGCGTACCCAGGTGGTTTGATGGACTAACGTTGATGTTGGAAACGCTACCCACCCACGCGCATCGGCACGCGCATAATTCGCGGCATTAAGGGATCGTCAGGGAATAAACCTTGCCATTGAAGAAGGCCGTGTGATACCCTGAGGGCATGAAAGATCTTGAGGGGATTCGTTGCCGCTACGTGGCGGTAGCAGGTGTCTTGGATGAGCGAACCCGCCGCGCGGTGGCTGGTGCCGAGGCGCTGGCATATGGCTGGGGCGGCATCCGCGCGGTGGCGCGAGCCACCGGACTCACGCGCGCGGCGATCGCGCTGGGGATCCGTGAACTGCGCGGGGAGGTGCTGGCAGCGCCACCTGGGCGGGTGCGCCGACCCGGCGGCGGGCGCAAGTCGTTGGAGGCGCATGCTCCCACCCTACGCGCCGACTTGGAACGGCTCGTCGAGCCCAGCACGCGGGGGGCCCGGAGTCGCCGCTGCGCTGGACGAGCAAGAGTGTGCGTCGCTTGGCCCACGAACTCCAGGCACAGGGGCATCAGGTCAGCTACCAGAAAGTGGCGGAGGTCCTCCATGACTTGGGCTACCGCTTGCAGGCCAACCGCAAAACACGCGAGGGCGCGGAGCACCCCGACCGCGATGCCCAATTCGCCCACCTCAACACGACCGCTGAGGCGTTCTTGGCCGCGGGTGACCCGGTCATCTCGGTAGATACCAAGAAGAAAGAGCTGATCGGCGACTTCAAAAATGGCGGACAGGAGTGGCAGCCCAAAGGGCAGACGGAAGAGGTGCGGGTGCATGACTTCCCCCTGCCCGGCCTGGGGCGGGTGAGTCCCTACGGCGTCTACGACCTGGCGGCCAATGCGGGCTGGGTCAGCATGGGCATCGACCACGATACGGCCGCGTTTGCCGTGGCCACCATCCGCCGCTGGTGGGAGCACACCGGGCGTGTCCGTTACCCGCAAGCCCAGCGCCTGCTCATCACCGCCGATGGAGGGGGCAGCAATGGCTCGCGGCTGCGGCTCTGGAAGTGGGAATTGCAGCAGCTCGCCGACCACACCGGCCTCACCATCACCGTCTGCCATTTCCCGCTTGGCACGAGCAAGTGGAACAAAATCGAGCATCGGCTGTTCTCGTTCATCAGCCAGAACTGGCGCGGTAAACCTCTGGCCAGCTACGCTGTGATCCTGAGCTTGATTGCGGCCACCACCACCGCCGGTGGGCTGACGGTCGCAAGCGAGCTGGATACCCATCGCTATCCGACCGGGGTGACTATTTCGGACCATGACCTGGCTACCATCCAGTTGGAACGCGACCTCTTCCACGGCGAGTGGAACTACACCATTCGGCCCCACACTGCCTGATCTTGGCTATGGTTATTCCCTGATAGGCACTAAGATGCTGGCAGCAAAGACGCGCCTATTGTAACATAGAAGATGTAAGATTGAAAGCCTCTAATTTTTAGTACTACAACCGCATTTGGCGCTGATGGTTGCTTTCAACTGAGCGATTTTGGGCGGTATGCATGGTCCTTGCCCTAGCCATCGTGGATTGGCAGCTAGCTAGCTTGATCGCTTCCGCTACACATCGCCTTAAACAGCGGAGCAGACAGGTGTACCACAGGTGGCCGTCAATTTGGCGATCACATGAAAAAAATGCTCGTATCGAGTGACCTTTGATACGAGCATTGATGAGGAGCCGGCGATCAGGCTTGAACTGATGACCCCCCGCTTACAAGGCGGGCGCTCTGCCGCTGAGCTACGCCGGCATGATGTCTCCATCATACACGATGACGCGGGCGCGCGTCAACTGCGCGCCGAGATCGCGCGGGCGACCGCCGCTTAGGCGAGTGGGGCCGGTGTGCGTACACCCTGTGTTTTTTGCGTTGCAGGTGACGTGAAGCCGGCGTGCCACGCCTGGAACAGCCCCGTGCCGGCGCGGCGGACCGCGTGGCGGACCTGGGCGCTGCGAGCCAAGCCCACGTAGGCGATGGCGGGGCCGAAAGCGAACAGCGCCCGCAAGCCGAACGCCAGCGAAGCGCGATCAGGCAAGAAAGCGTAAATCGAGAGTACACCCCCGGCCAATAGGAGTACGCTCAGCGATTGCCGGCCCAGTGGGCGCAGCGCCACGAAAGCCAGCGGCCAGGTGACATACCAGGGCCAAAACCACGCGCTCGCCAGCACGATATAGCTCGCCAGCGCCCAGGCGCACGCCGCCAGCAGATCGCGCGGCACGCGCTGGAACAGCGCCCACAGCCAGGCGAGCGCGAAGGCGACGATGCCGGTATCTTTGAAAAGCGGCAGATACTCCTTGCGCAAGATAAAGCGACTCTTATGCAGCAACGCACTCAGCGGCCAGGGGATGAAACGCACCAGCAGATCCAGCAGGGAATTGTCGATGCGTTGGGTGGGTGGGGAGTGCAGCAGCACAGTGATCAGGTGGGGACCACCCCAAAAGGGTGCCATAAAGGCGACGACCGCCACGGCCAGCACGCCACCGCGCCAGCCCGCTTCCCAGGCACAGCGCAGCGCCAGGCGCAGATCGTGTGTCTCGGCAGCACGCCAGCGCGTCAGCACCACATGCCAGAGCCACAATGGCACCAGAATCAGCAGGATGAATTTCGTCGTGATCGCCGCCGCCCATGCAACCGCCGCCAGCATTTCGAACTGGCGCACTGCCAGCCAGATGCCGATCAGCAGATAGGTGAGCATCAGCGCATCGTTATGACCGCTGCCGGCGAATTCGATCACCGCCAGGGGATTCCAGGCATACAGCACCGTCCCTAACACCCGCCGCTGAGGCGCGATCCGCACTAGAATGCCCCAGATCAATGCCGCGTTCGCCAGGTGGCAGACCAGTCCCATCACCTTGTAGAGCGCGATATATACAGGCAGCGATCCACCTAATCTTTGGGCGACATGGGTTAGCACTTCCGCCGGCCAGAGCCAGGTCGCGCCATAGACGGACGGCGTGGTGCGCCAATAGACATAGCGCAAAAAAGGATCGTGGGGAAAATGCGCGGGCGTGACGAGCATGGGATTGGCGTGGTAGAGCGCGCCAATGCGTCCATACAGAATGTAGCTGAAGACATCATCGGAAAACAGGTTGGGCAGCAGCAAAACAACGCCGCCCATCACCACCGTCGCTCCCAGAATGAACCAGAGCGTCCCCTGGCCGGCGTGCCGTAACCGCCGCGCGTTCAGCACGGCCCAGAAGTGCGCGGCAGTGGCCGCGACGAAGATCAGCCCCATCGTCAACAAAACGGTCGGCGGCACCTGCGGCGGGAGTGGTCCATGCGGCATGACACCGGGCATATTCCAGTGATTCGCGCGGTCCCACTGCCGCCAACCGGCGGTGAGTGGCGAGAGGTGATAGCCGGTCCAATGCCAGATCATAAGGAACAGCAGGCCCACCCACAAACCAGTCAGGGCAAGCGCCGGTACACCTAACCGGCGTAGTGTGTCACCGATACTGATGCTGTAAGGACGGGAAGTGCTGCTAGAGGACAGTGGCTGGGATGGAATCTTGGGTTTAGCGCCCGCGCGCCATTCAATCGTGCTCATGAACTCTCGCTTATCTTTGCTACGTTCGTAACTGTTTTCATTAGGTATAGGGAGCAACGCTGATGCCATGCAAGGCGGTAAGGTCTAACGTTTCAAAAGTGTATAGATGCCGTGGAACCATTCTCATAGTCCGGGCTTGCATGATACAATATCCCCATTAGTGCGGTGCAGCAGCAACAAACCCAGCAAAGGGAAGAAGCAACAGGCAGGGTCAGCACGGCCACGTAATATAAAAGATAACGTGTTTCGCTGCATACGGCGCGGTGCATTCCGCGTATACTACTGTAACCGCGTATTTGTAACCGCGTATTCGCACTCATCTCAAGGAGTTGCTTGATGACACAACCTTCCGCCAATGGCAACGTGCCGAGCTATGTTCCCAAGCCGGGGATGGACGTGCATGGCCTGAAAACCATCGCTGATGCCATCCGCGCGAATGTCGAGCAGGTGATCGTCGGGCAGCGCGAGACGGTGGACCTGTTGCTGGTGGCGATCCTCGCCGAGGGCCATGCTTTGATCGAAGATGTGCCGGGGATGGGTAAGACCGTGCTGGCGCGGGCGCTGGCGCGCTCCACCGGCGGCGATTTCCGGCGCATTCAATGCACGCCGGACCTGACGCCGAATGATATCACCGGCATCTCGGTCTATAACCAGCAGACGGGCGCGTTCGAGTTCCATCCAGGGCCGATCATGGCGCAGGTGGTGCTGGCCGACGAGATCAATCGCGCCACACCGAAGACGCAGTCCGCCCTGCTGGAAGCGATGGCCGAACGGCAGGTGACGGTGGACCGCGAGACGCTGCCGCTGCCGCGCCCGTTCCTGGTGATCGCCACGCAGAACCCTATCGAACTGGAAGGCACCTTCACCCTGCCCGAAGCCCAGTTGGACCGCTTCCTGGTGCGGCTGCACATGGGGTATCCGACGCTGGAGGAGGAGCGCGCGATCTTGCGCCGCTTCCGCGACGCCGCGCCGCTGGAAACGCTGGCACCCGTCGCCAGCCCGGAGCGGTTGGTGAGCGCGATGGCCGCCGTGCGCCAGGTCCAGATCAATCCCATCGTGGAAGGTTACCTGCTGGAAATCGTGCGGGCCACGCGGGAGCATCCCGCCGTGGAACTGGGGGCCAGCCCGCGCGGCGCGCTGGCGCTGGCACGAGCCAGCCAGGCATCGGCGGCGCTGGCGGGGCGCGCCTTCGTCTTGCCGGATGATGTGAAGCGGCTCGCCCGGCCCGTGCTGGCGCACCGGCTGATCACGTCGATGGAAACGCGCGTGCATGGTCAGGCCGGTGATCTGGTCCTTGACGAGGTGGTGAAAAATGTTCGCGTTCCGGTCGAGACAACCCGATGATCCCGTCCTCAACAATGCCGATCTCGCCTTGCAGCGCCGTTTGCGCTATCGGGATCGGATCATCGGGCGGCTGAAACTCAATCGCCCGCTGTCGGACGATGAGATCCATATGCGCATGCGCCCGCGTGCGCGCCGCTTCTGGGTCAGCGGAACGATCATCCTGCTGCTGCTGAGTTACCTGGAACAATCGGTGTTGCTGGGGCTGTGCGCGCTGCTGATCGCCTCGCTGGGCGCGGTGCCGGAGATCTGGCAGCGGCTGGTGCTGCGCCAGGTGCGCTTCGAGCGCGGCTTCACGCCGGCGCGCGTGCGGTTCGGCGAGACGACGCGCTATATCGTGCAGGTCGAAAACCACAAGCGCCTGCCCATCCCCTGGCTGGAGATCGAAGACGAGTTCGCGCTGGATCTGGACATGCCGGGCGCACCGGTCTATCCCAGCTATAAGGCGGATCGGCAACTCTTCATCACGTCGCTCTCGCTGTGGGCCAATCAGCGCGTGACACGCCGCTATCGTGTCATCCCTCTGGCGCGTGGCGTGTGGAACTTCGGCCCGACATATCTGCGTGCGGGCGACCCTTTCGGCTTTCTGGATGACGAACGCAAGGTGATCCAGCGCGGCGGCCAGCATAGCCTGACGGTGTTGCCGCTGGTGGTGCCATTGGCACGCTTCGGCCTGCCCTCGCGCTATCCCTTCGGCGAGATCGAGACGCGCCGGCGCGTGCTGGAAGACGCCAGCCAGATCAACGGTGCGCGCGACTACCAGCCGGGCGATCCCTTGCGGCGGGTGCATTGGAAGGCGACAGCGCACCAGGGAACGCTGCAAAGTAAGGTGCATCCCTACACCACGGCGCACACCCTGGTCATGTTCATGGATATCTATACGACGCCCAATCCCGCGATGGGCATCAAATCGGCCCTCTTCGAGTTGGGCGTGGCGGCAGCGGCCTCAATCGCCACGTGGGCCAACGGCCAACGCTATGCCGTGGGCCTGGTCAGCAATGGGTTGCCGCAAGCCGCCGGCGCGAACGAGATGACCTCCTTCACGGATGCCAAGGCGTTCATGCGCGTGCCGCCCAGCACCAACCCGAATCATCTGACGCGCCTGCTGGAAGCCCTGGCGCGCTTGCAACCCTACTTTGGTACACCCATCGACCGGATGCTGGCCCGTGAACAGGCGTCTTTGCCGCCGGGCGCGACGATCATCCTGATCAGCGCCGCTGAGGCGTTGCAACAGGCGACCGTGGCGCGGCTGGAACGCTTGCGCCGGCGGGGCTATACCGTCGCGGTCTTGTTGACGGGCGACGAGCCGGTGGAAACGGGCGCGCTGCTGACCTATCGCATCGGCGGGGAGGACACCTGGCATGAATTCGTCGCCTTCGTCACGGCAAAACGCGAATCTGGATCAGATACGCCAGACGGCGCAGGGGCAGATCACCGCGATGCCGGATCTGCCACAGATGGGGCAAATCCCGGCAGTACGGATCCCGCAGATTCACACCGCCGCCAACCTGCGTTTACGGTGGGGTGAGTGGCTGAGCATTATGCTGCCCAGCAGCATCGCGGTCGCCATCGCCAGCGAAGCCGTGCTGTTGGCCGCGGCGACGGCCTGGTTCGGCGATCCGGGCCGCGCGCTGGTGCCGCTCGCGCCGCTGGTGCTGATTCTCGTGTTGGCCGCGGTCGTCCTGCGGCTGTGCGACAGCGTCGCCCGGCTGCGTGCGCTGTACCGGCCCGTCCTCATCGCTGGCATCATCGGCACCAGCTTGGTACTCATTCACGCGCGCGTCTTTCCCGCGCTGGCGGCGAACGATTGGAGCTGGCTGGCCTCGTTCGCCAACATCACCAATGTGTATGCTGAGCAACCGCACACCGAACTGGGGCTGATCGCGCTCAGCGTCGTTCTGTGGCTGTTCGCCGAACGCATCGTGCAGAACGCGGGCGAGTATGAACAGCGACGCAACGCCTTTTTGCGCCTTTTCGCCGTGATGGTCGGCGCGGTGATCGTCGGCATCTGGTCGGCGCAGGGCAACGGCCAACTCAGCGTCGCTCTGGCGCTGCTGCTGCCGGGCTACGTGCTGTGTGGCTTGCTGATGATGGGCCAGGTGCGCCTGGCGGAGATTCGCGCGCGGATGATGCGCGCCGGTAACGCCGACCGGCGTTCGCTGGGCATCTGGCATCTCGTCACGGCTGGCTTGATCGCGGTGACGCTGCTGCTCGTCTTCGTCGCCACCGGCATCTTTTATGGCGGCGCGTATTCCAATGCGATCACGGCATTCGCCGATGCATTAGGGGCGATCATCGACCTCGTCGCGCTGGTGTTCGGCGTACTCACCGCACCTTTCGTCGCGCTGCTCAGCAATCTTTTCGTGCCACGCGCATCTTCGTCAACTTCACCGTTGCAAACTTGTCGCCTGCTGCCCACGATCACGCCTCAGCCTACCACCGGCGGGCCGGTCCCAACCCCCATCCCGCAAGGGAACAATACCCACTGTACGCCCACCGGGCAGCAATCGACATTTTTAAGCGCGGCAACCAATCACGAGATCTATGCAGCCATCCTGTTCATCGTGCTGGTGGGGGTGGCGCTGTTCTTGTTGCTGCGCCGGCTCTGGCAGCGCGACGAGCAGCCGCCGGAGGAGTACGAGGAGTTCCGCGAGGCGCTGACGCGCCGCGAAAAGCTGGCCGCGCCGCGCCCCGCCCCCACTCTCGTTGCGGAGCCGGTGCCGGCAGGCAGCGTGCGCGCAGTCTACCGCGACTTTTTGCAGCGCGGCGCGCAGATCGGCCTGGCGCGCGAGGCGGACGAGACGCCAGCAGAATACGCCGCCCGCGTGCAGCCGCTGCTGAAGATGCTGGCCGACGATCCACCTGCCAGGGAGGTGACGGCGCTCACCGATGCCTACGAGGAGGAACGCTACGGCGCGGTCGCGCCCACGCCGGGGCGGCTGGCGCAGGCGCAGGCGGCGCTGAAGCGCATCGCGGCGACGCTGGGCAATATGGTGCGGGCGCGGAATTAGCGGCGGCCAGGCATGCACACGCGATGGGGATCGGCGGACGGGTAAGGCGGATCGTCGAAATCGTCGCGTTCCCGTCGCCGTGCGAGCGCCGGGGGCAGCATTTCCACCGTCGCCGTGCGAGCGCCGGGAAGATCCCAGCCGCACCGGGTCGCCGGGAAGATCCCAGCCGCGCCGACACGCCGGGGGCAGCGTTCCCATCACCGTGCGGTCGCCGGGGGTTAAACCCCCCGGCTCGGAAAAGGAACCCCTACCGGGCTAGGACGAGGTATACCTGGTCAGGCCGCGAGCGGCTGTACTGTAAAGTACATTACTGACCACGGCACAGATACCTAACCTCCAGTCCACGTCGGTGGACTTCATGGCGACAGCCATTAGGCGCGGTTTATGCCCTTTTACAATTAAACCAGGACACGCTCGCTCCTAGCCCGGAGGGGTTTCTTTTCCGAGCCGGGAGGTTTAGCTCCCGGCGGGCCGGCAGGGCATGTCCGCCCTATTTTGTAAAACATCATCAACCGCCCGCGTCGTCCCCGCCCGCGTCGTCCCCGCCCGCGTCTCTTTCGTTCGTTATGCCGTGGTCTGAAAGTATATTTTGTACCTCGCGGTCCGGTGCGCGATCATCGTCCGGTGCGAGGATCAGTCGTTGTCGCGCAGTGCGGGATGATCGCGCCAGGCGGGCATCTGGCGCATGTAGGCACGGGTAGCGGCCTCGGCGGTAGCGCGGTCTACGCCGTGTTGGCGCATCTCCCATTGGGTCATGCGCGTGAAACGCTCCTCGAAGGCTTGCCGGTCGCCGGTGGGGGTGCTGCAAAAGCGGCAATAGGCGCTGGCGGGTTGGCCGGGGGCATGGTCGTCCGCGGTCGCCATCGGCATGCCGCAGCTTTCACAGGTGGGTGTCGTCGTCATGGTGATGCTCCTTGGCCGCTTGGGCGGCAGCGAGTAGGGCGCGCAAGCCAGTGACGAGCGCGGTGCGCTCGGCGGGGAGCATGCGCGCGAGGGCCGATGCGAGCAGGTCATCGTGCAATACCTGGGGATGGGCAGCAGTGCGCGTCCGCCCCGCGTCGGTGAGCCAGATGAAGACGCGCCGCCGGTCGCGGTCGTCGGGCATGCGCGCCACCAGGCCGCGCGCCGCCAGGCGGTCCACCAGTTCGGTTGTCGCTGCCTTGCTCAGTTGCAAATGCAACACCAGTTCGCCCAGCGTCAGCGGACCCGCCGCCGCCAGGTGGTGGAGCGCGCCCAGCATGCGCGGCGTCACATCGGTTCCTGGCAGCGCCTGGTGTGAGACGTGGAAGGTGCGATACACGGCGGGATAAAGACGGCCTACTTCCGCCGCCAAGGCGGCGATAGATTCCACGTCCACAGCGGCCACTGGTGGCACCTGATCAGCGGGCATAGCCAACTCCTTCGTGACGAACTGTTCGCTACGAACTGTTCGCTACGAACTATAGTATACCTGATAGAAGCGCGGCGTGTCAAGGGGTGTTTCAGCGCCAGCGGCCCCGAACCGCGCTCACCAGATAGAGCGAGCCGGTGACGACGATGACATCGGCGGGCTCGGCCAGGGCCAGGGCGCGGTCGATGGCGCGCTGGGGATCGGGTTCGCTGGCGCTGACGGTGATGCCCTGGGCGCGGGCGGCGGCGGCGACCTGATCGGCGCTGAGGGTGCGGCGGACGGCGATGACGGGCGTGGTGGCGACGAGGTGCGGCTGCATGGAGGCGAGCGCGGCGAGCATGGGTGCGATCTCTTTCGCTTCCAGCGCGCCGAAGACGACCCACAGGCGTCGCCAATGCAGGGTCGCTGGCAGCGTCGCCAGCAGGGCGCGCATTTTGTCGGGATTGTGCGCGACATCCAGCACGACGGTGGGGTGTTCGGCGACGATTTCGAAGCGGCCCGGCAGCCAGGCCGTTGCCAGCCCGGCGCGGATGGTCGCCGGCGCGAGGTCCGGCAGCACGTGGCGCGCGGCACGGATCGCCAGGGCGGCATTCTGCGCCTGATAGGTGCCGGGTAGCGGCACGCAGAGATCGGTGATCGTCGTTTGCTCCTCATGATAGGTGAAACAGGTGCGGCCACGCGCCACTTGCACATCGGCAACGGCGAGCGCCGGCCCCAGGACCACCAGGGGCGCGCCGACGGCCTGGGCCGCGTGCTGGATGACGGCCAACACGTCCGGCTGGGTCGCGCCGGTGACGGCCAGCGCGCCGGCCTTGATGATGCCCGCCTTGTGCCAGGCGATCTGGGACAGCGTCGGCCCCAGGAATTCCATGTGGTCGAAGCCGATGTTGGTGATGATGGCGACGGCGGGCTGAATCACGTTCGTTTCGTCGAAACGCCCGCCCATGCCGACCTCGACCACAGCGAGATCGACGCCGGCGCGGGCAAAAGCGTAGAGCGCCAGGGCAACCCATTTCTGTTTGACGTGCGGTTGCCAGCCGGGGATCTGCGCTGCCGCGTCGGCGACCGCATTCGCGGCAGTGATGAAATCCGCGTCGCTGATGAACGCGCCGTCGAATTGCACGCGCTCCTGCGAGGCGACGACATAGGGATTGGTATACAAGCCGACGTGTAGCCCTGCCGCCCGCGCAATCGCCGCCACCATCGTCGCTGTCGATCCCTTGCCACTGGTCCCCGTCACGTGGATCGTCCGCAGGCGGGCCTGGGGATCGCCCAGCGCGGCGAGCAGCGCGGGCATCTCGCCGAAGCGCGCCGCCTGGCGCTGTTCGGGTGGCACATGCATGGCCGAAGGCTGGTCTGGGATGCCCTCGATGTAGGCGACCGCCGCAGCGATGGTGGTGAAAGTCATGATGGGATTGACGCTCCTGAACGGGCGCGAAGTAGCCCCACCCCCAGGGCGACCACAAGGGTCGCCCCTACACCCCATCTGCGGATGGAGAAGGGGAGACAGGACAGCGATCACTTGATCGTGGGGCAGACATGGCGGTTCGCCGCGCCCACAACCATTGTATCTCGTTTAAGGCTTTTGTGGCGCGTTGGGATCGGCGGGATCGGGCGGTGGTGGCGTTTGGCCGTAGTCACGGGTACTCTTGCGCAACTGTGACGAGCGGGCATAGTTCCCTTTGCGCGACATGGGCGAAAAGCCGCGGGCGCGACCCTCTTCCGCCAGGGCGTCCAGGCTGGCCGCTTCGGCAGCGGCGGCGGGCGACTGATAGGGCGAGGCCATCATGAGGTGCGCCATCGAGGCCAGGGTGCCGGAGGCAGCGGAAAAGTCGCCGGCGCGCATCTGGGCGTCTGCGTGGTCGCGCGCCGCCGCCGCTTGCAGCAGCAGCACATCGGCCATGAAGGCATCGTCCACGGGCTGGGCGTCTACGGCGGTCTCTAGATCGTAGGTCAGCGTCTGAGCGGGCAGTTCGACCACGTAGTCCTGCGCCAGATCCGCCGAGCGATAGCGCAGGCGGGCGTGCAGGGTGATATGCTCGCCCCGGCTGCCGCGCGGACAGGCGACACGCGCTACCAGCAGCCGCTCGCTGGCGGCATCCATCTCGCCCAGGTCCACGGTCGCCACGCCATCGGCATCCGTCGTCATGGGCAGGCGGTTGAGCAGGGTGAAAATCGCGCGTTCGGATGCGCCGGGGCGTTCAACCACGGCCCAGAGATCCAGCGTGATCTGCCGGGCGGCGACGGCCAGCAGTTCGCCCAGTTCGCCTTTGAAGAAGTTGGGGATGTCACCCGGCTCTGCAATGAAGTAGAAGTGGCCTCCGCCGGCATCCGCGATGGCTTCCAGCAAGGTTTCGTCGAAGTCTTCGCCCAGGCCGAAGGTGGTGGTGGAGATGCCGCGTTGCCGCCATTCCTGCGCCAGCGCCACCAGTGCCGCGCGGTCGGTGATGCCAGTGTTCGCCAGGCCGTCGGTGAGCAGGAAGCAACGCTGGAGCGCGCTGGGGTCCACCTGGCCCTGCTGGCTGGCGACCTGCTGCAAGCCCAGCAGCCAGCCATCATGCAGATTCGTGTTGCCGCGCGCAAAAATCGGCTGGAGCGCTTGTTCCGCCGCGCGCTTGGCGGCGGGAGTGGCGCGCTGGCTGGGCGCGACCAGTTCGATCACGTGGTCATAGGCGACGACGCCAACATAATCGCGCTCGGTAAGCTGGTGCAGGGCAAAGAGCGCGGCCTCGCGCGCGTGCGCGAACTTGCCGCGCGCCATCGAGCCAGAGCGATCCAGCACCAGCGCCAGGTTCAACGGTGGGCGCGTGGCGGCCTCCGCCGCTGTGACGTCGGGCGCACGCAGCCGCACGCCGAAATAGATTTCGCCCGCGCCGGTGGTGGGGATGAGCCGGCGATTGAGATGCGCCGTGACGGCCAGCGGGCCGGCCTCTGGGGTGGACATAGACACGATCCTTTCTTCATCAAACACGAACTATAGTTTCACAACACACTCCACGAACACTCAGCGGTTTCAGTGTATCCGCAAAGGGGGATGGAGCGCAAGGGGAGGCGGAGCGCGCTGCCAGACTTGAATGGCCGGCATGTATCCGCTATAGTTGATAGGGAGATGTGGTGAAGTACGGCGGGCGCGATAATGATGTGTTCCCCTGATGCCGCGTCCTAGCCCGGAGGAGTTTCTTTTCCGAGCCGGGGCAAATGTGTTTGCAGTTCAGCCCCCGGCGACCGTGCGGCAATGGGAACGCTGCCCCCGGCGACCGTGCGGCAGCGATGAGAAGGAGAGCGGGATGTTGCGTTTTTTGACGGCGGGGGAGTCGCATGGGCCGTGCTTGATCGCCACCATCGAGGGGATACCGGCGAATCTGCCGTTCGATAATGTGGCGCTGAACGCGGAGTTGCGGCGGCGGCAAGGCGGCTATGGGCGCGGGGCGCGCATGCGGTTGGAACAGGACCACGCGGAGGTGCTGGCCGGCGTGCGGCATGGCAAGACGCTCGGCTCGCCGATCACGCTGCGCATCGAGAATAAGGATTGGGCGAACTGGCAGGAGCGCATGAGCGCCGCGCCGGTGGCGGAGCCGCCGGAGGCCGTGACACGCGCCCGCCCTGGCCACGCCGACTTCACTGGCGCGATCAAGTACCACCAGGACGACATCCGCAATGTCATCGAGCGGTCGAGTTCGCGCGAGACGGCGGCGCGGGTGGCCGTGGGCGGCGTATGCCGGCAGTTTCTGGCACAGTTCGGCATCGCGGTGCATAGCCATGTGCTGGCCATCGGCCCCGTGGGCGATCCCGCCGCGCCGCGTGACCTCGGCCCCGCCGCGTGGCATGACGATTTTTGGGCGCGAGTGGAAGCCTCGCCCGTGCGCTGCGCCGATGCCGACCTGACGGCGCAGATGATCGCGCATATCGACCGCATCCGCAAGGCGGGCGACACAGCAGGGGGTATTTTCGAGGTGGTAGCGACGGGCGTTCCCATCGGCCTCGGCAGCTACAGCCAGTGGGATCGCCGGCTGGGGGCGCGACTGGGGCAGGCACTGCTGAGCATCCCCTCGAGCAAGGGCGTAGAGATTGGTGGCTGCGGCACGGCGGCACAGCCTGGCTCGCAGGTGCATGACGTGCTGCGCCATGATGCGGCGGGGTGGTCGCACCTGACGAACAACGCGGGCGGCATCGAAGGCGGCATCAGCAACGGCGAACCGATTGTGGCGCGCGTCGCTCTCAAGCCGATCCCCACGCTGGCGCATCCCCTGCCCTCGGTGGACCTGGCGACGGGTGAGAACATCGACACCTCGCGCTACGAGCGCAGCGACGTGTGTGTGGTCCCCGCTGGCGGCGTGGTCGGCGAAGCGATGCTGGCAATCGTCCTGGCCGATGCCTTGCTTGAAAAATTCGGCGGTGACAGCCTGGAAGAAGTGCGGGCGCACGTGGCGGCGACCAGCGAGTTGTAGGAGAGTTCGCGCGCCCATTGACAACGGCCAGTGTTATGGCATATACTTCCAGGTGGTCTAGGAGCGCAACAGTCGTTTTCCCCGTAACGGCAAAGCCGAGCTGGCGCAATGGGTCGTGCGTAGGCACGCCTTGCCCTGAATCGGACCAGGAGGGGAGGGAAATATGTGTCAGAGATCAGAATCGCCGACAACGAGAATTTCGAGACCGCGCTGAAGCGTTTTAACCGCAAGATTCAGCAGGACGGTATTCTCGCCGAGGCCCGCCGCCGCGAGCATTATGAAAAGCCGAGCGTCCGGCGCAAGAAGAAGGAAGCCGCGCGCCGGCGGAAGTCGCGCAAGAATGAGAAACGCTGAGTTTTCTTGTATAGCATGCATGTGAGCCAACGTCCGCCGGGGCGTTGGCTTTTGGTCTATGGCGAGGAGCAAGAAGCGATGTTCGCGGACGCAGGAGTTCACCTGGCGCTCGACTATCAGCGCGAGGTCGCGTGGCCGGAGTTGCCCGCTGACGCCGAGGCGCGGCTGGGCGCGGTGATCCGCGCGACCATCGCCCGCGCAGGATTGCGCGGGGTATTCGCGGTCAGCCTCATCATTACCGGCGACCGGCAGATCCAGCGCGTGAACCGGCGCTATCGGGGCATCGACAAGGCGACCGACGTGCTTTCCTTCCCGCAAAGCCCCGCACCGCTGCTGCCCTTGCCGCCAGACATTGCCTGGGCCGAACATCCTTTCGGCGACGACACGCACGCGGCCTGGCGGCCCGCTCCCCCGGACGACCGTAATGGGCAACAGGGCGACCACCAGGGTAGCCGATCTCGCCCCGCTGTGGCGGGCGCGGGGGTGGTGTTCGTCTTACCAGATGCGCAGCCGGAACAACTGGGTGATATCATGATCGCAGCGCCGACGGTCGCGCGGCAGGCGGCGGCGGCGGGCCACGGGGCGTGGTGGGAGCTGTGCTTCCTGGTCGCGCATGGCACGCTGCACTTGCTGGGCTATGATGATTATTACGCACCGGGCTACCAGGCGATGGTGGCGCTGCAAGTAGCCGTGCTGGCGGATCTCGCCATTCCCCGCGCTGGAGAGTAAAAAATGGATATTGATGTGATGCCAAGTCAGCATGATGCGCCCGCGCCCGAAGCGCCGCCGCCCGCGCCTGGTCCCACCCCATTTTTGCAGAGTTTCGTCTATGCGTTTGCGGGAGTCAAGCACACGGTGCGCACGCAGCGCAACATGCGCGTGCATCTGACATTGGCGCTGCTCGCCATCGCGGCGGGGATCTGGTTGCACATCACGCCGGTGGAGTTCGCCATGGTCTTCGTGGCGATCACGAATGTCGTCATCGCTGAGATGTTCAACACGGTCGCCGAAGCGTGCGTCGATCTCGCCACACGGGAGTATAATCCGCTGGCGAAGATCGCCAAGGATGTCGCGGCGGGGGCAGTCCTCATGAATGCAGGCCTCTCCGTGATCATCGGTCTCTTCGTCTTCGGGCCACACCTGCTGAACCTCATCCGCGTGCTGTGGCTGCACCACTGATGCCGACAGGAATAGCGCAGAGGCATATCTGCATACACCTCTGCGCTAAGTGAAGAGTGACAGCTATGGCAAGCGTCATTTCTGCTTGTCGTGAGCGGTCGTGTGCTTTTCGGTTGCGGACGAGTTGCCGGCGTTTTCCTTGGGCTGCATGCGGCCCCGTTCGCCGCCTTTTTTGCCGATACGCGAGTAGAACTCTGGTCCATGCTCACGCTTCGTCGTCTCGCCGCCCTTCTTACCAATCTCAGCATAGAACGCGGGGCCGTGTTTTTCCTTCACCGCTTCGCCGCCCTTTTTGCCGATTTTGGAATAGAAATCGGGGCCGTATTTCTCGCGAACCGCCTGCCCGCCATGCTTCGCTTTTTCCGACCCTGGTTGAGGGCCGCGTTTCTTCGGTTCCATGGTTTGACCTCCGTTTTAGCTTCGTTGATGAACGGGACTTCCTTGTCCGTCTCCTTTCCAAACGCATGAAAGATGCCAGTTAGGTAGGCGATGGGGATGATTGGTGGGCCGATGCGGCAATCGTGGTATACTACCGATGTGCATGGCTGACCGGTACAGGACGATGAGGAGGATGCGATGTCGCAACCGTTGCCCCATGCCATCATCCGTTGGCAAGTGCGCCAAGCGGTGCTGCGCGGCCAAGCGGCTGCCACACGGCAGGCGCTCGCCACGGCGCAGACGGAAGCCGAGCGCGCCGCGCTCGCCGACAAGCTACGCGCTATCCAGCGCGATCTGCGAGCGATGGGGCCAGACCCAGCAACGCGGATGGGGTGAGGAGCAGGCGCGAGACATGAGGGGCCACAGCGACGCTGTGGGCAACCCCAATCGGGCAAACCAGCGGTAAAGAGATCGCTAGTTATCGTAACGTGATATAATTGTGCTTGCCACCTTATACTCCTGGAAAATAGGCATTTAGCTCGGCGGTAAATCAATTTCAAAAGTGTCATTTATGTCAAATTGATGGGCGATTTTACTCAGCATAATCGCCCACTTTACTTTACAAAAACTTTGCCTATCAGCATTCGTGCCTGTTGGTTGCTCATAAATAGCAGATTTGAAACCGATTACGCCTGAGCTTGTCCCCCCTTCTCGATAGCGGTAATAGTTAATCGTGCCGCATGTGCGGCAGCGATCTCCAGAGAGAGACGCCACTACAGTCCACTCAATCAGGAAAAGGAGACACTTCGCAACGATGAGCATCCTCCAACAAAAAGCTGGCAAGTTCGCCATCGTGACCGTTCTCGGACTGCTGGCCGGTTTTGCCGCGCTGGGCGCGACGCCGGCTTCGGCGCATACGGTCTCGCACCATGCTGTCGTTTCACAGGTGGTCCACTCGCACACCAGCATGAAGCATTCGGTCCGGCCTAAATGGAATAGTGGCTGCGGTTGCTACGGCTACGGTGGCGGTTATGGTGGCTACGGCGGCGGCTATTACAACGGCTGTGGCTGTGACTATGGTTACGGCGGCGGCTGGGGCGGTGGCTATGGTTACGGCGGCGGCTATAATGGCTGTGACTGCTATGGCGGCTATGGTTATGGCGGCGGCTGGGGCTATGGCGGCGGAAATGGCAATGGCTACTGCTGCTATGTCTGCTATGGTGGCGGCTACGGCGGCTATTGATACCGCGCGTTAGCTTAGCGTAGATACCAACCAACACCATCCCCTTGGGTGGCCCCTCACAACGGGTGAGGGGCCATTCGTTTATGGTCAGCGCCACGGGTATGATACAGATGATACAGGTATATGCTACAGTGACGGTATTGAAATGAAACAAGAGAAAGGGATGGACAGGAATGGGTAGCTATCCACAGGGGCGACCGGCGACGTTGGCGCGGCGGGGGATGGTATGCGCGCCGCACTATCTGGCGGCGGAAGCGGGGCTGGATCTGCTGAAGGCGGGCGGCAACGCGGTGGATGCCGCCATTGCGACGAGCGCGATGTTACAGGTGGTGTTTCCGTTCGTGTGCGGCCTGGGCGGCGATGTTTTCATGATCATTTATGACGCGCAGAGCGGCACCCTGCATGGGCTGAACGGCAGCGGGCGGGCGGCGCAGGCGGCGAGCATCGCCGGCTATCAGGCGCTGGGCTTCACGTCGATGCCGGTGTATGGGCTGCATAGCGTGACGGTGCCGGGCTGCGCGGACGGCTGGGAGATGGCGGCGCAACGTTTCGGGCGGCTGGGGCTGGCGGCGGCGCTGCAACCGGCGATCAGTTACGCGGAGGAAGGCTTCGCCGTGGGTCCGGCGCTGCACGGGGCCATCGCACGGCTGGCCGCTTCGGATATCCCGCATCGCTCGTGGCGCACACACTTCATGCCGGAGGGCAGCGTGCCAGCGGCGGGATCGATCTTGCGCTTTCCGACGCTGGCGCGCACCTATCGGGCTATCGCGGCGGAAGGCGCGGCGACGGTCTATCGCGGCGCGGTGGCGGCGGCAATGGCCGATTTCTTTGGCCGCGAGGGCGGCTTGATCTCGCGGGAGGATCTGGCGGCGCACCACGGCGACTGGGTGACGCCGCTCGCGGTCAATTACGCCGGCTACGATGTATATGAGTTGCCGCCGAACACGCAGGGCATCACCGCGCTGCAAATGCTGGGCATGCTGGCGGACCTGGACCTGGGGCGCGATCCCCTCGCGCCGGAGGCCGTTCACCTGGCCGTCGAAGCCAAAAAGCTCGCCTTCGCCGACCGCAACGCCTACCTGACCGATCCGGCACACATGATCATCGATCCCAAGCGGTTGATCGATCCCGTCTACCTGGCCGCGCGGCGGCGACTGATCGATCCACTGCGGGCGCAGCCCTCGGTCGCGCCGGGCAGCTTCACGGGCGACACGGTGTATATGTGCGCGGCGGATGGCGCGGGCAATGCCGTCTCGCTTATCCAGAGCAATTATATGGGTTTCGGCAGCGGGGTGGTGGTGGATGACACGGGCATCGTGCTGCAAAATCGCGGCGCGTACTTCTCGCTGGACCCGGCGGCGGCAAACGCGCTCGTGGGTGGCAAGCGCACGCTGCACACGCTGATCCCCTCGCTGGCGCTGCGCGACGGCAAACCGGCGATTGTCTTCGGCACGATGGGCGGCGACGGCCAGCCGCAGACGCACGCGCAGGTCTATAGCGCCGTGGCGCGCTTCGGGATGAACATGCAGGCGGCCATCGAGATGCCGCGCTGGGTGCATGGCGGCACGCCCGGCGGCGAGGTGCTGCGCGTGGAGGATCGCTTCCCTGCCGCCACCGTCGAGGGGCTGCACGCGCTGGGGCATACCGTCGTTGCGACCGGGCCGTGGGATGCCGGCATGGGCTACGCGCAGGGCATCATCATCGATCCGGTGACGGGCGTGCTGCAAGGCGGGTCCGATCCGCGCGCGGAGGGCAGCGCGGCGGGGTGGTGATGCGGTCCCATCCCCAGGGCGACCACAAGGGTACGCCCCTACAGACCGGATGGCAGATGGAGAGGGGATGATCAGACCGCGATTAATTCACTGTCTATTCAGCATCAGGTTGCAGGCTGTCTGTGCTTGGTGCGGCTTCCTCCCCTTCGCGGGTTTCGTGGCTCGTCTTGTTTTCGCCGGCCCCAACGGGTGTCAGATGGAACGCGCTATCTTTCGGTTTAGGCTGGGGTGATGGGGTTGGGCGCAGGAGCAGTTCCCAGGTGACGAAAAGCACGGCCAGCACGGCCAGCGCGTAAAGGCCGTAACGCTGGATGACGGTGACGATGAGGGGCGCGGCCAGGCCGATGAAGTAGCCCAGGCCGACGTAGATACAACTCCATAGCAGGGCGGCGATGAGTTCGTAGAGGATGAAGGGGCCGTAGGGCATGCGCACCATGCCGGCGCTGAGCGCGACGAAGGAGCGCAGATGGCCGAGGGCGTGCGAGGCCAGGATCGCCTTGCCACCGTGTTTGTTGAGCAACACCAGGCTGGCGGCACGGCGTTCGGCCAGCTTGAAGCGCCGCGCCCAGCGGCGCTTTTCCCAACGGTCGATCACGCGCCCCAGCACGAAGCGCCCCAGCAGATAGTCGCAACTGAAGCCCGATGCCGTCCCCAGCCAGACGAACAGCACGACCAACCCCACGTTCAGCGTCCCCTGGCGCGCGAAATAGCCGCCCAAGATGGCGAACGTGCCAGCGGGGAAGATGATGCTGGCGAAAACGGTGTTGCCAACCAACTCGGCACAATAAACGATCAGATAGCCATACTGATCGTATGCCGCTGTCAGCCATTGCACTAACGTCTGAATCGTGGGCATCGGGCATTCCTTTCCAGCGCGGTCCCGGTGGCCCCACCCCCGGCCCCTCCCCATCTGCGGATGGAGAGGGGAGATCAGACGTGGGGCGGACATTCCTGTCCGCCAGATCCAGACAGACAGGAATGTCTGTCCTCCAGGTGGTCGTGGGGCGGACATTCCTGTCCGCCGTGTGACAGACAGAAAGAGTTGTCCTCCTGATCCTGACAGACAGGAATGGCTGTCTTCCGGGTCGTTGTGGGGGGTGTTTGTCGTCGTCGCGCTAGCTGGCGTTGAACAGGCCGTAGAGCACCGCGCAGCCGACGAAGACGATCAACACCGCGCCGACCACCGAAAAGAAGAACGCTGCCGCGATCATCAGCGGGCCGACATAGCGGGCGATGGGATGGCCGGGATCGTTGGGAGGCCAAGCACGGAAGCCCTTGGTTTCGACGCCAGCATAGACGACGAAGGCCATCAGCGCCAGGCCGGGGATGATCAAGCCCCAGAGTTGGGAAAGATTGACTACACCGGCGATGATCAGCGCCAGCGCGCCGACGCCGGTGATGATGGAGGCCGCGCCGGGATACTTTTGTGGGATGGCGACGATCTGTTGCAGGGTCGTGCGGAGAAAATCCATGCTGGCTATCCCCCTTTAGTGGTGTGAGCATGACATGCGAGTGATGTCCCCCCTATTATGGCTGATGTTCAAGATATTTGCAAACCTCTTTATCAGGCATCAGTAACAAAATATGTTACTGGAATTAGGTGATTTCATGTAGCGATGATCGCCATTTGACATGGCATTTCTGACATGCTAGGATAGGGACGACAGGCCACCTGGTATTGGCACGGCGGTGTGGCAGGTCGGATGTACGCCTGGGGCGAGGATCGAGTTCTCTTGGAGGGCGGGAAAAATGGCATCAGATACAGCCGTTTCACATTTGCAAGCGGCACAGCAACGGTTGCGGAGCGCGTGGGAACAAACAACACAGGTCTGGCGCGATGCGCAGGTGCATGATTTCCAGCGCATGTACATCGATCCCATCGAGCAGGAAACGAGCGCGATGCTCAGCGAGATGCAGCGGATGGCGGAGGTGCTGACCGACGCGCGCAACGCGGTGCCGTGACCGTATTTTATTGGTGAGGTGTAGGAGTCATTTTATGCATCCATTGATCCAGAAGCAGCGCGATCTGGTCCAGAGTTTTCACTTATACGCCACGACGTATAAGGATGCGCTGGACGCGGCGCAGCGCCAGCACGACAGCGACAAGAGCGCGGCGGATAATCGGTTGAGCCAGGCGTTGCAGTCCTCCCAGGCGACCTTCAACAGCGCCAAGGGCAGCGCCGACAACCAGTTGAACCAGAGCTTGCAATCCTCCCAAGCGACGCTGAGCAGCGAAAAGCAGCGGGCGGCCTCGGCCAAGGCGAGCCAGGAAAGCGCGGTGTATCAGCCCAAAAATCGAGCGGACATCGCCATCAGCCAGGTGCGCACCGCCAGCGCACAATCCGCGCGCTCCGGCTGGGGCGCGGGCGTCAGGCCGAACGCGCAGTCCGCGCCGCCGCTCGCCGTCAATGGGGTGCAGGTGACGCGCCAGGTGCAAGACAGCGCCACCAGGATCGAAGATGACGCCGCCGCCATCCGTGATTACCTGGGGAAAAACCCCTCGAACGGCGCGGGAGCCTTCACCGTCGGCGGCCTCTTCATCGCTGGCGCGCTCCTCCTTTTCGCCACAGGGGCGGGCGGCAACGGCGGCGGCAGCGCCGAATTGCTCACGGCGGCGCTGGTGCTGATTGCGGGCGGCATCGGCATCTTTATCGGCGTCTTCCAGAACGGACAAAGCGGACGCATGGAAAGTCGTTTCGCTGATGCGCTCACCAGCGCGGCATTGCTGGAAAACTGGTATAAGAATGTGATGGCCGTGGTCAATAACGACTACCAGAAAACGGTGAGCCAAAGCGAGCAGGCACACCGCCAGCGCGAGAGCCAGGCACAGGCCGCGCATCAGAGCCAGGTGACGGCGGCGGACCAGGCACAGCGCCAGCGCGAGAGCCAGGCGCGGGCTACCCATCAGCAAGACGTGCAGGGCATCGACGCCAAGCTGCAACAAGACTTCAAAACTATCAATGCGCAACTGGATCAACAATTGAACGCGCTCGGTCCCCAGAAGAAAGCTTTCGAGCAGGAGGCGGCGATCTTAGGGGCGCCCTGGAATAATGCTTTGTGGCAAAACTGGACGCCGCGCATCGACACCCTGCCCGCCTCGGCGGCAACCCTGGACGACCAGCAGCGCGCGGCCTTGCAGCAACGGGTGGATACCTGGCAGAGCTGGACGCATGGCGATAGCGTGACGGTGACGCGCCTCGGCACGCTCACGACCAGCTTCACGATGCCCGCGCCGTTTTCCAGCGCCAAGATGGCGCTGCCGGCCTTCGTGGCGCTGCCCAGCAGCAACGTGATGATTCGCACGAACGGCACCGGCAACGCGCCGGCGATCCAGGCGGTGCAAGCCATGATCTTGCGGCTGCTGACGACCCAGCGCCCGCGCCGCGTCATCCTGACGCTGATCGATCCGATCGGCCTGGGGCAGAACGTGGCCGGCTTCATCTCGCTCAAGGAGAAGGATCGGGAACTGATCTCGTCGCAGGCGTGGAGCGATCCCAAGGACATCAAGGACCAACTTCTGGCGCTGAACGCGCACATGGAGACGATGTTTCAAGACAACCTGCGCAACCAATTCACCTCCATTGAGGAGTATAACGCGCAGCAGGGCGACATGGGCGAGGCGTATCACATCCTGGTAGTGCTCGACTTCCCCACCAAATTCGCCGACGAGGCGCTGGGCCGGCTGGAAAGCATTATGACGCAGGGACCCAAGGTGGGCGTCTGCACGATCATGATGCGCGACACCAGCAAGCAGTTGCCGCATGGCCTGATGATGGACGCGATGGAGCGCAGTTGCGCGACGATCCTGGATTGGAACGGCCAGCGGTTCGTCTGGACTAAGAGCGACAACAAGGGATCGAATCTCTATCAGAACGACCAACTGGACCTGGATGGGCCACCCGCGCAGGACGACGTGGACCGATATCTGGCGGCGGTGGGTGACGAGGCCGCCAAGTATCAGGTGACGATCCCCTTCACCACCATCGCGCCGCCGGCCAGCGAGTGGTGGAAGGGCGACACGCTCGGCGGCATCAAGGTGCCGATTGGGCTGGCGGGCGCGCAGAAAAAGCAGTACGTGGAACTGGTCTCCAACGGCAGCAATGTGCATGCACTGGTCGGCGGCCTCACTGGCTCCGGCAAGACGATCACGCTGCACGATCTGATCCTGAACGCGGCGCTCACCTACAGCCCCAAAGAGTTGGAGATGTACCTCATCGACCTGAATCAGGTGGGCTTCGCGCCGTATGGCACGCACAAGCTCCCCCACGCGCGCGTCATCTCGATGCAGAGCGGGCGCGAATTCGGCCTGAGCGTGCTGGAAGCGCTGGTGAGCGAGATGCAGCACCGCGAGAACCTGTTCATCGGCCTGGATGAGCCGGATGAAGACGTGTTGGCGCAGCAGGTGGTCAGCAGCACGGGCCTCTTCGACCCCACGGCGGACCTGGAACAGGACAACGCGCGCGAGACGTATAAGGACATCGAGGATTATCGCCGCAGGAATCCGGGACGGATGTTGCCGCGCATCATGCTGGTGGTCGATGAATTCCAGGAGTTCTTCCGCGAGGAGGACAAGATTGCCCAGCAGGCGATCATCATGTTGGACATGCTGGCGAAGCTGGGGCGCAAATTCGGCATCCATGTCGTGCTTTCGACCCAGACCTTCATGGGGCGGTTCGCTGCGCCGAAAGGCACGCTGAACCAGATGGAGGTGCGCATCGTCATGCGTTCGTCGGAAGACGATTCGAACTTCTTGCTGGCCAACGATCCCGCCGCCTCGCGCATCCAGGTCTCGCGCAAGGGCATGGGCTACTACAATCCACTGGGCGGCATCAAGGGCAGCAGTTCGCAGTTTCAGAGCGCCAACCTGTTCGTCCCCGATGAACTGGACACCTACCTGGAAGCGCTGACGCAGATGGCGGAGACCCATCCCGACGAGGTGCCGCCGGGCGTGCGCATCGTCTTCGACGGCAACGCCGAGGCCAACATCAGCGAGAATCGGCGGCTGAATGAGTTGCTGGAGTACGGCTTCTGGCCGGCGACGCCGCCTAACGAGGCCATCGCCTTCCTGGGGGAGCCACTGGCGATCCGTGTTTCCACGGCGGTGAACTTCATCCAGGAGCGCGGCAGCAACCTGCTGGTGGTGGGCGCGCGGCGCGAACGCGAATTGAGCGTGGGCCTGAACATGCTGGTGACGACGCTGCTCTCGCTGGGCTGCCAATATGCGCCACATCAGGTGCAGTTCACCATCCTCGACTTCACGCGCGTGGGCGCGGCGAACGCCGAGACGCTGAAGCAACTGGTGGAGGAACTTCGCCCGAAATATACGATCAACCTTTCGCGCAAAGAGAGCGACATCGCGCCGCTCTATGCGGAGTTGGGCCGACGCCTGGAAGGTGCCGCGCCACAGGATGTCCGGCACTTCCTTTTCGTTTTCGGCCTGCATAATGCCAGCGATCTGCAAAACGAAAACCGGGGCTGGGGCAACCAGGACGGTCCCAAGACGCCTGGTGAGCAGTTCGCCGAGTTGCTGAAGTCTGGCCCGGAGGTGGGCATGTTCACGTTCGCCTGGTGCGACACCGGCGCGAACGCCGAGTCCGTCCTGGGCCGCAGTGGGCTGGCGACCTTTAAGCAGCGCGTCGTTTTCACGCAACAGTCGCCCGACGAGTCGCAGACGCTGCTGGCGGACGGCAGTGCCGCCCCCGGCAAGCTTTCCGAGCGACGGGCGATTCTCTTTAATGCCGGAAGGAAAGATGAGTTCCGCCCCTACAGTTTGCAGTCGTTGCAGCACTGGCTGCCGCGCGCCATCGGCCAACTCTTGCACAAGGACGTGATGACCTCCGCGTAACGCCGCCCCTGTAGTGCGTCCGCCCGCGCCCCTGGCGCGGGCCGTTCCTCTCGAAGCGAGGTACCAGATGCAAGTCATTCAAGACCCGGAAGAGATTGACGACTTTGCCCGCACGCTCTCGCGCTTTTCCAAAGATCTGAGCAGCATGATGTCCAGCATGAACGGCCAGTTCTCCAAACTGGGCGACACCTGGCGCGATCCGGCATTCGCGCGCTTCGCCCAAGACTATCAGAGCGCGATGGCGGCGTTGCAGCAATTCCTGCGCGAGGCGGACGATCAGGTGCCGCGTTTGCACATGCGCGCCGAAAAGGGGCGCGAACTGCGCGATATGCGTTGATGGCCCCACCCCCAGGGCGACCACAAGGGTCGCCCCTACACCCCATCTGCGGATGGAGAGGGGGTGACATGGTCGAACACGAAAGCCACGAAAGGTTCACGAAGAACACGAAGAAGGGGGGAACCGCGAGAAAAAGGGGCGCAAGGGGCGCGATTCATCGCGCCCATATAAGGGATCATGGGGAATTGAGGCGCGGAGCTGACGATTGCTTAGGGCGAAATTGACAACAAAGAAGGTGCAATGATGGGCAGAGGCGTGGAAGTCCATGATATCGAGACGCTGGAACATTTGAAGGCGGAATTAGCCAATTTCAATACGGAAGCTGGCGATGCGCTGCAAGAGATGGGCAAAGATATCCAGCAGACGATGCACTTTTTGAACGAGCGGCGGTCGCATTGGGAGCGCGAGGTACAGAGTCGCCAGCGGGCGCTGGACCAGGCGGAGGCTGACTTGCGCGAGTGCCAGTCGCACGTGTATACAGATGAGAATGGCAACGTCTATTATCCTGATTGCAGCGCGTATGAAGCCAAGGTGGCGCAGTGCCGCACGCGATTGCAGGAAGCGGAGGACGCGCTGCGCCAGGTGGTGACGCAGATCCAGCGCGTGGAAGAGGCCAGAGCGAATTTCGACCGCGCCCGCAGTCGCTTCGAGCAAGGCGTGTCTCAGGCGACCGCGCAGGGCCGGCAAACGCTGGGCAATATGATCCCCAAGCTGCGCGAACTCGCCCACGGCGGCTTTGGCGGTCAGGTCGGCAAGTTTATGGGCGCGGTCTTCAATCAAGTGGTGGGGGGGAATCCTAACGCCTGGCAGCAGGTGAAAGCGCAACTCTTTGGCACGCCCGGCGCGGGCGGATCGCCGGCGGGTGGCGCGGGTGGGGGAAATCCTGCTGGGGGCGGCGCACCAGCAGGTGGCGGTGGTGGTACGCCCGGTGGGGCCGGCGGTCATGTCGCGGGCGGCGGTGGTTCACCTGGCGGCTATGCAGGCGGCGGAGGGGGATCGCCGGCGGGCGGCGGCTATGGTGGCGGCTCTCCCGCTGGTGGCGGGGGTTCACCAGCGGGCGGTAGCCCAGGCGGGGGCTATGCTGGCGGCTCTCCCGCTGGGGGCGGCGGTGGATCGCCAGCGGGTGGTGGCTATGGCGGCGGGGGTGGTTCGCCGGCAGGTGGTGGCTATGCCGGCGGTGGGGGATCGCCAGCGGGTGGTGGCTATGCCGG
>DAIDGU010000033.1 GCA_027459785.1 Ktedonobacteria bacterium | reverse complement strand
CTATGCGGCCACCTGGATCATTGCCCTCGCGGCCACTGACGCCGGTCGCCCGGATCTCTTGCGTTCGCCTCGCCGGGTTCTTGCCCATTATTGGGAGGGCGATGGGTTATGAAACGCCCTCAGGAATGTCTGTCCTCCGGGTGAGCGTGGGGCGATCGGGCATGGTCGCGGGGGGCGGAGTTGCCATGCCGCGACCGGATGAAGTAGGATCAGCAGTAGAAAAAGACATACGTGCTGATGCCCAGGGTGTGCGTGCGTGAGCCATCAGCGTTGGCCAATGCGACCTCAACTGGCGCGCGGTAGATTTGGTTTTCAGGGTAAATGAAGTCCCAGGCTCCGGCGTTGTTTTCATAGATCAACGTGCGCCACCAACGCCCGTCGTTTGTTTTGACTTCGACCTGCACCGGGTGTTCCGTGGCATCCCAGGCTGGGATGAACAGATCGATGCCACAGCGCTGATTCGTCCAGATGCGATAGCTGGCCCAGCGCGTCGTGCCATTCCAAACGTTCGTTGTACTCGTATGCAGCGTTGAGATCGTGCCGAAATCCGTTTGATAGTACCAAGCGCCGGGATCTGATAACCGGGGAGCCACAGCGGTATCATGCCGTTGCCCGCGGATGTGGACGATCTCGAACGAAGGGAAGCCGAAATAGGGTTCGGTCCAACTCGACATCCGATCATGGTACGCCGCCGCATTGTGGCCGTCCAGCAGCGCCTCATAACCGTGCGTGGGGTACGCGCCGTGGCCCGTCCAGCCATCATAGAAAAGCGCGGCGATGATCATGGCATGTTCACGGTCGCTCGGACCCGGCGTATGGGTCCGATCCAGGAAAAGGACATCGCCAGGGCGGGCTTCCCAGAGGTTTTCGCCGATAGGAGTGCCGATGCCGCTATCAACCAGATAATTATAAAGGCCGTTTACGGCTGGTAAGGGACCGGTTGAGCCGCGCGTCCCCGTCCAGTTTAAGTTATAACGGATGGTCGCTTGTGAACCACCAAAGCGCACTGGATAGTTGCCATAGGCCATCGACCCCCAATCCGGCGACAGGCCACCACCGCCATAGACGCCGCCTTCGCGCAGGCCCGGCATCAAGCCTGATTGAGTCAACGCGCGTGCGACATACGGCGTGCAGCCGAAATAGGGCTGAAAATAGCCCTCTGGTACCCTGTAGGTGTCCCAATAGTTGCCGAAGTTCCAGTTAGCATTCGCCCAACAGACCATGTCGCAGTTCCAGGCGGCGGTGTTGCTGCCGGCGGCGTTCGCGCCGCTGATGGTAGCACTATCCGGGCTGGCACCGACCGTTGCCGGTGTGGCTGGTGTGGCTGGTGTGGCTGGTGTGGCTGTGCCGCTGCTGAAACTATTTGGCACCGTGGGTGTGGTGGTGGCCGGCGTTTCAATGGCGACGGGCATGGGGGAAGCTGGCGAGGTGAAGGTCGCTTCCATCTGGGTGAAGACGGCATCCGCAACACTGCTCGCCGGCACCGGGTGAACGCTATCGACCGTCTGTGTCAGCAGCAGCATGTACACGTTGCTGGTCCCCGCTGTATTCAGCGTGCTGAAAAGCATGCCGCGCCCGCGCTCGTGGGCCTGACCGCCCTGTTGTCCGGCAGGCAGGGTTTGTGGAATGTACGGCAGCGAGAAATCGACCGCGGGCGTGTTGGCGAGCGGGCTGGCGAACTGGCGGACATTGGTCGCGCCCAGCGGCACACGCGCCAGAAGCGCGCTCGGTTTCAGGGGGGAAGTCTGGACGAGGGGGCTGATCACCGTCGTGCCTTGTGGATCAAGGAAACTGACGCTACTGCCCTGCGCATCCGTCACGGCTCGCCAGGTGGCGGGATAGCGTACCGTAAATCCATAATGGGGATCATGAAAGGTTTTCCAGCCGGGGGCAGCGGCATGGGTAGCCAGCGCGGATAGCCCCACTGTGAGCGAAACTGCCAGCGCGATGAGAGCGACCAGGGTTGAGATCATTGGCCATTTCAGGTGTGCGCGATGGAACATGCCGTTCGTTTGCTCCTTCCGTAGATGGAGCATGGCGGAATTGGGTTAAAGGCGACGGGGATGATTGCCTGCGCACTGGCGTCCTGCCTGGGCTGATGGTCGCCAGACCCACCTACCATGCACCTCAAACAACTCCGTTGAGGCGTGCGCTTGGGTCATTGAGTGCTGAATGCTATCTTAGCAGATCGTGCTATGCCGATGGGAAATATGGGTGATAGCGCCCGCGTGACGGCATGCGGAATGCAGACGATCATCTGGCGCGGCATGCGCTACAATACACATGTTGTGTATTATATCGAGGACAGGGGACGCTTGCTCATGAAATGGGGATTCGGCGATATCTTGACGCTGACGTTGGGTGCGACGGCGGCAGCTTCCGGCATGGCGCTTTTTGCCGGCGCGCAACACATCGTCAACCAATTGACCAAACCACAGCCGGTGGACCCACAGGCGGATTTCACCTTCACGCCGTGGGAACTGAATGTGCCGTGGGAGGATGTCGCCTTTCCGGCGCGCGGTGGCGCGCATGAAGTGCGCGGCTGGTGGCTGCCGCAGCCGACGCTGGAGCGCGTCATCATCGCCTGTGCGGGCTATCGCGGCACCAAGGCCGATCTGTTGGGCATCAGCACGCAACTGTGGCGTGCAGGCTTCACCGTACTCTTGATGGACTTCTATGGGCATGGCACGGAGCGGGGCGTTCCCGTGACGCTGGGGTATCGTGAGGTTGATGACTTTCTGGGTGCGGTCGATTACGTCGCCGGACGCGCCCAGGACGCGGCGGCGATCGGGGCCATCGGCTTTTCGATGGGGGCGGCGGTGGTCATCCAGGGGGCCGCGCGCGATGCACGGGTGCAGGCCATCGTCGCGGATAGCCCCTTCGCCACGCACCGCGACGTGGTGGCGGCCCAGTTCCGCCAGATCGTCCCCCTTTTGCCGCCCGATCCTTTCCTGGCGCTGGCCGATCCGCTGTTGCACCGCCGCGCTGGCTATCGGTTCGGCGAGGTTGAGCCGCTGCGCGAGGTCGCGGCCATCGCGCCGCGCCCGCTGCTCCTCATCCATAGCACCGGCGACAAGATCATTCCTTATCAGCATTCGATCTGGATCTATGAGGCGGCGGGCGAGCCGAAGGAACTGTGGATCGTCGAGGATGTGCCGCACTGCGGGGCGTATTTCATCGACCGCCAGGCATATTGCCGGCGTGTGGCGGCCTTCTTCACCGACGGCCTCGCCGCTGGGCCGGTTGTAGCACCTGCGCCCGCCCAGGTCGTCACCCGTGGCGTTGAACGTAAACAGGAAGTGCGAGGCATCGAGCGTGCGTTGGATTGAGATCACTGTGCCGGCGCATGCCGAGGCCGTCGAGCCGGTCAGCGAGTTGCTCACCGAGGTCGCCGTGAACGGCGTCGCCATCGAGGAGCCGTATACCCTGGAAGACGACGGCCAGCGTTATCGTCCTATTCCGGGCGCGCCCGTCACCGTCCGCGCGTACATCCCCGACGACGCGCACGCGAAGGGGGCATTATGGCGCATCGAACAAGCTGTGTGGCACCTGAAGAGCCTGGGCGAGCATTTCATCGGCGACCTGACGACGCGCCTGGTGGATGATGCCGACTGGGCCGAGGCGTGGAAAGAGCATTTTCAGGTGACGCGCCTGGGGCGGCGACTGGTGATCAAGCCGAGTTGGCGCGAATACGCGCCCCCGCCGGAGGCCGTCGTGCTGGCGCTCGATCCAGGCATGGCCTTCGGTACCGGCACGCATCCTACCACGCGCACCTGTCTGGAGGCGCTGGAAGACGTGGTGCAGCCGGGCGACGACGTATTAGATGTCGGCACCGGATCGGGCATTCTGGCTATCGCGGCGCTCAAGCTGGGGGCGGCACGGGCGCTGGCATGCGACATCAGCACGGTTGCCGTGCGCGCGGCCACCGAAAACGTCGCCCTCAACGGCCTGGCGAAGCGCATCGAAGTTGTGCAGGGGTCGCTGGGCCTGGGGCCAGGTGGCGAACCGCTGCTCGTCCCCGCGCCACCGGAGCCGGGGGAAGATCCGGTGGCGCTGCTGGAAGCCGTGCGGGCGCTTGTTCCCGCGCGCCTGGTGGTGGCGAACATCATCGCGCGCGTCATCGGGGAACTGGCTCCGGCGCTGCTGGCCGCGACCGCGCCGGGCGGCACGCTGGTCGCCAGCGGCATCATCGCCGAACGGCGCCACGAGGCCGAAGCGCCCTTGATCGCCGCCGGCCTGCGCGACATCCAGGTCCGCCAGGAGGGCGACTGGCTTACCCTCGTCGGCAGGCGTGGCGCATGAGCGCGGGCCGCTTCTTCGTCGCGCCAGCGGTGCTGGCTGAGCCAGAGCGCGTGCTGCTGCCGCCGGCCATCGCCAACCAGGCGCGCAACGTGCTGCGGCTGCGTGCTGGCGACACGCTGACCCTCCTCGACGGCACCGGCATGGCGTATACCCTCGCCTTGACCGAGGTGGGGCGCGATCAGGTGCAGGGGCGCATCGCCGCACGCACGCTCGTCGCCAGCGAGCCGCGCCGGCAGGTCAGCCTCTATCAAGGTTTATTAAAGGCGGCGAAGTTCGAGTGGATCATCCAGAAAGGCACCGAGATCGGCCTCAGCACCATCGTTCCCGTCCATTGCGCTCGCTCCATCGTCGGCGCGGACGAGGTGAGCGCGGCAAAGCGCGCCCGCTGGCGCACCATCGCTACCGAGGCGGCGGAGCAATCCGACCGGGGCCGCGTGCCGGAGGTGCGCGAACCCGTGAAGTTTGCCGACGCCCTCGCCGCTCTGCCGCCGGATGCCGTGGCGCTGCTGGCGCATGCGGGGGAAGTGGCGCATGCGGGGGATGTGGCGACCGGGGCAAGCCTGGGGTTATGCGGCAAACACATTGCCCCGGCTCGGAACAGGAACCCCTTCGGGCTGGAAGTGGTACATGATGCGACTGTCCATTTGTTTATCGGGCCGGAGGGGGGCTTCGCGCCGGAGGAGGTCGCGTTGGCGCAGGAACACGGGGTGCGGTTGGTGACGCTGGGGCCGCGCATCCTGCGCGCCGAGACGGCGGCGCTCGTCGCCGCCACGCTGGCGCTGGCCGCGCTGGGCGAACTAGGATGATCGAGCAATTAGGAACCCCTCCGGGCTAGGACGCGGCATGGTCGTTTTGCAGGGGATTTGATAGGTGAAGAGGCGCAGCGATGTTCATCACGTTCGAGGGCGGCGAGGGATCGGGCAAGACGACGCAGGTGCGCCTGCTGGCTGAGGCGCTAGAAGCGCGGGGGCGCGCGGTTTGGACGACGCGGGAGCCGGGCGGCACGCCGGTGGCCGAGGTTATCCGGCGGGTTGTGCTGCAACCGGGCGAAACAGTGGCGGCGCTACGTGGGGCGCGCGGCTTGCCGGCGGCGCAACCGACCATCGATCCCATCACGCCCATCGCCGAATTGCTGTTGATGAACGCCGCCCGCGCCCAGCACGTCGCGGAGATTCGCCGTCGCCTGGCGGAAAACACGGTCGTCATCTCCGACCGCTTTGCCGATGCGACACTGGCCTACCAGGGCGCGGGGCGCGGATTGGATGTGGCGACGGTGCGCGCCGTCTGCACGCTTGCCACCGACGGACTCGCACCGGACCTCACGATCCTGCTGGATCTCGATCCGCGCCAGGGTTTGCGCCGCAAGCTCCACGCCACGCGCAATCGGCTGGACGACGAGGCGCTCGCCTTCCACGAGCGCGTCCGCGCCGCCTACCTGGCGCTGGCGGCGCAAGCGCCGACCCGCTGGCGCGTGCTCGACGCCACGCAGTCGCCGGAGCAAATCGCAGCACAGATCTGGCAGGTTGTGGGGAGTGCCGGGAGTGCCGGGGGGAGTGCCGGGAGTTAAACCTCCCGGCTCGGAAAAGGAACCCCTACGGGCTAGGACGCGACATTCCCGCGCGGATCAGCACGCCGTGTACGACTATCTTGCCACGCGATCATGGTAGCATCGCTCCCTCTTCTTACTGATCAACCGAAAACGGTACAAAAGATCCATTATTTTTCTTATAGTCTTTGAATACAAACAATAAATTAGAATACTGGGAAGCATTGAGACTCTAAAAAACACAAGAAAAGTCTACAAAAACACGACCAGGGCAAGAAACAACCGGACACAAATGAACTGGAATAATACCTGTAAAGCGCGGCGGGACAGACAGGAATGTCTGTCCTCCGGTATCCAATTGTAGAGGTGGACAGACAGGAATAGCGGCCCGCCGCGTGGAAGCGTGATGATCGGCAACGAGGATTAGGCCGCCGCCGTAAAGTTGAGCGCGAGTTGCACGGTGTTGCCGACGCCGGTTACGGACGGCACATTCGGGATGGTGATGTTGTAGTCCTGATAGTTGACGGTCGTTGTTGCCTGGCCGGTGAGCTGCTTGCGTTCGTCGCCACCAGCGTCGGTGCCGTCACCGGCTTGTTGCTGGCCGACACGCCGACCGTACCGAAAAGATAGAGCGCGCCGCCGACGATGGCGATCAGCGCCCCGACGCCGATGCCCAGGATGATGCGCCCAGCAGGGCGCTGTAACCACTGTCGCATAGCAAAAATTCCCTCGCTACGATTTTGTGAAAATCATGCAAGCGTTATATGGGCGCGGTGATGATGTTTACTACATGAACGCGCCCTCGCTTCGGCCTTCAACCTATATCAATACGCGAGGCGGTGACGCTGCCATCGCTATTGTGCGTGCCGATGACGCGGATCTGGCTACCCACGGTGACGGCACTGGCGGTCGTAGCTTGCCCCGCTTTGGTATAGCGTGTACTCGCCGTTGTGTGAATGGTTGCGGTGGTGCCATCCGGCGTTTGCGCGGTGATCGTTTGGCCGCTCACTCCCGTCACCGTCAGCGTGGCACATTGCGCCGGCGTGCTGGGTGTGCTGACCTGGCTGGAGAAGCCGATGAAATTGCCCTGCGTCAGGCTGGCAGCTTGCGCAGTGCCAACCAGGCCCGCGCCCAGTAACGCGCCGATGCCCAACGCCACGGCGAAGGCCAGCACGAGGCCGCCGATCACCAGCCAGCGGGGACCGCGACGACGCGGCTCAGTCGACTGAGCGGGCGGCATCGGCACGCGCGGTGTATCATTTTCCCTTGTACCATTCACTATGTCGCCACCAGGCGATGCAGCGAATGTGACGAGGGAGAGTTTGGTTATGCGCTCTGCGACCGATGATCACGCGCAGCCCAGCCACCCAAGTTTGAACGGGACGGAGCAAGAGACGACCATCACCGTTGACGGCCAAGCGATCACCGATAGCAGTGAGGTAACGTGCTGTGTAGACATGTCCACACTTGACTTAATACGCAGCACCACGTTAAATTTCCAGCAGGAGGATAGATCAGGATGGCTGACTACTCGACCATGTCAATTGTTGTGACTAACCTCCTGATGATGATAGTGACCGACAGGAAGGGCGATCAGTCGTGTCGTGCTAGCGGTTCAGACGCGCGCAAGTGGGATTCAAGCAGGGTCACGACCGCTTCAGCCGTGTCTAATCGATAGGCTTGACGCATAATTTCCGACGTGGCGGGAAGGGTTTGCTGGCGAATAACGTGTTTGATCTCGCCAATGGCATGAGGTGCCACGCTCAACTCGTCCAGTCCGAGGCCCAGCAGGAGCGGAACGGCACGGCGGTCGCTGGCCATCTCGCCACACATGCCGATTTTTTTGCCGTTGGCATGCGCGGCGGTTATCGCCGTATATATGGCGCGCAATACCGGGGGCGCAAAAGGGGTGTAGTGGCGTGCCATGAACGGGTTCATACGGTCAATGGCGAGGATATATTGGGTCAGGTCATTGGTGCCGATGCTGAAAAAATCCGCCGCTGTGGCTAGCAGATCAACGTTAAGGGCCGCCGCCGGGGTTTCGATCATCGCACCAAAAGGCAGACGAGCCAGGGCCGCCGAAGCTGCCACCCCTTCAGCATCTAATGCGCGTGCCACCTCATCAGCCACCGCGCGGGCCTGGCGCAATTCCTCGGCGTTGTTGACCATGGGAAACATCACTTTGAAATGGAATCCCTGGGTCGCAGCGCGCAGAATGGCGCGCAGTTGCGAGCGAAACAGAGGCAAAAACTGCTCCGTCAAACAGAGCCGGAGGCCACGCACCCCCAAAAAGGGATTTTCTTCGTGGTGCATGGGCAAATAGGGCAGGAGCTTATCGCCGCCAATATCCAAGGTGCGAATGATAATCTCGCCATCGGCGAAAAATCGTCCCACTGTGGCATACGCTGCCACCTGTTCTGCTTCCGTTGGGGGCGAGTTGCGTTCCAAAAACAAGAATTCAGTGCGAAAGAGGCCAACGCCGGGTACGCTGCCGGGAGCGATCTGCGTGAGATCGCGCGGTTGCCCAATATTGGCTACTACAGGCACGTAAAAGCCATCGGCGCTGAGACTTGGCTGCAAGGCAGTTGCGGCAATGGTGGCATGGGCGCGCACATGGTGTTCGCGCAGGGCGGTATAGTGAGCGAGCTGTTCTGTGGTGGGATTCACTTCGACGATGCCTTTTTCTCCATCTACTACGAGCATGGGGAAACCGGCCTGAAGGGCATCGGCGACCTGGGTGGTGATGGCGGGGGCAGCGACGACGGCGGGAATGCCCATTTGCCGCGCCAGAATGGCCGTATGGGCCGTCGGCCCTCCCAATTCGATGACCAATCCTAATGCCTTGGCCGGATCCAACGCGGCGGTATCCGAGGGGAGCAGATCGCGCGCGACAATAATACTGGGTTCTGCAAGCGCAGAGAGCAGATGAACTGGCTTTCCCATCAAACAAGCGATGACGCGCTGGCCGATGTCTTGCATATCCCCCGCGCGGGCGCGCAGATACTCATCCTCAATGGCCAGTAATTGCGCGTGTACGGCGGCGATGGCATCCGCGACTGCCGCTTCTGCGGGAAGATGGTGGTCATAGATGAAGCGGCGGATATCCGCGAGCAGTTCTTCGTCGTGGAGCATCAGCAAGTGGGCATCAAAAATCGCCGCCTCTTCAGGACTGGTACGCCACGCCACCACGTCGCGCAGGGCAGCGATTTGCGCGTGAGCAAGCGCAAGAGCCGCTTCGAGGCGTGTCCATTCCGCTGTGGCCGCTTCAGGTGGCAAGGTGGCACGGGGAATGGGGAGTGATTCAGGCACATAAAGAAAAGCTGGACCCAGCGAAATGCCGGGAGATGCTGGAATGCCTTGAACGCGCATCATTGCCTCCCTTGTATACGGCACCGTATCTGCACATTTGCGAACAACTTACACAGTTGTGCATCTATCTTACCTGTTTCAGGGCGCTCTGTCAAGAGGTCTTGCACTTTTGCGCGCCAGAAGATAGAATTATTGTGCAGATGATGCACAAATGGGAAAGGTTTGGATGGAGATGTCTGATACCGAAGATATCATCTTGCTTGCTGATGTGGCGAGCATGTACTACGAGCAAAATCTCACCCAAGAAGAAATCGCAAAAAAAGTGGGTGTCTCGCGTTCGGGCGTGTCGCGCATGTTAACCCGTTCGCGTGAGGTGGGCCTGGTGCAAATTCAGATTCGCCATCCCTTGCAGACATCGCAGGAACTGCAACACGAATTAATCAAGCGCTTTGGGTTGCACGACGCCCAGGTGTTGGTGCAAAGCCAACCGGGCGAAAACACGTTACCGAAATTGGGTATGATTGGCGCGCGCTACCTCGAAAATTATCTGGAAGATGGCATGGTCGTCGGCATTTCCTGGGGTACCTCTATGTTACAACTGGTCAATGCGCTGCATCCCCTCAAACGGCTCCGACTGGATGTGGTGCAGTTGATGGGGTCGATTAGCGCGAACTCGCCGGATGTGGATGGACCCGAAATCGCGCGCCGGCTTTCCGCCGCATTCGGCGCGAACTGTTTTTATTTGCACGCGCCATTACTGGTGAAAAGCAGCAGCGTGCGCGATGCGTTGCTGCAAGAGCGCACCGTCAGTGCCACCTTCGAGATGATGCAGCGCATGGATGTGGCCGTGGTCGGTATTGGGGCTGTCAGCGGTGTATCATCAGGTCTTTTTCGCGCGGGCTATCTCACCGAGCAAGAATTGTTATCCATCCGCCAGCAAGGTGCGGTGGGGGATGTTGCCGGCCACTATTTCACGCTTCAAGGGGCAACCTGCCGGCTGGAATTGCATGAGCGCATTTTAAGCGCCACGCCGGAAACCATGCGGCAGATTCCCCGCGTCATTGGCATCGCCAGTGGCACCAGTAAGGCCGAAGCCCTGCTCGGAGCCATGCGCGCCCGCCAAGTGACCATTGCCATCACGGATGAGGAATGCGCCAAAGAGGTCTTGGCGCTCAACGACACCCCCAGGCGGGACGAGGTGGAGTTGGAGGCGGAATTGCACCAGCCAGCCTATGCTGACATGGATTACTCGGCTACCAACATGTTTGCCCCGCAAGCAGGACCGTTGCACAACAGCACGCTTAAGTCTGAGTGAAGTTATTTTCCACAAGTTGCCGCAGCGCAGCAACGGCGGCAACTTCATCTGCCCCTTCAGCCGATAGCAGCACGGTTGTGCCTTGTTTGGCCCCCAGGGTCAACACCTGCACGATGCTTTTCGCATTAATGGTGCGCGCACCCAGCGTCAGGGTGATGGCTGACTGGAATGTTGACGCTAATTTGACAAAAAGCGCAGCGGGGCGGGCATGGAGACCGGCTTCATGCTGCAAGGTGAGGGAGGCGCTGGTCATGGGTTTCACGCTCCTTGGGTGGGGCCGTCAACGATGACGGCGATGTCATCTTCGAGATAGCGGCGCAACGTCGCCAAAAATTGCGCGCCCGTCGCGCCATCCGCCACACGGTGATCGACTGAGAGGGAGAGTTTCATGAGCGGGCGAATGCCAATGCTTTCACTCCCATCTGCATCTGCAATCACGACCGCTTGCCGCGTAATGCGCCCAACCGCAAGAATGGCGGATTGGGGGGCGCTGATGATGGCATGAAACGTATCGATGCCAAACATACCCAGATTCGAGATGCTGAATGTGCCGCCGGTGAGATCATCGGGTTTCAGCTTGCCGGTGCGGGCCTGCTCGGCGAGCCGCTGAATAGCTTGCCCCAATTCATCCAGCGATTTGCGGTCGGCATGCCGCACCACCGGAGCCAATAATCCCCCAGGCACGGCCACCGCCAGGCTGAGATGTACAGCCTGCCATTGGACGACGCCAGCAGCTTGCCCGTCGGTGGGAGCGACAAAGCCGCTGTTCAGGTCAGGGTGCGCCCGCAACGCCAGGGCAACGGCGCGCGTGAGCAACGTGGTCGCCGAAACGGCGTGTCCTCGCGCTTTCTCGCGCAGCCGCCAGGCTTCCAGTTTGCTCATATCCACTTCAGTATCGAGATAGATATGCGGCACCGTCGCAAAACTGAGCGCCGTACGCTCGGCGATGATGCGCCGCATGGTGGTGAGGGGCGTGATGGTTGCATCAGGGTGGTCTGGGGGAGCCGCAGCGGGCTGTTGCAACGAGGCGGCGTGCTGCGCCACAAACGCCAGAACGGCGGCAGACCGCACGGGCATGCCCTCGCGCGCCACCACGGTTAAATCCACACCATGTGCGGCGGCGAGGCGGCGTGCCAGGGGCGTGCTGGGAATTTTGGGAGGTCCGTGACCATTGGTGGGCGGCACAGCGGCGGGCGTAGGTGCCACCTCCGCCATCGTAAAGGACGGCGCAGCAGCGGCGGGTGCCACCGGCATGGCGGCTGGCGCAGCGGCAAGCGGCGGTTGCATGGGCGGCGAGGCAGGTGTGGGGGTGGCAGCGACGTGGGTCTCGATCACCACAATCGGGTCGCCGACAGGCACCGTGTCGCCGGGCTGCACGAGAAGCTGGGTGATTGTTCCAGCGGCGGGCGCTTCGATTTCGAGGGTCACTTTGTCGGTTTCCACCTCACCCAACAAAGCATCTTTCTGGACCACGTCCCCAATGGCGACCGCCCAGGAAACGATGACGCCTTCGGTCATGGTCATGCCCAGTTTAGGCATGGTAACGGTGCGTTCCATGGTTGCTTTTTTCCCTCCTCTAGCGACCTTCGCGCACCAACCGCCGAACTGCGGTGACGATATCATCTTCTTGGGGGACCGCCGCGCGTTCCAGGTTGGGGTTGAAGGGAATCGGCACTTCCGCCCCGACCAGCCGCCGCACGGGGGCGTCCAAATAATGGAAGGCATCGCTTTCCGTGATGCGCGCGGCGATTTCGCCGCCGAAGCCCCCGCTGCCCACGGCCTCGTGGACAATCACCACTTTACCGGTTTTCTTGACCGATTCCAGGATGGGCGTATCATCCAGGGGGCGCAGCGTGCGCGGGTCGATAACTTCCACATCGATGCCTTCGTCAGCCAGGCGCTGCGCTGCCGCGAGGGCGCGTGGCACCATAATGGAAAACGCCACGACGGTGACATCCTGACCGGCGCGTTTCACCGCGCTCTGGCTCAGTGGGGTGACATAGCTGCCTGTCGGGACGGCGGCTTTCACCCGATACAGCAACTTATGCTCAAAAAATACCACCGGGTTATCATCGCGTATAGCCGCGATCAGCAGCCCCTTGGCATCCGCCGGGGAGGAAGGCATGACGACTTTTAATCCGGGGACGTGGGCAAACCATGCTTCCAGGCTCTGCGAATGTTGGGCGGCAGCACCGGTGCCGGAACCCAGTGGCGTGCGCATGACCAGCGGCACCTTGGCTTTACCGCCGAACATATAGCGGATTTTGGCCGCCTGGTTTACCAGTTGGTCCATCGTCAAGGCCATAAAATCGCTGAATTGAATCTCCGCGACCGGGCGCATGCCGGTGAGCGCGGCACCGATGGCCGCGCCAGCGATGGCCGCTTCAGAGATGGGCGTATCACGCACCCGTTCTGCGCCAAATTCTTCAAAGAGGCCACGGGTCACGGCGAAGGCACCGCCATAGATGCCGATGTCTTCGCCCAACAAAAAGATGCGCTCGTCGCGGCGCATTTCCAGCTTCAAGGCGTCACGGATCGCTTCGGCATAGGTCATTTCTGTGGTGAGCGCCGCATCGTTCGCGCTGAGTGCCGTCTCGGACACCTGCACAGTTGCCATTACGCATACACCCCTTCCAACAAATCAGCTACCTGTGGTTCAGGACTGGCCAGGGCAAACGCATATGCGGCTTCGATGTCAGCATAGGCGTTTGCGCGCACCTGTGTGTCTGCCCCTGGGGCAAGCACGCCGCGCGCCCGCACGACTTCGGTAAAGATGACGATGGGATCACGTGCGCGCCAATCATCGATCTCAGCGCGCGTCCGGTAGCGGTTCTGGTCGCTTTTTGAATGCCCTTTATAGCGATAGGTGCGCGCCTCGATCAGCGTGGGGCCTTGCCCGGCGCGCGCCCGTTCGGCGGCCTGCCACACGGCGTGGTGTACCGCAAAGACATCGTTGCCATCGACCGACTCACCAGGGATGCCATACGCAATGGCGCGATCCGCCACAGAGGCCACGTGCATGGAGAGTTTGGCCGACATCGACATCCCATATTGGTTATTTTCGCAGAGGAAAATTACTGGCAAACGCCAGATGGAACAGAGGTTGATGGCTTCATGGAACGTACCTTCATTCGCCGCGCCATCGCCAAAGAAGCACAGACATACCCTGGCTTGCTGTTGCATGTGAATGCTCAGGCCGACCCCCACGGCGATGGGGATGCCGCCGCCGACGATACCATTGGCACCGATGTTGCCAGCATCGACATCGGCGATGTGCATGGAGCCGCCGCGCCCGCGACAGTACCCTGATTCGCGCCCCAATAGTTCCGCCATCATCAGGTTCAAATCCGCGCCCTTGGCGATGCAGTGGCCATGCCCCCGATGCGTGCTCGTGATGTAGTCATCGCTGCGCAAGGCATGCAGCGCGCCCGTCGGCACAGCTTCTTCACCGATGGAAAGGTGGGTTGTGCCGTGGATGGCTCCTTGCATAAACAGTTCATCGACTTTTTCTTCAAAGGCGCGGATGTGGTACATCGTCTTCAAGAGGTCGGGTAGGTCAGCATCGAGAATGCCCAGGTAACTCATCGGCGTGTTCCCCCTGCGTGTTCGGATGTAGGCGTAGCCAGAAGCGTGCTCTTCACCTATGTGAACGCTATGAACATATGTGCAGTGTACCATGGAATCTTTTCTCAGTCAAGAGGTTTTTGCGGCGGCTCGTGTAAATTTCTTGCTGCTCTTCCCCCGATGTGGCTGCTCGCCAATTCCAGGCTTTTTTCAATGTTTGCGAAAATTTGCCGCTGAAGGGATTGACAAACAGAAAAAGGCATGGTATCATTGCACATAATTTCAGGTTCGCACAGCTGTGAAAACCATGCAGCAGCAAAGGTAGAGAGCTGCATCATACTGGTGAGCCAGATTGACCACGAACTGCTGAGCCAACAGCGCCGATGTTTCGCCATGAATGGGGAGCGCACTGTTCGCGCGCCACAACGCAGTGCGAGAAGAGTTGGTTGCAGCGTTTGTGGGGGGGCAAAGTTGATCGTCTCCTCCTCGTTGCGCTGTTTGCACGTGACATGACATCTGCATAGATGGGCTGCCTGTACCTGGGAGGGAAACACATGTCGAGCCAAGTCATGTGCGCTGGCTTGTTCTGTGGCCATTGCATGAAGGAAACCCCTCACATCGTGCAATACACGGGACCCTATCTGCGTTCAACCACCTGTGTCTGTTGTGGCCATCAGTTGCGGATCAATGCACGAACATGGCATGATATGTTCCTGCTTGATTTGCCGAAGCGGTCACAACGGCTGGTTAAGCGCAATGTGCGTTTCGCCTTGCATCATCCCAAAACCTTTGCCCGCCAGCTGCCACGAAATCTCATCCTCAAGCCGTTAGCCATCGCCTCCGAGTTATACGAGTTGCTGACGGGCTGAGCATAGGGATCGTCTCATTGCTGTTTGCATTCACGAAAACGTGCGCTTTCGTGACGGTATCGTCTACGCAAAAATCCGACTTCGGAGCAGGGGTAGAGAGATGAATCTTTACGTCACGGTCCTCGTGTGCCTTTTAGCAGGCTGGATGTTTCAGATCGGTTTCGCTATCTTACAAGTTCAGCGCTATTACAAGCGCATCAATCAGTTGCGCCTGTTGGGGCGCTGCGCCACGGGCATGGGTGGGAGCCGGTATAAGGGGCGTGTCTATGCCGCATTAGTGGTGAACCCGACAACGCGCGAGGTGATCGCCGCCGAGAAATTGGCGGGGGTGAGCGTATTTGCCGGATTTCGTCCTGTACCCACGTTGGTCGGAGCCTCGCTCGACAGCGTTTTAAAGGATGACCTCCTTACCCATGAATTTTCGGCAAAACTGCGCACCGCTTTTCGCGCCGCAGCGCAAACCCTGCACGACTCATTCCTGAAGGCAACGCCTGCACCTGCAACCGAAGAAGGCCGGGGTGCCGCGACAAGGAACGGTGGCGCGCGTGCGCCCGCCGCAGGGTCATCACGGCATGCTACCGCCAGGCCAACCAAGGCTGCCATCCAACCCAGGTCAACGTTATAAGGAGAAACCATGTGCTACCTGACGCCGCCAGCGTTGCGACGCTGGTCACCGCGCGCGCCGCCTGCGCCGGTGACTATCCATCCTTAGCGCTTGTCACCTCAGCCAACCGCCCTAGCTCAGCGGTTGTCCTTCTCGAAGGCGAGAACGTCGTCATTGTTCAACGGTGTAACGGTGGGGAAACGCGCGTTTCATGCCCACCCATTCAGGAGGTACAGCTCATTCATGGATATCGTCAACAGCATCACGCATGGTGCCGCGGAATTCGCCACCAACTTTATCGGCGTCTTTCAGACGGGGGGCAAAACCTTTGTCGGCCTCGTCACAGGTATCGTCCCATTGCTGATCGTGCTGCTCACGGCGGTCAACGCGCTGGTGCGGCTCATCGGCCCTGAGCGCATCGACCGCGTCGCCCAGGCCAGCACGCGCAACATCTTTTTGCGCTATATCGTGCTGCCGTTCCTGGCCGTGTTTTTCCTGACGAACCCGATGGCCTACACGATGGGGCGGTTCCTGCCCGAAAAGCAAAAGCCCGCGTTTTATGATTCCGCCGTGTCGTTCGTTCACCCCATCCTGGGTCTTTTCCCCCACGCGAACCCCGGTGAGATCTTTGTTTATGCGGGCATCGCCGCTGGCATCACCACGCTCGGATTGCCCTTGGGCGACCTGGCCGTGCGCTATCTGGTCGTCGGACTCGTGGTGATCTTCATACGAGGCCTCGTAACCGAAGCCATCACGCGCGCCATGTGGCCTGCCGAAGCCAAAGCTGAAGTTGCCGTCGCCGGTGCCGGCACCACCGCAGGGGAGGAATAACGACAATGGTTGCAACGACTGATACGCAAACCCCAACGAAGACCCGCCGCAATCCCTTCCGCTTCATCGTGGTACCCCTACAAGTCATCGGGCGGGGAGCTGGCAACGTTGTCGGCATCCTCTATCAATCTGGCCGCGATACGATTGATCAGGTCATCCGCAACGTGCTGCCGTTCATGGCGTTCATCAGCTTCGTCATCGGCGTCATTTTGGCGACGGGTGTGGGCAACTATATCGCGCAGGGGCTGAAGCCGCTGGCGGAGACGCTGCCGGGTTTGCTGGGACTGACGCTGATTTGTGCGCTGCCCTTCCTCTCGCCGTTGCTCGGCCCTGGCGCGGTCATCGCGCAAATCATCGGCACGTTGATCGGCGTGGAGATCGGCCAGCATCAGGTCAGCCCGCAATATGCGCTGCCCGCGTTGTTTGCCATCAACCCGCAGGTGGGGTGCGACTTCATCCCCGTCGGCCTGGCGCTTGGCGAAGCCGAACCCCAGACCACCGAAATCGGTGTGCCGGCGGTGCTAATGTCGCGCCTGATTACGGGACCGATTGCCACCATCATCGCCTATTTCGCCAGCTTCGGCATGTATTCATAATAGGATTTGTACAGGGAACGAAGCGAGGCGGTTGCAACGTTTCCTGTGCGCCCAGCCAGGTACGTTATATGCCTGTGGCACCACAGGCACAGCCAGAAAGAGAGCGCATTCGCAATGCCGTACAAAGCCGTTCGCGTCACCAAGGGCCGTGGTGGCTGGGGGGGACCATTGACGATCCGCCCGACTGATGAAAAGAAGCTGATCTACTGCGTCACCGGCGGTGGGATTCATCCCGTCGCGCAGCGCATCGCCGAGTTGACCGGCGGCGTGGCTTTCGATGGGTTTCGCTCGTCCGCACCCGAAAAACAAATCGCGTGTGTGGTCATTGACTGTGGCGGCACGGCGCGCGTCGGGGTTTATCCTATGAAAAAGATCCTGACCATTGATGTGAAGCCCAGTTCACCGTCTGGCCCCCTCATGCAGTTCATCAAAGAAGAGCTGTTCGTGTCAGATGTCAAGCCAGACAACGTGGCTGTCGTGGAATAACGCACCACGCGAACACCGGCAGGAGGATGTGGGGCGAGCGCACCACATTCATCACTGAAAAAAATCTTCAACGAACGGCGCGCAAAGCGTTGTAGGGGCTGCGTGCGCCCATGAGAGGATGGCATGACGGTCAAATATCAAGGCGTGGTGCGTGAGATCGGTCCAATGGCCGCCGAGTTGCTGGAGGCCGGCGTGTTGGTTTTCTTTGGGATGAGCGCGCCGGCGGAACTGCGCGAGATCTCGGTGGTGCATGAGGGCGAACCGCCGCTGGCCCCCCTGACGGCGGGCGATGTTATCACCCTGGGGACCGCGCAGGTCACGATCACGGGTGTGGGGTCCATGGCTAACGCCAACTTCGCTGAATTAGGACACATCGTTCTCAAGGCCAATGGACTCAGCGTGACAGAACTCCCAGGGGAAGTTTCCGTCACGTTTGGTTCGTTGGCACTGCCTAACCTCGGCGATGCGCTGCGCATTGCGTCGGGGGAAGCTCACACGGCAAACTAGCGCAACACCGTACATCTGAAACGTACATCAGAGGAGATCAGCATATGGGCCTTCCTGAACGTTTGGCGGCACTCGAAGCAGAAGGTCGCCCGATTCGTATTGGGCTGGTGGGGGTCGGCCAAATGGGGGCGGGTCTCATCGGCCAAACCGGCATGTCGCGGGGCATGCGTGTCGTGGCCGCTGCCGATGTCTTTCTTGATCGCATTCATCAGGGCTTAGCAGAAGCTGGGCCGCAGGCCGGCGAGGTGGTGACGGTCAGCGCGGCAGAGATCGCCAGCGGCGTCGCCGATGCTTACATCGCTGCGGGTAAGCGTGTCGCCACCACTGATGCGACGGCGCTTTGCCGCCTGGCCAACGTGGATGTGGTCATTGAGGCGACCGGGGTGCCGAACATTGGCGCTGCCGTGGCTTTCAACAGCATTTTGGCGCGCAAACACGTCGTGATGCTGAACGTGGAAACCGACGTCACCATCGGTTACATGTTGAAACGTATGGCGGACGCGGCGGGGGTGGTATACACAACGTCTGCCGGTGACGAACCCGGCGCGATCAAAGAACTCTATGACTTCGCTGTTTCCATGGGTTTCGAGGTGGTGACTGTCGGTAAGGGCAAAAACAATCCCCTTGACCATTCTGCCACCCCCGCCAGTGTGGCGGAAGAAGCGCGCAGTAAGGAAATGGGCGCAAAGATGCTCGCCTCGTTTGTCGATGGCAGCAAAACCATGGTGGAAATGACGGCGGTCGCTAACGCGACGGGCATGCACATTGATCGGCGTGGCATGCACGGCCCGTTTTCGACGGTGGAGGAACTCAGTACGATCTTTTGTCCCCGCGAGGATGGCGGCATACTCAGCCAACGCGGTGTGGTTGATTACGCCACCGGGCCGGTGGCACCGGGAGTGTTCGTCATCATTACCACCAATCAGCCCAAGGTGGTGAAGGATCTCAAATATTTGAAGCTGGGCCAAGGCCCCTACTGGACGCTCTATCGCCCGTATCATCTGGCCAACATGGAAACGACCCTTTCCGCCGCGCGCGCCGTGATTTATCACGAGGCCACCCTGGCCCCAGCGGGACCGCCCGTGGCCGAAACGTTGGCTATCGCCAAGCGCGATCTGAACCCTGGCGAGGTCATCGACGGCATTGGTGGTCATTGCGTGTACGCGAGTGTAGACGCGGCTGAGGTCGCGCGGGCCGAACATCTCGTGCCGCTGGGCATTGTGGAAGGGGCGCGCGTGAAGGTTGCCATTCCCCGTGGCACACCGCTACAATATGAGCATGTGGATCTCGATACTTCCGCCATGATCGTGCATCTGCGCATGCTGCAAGATGCCCTGGTGTATGGGGGTGGTATGAAGGTTCCAGAGATGATTCCTATGATCAGTCTGGCAGCGGCGGTGCAGGAGTAGCTGAGATGAGTTGGTTTGATGATGTATTGGCCCGCGAACGGTTACAGGCACAGAGCCAAACCGATGCATCATCAAACCAAGCAACCGACCGCACCGCTTTTATTGCCCGACAGGTGCAAGAGCTTGATCCCTTGATCCAGCAGATTTTGGCCGAGTTTGGCGACCGCGTCTTCGGCCATACTTTTCGTGGCAAGCAATATGCTACCCGGCTGGAAGTGCCTGGGCAAAAACCAGGGGCAACGCGCGGCAGTGTGGAAGCGTGGGGCTGGCACTGGCATCTTTATAGTTTTCATAAAACGCTTCCTGGTCTTGAGTTGCATCCCACCTTCGATGACACGGGGCTGCTGACAACATTTACCCTGCTGGGGGGCGCGTGGCGCGAAACCTGTGAGCCGACAGAAGCTGCGTTGAAAACCAGCCTGGTGCATGCCTATCAGGCACTCTATCTCACTACATAACGAGACAACGGTTTTTTGTAAGTGGCTGCTCCTTCGCCCCTGAGATTGCAACCAGCGACTAACCCCAATTTCGGGTACAGACGGCGGTAAGCGGGGCCGGACAGACAGGAATGTCTGTCCTCCGGGGTGAGGGAGAATGGCGGTCCTGTGGGGAGCGCAATGACAGACAGGAATGGCGGTCCTCCGGTATCCATACTGATCACCCGCAAAGCGTATTAGTATTATAAGGTAGGACCGCGCACAGTTCTACGAGGATCTCCCCATTCCTTTTTATAGCCGGTGAGTTGCGACGCATCCATCGCCAGCGGTGTCCCTACTGGAGCTAGAGCAACTTGCATTGCCAATGAGCATGCGGGCGGTTGAAACAAGCGCATTGGAGACGCGGGCGGTTGATGAGGTTTTACAACATAGGGCGGACATGCGCCGCCAGCACGCCGGGGGCCAGATACCAGCACCGCCAGCACGCCGGGGGCTGAACCCCCCGGCTCGGAAAAGGAACCCCTTCGGGCTAGAAGCGAGCGTGTCCAGGGGACATGGTAAAAGGGCATCAACCGCGCCTAAGCGCCTAGCGGCGACGAAGTCCGCCTGCGCGGACTAAAACGCGGCGTGTTTAGTCAATCTTTGTGCAACATGCTCTAATCCTGACGTACCTATGCTTTCACCTGCATCATGGCATAGGTAGCTGGACCATGCAGTTGATAATGGACAAAAATTACACATCTAGACGATTATATATGCTTGTGCATTTTAGTTGATGTTGGGAAATATGTACAACATTAGACAGTGTACGCGTAGTAAGCACTATGCAATTTTTCTAACAGAAAATGGATTGAATCGGAAGATTATATAGAAATGCTACCGAGAATGATAACAAGCTGCAATTCAGTCATCTCGAACTAATGGATAATTACAGGAATGTTGTCTTGGAACGCTACAGCGGCGATACTTCAACTAATAGGCATTAGTTGAAGTATCATTTTGCCCTTGATCGCTGGAACATTTTACCTATTTTTAGCTGAACGATTTTTACCCACAACAATTTTTAGTCATGTAGATATGTAATGATTTAATATGCCTACCTTTCGATAAACCATAAATAAATGAAAACTGAATTTATGTTATGTACAAAACATAATGAATACACGATTGAATTTTAGTACGGTTGAGCGATCTGGGGGCATAGTGGATATGTGCGGTCGATGGTCTGCGACTACGATGAATAATACAAGATGCGACATTTGTCTATTTTATTGGTGTATTACCCTTTGCGGGTGAATAGTATGGATACCGGCGGACGGCCAGCGGGGGAACGGAGGAAAGACCTTCCTGTCTGTCCGGTCTCAATGACCACCGTCTGTATCCAAAAGGGGTATAAAGTCCTGGCTTTTAGGTAAAAATGTAGGCGAAGCGCGGCATGCCTGCGGCATATTATTACTGACCACGGCACAGGGAACGTACCCTCCAGTCCGCGACGACGGACTTCGTGGCGCAGCCCTGAGGCGCGCACATGGTTTCAATCAATACCGCCCGCTCTCTTTAGTTGTTCGCGCCGAGGTCAGTAGAACCAAACGACATTTGGGGGGGGCAAAATCCCCGTTAAGGTATTTTATCCCCCCCATGCGTGATACCCATTGCGGGTCAAGTCGGTGGCCGTTGAGATCGCTTAGTCACGGCGCTTTGTCGTCACGAAGTTGCCATATGTCTGTGCCGATTGAACGCGATGGCGTTGAGCCTTGATATAGGTGGGAGTTAGCCGTAAATCAGTGAAAACGGCGGCACTTGGCCAGCGGACCAACACCACCAAACTCCACGGAATCGCCGATACGAGGACATGCTCAACACGGGCGCGTAAATAAGGATGACCGCCATGCGCGCGCACGGTGGCCAGTGCCTGGCGATTGTATGCCTGATGTTCACGCGCATCATGCGTGGCCGCTTCCCCTGGCGCGAACGCATAGAGGTTGAGGAAGTACAGCGGCTCGGATGCAAAACCAGCATATTCAGTCAGGCGAGTCAACTGGGCGCGGGAAGGATCCGCGCCGCCATCTGGGTAGATCTGCATCAAGGCATCGACCAGTTGAGCAGGCGATTTGCCAGCGATATACGGGGTTTGGAACGCGGATGCTGGTCGTTCCGGCCCAAACAGCAATGCGGCGGTGCGTGGGATCGTGTTGCGCCCGGCGATCAGAAGGATAACTTCCGCCAGAGCTTCTTGACGGAATGCCGCTGCCTGTTGATAGGTGGGATTGAGTACCATGGCGATGTAGGCAGCGCGTGAGGGAAAGCGTGCCAGCCATGCCATGCCACCAGCAAAGTTCATGTGCTGTTCGAGATCGCCCGTACCCGGAAAGAGGATGTCTGTCACCGCGACGATGCTACCCCCTACTTCTTCCGCGCAAGGACGTAGCGCCTGGATAAACGTAGCATAAGCCGACTTGTGTTCCGGGTGCAGTCGCGCGATCTCGATAACGGTGATCTCCGCAGTGGTGAAATCAGGATGTGCGAAGATCGTTGTCCATTGCGCCGCCCCAGGGTTAAAGCGCGGGTCGGTCGTGATCCCACTGAGCTGTTGCAGTGCGTCTGGGGGAAGTGCGATACGCTGGTTCCGCAAAAAGAAGGTGCGCATAGTTAACCTCACGTTTACGCTGGGGTAGGCGCTGGGCCATCGGGGCGTGGGGGAAATCCTGCCAGACCCTGACGGATAAAACGCTGTACCAAGTGTGCCATCGCTGCGGGTGGCAGCGGTCGTTCCATTTCTAGCCAACGCCTGGCCAGCCCACGAACGACATGGGTAAGGGCATGGGCAAGGAGATCATGTGTTACGGCATCCGTCTCGATGCTTATCGGCCCCTCGGTGAGCGCGTCGGCTATAAATGCCGCGAGAAACTCAGTCATGCTGCTTTCAGCCGCGCTATCCGTGTGAGTCAAGAGCGCCCGATATGCCGTAGCATGGTTTGCTATATGCTCGAATCCCTGGCAAAGGCGATCCTCCAACGGGGAATCAGACGAAACATGCGTGAAGAGATCCGCGATCAGTTGCCGCTGGCTCTGCAAGAAGAGATCGCGCTTATCCTGGCAGTGCAGGTAAAAGGTACTGCGATCAATCTGCGCATGATCGGTGATCTCCTTGATGGTGATCTTGTCGAAATCTTTTTCGAGCATCAACGCGAACAGCGCCTCGCGCAGGGCATATAGGGTCTCGCGTCCCCGCTCGGTGATATGGGGCAGGCGTGGCATAGTGACTCCCTCTTGCAAGTTGAAGATGCGCTGGTCCTGTTCATGTGCTGGTGAAGCGGTGGGGCTTGCCTGGTCTTCACCTACGGGCTGGCAGGAGCCACCCTTGCGGTGAATCGCCGCATGTCCCGCCAGCGGATCACGAAGAACACCCCGGTCAAAGCGGCGTTGAACAGACCAAGGAGCGGAAGCCCGACGAGACGGCTCCCGAAGGGTAAGAACTGGTCCCACTCGCCCTTTGCTGGTGTCGTCAGCAAGACGGTGTTGGTGGCTAACAAGATGAATTGCATCACGAAAATCGCAAAGCACGCCAGAAATCCCCAGGCGGCGATCTGGATGATTCCCTGATAGCGCGGATCGTAATCAAGCACAATCTTTGGGCGCATAGTTTCCTCACTTTTGGAGGATCAACACTCCCTATGGGTGTTGATCGCTTGGACTACTGGCATGCAGGTGGCGCGACGTTCGTGAAGATCTCCTGGTAGGAGTTTAGGAGGTTGTCTTGAATCACGGTAGCTTTGCCGTTCGTCACCAAATCGAATTCGGCACTCAGGGTACAGGTCTGGTATTTCCATCCCTGCGGTAGCGTCAACTGCGCAGCCAACGTCGGGAGATCGCTTAAGCTCAGGTTGGGATTTTTAATCTGGGATAAGGTTTGCATGATGTAGGTTGACCCCTGAGGTGAAATCAGTTCATAGATCTGGTTGCCAGCGTAGTAGTAATACACGTTCGTCCGGTTGACGGTGTTAGGGGCATAGTTGCCAATCGAATTCGCCGACCAGAGCGTGAATTGCAACGTGGCGCGCTGCACCATGTCGATGCCGCCAAAATCCACGGTTTTGCCGTTCGCTGTCACACCACTCGCGGAGATTTTATTCAAAACCCAGTAACGTGGTCCGTTGAGTTCGACTTGTGCGGCACCGTATTGCTTGGCGAGCGCCTTGGCACCAGTACTTTCCAGTTTCGCCCACAGGTCAGCCGGGCATTGATTCGCGCCAAGGGTGTTATACACTTCGGCGTTGAGTTTGAATCCCCACTGAAAAACCGGGATGACCTCACAGTAACGATAGCCGCGCAGGTCAGCGGGCAGCGTGACCTTTTGCGTTTGGGGCGACGCTGGGATGGTGCCAAACTGCGGTGGAAAAAAGGCCAGAATGCTTATGCCAACGAGAACGATGGCCAGCAACGAAAGTCCAATCTTCGTGAGATGGTTACGCACAAGTTTGCTCCTTGACCACATCCGGTGGACCGAATATCGATACGATGTCTATGTCAACATCATGTCGATATCATGGCATTGCAGGCACGGCCTTGTCAAGATGTCAATGGCTTGAAGAGCGTGGCACCATGCTTCTGGCCGGGAAGATGTACGGCGTTTGCTCGTTTTTCAACCAGTCGATCATTTTGAAAATCCCCAGGTAGTTGAGTGCGACGCCCAGAACAATGCCGAGGATCCAGTCAGGTGCCGTCGCGGCATGGTGCTGGATCACCCAGCCGTAGAACACTACCGCAAGCGGCAGGAAGAAGAGGATCGCTGTCAGCATCCCAGGGTTGTAGCGGGTCTTCCCCCGAATGTTGAAGAGTACGATATGCGCGAAACAATTGCCGACGGAGACGAGCATGGTGGCGATGCCCAACCAGATCGCTTGCTCATTGAACAGGGCGGCAAGAAAAAAGGACAGCCAGCCCACCAGCACATTCACGATGAGGGCGGTCTGCGTATTAAGGGGATAGCGATCGGGGTGTTGACTGGAAAACATGACCGTATTCATCATGCCCGGAAAGTAGCCCGGAAAGCGATATTCCTCGAATTGGTGCAGGAATAATGCGATGAGACTGAGCCAGAGCAACAGGCTGAGGCCGGTGGGATGAGTGATGAGGAGCGACGCCCCGGTTAGGATCGCCAACACCAAACCGACATCAAACCAGTGTAGGCGCAAGAAATGCATTGATTTTGTCATCCTTTTTTAGCGAATTATCGGGCGAGGGCCAGATATCAACGCTTTGTCGATACCTTAACATCTCATGTATAATCCTGTCAAGCTGGAGGAGGTATCAAGCAGAATGTTGGGACAGTCGCCGAAGCAACATCCCATCGCCGTGTGGTCGCCGGGGGCAGCGATGGCGGTCGCCGTGCGGTCGCCGGGGGCAGCGATGGCGGTCGCCGGGGGGAGCGATTCCCACGGTCGTGCGGGACGCCGGGGGTTCAACCCCCCGGCTCGGAAAAGGAACCCCTCCGGGCTAAGACGAGGCATCAGGAAGCGTTGCCAGGGCAGCGTGCATGCCGTATACTGGGAGTGCGAGGATACACGCTTTAGGTGAGGGCAAGCTTTATGGCGATGGATCTTATCGGCGCAACGCCACCACCATCAGCCGTCGATCTCGCTATCGCGGCGTGGCTGCACGCGAAGGGGCAGCGGTCGGGCAGCCGCAAGACGCTCGCCAGCTATAGCGCGATCATCACCACCTTCCGCGAACGGCTGCTGGACCAGGGCATCGATCTGGATGCTGCCGATCCGCAACAGGTGCGGCAGCACGTGGCGGAAAGCCAGGTCGGGGCGCAGGTGGCCGCGCGGGAAACGCAAGTGGCGCTGGCCGCCCAGGCGTTCGCGGCGCAGCCGACGCCGACGCCTTACGGTTTGCGGGCCGTCGCGCCGGCCACCGCGAACCTGCGGCTCGCTGTCCTCAGTAGCTTCTATACCTATGCGTTGCGCCAGGGCATCGTTCAGGGAACGAATCCGATCCAGCGCGTCGAACGCCGGCAGGTGCAGGCGTATGCCGCCGCGCGCCCGCTGGCGCGCGAAACCCTGCCCGATCTGCTGGGGGCGATTGATGTGACGACGCCGGTGGGCCGGCGGGATTATGCCCTTTTGCTGCTGGGCTTGCACACGGGGCGGCGCTTGTCGGAACTCGCTGGCTTACGCCAGGGCGCGTTGGTCATACGAAAACAGGTGATCGAAGTCACGTGGGCGCGCACTAAAGGCGGCAAGAGCAGCCGCGATGAATTGCCCCTGCGTGGCCCCGCCGCTCAGGCGCTGCTCGATTGGCTGCAATGGCTGGCCGACGCGCAGCAAGGCGACGAACACGCGGTTGGCCCCTACCGGCCCGACGCACCGGTGTGGATCAGCCTTGCCCGCAACGGCACCTATGGCCAGCCGCTCTCGATCCGCAGCATCTCGACGATCTGTGAGCAACGCCTGGGAACCAGTAAGGTCCACGCGTTGCGCCATACGTTCGCCCGCGCGCTGGAAGATGCTGGCGCGAAAGTCAGCGATATTCAGGCACGGCTGGGGCATGCCAGCCTGGATACAACCGGGCGCTATCTGGCCCAATTGCACCAGGGCGAGAACCCTTATCTTGATCGCCTGGCGACCCTCTATGGCTTGCAGCCCGCCGCCGAGCCGGCGAAACCGACGGAGCCGGATGCCTCCTCCTGATCTCGGCGTAACGAAGGAAAGGGATGCGGGCGGGCGGTGGACGGGGGACGGCGGGCGGGGGACGGCGGGCGGTTGAAA
>DAIDGU010000032.1 GCA_027459785.1 Ktedonobacteria bacterium | reverse complement strand
CCGCAGACTCGTCCAGCACCGGCTTGCGCCTTTCCTCCTTGCGGAGCGTATGCGGTCTTAGCCGTGGTTTCCCACGGGTATTCCCCAGTGTTGGGTCGATCATCCACGTGTTCCTCACCCGTCCGCCACTGATGCCTTGCGACACCCGTTCGACTTGCATGTGTTACGCACGCCGCCAGCGTTTGTCCTGAGCCAGGATCAAACTCGCCATTCAAATATTGGTGAGCGGTCGAGCCACTCATAATGTTGAAACGCTTATCTGATCGTCTCAAAGGTCTTTCTTAAGACCTCGCTTGTCTTTCTCACTCTTCAATTGTTCAGGTTCCGCATCGCCGGTCCGCGTTTCTTGCGGTGGCGAAATGAAATATACCATACGTCATGCGACTTGTCAAGGGCGGTGGGAACCTCATGAGAAAACGGCAGGCTCCACCCCTTGGCCCCCGCCCCGGCAGGCGAAGGCGCGGGGGTGATCGGACGATGGATCTTTGGGCGTGGCGGGGCGATCAGCCCAGGCGGGGAGTCAGTTCATCGAGGGGCAGGCCGACGATCTCCATCAGCTTCAGCGCGTTGGTCGAGGTCGCCAAACCAGGGCGCAAATGATAATCGAAGCGCATGACGGGAGTACTATTCACCCGCGCGAAGTCTTCGGTGAAATGCACCAATTCCGCTGCTGCCAGCAACTCCGGCGCGTCGGCCAGGGTAAGATCGTGCGTCGAGACCATTCCCGTCGCGCCCAAATCCAACAGCCGCCGGATGATGTGGCGCGCGGCGATCTGCCGTTCCGCCGTGTTGGTGCCATGCAAGATCTCGTCCAGCAGGAACAGGAGGGTCGTATCCCCCGCTGGTCCTAGCGCCTGGGCGGCATCCACCACCGTCTTGAGTTGGCGCAGTTCGGCCATGAAGTACGAGACGCCCTGTTCCAGCGAATCGGCGATGCGGATGCTCGTCGCCAATTGCACCGGCGGCAGGCGCAGCGCCGCCGCGCACACGGGACCGCCGGCCTGGGCCAGCACCACGTTCACACCCACCGCCCGCAACAGCGTGCTTTTGCCCGACATGTTCGATCCCGTCACCAGCACAAAGCGTCCTGGCGGGCCGATGGTGACAGCGTTGCCCACACAGCGGTCCGGCGGCAGCAGCGGATGCCCCAGGTCGCGCGCCGTCAGTGTCGGCGTTGCACCGTGCGCCAGCAGATCAGGGAAGGCCCAGGTGGGATTGTCGTGCGCCAACGTCGCCAGCGCCGAGAGCGCCTCGAAGTCGCCCAGCGCCGTCAGCCATGCGCCCACCTGCCCACCGGCTTCACCGCGCCAGCGATCTAGCAGCCAGGCGTTATGGAACATCAGCAGTGTAAAGACCTGAATCACCATGAAAAGCGGCATGCGCCGCAATTCCACCAGGGGCATGATGCGCCGCAGCCGCTGCATCTGCGCCGCCGCGCTGACGCCGTGCGCCTGCAAGCGTGCCTGCAACGCGCGCAAGTCCGGCTCCGCGAAGTCCTGCGCGCCCAGCAGGGCGAAGATCTGCGCGTAGCCCGCGAAGATCTGGTTGCGCTCGGCCACCTCTTCGATAAACGCCGCCGCCTCTTTGCCGGCCAGATTCGTCACGCCATACGCGACGGCGACGGTGACAAGCCACAACGGCACTGGCAGCCAGCCCACCACCTGCGCGATCACCAGCGCCAGCGTGATGAAGGGCAAGATGCGCGCCATCCACAGGATGCCCCGCCGATTGGCAAAGAAGGCTGGCCCGGCGGCCCAGCGCGCGAACGCCTCGTAGTCGTGCTGCGCCGCGCCCATCAGCCGCGCCCCCAGCGCCAGCGCGTCGCGGAAGTCCGGCAGGTCCGCCAGCGCGCGGATCATTCCCTGGCGTGCCTGCGCCACTGCGACGGGTGCCGGTGCCAGCAGCCAGCCTTGCAGCGTGGCCAGGCCGGCGGGCGTGCGCGCCGTCCCCAGCAGGTGCAACAGCGAGGCACGGCCCGTCAGGTCCAGGTCGCGCGCCAGGCCGGTCGCGTCCGTGGCGGGCGGGTAGGGTGGCAGGGGCAACTGCGCCCAGTCGCGTCGCAACCGTGCCAGCGCCTCATCCTGCATCTGCACCAACTCACGATAGCGCCGCCGCTGCTCGTCGATACGCATATGGTAGGTGAATGATGCGATGAAGCCCAGCCCCAGCAAGGCCGCCAGCCAGTACCAGCCGCTAGCCTTGCCGAAAAAGCCGACCAGCAGCGCCGCCAACGCGCCGAAAAACAGCGCGACATTCACGATCCCTTGCCGGTCGCTCTGCCGCTCGAAGTCGGCATGCAGCGCGGCGAAATGCGTCCGCCGCGCCTCGTACTCCGCAGCCGGCGCAACCTCTTGGAGGGGATCAGGGGCGATGAATGGAAGCATGGGAACATCCTTTATTAAAAACCGCTTTTGGTCTCGAACTACAGGAAGCAGTTGTATGATACACTATCGTAGACGATACCAAACGGAGGTTTCCCTATGCAAGAACCTCTGATCAGCTCTGATCTTGCTGTCATAATCGGCAGACCAGTGATTCGCGGCCCCCATATCACCGCTGGATTGCTACTGCCGTAGAGGGTCACTGCCGAAAAGCTGTTGATCCAAGCGATGTTTTCATGATTGGGAGAGTGATATGCAAAAGTCAAAATCGCCAACGGTAACAGCGGCTCCCTATCGGCGGCGTTTCAGGCTGCGTATCAGCACGCTGTTGCTTTCGCTTATCGCCATTGCCAGCATCGCCATTGGCGTCGGCATCGTGGTGCGTTTCATCGCCCGGCACGTTGCGGTGGGCAGCGTGCCGGTTTCTGCCACCACATCCACCATATCTTTGCCCTTCAAGACGCGCGTTCTGTATACGGCGGGCGCTCCCGGCCCCTGCGACACGCCGGGCAAAAGCCACTGGTTCGCCGGCACAGCCACCGCTACCCAATGCGTGGCGGGACACCTGCGTTTGACGATGCAGCAGCCCCACGTTACCAGCACCGAGGGTTTTCGCTACCCTGGCACGCTGCCGAAGAACTATGCGGTTCAGGTGACGATCAACAACCTGACTTCCGCGGCCTGTGGCGGCACGTTTTTGCGCGTCACGAATACGGGGGCATATTATTTCGCTGTGTGCGCCAACGGCACCTGGAGCATCCAAAAATATAGCGCCGGGCGCTCTATCAGCACCCTGGCGCATGGGTCGATGCGCCAATCCAGCACCTATACCATCGTGGCGAGTGTCAATGGAAGCCATTTAGGGCTGATCATTAACGGTGTCGTTGCAACGGCCCCCACCGACACGGCCTTCAGCGCCACCGATCATATCACGCTGGATGTTTCCGCCACGAATAGCACCAAGCAATCCATTGACTTTTTTGATTTTTCTTTGCTGGCGATTGAGTGAACCGGGCGTATTATACCGATTTCGGGTACAGACGGTGGCCATCGTGGCCGGACAGACAGGAATGTCTGTCCTCCGGGTGGTCGTGGGGCGGACAGCGATCTTCGTGGGGCGGACATTCCTGTCCGCTGCGTGACAGACAGGAATGTCTGTCCTCCAGTACCCATACTAATTATTCGAAAAGCGTATTATACGCACCGCCGGGCAGATTCAGGATGTGCTGATTGCTGGCACATCCTGTGCCTGTGCTTGCAACCGCGCCCTGTTCTTGATGTTGTATGATTGAGAGATAGACGGTGCAAACAAACCATTGCTGAGAAAGGCGAAAGAACTGCCATGCGACTACGCTACCGCACGGTCCTCTTTCATATCGAAGACGGTGAGGATCTGCGCCAACACTACCAGCAGCTCGTCGATGAATTGATGCGCCAGGCTCAGGGATCGCGGGCGCTGCCGCGCCACGCTGGCGGCTGGCGTCCGCCGACGGACATTCACGAGACGCCGGATGCGTATGTGGTGAAGATGGAACTGGCCGGCATGGCCGAAGACGCCATCGAAGTCACGCTGTACGAAGATGCTGTCGTCGTGAGCGGCACGCGCGAAGACGAAAATATGCCCGAAGAGGGCGTGAGTTTCCACGAAGCGCAGATTCGCTATGGTCCCTTCCAGGCGGCGATTCCGCTGCCCACGCCCATTGTGCGCGAGGGGGCCGAGGCGCGCTATCACAATGGTTTTTTACGCTTGCGGCTGCGGAAAAAGCCACCGGAGCGGCTGAAAGTGCAAACCGGCACGCCGATTGATGTGCAAACCACGCCCGCGCTGGCATCAGCCTTGCCGGAGACTGACCCAGCCCCACCATCATCCGCTGAGACTGATGACCCCACCCCGAACGGAGGCTCCGCGCATGCGTGATTTTCTCACTTATGAGGACGCCATGCACGACGCATATGACGATCGCTTGCTATTCACGGCCTATCTCGCGACGATCATGCGGCTGCAACAGGAAAACGGCGGCGTCACCGATGAAGACACCGACGTGACCGATGAATCTGACGAACCAACCATCGAGATCGAACTGGAAGAGCCGCTGATGGCCTTTGACGACGCCGAGGAGGAGCGCGAGGACGACGGCAAGCCGGCGGAGACGCCGCCGATCCCCGACGTGCTGCCGATTGTGCCGCTACGCGGGCTGGTCGTCTTTCCGCTGGCGGGCATGCCACTGGCCGTGGGCCAGGAGCGTTCGCTCAAGCTCATCGACGACGTGATGCGCGGCGACCGCCTGGTGGGCCTCGTCGCCCAGAAAGATCCAGATGTGGAGCAGGGCGGGCCGGACGACACCTATCGCATCGGCACGGTGGCGCGCGTCGCCCAGCTCATCCGCCTGCCGGATGGCACGATGCGCATCTTCGTCCAGGGTCTGGAGCGCATCGCGGTCGATGAGTATATCCAGGAGAAGCCGTACCTGAAAGCGAAGATTCACGTCGCGCCGGAAACCACCGAGGACGGCGTGGAGATGGAGGCGCTCAAGCGCAACGCGGTCGCGCTCTTCCAGCGCATCGTCAATCTGGTGCAATACCTGCCCGACGAGCTTTCGATGGCGGCCATGAATATCGACGATCCGCGCCAGGTGGTCTCGCTCATCGCCACCACCGCCCGGCTGGACCTCGCGCTGCGCCAGGAATTGCTGGAAGAAGACTCCGTGCGCGCCAAGCTGGAAAAGCTCAACCAATTCCTCACCCACGAACTGGAAGTGCTGGAACTGGGCAAGCGCATCCAGAGCCAGGCGGAGGAAGAGATGGGCAAGGCCCAGCGCGAATACTTCCTGCGCGAACAACTCAAGGCGATTCAGCGCGAACTGGGCGAGGCCAGCGACGAGCAGGCGACCGTCAACGAATTGCGCGAGCGCATTCAGGCGGCGCATATGCCCGACGAAGCCCTGAAAGAGGCCAACCGCGAACTGTCGCGGCTGGATAAGCTGCCCGCCGCCTCGCCGGAATATTCCGTCATCCGCACCTACCTGGAACTGCTCGTCGCCCTGCCGTGGAACGTCCTCACCGGCGAGGCCATCGACATCCCCAAGGCCCGCCGCGTGCTGGACGAAGATCATTATGATCTCGACCGCGTGAAAGATCGCATCCTGGAATACCTGGCGGTGCGCAAGCTGAAGGAGCAGCGCCAGGGCAGCGAGACCGGCGGCGACGGTGCGCCGCCCAGCCGCGAGCCGATCCTGTGCTTCGTCGGCCCGCCCGGCGTCGGCAAAACCTCGCTGGGGCAATCCATCGCCCGCGCGCTGGGCCGCTCCTTCGTGCGCCTGTCGCTGGGCGGCATCCGCGACGAGGCCGAGATTCGCGGCCACCGGCGCACCTACATCGGCGCGCTGCCGGGGCGCGTCATCCAGTCGTTGCGGCGGGCCGGCACGCGCAACCCCGTCTTCATGTTGGATGAGGTCGATAAGGTCGGCGCGGACTGGCGCGGTGATCCCTCGTCGGCTTTGCTGGAAGTGCTGGACCCCGAACAGAACCACAGCTTCCGCGACAATTATCTGGACCTGCCCTTCGATCTGTCGCAGGTGATGTTCATCGCCACGGCCAACTCGCTGGAGCCGATCCCGCCGGCGCTGCTGGACCGCATGGAGGTCATCCAGATCCCCGGCTATACCGAGGAGCAGAAGCTGCACATCGCGCGGCGCTACCTGCTGCCGAAGGAGCTAGCAGCGGCAGGCTTGCAGCCGGCAGAACTGGTGCTTGATGATGAGGCGCTGACGCATGTGGTGCGTGATTATACCCGCGAAGCCGGCGTGCGCAACCTGGAACGGCGCATCGCAGACATCTGCCGCAAGGTGGCCAAGAGCATCGCCGAAGGGACCGAGCCGCCGCTCACCGTCACGCGCGACAAGCTGCGCGACTACCTGGGCCGCCCGCTGACGCCGGACGAGATGCTGGAGCGCATCGACCGCCCCGGCATCGTCGCGGGCCTGTCGGTGACGCCCTATGGCGGCGAGGTCTTGATCGTGGAGGCGGCGATGATGGCGAGCCATGATGAAAAACTCGTCCTCACCGGCCAACTGGGCGAGGTGATGCGCGAATCCGCCCAGGCGGCGCTGACCTATGTGCGCTCGAATGCCGACGCGCTGGGGCTGGACCCGCTGATCTTTTCGGGCAAGAGCGTCCACATCCATGTGCCTGCCGGCGGTATCCCGAAAGATGGCCCTTCCGCCGGCGTGACGATGGTGACGGCGCTGGTCTCGCTCGCCAGCGGGCGCAAGGCGCGCAGCGACATCGCCATGACCGGCGAGATCTCGCTACGCGGGCGCGTGTTGCCCATCGGCGGCCTGCGCGACAAAGCCCTGGCGGCGCATCGCATGGGTCTCACCACCGTGATCTTCCCCAAGGGTAACGAGCCGGACCTCGACGAGTTCCCCAAGGAAGCCCGCGCCGATATGCACTTCATCCCAGTGGAAGACATCCGCCAGGTGCTTGCCGCCGCCCTGGACCCCTCGCCGGACATGAACGGCGTCATCGGCCCGGATAATTCAGAGCCGGTGCGGTCGGCTGCGGCTGGGGAGTGACACGGCGGCCCCACCCCCTGACCCCCTCCCCATCTGCGGATGGAGAGGGGGGCATAACCGTGGGGCGGACATTCCTGTCCGCCGGTTCGCGTTCACGCTTCGTCGGGGTGCTGCTGGTGATACTCATCGGGATCGCCGGGGCCATTGATGGTGACGGGGATGCATGGGGTGGTGGATTCCGCCGGCTTGTAGCCATAGCATTCGATGAAGATGCCGCGCAACTCGCAGCCCAACGCTTCCATGCTTTTGCCGCTGGCTGCTCTGCTCAGGCGCTCCGGCGCGTTCAGGCAGCGTCGCAGGTGGAATGCCAGGGCCAACGGGGGCGGGCGGTTGCAACCGCACCTGAACGCTACGCGACGAAACCCGTTTACACGAGTTTCCAGCAGGGCAGGGTTTCTGCACAGAGAAACGCTGCGTTTGGGGCAACACAGTACGGTGGGGGAACCGGAAACCCATGATGATGGGTTTCGTCGTCGTCAGACGTTTAGGCGCGGTTTCAACCGCCCGCCGTCCCCCCGTCTGGCCCTGATGCGGTTGCAACCGCCCGCCGACTTGTTGCATATCCTTCCGCCCGCCGTCTCGCTCCTATCCTCGCCGTCCTCATCCACCGGCTGCTGCCTGGTCGGTTCAACGATAGACATTATGGCGCTGCTGGCGATTGCTGAGCCAGCCAGAGGGGCAGGGTGTGGACGAGGCCGGGGGCGAGGGGGAGTTCGCCGGGGATGGGCGCGGGGGCCGTGCCGGCAGCCAGCGACGCGCGACAGCGTTCGTGTAATATCGCCAGGTCGGCGGGACCGACGAGCAGGAGCGCCGACACCTCGCCGTCGCGGAAGCGCAGCCGGGCCATACCGACGGCAGTCAGCGTGGCGGCATAGATCCAGTGGCGTTCGCGGTCCAGGAAAGGCGGATTTTCCGCCGCGCGCCAGGCGATCGTGACATCTTGCACGGCGAGCAGGGTGAGCGCATCGCCCGCCAGGCTGGGAGCCGCGCCGGGGTCGGTCGGGCCGATGCCCACTTCTTCTTGCATCTCGCGCCAGGCGGCGGCCAGAGGATCACTGGTGCCGCAATGGCCGGAGACGGCGACATCCAGCGCGCCGGGGGCATCGTCCTTGTGGCGGCTGCGCCGCTGTGCCACGAACCAGCCCTGCGGCGTCGTCAGCACGACATGCGCCGCGCTGTGGCGCAGCCCCAGCAGGTGAAACCACCAGCGCGGCCCCACCAGCGGCGGGTCGTCCGCCGCCGCGCGCAGCAGCGCGAACGGTTCGGTCGCGTTCGCTGGCCCGTGGGCTACGTCCAGCGCCGCCGCCAGGTGCTGCTGGATGGGCGCTAAAGCCGCCCAGCGGGCTGCCGTCACCGCGTCGCCCGCGCCCAGTTCATCCTGCAAAGACCGCACCAGGGCCAGCTCGGCGGCAGCCAGGGGCCGCAGCGCCGGCACCTAATCGCAGTCCTGGCAGTTGGTCGCGCCCCACTTGCGCAGTTCCTCGATGGCGTCGCGCAGCGCGCGACCGCGCGCCGTCAGGCGATATTCCACGTGCGGCGGCACCTCGGCGAAGACCTCGCGTTCCAGCAGGCCCGCCGTCTCCAGTTCGCGCAGGCGCATCGTCAGCATCTTGGCGCTGGCCTCCGGGATGGCGCGGCGCAGGTCGCCGAAACGCTGTGGGCTGCCCATCAATTCGTGGATGAGCAAGATCGTCCACTTGCCGCCCAGCACTTCCAGGGCGCGTTCAACATAACAGACGTCGTCGCGCGCCGAAGTGTGTTTATGCGAGTGTGCTGCTGAAAGCCCCATTGCTTTCACCTCCTATGATTGCGCGCTGCCGCGCAGTTGCGCCAGGAAGGCCGCGCCCTTGCCGACGGTGGCATTCACCGGCACGCCCTGCGCGCAGAGCGGGCATGCCTCGGCGGCCCAGGAGTCCAGCGCGACGGTCGCCAGCGCGTGCAGCGGCACATCGAAGAGATCTGCGCCAGCTTTGCCGCTGCGGTTGCAGATGATGCTGAGGCCGACGACCTCGCCGCCCAGCGCCCGCACCGCATCGATCACCTTTTGCGCCGAACCGCCGGTGGTGACGATATCTTCGACCACCGCCACGCGCTTGCCGCGCACCTGGGCATCATAGCCGCGCCGGAAGACGCGCTGCTTCACGCCGTTCTCCTCCGCCTCTTCGGCGAAAACCGCCAGCACCTCGCCGACAGGCCGCGCCTGCGTCAGATGCCACGCCACCCACTGCGCCAGGATCACCCCGCCGACCGTCGGCCCAGCCACCACGTCCACGCCTTCCGGCGCGTAATGGCTCGCCATGACCGCGCACAACTGTTCCGTCAGGCGCGGGTGCAGGTACAGCGCATCCTTGTTCACATATGCCGTGCCGTGCCGCCCAGACGTATACACCACGTGGCTGTCAGTGATGAGCGCACCAGCCTCCGCCAGCGCCGTCATGATCTCGATCATATCTTTAAGATTACTCCTTGTTACGCCGTTGCGCAAGAGGCACAGCGCACAATCCACGCACCTGCCAGACGATTGTTCACGCGGCACACGAGCAACGGTCGAGTGCCGATGGTGCCAGGGACAGCGAGCGCGATGCCGATGCGGCAGGGACGCGGGCGGTTGCCGGGGGTCGGCGGGGACGCGGGCGGTTGAAACCGCGCCGGTGGGGCCATCCGGCCACGAAACCCGCCTACGCGGGTTGGGATCCCAGTCCGCGACGGCGGACTTCGTCGCCGCCAGGCGCTTAGGCGCGGTTTCAACCGCCCGCGTCCCTCGTCCCCATCCCCGCGATATACCCGATTGACG
>DAIDGU010000031.1 GCA_027459785.1 Ktedonobacteria bacterium | reverse complement strand
CCCAGGTGCGCCAGCACCCTATCCCATCCCCACATTGGCGGATGGCATGCTGTGGTTATATCTGTTGACAATGGGGATGTTCGCGGCCATCGACCTGACGCATGGGCTGTGGCTGGCGGCAGTGGTGGGCGTGGCGACGATGACGTTGCTTGCGTTACGCTGGCGCGAGCGGATATGATGAATGCGTATGAGCGCGATCCAGCGCATCATGGTGGTGAGCAACAGCGGACGGCAGGCAGCGCCCGCGACGAGAGACAAAGGAGCGAGCGAGATGGACTTACGCTTCATTCGTGGGAATAGTGCAGCCCCGCGCGGCCATGCCATCATAATCGTGCGGTCCGACGGTCAAGCGCGCAGCGCGATGGCGACGTATTGCATCGTGCTGCCGATCCAGTTTTCCATCGGGCGCTACATTCCGCCGATCTTGGCCTCGCAGTTCCCGCTGGAGGGACTGCGCGACATGGGGGCCGGACCGAGCGTGATGCCTGTGCCGCCGATGATGGAAGATGTCGATGATGCCGATAGCCTGATCGCGCTGGCCGAATTACGCGATGACGATGTGGTGGAAATCGGTGGGCTGGGCGCGGATGTTGAGCAACAACGCATGGAATTGGCGGCGCGGGCCAGCGCCGAGTATCACGAGATGTATGAGCGGTATGCCAAGGCGAATAAACCAGTGCCGCGCTCGTCCAGCGCGCCGCCCAGCAGCACGTCAGCGCAAGATGTGCCGCCGCCGGTGATCGAGGGCCGGCCCGCCAACCCGCTCGATAGTCTTTTAGCGGAACCGACGCCTGGATCGGAGCAGGAGCAACTGAGCCAGGTGGCGACGCTGATCGGCACCTTACGCTACGCGCAGGAAGGCCACGACACGCGGTTGGTCGAGGAAACGTTACGCTCATTGCGCCGTGCCACGGCTCCCCTAGCCGAAAAGTACCACGCGGACGACCTCATCGCCGCTGCGCAACAGCCCGGCGAGCGCAATCACCGTCTGACGGAACTCTATCTGCAACGCGCGTTCCGCCTGGTCGCTGAAGATTACGCCGCCATCCCGCCGCTGGAACAGCAAATCCGCGATCTGAGCGCGCACGAGTAAGGCACGTTGCGGTAAATACTTTATGACCCGGAGGACAGACATTCCCGCCTGTCCTTCGTTATCCATACTATTTACCCGAATTCGGTATACGAAGCAGATGCCTGGCAAGCAGGACTAGCCATGTTTCTGCACGATTGCTACTGTAGCGAATAACAATCGTAAATCGTAAAGGTCCACTCTGACAAAGCCCGCCGTGGTGCAGCAGGGTACCACCTGCCCACGCCAAACGACCGTCCCATTCTCCCCCGACAAAGCGAGCGGTGAAGTGTCCACAATCGCACAAGGCACAATGCGGGCATGATGGTGGCCAAACCGCACTGGCACGTCCAAAGGCAGCGTGAAGAGCATGCCCGCGTGGTGCGTGTGCTAGCCGGCTGGCCTGCCCTGGCCACAAGCTCGACATTGGGGTATAGTGGATATACAAGATCGTGCTTGTCCGCCTTGAAAGGATGTGTTATATGGCGCTGCCTGCCGCCGCGTACCTCGACCTCACCCCCGGCTTATGTATTTGCCGCGTGCTGAATGGCTTGTGGCAAGTGTCGGGCGCGCATGGCGCGATTGACCCGCGCGCCGCTGTGCCGGCGATGCTGGCGTACCACGATGCCGGCTTCACCACCTGGGATCTGGCGGATCACTATGGGCCGGCGGAAGACTTCATCGGCGATTTTCGGCGTGCGTTGGCGCGCGAACGTGGGGTGGCGGCGCTGGCAAACGTGCAAGCCTTCACCAAGTGGGTGCCGCTGCCTGGCAAGATCACGCGCCAACAGGTGACGGCGGCGATCAATACCTCCTTGCGGCGGATGGACGTGCCAGCGCTGGACCTGCTGCAATTCCACTGGTGGGAATATGCCGATCCGCATTATCTGGACGCGCTGGACTACCTGGCCGAATTACAGGCGGCGGGCAAGATTCGCCATCTCGCGCTGACCAACTTCGATACGGCGCATTTACAGATCATCATCGAGCGCGGCATCCCGATCATCGCCAATCAGGTGCAATATTCGCTGATCGATCAGCGCCCCGCTGTGCGGATGGCGGAGTTTTGCCAGGCGCACAACATCGCGCTGCTGACCTACGGTTCCCTTGCCGGTGGGCTGCTGAGTGATCGCTGGTTGGGCCAACCGGAGCCAGGCCGGCGCGATCTGGACACCGCCAGCCTGGGCAAGTATAAGCAGATGGTTGATGTTTGGGGCGGCTGGGAGCTTTTGCAGACATTGCTGGGGACGCTCAAAGGCGTCGCGGATAAACATCACGTGAGCAGCGCCGATGTCGCGGTGCGTGCGATCCTCGACCGGGCCGCCGTGGCAGGCGTCATCGTGGGCGCGCGGCTGGGCCTGGCCGAGCATATCAACGACACTGCCCGCGTCTTCACGTTCGCGCTGGATGACGCGGACCGCGCAGCCATCGCTGCCGTGACGGCGCAGGGGCGCGACCTCTTCGCACGCATCGGCGATTGCGGCGCGGAATATCGGCGCTGAACGGCGAGACAGCCTGTTCTTCCCACCCTTGCGCCGGCATGCTATGATGAGGGCGTGTTCTTGGAGCAAGAGGGCAAACCGCATTCATACAATCTGTGAGGGAATTCAATGACCTATCCACCACCGCAAGGCGAGAACCCGCCCGCCGCGCCGACGACGCAGCCAGGCTATCCCCCGGCGTACCCAGCATATCCCCAGCAGGGCCAACCAATGCCGCCCGGTTATGGGCAGCAGCAACAGACGCCCTATCCCGGCTACCCCCCGCAGCCGCAAACAGGGCAACCGTATGCGCCGCCGATGTATGGGCAACCCCCGGCGTATGGGCAGCCACCCGTCGCGGGCTATCCCCCCCAGCCCGGTCAACCGCCGTATCCCGGCCAAGTACCCTATCCCGGTCAGCCGCCCTATCCCATGCTTCAGCCCGTGCGGCAGGCACCGAATCCCCTCGCCACGAACGCACTGATCTATGCCTGCATCTCAATCGTGTTGGCGCTGATCACCTTCGCGTCGCAGGTCGGGTTCGCCGGCATCATCACCGGCACGTTCGCCATCTATCGCGGCTTCATGGCGCTGAATGTCGCAAATCGCCTGCCCGGCGGCACCGGCAAGCCCCAGGCGATCATCGCCATCAGCCTCGGTGTGGTATCCGATCTGTTGGTGATCATCACGCTCATCGCCCAGATCGGCCACTCGTAATAAGCACCCGTTTCAACTGGGTGGGCCAGGCGGGCAGGCTTGTCCGCCCCCGACCCGGCTGCGCCCCCGTCCTTCATCACATGCCGTTTGCCAGGCTCTGCTATTGGCCCCAAAAATGCGTTCCCTCGATGGCTGAATGTAGACGTGGAGGCAACGACGATGGCTGTATTTGACAAGCAGATCCATATAGACGGAAGCTGGTGGCGGGCATATGCGCAGGCGCGCCTGACGATGCTGCGGCTGGACCTGCGGAATTTCTGGCTGAAGCTGCAACGCGATTGGGTGCTTAAGTTGGCGAGCATGCTGGCCTATCAGTTCATTATCTCGCTCTTTCCGTTGCTGTTGCTCGTGCTGGCGCTCTATAGCAAGATCACACCGTTGCTTGCGCATGCCGATGCGCAAGATGTGCAGCAAGGGATCATGAATGTTTTGCCGCTGGGGATCGGTCCGGCTGCCTTCGCGGCGGCGCTGCTGCGGCTACACCACGCCTCCAATCTGTTGCTGGTGCTGGGCCTGGGCCTGTCGCTGCTTTCCGGCGCGCACCTCTTTTATACGCTGCAAGACTGCGCGAATATCATCTTCCGCCTGCGCTCCCGCAATTATTTCCTGAAGCAGCTTATCGCCGTGGGAGCCATGCTGCTCTATTGCGTCGGCATCCCCCTCGCTTTCGCGCTCTGCGCCGGCCCGTTGCGCTGGCTGCACCTGCCCGGCTGGGTGGTGACGCAGCCGCTGCTGGCGCATGGGATCAGGTTCATCGGCGGTTGGGTGCTGGCGACCCTGCTTTTTGGGCTGCTCTATAAAATCGCGCCGGGGGGTGCTATCGCATGGCGCGAGGTGTGGGTGGGCGCGGCGCTGGCGAGCCTGCTGCTCATCGCGTATGAGCAAATCTTTCCCTTTTATGTGCATACCTGGCTGAAGCCGGACAATTATGGCGCGCTGGCGGGCTTCATCCTGATCGTGCTGGCGTTTTTCTACGTCCTGGCGTTCATCATCTTGCTAGGTATGGAGATCAATTCCTGGCTGGCGGGCCAGCGTGCCACTGCGGCCTCGCTGCCGACCATCATCCACGAGGTGCAGGTGAACCGCACGGTGCGCGGCGCGGCGGGACCGACGGCAGGCAAGGCAACGGAGGATCTGCGCCACCACGCGGCGTCCAGCGGCACTACGTCCACCAAGAAGCTGCCCACTCGGCGGGTGCGCCCCAAACGACACCGCTAGCCCGGCGGGTGCCGGGCGCAATGCTCGCTGACGATTGGCGTACCACTGTTCCCTACCCTACCCTTTTTGCGTTTGATTATTGTAGAAGAAATAGTGGTAGCGAGGGGTGCGGCATGACGACAGCCGGTGGTTTTCTCTTCGACATCGGTGCGCCGAATCTTTCCGATCTGTTGGCGGAGGCGCGCGCGCGCCTGGCCGACGCGGCGCAACGTCACAGCACCCAGCGGGGCGCGACCCAGGCGGTCAATAAGGTGGCCCTCACCTGGCAGGCACCGCATGCCCTGGGTGTGGGCCAATTACCATGGTCTGCCGCTGAGGCGTCGTGGTATTTGAGCGCGTTCACGGAACTCGACACGGCGGAAGATACCGGCTGGTACCTCACGCGGTTCGTTGATAAACGCCCGGAGAATGATCCTGCGTATTTGGCGCAAGCGGGCGAATTACTCTTTCCGTATACCTATGCCGCCCGCACGCGCTATTGGGACGGCGGTTGGGGCCACTTATATACTTTGCTGCGCGCTTTGCGCGAAATCCCCGGCGCGCTCGCGGGCGCGCACACGGCGTGGGACGATTTTCGTGACGCCGTGGCGCAACTGGGCGAACGCTTGCATGTACAAACGGTGCTGAGTTTGTTGGCTCTTTATCCACCGCCCGCCCTGGCACCCTACCGAAAAAATCCTAAGCTGGCCCTGGCCAATGCCAATAGCTGGCGCACCGACCAATTCGAGCAAGCTATGGCTGATATCGGCGCGAACCCGCATTCCCGCCGCGCCGTGGTGGGGCCGCTGAATTACCCGCACCTGGAACGCCAGCTTGAGCCGCAGATGGGCAAGCCGCCCTATCAGCTCTTCCAATTCTTACCGGGCGACGCGACGGCCCCCCTCAGCACTATCCACGAACACCGCTCGCTGGATCTCGTGGGCGGGGCGCAACTGGATTTCATGCATGATCTCCGCTGGCTGGGTGAGGCGTGCCATGCCCTGAACCGCACGCCCGGCGACATCACCATCGTCGCCCACAACCTGCACGAATACGCCGCACCGCCGGCGGACGAAACCATCGAACAGTGGTTGTGCCGTGTCACCGACGGCTATCGCAGCGGCCAGGGCATCCCGCGTCACCTGCTGGCCCAGCCGGCCTACGCTGCCAACGCGCGACGCATCTGGGCGCAGTGGCAGCAACTTACCCCATAGGATGGCGTTGCCGTGTCGGTTGGTGCCACAATAAAAATGGCGCGTGGCAACTACGCGCAATCCCTCAAGAATCCAGCGGCACGCGGCGAGCCGGTGCTGACAGAAAAATTATCTGTACGTGGCGAATCCGCTGGCTAAGCTGCTCTTTCGGTGGTCAGTGGGACCGGACAGACAGGAATGTCTGTCCTCCGTGGTTATGGGGAAGGTCTGTTCTCCGGGTACTCGTGGGGCGGACTCCTGTCCGCCGTGATGACAGACAGGAATGTCTGTCCTCTGTGGTTAGGGATAATGGTGGTCCTTCGGGGGCGGGTAGTAACCGACAGGAATGTCTGTCCTCCGTTTCCCAGCATCACGGCTGGGTTGAGGAGGAATCGATCACCGTGAAGGTGCCGTCGCGCCGCACGCGCAGCCGCTGGCCGCGCCATTCGATCTCGTCGCGGCCCAGCAGGGTGAGGGCGGCGTGCAGGGGCGTGACCACGGCCACTACGCCCAGCAGCGGCCAGCGCCGCCAGGGGATGCGCCCGCGCAGGTAGCGCCGTTCCGTCAGGGCATACGCCGCGCCGAAAACGGCGAGGCACGCGGCCAGCGCCCGCCGCGCCCCACGCCCGCCCTGCGGCAGCGCCAGCGCCGCCAGGATGCCCGGCACCAGCAGCACCGGCCCGCCTGTCAGCGCCGCCACACATTGCTGCCAGAGGTTCAGGTGCGGCAGCATGGCCTGGCGCGGTAGCACGAACCAGCGCCGCAACTGGCGCTGGAACGCCCGCGCCGTCGGCAGGGGATTGTCGATGGCATATACCACCGGCGCTTGCACGGCGCGCAACCCATGCGCGGCCAGGCGCTGTGCCAGCGCGAAATCGTCGTCGAGCTGCGCGTCCAGCCCTTCCATCCCACCCACCGCCGCGAAGGTGGCGCGTGGAAACGCCGCGACCTGCCCGGTGATGCGGAACGGATCAGTCAGGTAGGCCAGCGCGACGAAGCTCAGCGGCATATTGGCATTGGCGAAGCCGCTCAGCAGGCTGGCCCATGGCGTGTCCCAGTTCGTGAAGCACGGCAGCCCAAAGGCCGCGCCCGCGCGGGGCAGCGCCAGATAGGGGATCAGGCGCGTCAAGGTGTCGGGGTAGGGCGCGACATCGTCATCCATGCAGCACAGCACGTCACTGGTCGCCTGGGGCAGCGCCATGCGCAGTTTCGTGATCTTCGCCGCCACGCCTGTCGCGCTGGGGACGGGGATGACGACGCCATTCAGCGCCGGAAAGTCCAGCAAGATCGCGTTGCATGTCGCCTGCGCCTGCGCATCCGCTGCGTCGCAGATGAAAAGATGCTGCACCGCGCCCGGATAGCGCATAAGCGCCCGCGCCCGCAGGTTGCGCGCCAGGTCGCCCGCCCCGCGCGTGATCGGCTGCAATAGGCTCACCGTCGGCCACTGCGCCGGCTCCGGCGGCACAGTGCGCCGAAAACGATGTTCCAGCGCCAGCAGCTTCACCGCGCGATCCGCCGCGAACAGCGCCGCCAACCACCACGCCAGTCGTTCCTGCCAGCGTCCCATCGCCGCGCCCTCCCCTATGCACATCATTATCATACGAGACGAGCGGATTGGGAGATGGGAACACGCTGGGGAACAGGAACATGATTTTTTGTACTTTCGTATGGGGGATTATGCTCTTCTCCCCGCTTCCGGGCGAAGATACACCTGTTGCGGGTGCTGACGGTGGTTATGGGTACGAGGCAGCGGACAAGCATGATCGCCCCACGATAGTTGTAGTTGGTGACTGTAACGGGTATAGCAGCATTATTTGGGGACAGGGGAGCCGCATAGCTGTGCTGTCAGCGGGGCGTGGTGGCGTTGAAGAGGCGCAACACGCCCCGCCCGCTGGCGCTGTCCCATTCGATGAGGCTGATGCCGGCGGGGTCCAGCCACATGCGTCGCGCACCCTCCGGCGGCAGCCCCAGCACAGCGCAGATGAGCGCCTTGATCGGGCCAACATGCGCGACAAGCGCGACCGTTTGGCCGGCATGCCGCGCCGCGAGCGCAGCGACCGCCGGCACCACGCGCGCCGCGACAGCCACCAGGCTCTCACCACCGGGCGGGGCGCTGCCCACGTCGCGTTCCCACGCCGCCAACGCCGCCGGATCGTCGGTCTGCACCTCCGCGCGCGTGTGGTTTTCCCACGCGCCGTAATCCTGCTCGCGCAGATCGGGGACCACGATTGCCAGCCGGTCGGGCGGCGCGGCCAGCAGATCAGCGACCGCCCGCGCACGCTGCAAGGGGCTGGTGTAGATCGCCGCCAGCGGCAGCGCACGGCACGCCTCGGCCAGCGCGAGCGCCTGGGCGCGGCCCCGCGCCGTCAGGGGCGCATCGGTCGTCCCCAGGAAGCGCAGTTCCGCGTTGCCCGCCGCCTCGCCGTGGCGGATCAGCAGCAGCCGTGTGGTCATCGGCAACACTGCCGTCATTCCCCACGCACCAGGCTGGCGGCATCCACCGTGGCGATGGATGCGTGGCCGCTGAGCGCCAATGTCAGGTCCAGGTCTGCCAGCAGATTCAGCGCCACCTCGCGCACGCCGGCCTCGCCGCCCAGCGCCAGCCCCCAGATGTAGGGGCGGCCCAGCAACACGGCCCGCGCCCCCAGCGCCAGCGCCTTGAAGACGTCCGCCCCGCGCCGGATGCCGCTGTCGAACAGGATCGGCGCGCGGTCGCCGACGGCGGCGACGATCCCTGGCAGCGCGTCCAGCGCGGCTTGTGCGCCATCCACCTGCCGCCCGCCGTGGTTCGAGACGATGATGCCCGCCACCCCGCGATCCAGCGCCTGGCGTGCGTCGTCGGGATGCAGAATGCCCTTGAGGATGATTGGCAGGCGCGTGTGGGCGCGGAGGAAGGCCAGGTCGTCCCACGTGAGCGCCGGATTGGTGAAGACGCTGATGAAGCGCAGGACCGCCGCCTGGGGATTCTCCTCCGGCGGCTGCGGCAGGGAGGCGCGAAAGACGGGATCGCTCACATAATTGGCGATGCCCTGGCCCAGCAAAAAGGGCAGATACGCCGCCTGGATGTCACGTTCGCGCCAACTCAGCAAGTTGGTATCCAGCGTCACCACCAGCGCGCTATAGCCCGCGCGTTCGGCCCGCGCAAGAAAGCTGGCCGTCAGTTCCGGGTCGCGGCCCCAGTAGAGTTGGAACCACTTGGGGGCGCTGCCCGCCGCCTGGGCGACCTCTTCCAGGGTTTTCGACGACGCCGTACTCAGGATCAGCGGCATGCCCAAGCCGGCTGCCGCCCGCGCCACCGCGACTTCCGCTTCTGGATGCACGATAGATTGCACGCCGATGGGCGCGAAGAGCGCCGGCACCGGCAACGCCTGATCCAGCACACGCACGTGCAGATCGCGCTGCGCCACATTGCGCAGCATGCGCGGCACGATGCGCCAGCGCCGGAAGGCAGCAAGGTTCGCGCGCATCGTGTCTTCGCCGCCCGCGCCGCCCGCCACATACCCGTATGCTTCCGGTGTCAGCCGTTCCCGCGCTTGCGCTTCCAACGCCTCGTAGCTGACGGGGATCGCTGGGCGCTGCCCCTGCAACCCCGCGAGATAGATCTGGTTCTGCCGCTCCTGGCCATACATCATCGGACGCGGTGCGTCGTTGCTCATCGCGCGCTCCCTTCTCGATCACTGCCCGCTGCATCAATACTTCATCGCTGGAATGCCTTTGCAGCATAACATATCACCACCTCACTCAACTGCGCTTGTGAAGGTCACTGGGTGAGGAAGAAGCCTTCGCCGTGGCTCATGCTATAATCTCATGCTATAATACTGCAAAGATGTGGCTGCGACAGAGGAGGAATAGCAGATGGCCGCTTTACCTCAACCGAATTGGCTTATCACAGCAGAAGAGTTTGCCGCACTGCACCGCGATGACCTGCGGATGGAGTTGATCAAGGGAGAAATCGTCACGATGCCCGCCGCTTTCACCGATCATGGTTATACTGCTTCGCAGCTACACATAATCGTCGGCCATTTCATCAAGCAGCAAAAGCTTGGCAAGACGTTCACGGCGGAAACAGGTTTCCTGATCGCGCGCAATCCTGATACGGTGCGCGCGCCAGACTTCGCGTTCATCCAGGCGAGCCGGGCGACGCCGATGGCGGTAACATCCTCCTGGGGGCAGGTGATGCCAGATCTGGTAGCGGAGGTTGTTTCCTCAAGTGATCGGGCCAACGAGATCGAGCAGAAGGTGCAGATGTGGTTGGGCGTGGGGGTGCGGCTGGTGTGGGTGGTGTGGCCGCAGACGCGCGTCATCCAGGTCCACGAACCGCCCGCACCGGTGCAAACGTTGGACGATACAGCGGTTTTGACCGGCGGCGCGGTCTTGCCCGGCTTCACCACCCCAATCGCGTACATCTTCGATTAGCGCGTTCGATTAGCGCGCCATATGTGAAAATCAGTGTAGCAGCGATAAATTATACCAAGCGTGAGGGTGCGTTGGCCGCCAGCGCGCAGGCTGGCGGCGTGATGGATATGCGGCTTATTCCCAGCGGAAGAGGCGCGCGGAGAGTAGGCCGCAGACAACGGCCCAAGCCGTAATCACGGCAAGATCGGTTGTCAGGGGGAAGTCCGGTGTGCTGTTGACCATCGCCTGGCGCATGGCGTCGGCCAGGTACGTCAGGGGGATGATCTTGACAATCGTCCCCAGGAAGCCGGGCAGCGCCGCCAGCGGGAAGAAGATGCCGGAAAGGAAGAGCATCGGGAAGTTCACCGCCTGGGTGATGCCCGTCGCGCTCTCTTGCGTCTTCGAGATCGCCGCCAGGAAGTAGCCCAGGCTGATGAACATCAGTGAACCGAGCACGATGACACCGGCGGTTTGCAACGGATGAACGATCTGCACGTTGAAAGCGAAGTAGCCGATGCCCAGGATCAGCGCCGTCTGGAACAGTGTGATGGTCAGGCGCAGCAGCACCTGGCTCGCCAGCAGCGCCGCGCGCGGTAGCGGCGTCGCGCCCAGCCGGCGCAGGATCTTGCGTTCGCGCAGCGAGACGATGGGCAGCGTCGTGCCAAAGAGGCCCAGTTGCATCAGCGACATCGCCAGGATGCCCGGCACCAGATAGTCGATGCCATTGAGCGTGGTCGTGTTGACGCTCTGGGCATCCAACCGCAGCAGGGGCGGTTTACCCGTGATGCCCTGGTTGATGTTCGTCAGCACGGTTTGCACCACGCCGACCATGATCTGCCCCGCCGGCTGCTTCGAGGCGTCGTAGTACAACTGCACGCCTGTCGTCTGCCCGCTCTGCGCATTGCTGCTCAGGTTCGGCGGGATGACGATGACCATATCCAGCTTGCCGTTTTTCAACTGGTCTTGATACGTGTTCTCGTCGCTGACGGAGGTGCTGGGCGTGACATTGAAGACCGATTGCAGATCCTTGCTCTGGAACGCCCCCAGGATCTGCTGGCCGGTCGCGCCGCTATCCAGGTTGACGATGGCGACGTTATACGTGGTGCCACCGCCCTTCGAGAAGATCAAACCGAAGAGGACGATGAACAGGATCGGGAACGCCAGCGTCCAGAAGAGCGTCGTGCGGTCACGCAGATACTCTTTCAGCGCGGCGATATACAGACTGATGACCATAGAGCTACTCTCTTTCAATCGCGCAGGGCGCGGCCCGTGAGCTTGAGAAACACGTCTTCCAGGGTTGCCGTGCGGACGTTGAGGTCGCGGAAATTCGCGCCGCTGGTGCCTACATGCGCGAGCAACGCGCCCATCGTCTGCGGCACGTCGGTGGAATGCAGCGTGACACGCCCTTCGCTGCTGGTGGCGCTGGTGACGCCGGGCAGGCGCTGATACGTCGCCGCGTCAGTGCTGCCATCCTGGAATTCGATGGCGACATCCTGAAAAAACTTGTGGATCAGCGCGGCGGGCGTATCCAACTCCAGGATCTTGCCATGATCGACGATGGCGATGCGGTCGCAGAGTTCTTGGGCCTCTTCCATGTAATGCGTGGTCATGAGGATCGTCTTGCCGCGCCCGCGCAGGTCGCGCACCACATCCCAGAGTTGCCGCCGCGCCTGGGGGTCCATGCCGGTCGTCGGCTCATCCAGAAAGATGAGATCGGGATCGTTCACCAGGGCCAGGGCGACACTCAGGCGCTGCTGTTGGCCGCCGGAAAGATTTTTGCTGCGCGTGGCGCGCTTCTCTTCCAGGTTGACCATGTGGATCAGATCCTCAGTCGGGATCGTCTGCCGACCACGAAAGAACGTGTGGAAAAGATCGAGGATCTCCGTCACCGTCAGCAGGGGATAGAGCGCGGTCGTCTGCAATTGGATGCCGATGCGCTCTTTGATCGCGTTGGCCTGGCGCGGCTGCTGAAGGCCCAGCACGGTGATCGCGCCGGCATCCGGCACGCGCAAGCCTTCGATCATCTCGATAGTGGTCGATTTGCCCGCCCCGTTGGGGCCGAGCATGCCGAAGATCTCGCCCTGGCGCACGGCGAACGAGATGCCATCGACCGCCTTGGTTGCGCCGTAATATTTCTTCACATCTGTGACGTGAATGGCATCCGCATCATTCAACATGTTTGATAATGCCCTCCTACAAAAACACCTTTGCCTCAACCATTGGTAGCATATCCCACCACAGGGGGCGTGCTACAGTGCATTTCGTCATGATCTTGCCCGCACTGGCGGGTGAAGCTGCGGGTGGGTTTGCCGCCTGACGGCGCGCTTTTGCTGCCACAGCACATGCGGGGCTAGGCGCATCCGCCCGCTGGAGCCGCAGAGGAGCCACTTTGTTCACATATGAGAGCGCAACACCGCCCGCTTTCGTAATGTGCATGAAACTTGCTTATAGGAAAAACAACACACGAGCCAGTAAAAGGTAGGTGCTATCTATGGCTGAACATCATGCTGCCGTGACGGTGGAGGCACCGGTTCATCAGGTGTATGCCCTGTTCTCGCATTTCAATGATTTCCCCAAATTCATGCATTTCATCAAGGAAGTGACGTACTATGACGATCAGCGCAGCCATTGGGTCGCTGATATCGCCGGTCGCCACGAGTGGGATGCCGAGAACGAGAACTGGGTGCCGGATCAGGAGATTGGCTGGCACGCCGTCAACGGCCTGAAGAACGCAGGGCGCGTGACCTTCCAGGCGACGGGGCCGAATGAGACGCGCGTCGATGTCTTCGTCAGCTATGAGCCGCCGCTGGGGCCGTTGGGCGAAGTCGGCGAAAACTTGGGCGTGGGCCAGCACTTCCAGAATGCGCTGCAAGAAGACTTGAACCATTTCGCGCGCATGGTGCACGACGCCCCACCGGGCGCGCTGGACCCGACATCGTCCAGCTATCTCTTCAATCAGCGCAGTGCCGCCGCGCTGGGCGACACCACCGACGAACAGAACGCGACGATGTAAGCATATGGTTGCACAATCCCTGCCGGCACCGGATGAGTTGCCGATGACACACGACCTGGCCGCCGCCGTGGAGACGGCGGAACTGGCCGGGCTGCGTTATGTCAGCGATGCCACGCCGGGCATCCGGCGCGAGCGCGTGGGCGACGAGTTCCGCTACATCGCGGCGAACGGCAAGCCGGTTCAGAACGCGCGCGAGCTTGATCGGATCAAGCATATCGGCATCCCGCCGGCCTGGACGGACGTGTGGATCACTCCCTATGCCAACGGACACATCCAGGCGACGGGCCACGACGCGAAGGGGCGCAAGCAATATCGTTACCATGCCCGCTGGCGCGCGGTGCGCGACGAGACGAAGTATCATCGCATGCTCGCCTTCGGCGAGGCGTTGCCCCAGATCCGCGCTCGCGTGGCGGCGGACCTGAAGCAGCCGGGGTTGCCGCGCGAAAAAGTCTTGGCGACGGTGGTGACGCTGCTGGACGAGACGGCGATCCGCGTCGGCAACGAGGAGTATGCGCGCGAAAATAAGTCGTTTGGCCTGACGACGCTGCGTAACCGGCATGTGAAAGTCGAGGGGGCTGAGATTCGCTTCCACTTCGTCGGCAAAAGCGGCAAAGACCATGCCGTGGCGCTGCACGACCGCCGGCTGGCGCGCATCATCAAGCAGTGCCGCGACCTGCCGGGCCAGGAATTGTTTCAGTACATCGCCGACGACGGCACGCGCCATCCGATTGAGTCCGCCGATGTGAATGCCTATCTACGCGCGATCAGCGGCGAAGACTTCACGGCGAAGGACTTTCGCACCTGGGCGGCCACCGTCATCGTCGCCGCCACGCTCTGTGCCTGTGGCCAATGCGCCTCGCCGACGCAGGGCAAGCACGAGATCAACGCGGCGATCAAAGCCGCCGCCGCCAAACTGGGCAATACACCCGCGATCTGCAAGAAGAGCTATGTGCATCCGCATATATTGGCGGCCTACCTGAACGGCTCTCTTTTCGAGCATGCCCCCGCGCCGGTTGAAGATCTGGCGAAAAAGCTGGACGCCGAGCCGCACGAAGCCACCGTACTAAGCCTGTTGCGGGCGCTGGCTCAAATACCAGACACAGGCACTCACGAGGGAGCATAAGGATGTTATTCGAAGCTGCAACGGGACAAGATGACGCGCTGGTGCCTAGCGATCAGGCGTTTGTGAATCCCTTTCACATCACGGATCTCCAGGTTTTTGATGAAACCACCATGCGGGAATTGCTGGGGAATGAACTGAGCGATCTGTCCCTCAGCGATCTCGCCCTGGCCCTGCATCACGCGCCTGCCAGCGTCGTCAGCCTGGTGCGGCGCGCGTTGGCACCGGAGGAGCGGCCACGCTTCCAGGAAAAAATGCAGCAGGGTGCGCCGGAATGGGTGATCCACGCCAAAGAGCGGCGCGTGGTGGATGCGCTATTCTGGGAGTTGACGTACTGGCAGACGCCGGATTGGTATGAGGAGCTGACCGAAGGCGAGATGCTGCACCCAGGCATCTTCCGCCGGCTGCGCCCCGACCTGCGCGACAGCGTGGTGCTGGATGCCGGCGCGGGCAGCGGGCGGGCGACGCTGGATGCACTGCGCCAGGGCGCGCGGCAGGTCTACGCCATCGATCCCGCGCCCACGTTGCTACACATCCTGGAACACAAGGCCGAGGCACGGCACCTCCGCGACCGCGTCACGCCGATCAGGGGGCGCTTCGACGCGCTGCCCCTGGCAGATGCCAGCGTGGATGTCGCGCTCTCGTGCGCGACCTTCACCGTGGAAGACCAGGATCAGGCGCGGCGCGGGCTGGCGGAGATGCGCCGCGTGACGCGGCCCGGCGGCTGCATCGTCTTCATCTGGCCGCGCCCCCAGGACGTGCGATGGCTCGAACACCAGGGTTTTCAGCATGTCAGCCTGCCCATAAACGGCGAGATGAAAGTGTATTTTCGCTCGCTGGGAACCGCCCTGCGCATTGCCGAACGCTTTTATGGCCGCAACGAGGCCGTCAAACGCTACCTGCTGCAACACCGCGAGCCGATGATCCCCTTTTCCCTGCTGGGGATGAATCCCCCCCACGATTACTGCTGGATGCGCGTCGGAAAATAGCGCGGTGCCTGGCTCTGGGTTGGCAACCGAAGATGACGGAATGCGTGGCGTGGCGCTCCGCTGTGCTTGCCGTCGTCCGCCGGTTCGCTCATGAAAAAGTGTTGCATTATGTTGCAAAATTAGCTACGGTTCAGCCAGACGAGCCGACGCTGGCATGAGACTTGCATGCGCTTTCGATGGAATATTTGGCACGTCCACGAAAGGAGTTCGCCCGATGACCGCGCCCCCTGCCGATAGCACTGCGCCGGTCCCCGCCAGCGTAGATCCCGCAACGGTTCCCACGAGCGGTGGGACGGATATGCTCACCGCCCTCATCAGCGCCACCGCGCAATTCTTGCTGCACTCGCAGGTGAACGCGCGCAAAGAAGATGTCGCGTGGACGCTGAATCATCTGGCGCAGGTGGTGCGCCAGGCGGAACGCGAGATGGCCCAGCACGACCAAGCAGCATTGATGCGTTATACCGATGCGACTGCGGCTTCGCTTGAAAGTGCGTCGGCGTATCTGCACGACCACGATCTGCAAGCGATCATCAAGGATGCCGAGCGCGTCGCACATGAACGTCCCGCGCTGACGGCGGGCGTCTTGCTCGCCCTGGGTGTCATCGCCGCCCGCTTTCTGAAGAATACTGTACCGCCGGCCACAGCCTGATGGCGCACGGTGCTGTCAGCACAATGGCACCATTTGTAGGCGCGCAGCAATTGATTCTGCGCGAAGGCAGGAATCCGTGCGATATCAAGGCGTTTGAAGATCGCATGGTTCTGATGTGCAAAGGAGTGATTTCCCATGAATCCCTACGAAGAACCGTTCGTGACCCCCGATTATCTCGCCAGCGATTCCCCGCTGCCCGCAAACGCTGACGGCACAACGGGTACATCAGCCGCCATGAATGGTGTGCAGCAGCATGCCAGCGAGGCGGCGGAGCAGGTGCGCCAGGGCGTGCAGGCCGTGCAAGATCGCGCGGGCGATGTCGCGCAGCAGGTGCAGGACCACACCGGCGAACTCGTGCAGCACGCACACGAACAGGCCGGGCAGCTTGGCCAGCAGGCGGGTCAGGTGGCGCAACAGATGCAGGCGCAGGCCAGCGAGATGGCGCAGCAGATGCGCGGGCAACTCAGCCAATTCCTCACCGCCCAAAAAGAGCAGGCCGCGCACGTGATCGACGAGATCGCCACCGTCGCCGAGCATATCAGCGCGCAGTTGCGCGCCGACGGCCAGGTCGCCCTGGCGAACGCGCTGGACGGCGTCGCGGGGCGCTTGCGCGGCTTCGCCACCGATCTGCACCAGAAGACGCTCGACCAGATTATCCAGGATATCGAGCACGGCGCGCGGACGCAGACGGCCTTGCTGATGGCTGGTGGTCTGGTCGTCGGTTTGCTCGCGGCACGGCTGGTGTATAACGCACACCAGGCGCAATCAGCGGCGTAGCGGCCCAACCCCCAGGGGGACCATGCGGGGAACCAGGGCGACCAGCCCCACGACCAGGGGGACCATGCGGGGGACCAGGGCGACCACAAGGGTACGCCCCTACAGACCCCATGGCAACGGGATAACCCCCAGAAACGGGGCGACCACGTGTCGGGGCAATGCCTTGGGTTTGCCCTGCCCCGACAGGCCAGTGAGAGCATTCTGCCAAACGTGGGGCGGACATTCCTGTCCGCCTTTGGTTAGCAACAGCCATCATGTGCAACAAGTAGCAGACGCAGAGCAGGGAAAGAAAGGACGATGTGATGCCAACAGACGCGCCCGATCTCTCCATCGGTGATCTGGTGACGCATCTCACTCAGCAGGCCAGCACGCTGATCCGCCAGGAGATCGCGCTGGCGCAGGCGGAGATGCAGCAGAACACAAGCACTATTCAGCGAAGTTTGGCGCTTATCATCGCGGGGGGCGCGGTCGTTTTCGCCGGTTTCGTCGCGCTGCTGACGACGGGCATCATCGCCCTCGCGCAGATCCTGCCCTGGTGGCAGGCGGGGTTGATCGGTGGTGGCGGCAGCGTGCTAGTCGGTTTGATCGTTCTCATTATTGGTCAAGTGGCGTTGCGCCGTGCGCGCCTGGTTCCCCGCCGTACCTTGCGCGCTTTGGTCGCGCCCACGAAAGAGGCTACTACATGACACAGCAGCAGGATCAAGATGTCGCGCACCTGACGGCGGCGGTCGAACAGACACGCCAGGATCTCGCCGCCACGCTCGACACGTTGCAGGCGCGTTTGCAGCCGCGCCAGGTCATGCATGATGCCGGCGAAGCGGTGCTAGATCGTGCCGGTGCGACGACCACGCAGGCCGCTGATGCCATCAGCCAGGCGGTGCATGATTTCGGCGCACAGGTGCAAACATATCTGCATGATACGCCGCTCGTCGCCACCGTGTTAGGCGCGGTCGCCACCTGGCTCACGATCTTGGGCCAGCGGGCGCACCATGCCGGCCAAGCGGCAGCCGATACGGCGCAGACGACGCTGGGGCAGGCGCGCGACCAGGGCGCGCAGCTCGCCGCGCAAGCGCAGGCTACGACGGCGACCATCGCCGCGCAGGGTGGGCAAACCGCCGCGCAAGCTCAGCAACAAGCCGAACACGCGCTGAAGCGAATCGAACACACCCTGCGTGATAATCCCTGGCTGGTGGGGGCGCTGACCGTGGCCACGGGCCTGATCATCGGCCTGACACTACCAAAATCCAATCAGGAACGTGAACTCTACGGCCATGCGCGCACCGCCCTGAGTCAACAAATGCAAAACCTTTCGCGGGATGTATTGGGGGCGCTGTTGGGCATGCAGGGGGCGCTGCACACCCCGCCGGCACCAACGGCAGACCCGCCCGCCCCGCCGCCAGCGATGGAGTGAGGTGCGCATGCGCCCTCTGCCGGAGTAGGGGTTTACCCTTGTGGTCGCCTCGGTTCGTCGCCACTGCCCGTTGCGCCGCGCGATCCCGCTATGTTATGCTGCCCCAGTGGGGGGAACACGCTCCCACGGCGGCGACGCGCTTTTTAGCGGTCGGTCTGCGATGAAACGTGATGGTGAGGGAAGCGACCGATGCAGGTCAATGTGGCAAAGCTCAAGCGGCGGATACAGGAATTGGCGCGGCGACGGTATGTGGCCTCACAACCTATCGGGCCGCTCCGCGTGGCGCGGCTGGATGGCACCGGCGCGGTGCAAGTGGTGAACACAGGGGAGCGGTGGGGCGAGCGCGACGGCCTGTATCGGATGACGGCGCAGGTCGCCGTGCCGGCGGACTGGCGTGGGGACGAACTGGCGCTGCATCTGGACCTGTCGGCTCCTGCCACCGGCTGGGAATTGGCGACGGCGGAGGCGCTGCTCAGCATCGACGGCGTGCCGCTGCATGCCATCGACCGTTACCACCGCGAGGTGATCTTGCCGCCGGATCTCGCTGCCAAAGCAGGCTTCGCCATCGATCTGCGCGTCTGGAACGGCATCGACGAGGACCATCACACGCTGCACGCGCTGGAACTGCGGCGCATGCACGCGGCGACGGACCGGCTACACCAGACGATGCGCGTGTGGCTGGAAGCGACGGAGCATCTGCCGCCGCACAGCACCGCGCGGCATGCCCTGCTGGATGCCCTCGACGCCGCCACGCTGGCGCTCGATTTCACCACGGATGCCGCTTTCTATGCCTCGTGCGCTGCTGCGCTGGATGTTTTGACCGAACATCTGGACGCGCTGCACGGTGATCCGACCGATCCCTGGCAGCCGCATGTCACCGCGACCGGCCACGCGCACATTGATGTCGCCTGGCTCTGGCGGCTGCGCCACACGCGGCTGAAAGCGGCGGATACGTTCGCCACCGCGCTCTATCACATGGACCGCTATCCGCACTTCATCTTCACCGCCAGCACGCCGCAATTATACCAGTATGTCAAAGAGGACGAGCCGGCGCTCTACGCGCGCATCAAGGAGAAGATCGCGGCGGGGCAGTGGGAGGCCGAGGGCGCGATGTGGCTGGAGGCCGACACGAACATCACCGGCGGCGAGAGCCTGGTGCGCCAGTTCATCTATGGCAAACGCTTCTTTCAGGAAGAGTTCGGCGTGGATACCAAAGTGCTGTGGCTGCCGGATGTCTTCGGCTATTCCGCCGCGCTGCCGCAATTAATCAAGGGCGCGGACGCGGAGTATTTCATCACGACCAAGATCAGTTGGAACGACACCAACCGCTTTCCGGTCGATACCTTTTGGTGGGAGGGCATCGACGGCACGCGCGTCCTCAGCCATTTCATCACCGCGCAGAACGCCGATAGCGAGCAATTCTACACGTACAATGCCGAGGCGTGGCCGGGCGTGATGGTGCGCTCGTGGCGCAATTATCGCCAGCAAGCCGTCAACCGCGAACTGCTGGTGGCCTATGGCTGGGGCGACGGCGGCGGCGGACCGACGCGCGAGATGGTGGAGGCCGCCGGCATGCAGGCGCAGCCCATCAGCCGCGACATCCCCACTGCCAGCCCCGGCAAGGTGCGCGATTACATGGATCGCCTGGCGGCGCGCGTCGGCGACGATCCGCGCCTGCCCGTCTGGGCCGGCGAACTGTACTTCGAGTATCATCGCGGCACCTACACCAGCCAGGCGCACACCAAGCGCAACAACCGTTGCGCCGAGCGCGACCTGCACAACGCCGAGGTGCTGGCGACCCTGGCGCACCACCTGGCAGCGCAGCCTTATCCCAAGGCCGCGCTGGACGACGCCTGGCGCACCGTCCTCACCCATCAATTCCACGACATCCTGCCTGGTTCCTCCATCGGCCCCGTCTATGCTGACGCGGCGGAACATTATGCGCGCGTGCGCGAGGCGACAGATGGCGTCATCCATGCCGCGCTCAGCGCGCTTGCCGCTGCCGTCGCCGCGCCGACAGGATCGCTGCTCGCCGTCAACGCGCTCCCCTGGCCGCGCACCGATCTGGTGGAACTGGCAGCCGAGCAGGCCGCCGCGCTGGCCGTCCCCACCCAATCCCTGCCGGATGGCCGCGCCCTGGCGCTGCTTGCGGACATCCCCGCGCTGGGCTATCGCGTGGTAGCCCCACCCCCCGGCCCCCTCCCCGTCTTCGACAGAGAGGGGGAGATCGTTCGGGAAGGGATCAGCCAAAATGAACCTGATCAGCCCCTGACAAGATCTCCCCTCTCCATCGCCGATGGGGAGGGGCTGGGGGGTGGGGCCACCTCGTCTCCCCTCTCCATCGCCGATGGGGAGGGGCTGGGGGTGGGGCCGTCCCTGCTGGAAAACCGCTGGTATCGCCTGGAATTGAACGCGCAAGGGCAGATCACGCGGCTCTACGACAAGGAGCAGGGGCGCGAGGTGCTGGCGGCAGGCGAGCGCGCCAATGTCTTCCAGCTTTTCGAGGACAAGCCCAACAACTTCGATGCCTGGGACATCGACGCTTTCTATGCGCAAAAGATGTGGGAATTGGATGGGCTGGTGGAGCGCACGGTGATCGAGCAGGGGCCGCTGCGCGGCGGTCTGCGCCTGACGTGGCGCTACCTGGACCGCACGACCATCACCCAGACGCTCTATCTCTATGCTGATTCTCGCCGCATCGACTTCGTGACCGAGGTGGACTGGCACGAGCAGCAGACGCTGCTCAAAGTCGCGTTTCCGGTAGCCATCCATACCACCCACGCCACGGCGGAGATTCAGTTCGGCAACATCCGCCGGCCCACGTATCGCAACACCAGTTGGGAGCGCGCCCAGTTCGAGACGTGCGGCCACAAGTGGGTCGATCTCTCCGAGGGCGATTACGGCGTGGCGTTGCTCAACGACTGCAAGTATGGCTACGACGTGCTGGAAAACGTGCTGCGGCTGACGCTGCTCAAGGGCGCGATCTATCCCGATCCGGAGGCCGACCAGGGCCGACACCAGTTCACTTACAGCCTGCTGCCCCATGCGGGCGACTGGTTTGCTGGCAACGTCCATCGCGCGGCCTACGAACTGAACTACCCGCTGCTGCACACGGCCATGCCGGTCGGCGCGGACAATGGCGTGGCACCCGCCAGCATCTCAGTTGCCACAACCGACGCGCCCAACGTCATCATCGAGACGGTCAAGCGTGCCGAGGCGAGCGACGATCTGGTGTTGCGCCTTTACGAGTGCGCCAATCGGCGCGGCCCCGTCACGGTGACGCTGCCCGCCCCGGCGACGCAGGTGATGGCGACGAACCTGTTGGAAGCCGCGCCGCAGCCGGTGGCGCTCGCCGCCGACAGGCGCAGTTTCACCTTCAGCACCCTGCCCTATCAGATCCAGACGTTCGTGATCCGGCGGTGAAGAGAAAGCCGGCGGTTGCAGCCGCGCCTAAGCGCCTAGCGGCGATGCTGAAGGGGCGTACCCTTGTGGTCGCCCTGCCGTCGCGGACTGCAATCCGGCAAGCTTGATCGCTGTCTGTACGATTTGTTCTATGCCTCGTGGACCTTGGCTTGGCGTAGCGCGGCGAGTTCCTCTTTGCCGCGCGCGGCCAACTCTTCGTTCCAGGCGCGCTCATAGGGTTCCAGGCGCTCGATGATGGTTTGCAGGATGAAGTGGTTGCGATACCATTTTTTGTTCGCTGGCACGATGTACCACGGCGCTTGCTCGGCAGCGCACTTGCCCAAGGCGTCCTGATACGCATCCTGATAAGCATCCCAATACTGCCGCTCCTGCCAATCGCCGACCGAGAGCTTCCAGGATTTCGTCGGATCGTCCTCGCGGGCGAGCAGGCGCTGGCGCTGCTCATCTTTGGTGATATGCAGGAAGAACTTGAGGATGATCGTGTCGTTCTGCGCCAGCATGTGCTCGAAATGGTTGATCTGCGCGTAGCGTTCCTGCCAGATGTCGCGCGGCACCAGGTTATGCACCCGCGCGACCAGCACATCTTCGTACTGCGAACGATTGAAGACGGCCATCATGCCGCGCGCCGGCGTGCGCTGGTGGATGCGCCACAGGAAGTCGTGCGCGGCCTCTTCCGCCGATGGGACTTTGAAGCTCCACACATGGCAGCCAGTCGGATTGATCGATTGCAAGACATGCTTCACCGTGCCGTCTTTGCCGGAGGTGTCCATGCCTTGCAGCACGAGCAGCACGCTCTGGCGGCTGGCGGCGTACAGCAATTCCTGCTGAGCGCACAGGCGCGCTTCCAGCTTCGGCTGCGCGGCGGTGGCGTCTTTGTGTTTCATCCCATTCGTGTCATCGGGATCATAGTCGCTGAGCTTGATGTCACGCGGGTTGTCAATGATGCGGCTGGCGGCCATGTGAACCTCGCAAAAGTTTTTTCTAGCGCCGTTGCGGTGTGCCGGCACGCAAGCCACTGGCCAGGAACACCAGCAGCGACAGCAGGGCCGTGATGAGCGCGCCGCCCACCGGCAGGGCGATGCCATGCGCGCGACCAATCAGGAGGTTATCTTCCTGGGTCAACGTGAGGGTGATGGCGACGCTCTGTTGGCCGTCTTGCGCCTTTATCGTATACGTGCCGAAGCCGGGGTCCGCCAGCCGCTGGGCGAAAACGCCGTGGGCTGCTTGCGCTGTCAGCGTTTTGCTGGTGGCGCAGTTGCCAGCGGGGCAGATCATGATGTTGACGCTGCCGTCGCTCCAGTTCTCGCCGACGATGTCGAGCGGCGCGCCGGTCACGCTGGCCAGCGTCGTCTGTGCGCCACCGGGCAGGCAGCCGGTATCCGCGCCGTTCGCCTTCACGTGCAGGCAGGGTGCATTCGGGATCGCGCCGCTGGTGGGCGTGCTGCCCACACCGGGATTCGATCCCCCCACAGGCGTACTCACCGCGCCGCCACCGTTGCCCGAAGGAGTGGTCGTCACATCCACGGGCAGGTTACGGACGCTGGCGTGCTGGAGCGCGCCCGGCGCAGCCATCGCCGGTGTGGCCCACAGCAAGAACCAGCCCGCACAGAGCGCCAGGGCCGGCAGAATCAGCCTGGATATGTGTCGCATGGTTGATAGCTCCTTTCAGCCGCCGCGCGTCAACAGCCCATGTTCCAGCCAGCCGGCAGCGTTCAGGAAGATGCTGCCGCTGGTATTCAGATGGAAGGCGACCCAGAGGATGATGATGACCACCACCAGGATGGCGATGAAAAGCAGCACATTGCCGGTGTTGGCGAACATCTCCTGGATGATTGAAGGCTTGGGGGTAGGTTGCGGCTGGGGTTTGCCATATTGCCCCTGTATGCCGAGCTGCCGCTGGGGCAGCGGTTGCCCTTGCCAGCCCTGCGGCGCGCGTTGCGCCTGGTTCGCCGCTGGCACCTGCGCCGCGCCGCCACGCCAGGCGGGCGCTTGTTGCGCTGGCTGCGCCTGGCGCACCGGCTCCGCTGTCACCGGCACGGGGGAACGCGGGTTCACGGGGGCGGACTGCATGTTGCCGGGATTGGTGGTGCGGCGCAACAGCGGCGGGGCCGGCGCGGCGGGTCCGGTGGTGGGGTGTGTCGCAGCCGGCACAATCGTGTCCAGCCGGGGCGGCAACGTTTTGTCTTTCAGCGACGTGATCAGCGCGACGAAATAGGGATCGATCTGCGCCGGGGTCAGGCGTTTGCGCAGCCGCAGGATGTTGCCCGATGCCAGGCCGTAGTCTTCGTAGTCCGGCACGTCCAGCAACAGCCGCGAACCCTCGTCCGCCTGGTATTCGCCGTAGAGCGTCGGATCGAAGGCCAGCGCCCGCAAGCAGATGAAGATCACTAACGCCGAAAAGCGATCCATCGTCACGTCGAAGGGCCGCGTGGCGATGAAGGGATTCTGGAACGGCGGATGCCCGCCCTCGTTCTGCGGATGCCCCGCCAACGCCGGCACGAACATGTTGTCATAATCCACCAGGCGCAGTTGCAGGGGATTGCTGCCGTCCTGCACCAGCACGTTTGTCAGGTCCAGGTCGCCGTGCGCCATCCCCGCGTTTTCCAGGTTGGTCACGAGTGCCAGCCAGGCATCGGCCAGCATCGTCATCACCGCGCTGTTCGTATGGTGGCGCATGACGAACTCGCCCAGCGTGCTATAGCCGCGCAGCAGGCGCATCTTCACCAGCGGCACCACGTTCTGGCCGATCTGGATGCCCTCGCGCAGATAGATCGTCGGCACCAACGCGCGCACCTGTGCCTCGTGCGCCGCACAAAAGTCGCTGATCGCCTGGTAACGCGCGGTGATATCGTCGGGCGGGCGCGTGTTCGCTTCGGGGTTGGTATGGAAGCAGCGCACGATCCAATCGCCGATCTGATAGACACAGACGTATAGGCCCGCGCCGTCGCGGGGGATGGGATTGCCTGCGCCATCCATCAGCAACTGGCCGGCGCGTAGTTCCGGATCGAGCAGCGTCGTCTGCCAGCTATGGAGCGCGCGTTCATAGTCTTTGCGTTTGGGCCATGGCATCATCGGCGGCTACCTTTCCCCGCGCTGAAAGGCGGCACGGTGATCAGCAGCAGGGTCACATCGTCATCTTCCAGGGCGGTATGCCCATCGGTCCCTTTGCGCGCGGCGGCGATCAACGCCGTGAAGGCGTCGGCGCTCTGGCACGCCAACACTTGTTGCCATTGGTTGCCGCCCTCGCGCACCTGATCCAGCAGCCACTTCGCCAGGCTGTCCGTCGCCAGCACCAACAGGTCGCCGGCCTCAACCGGGAAGTCGCCGATGCGTCGCCATTCCACCGCTTTTTCCGCGTAATCGGGATTCGTCAGCAGTGTGTGCGGGAAGCGCCCAAAATCGTGCGGATCGGCGATGGGGTACGTCGCCACCTGTTGCCAGGCCGTGCCGGCGCGGCGGAACTGGAAGAAGTCGGCATCGCCCACCGCGACGACCTGCGCCGTATACTGCCGGGGCCGCTGCGCGGCCTCGACCAGCGCGCAGCCCAGCAGGGTCGCCTGGGCGCCGGCCTTCACGCGCCGCTGAAACTCCGCGTCGCCGTCGCCGGGCGCGCGCCCGCCGTTGAGCGTGGGGAACCAGATCTCCGTCACCCACGCGCGCCACTGCTCGCCCAGGCGCGGCAACTGCGCGGCGAACGCGGCGGCATCCGTGAAGTAGTTCGGGTGCTGGACGAAGGTGCGCGCCAGCAAGCGCGCCCAGGGCCGGGGCAGTTCGCTGCCGCTGACACCATCAGCCACGGCATAACGCCGCGCCGCGCTATCCAGCGCGTAGCTATCTTCGCATTCCACCATGCTGTCGGCCTCGTGCTTGGGCGCGATGAAGGCGCGCACGGCGGCATCCGGCGCTTCCAGCGCCGAATAGAAGGGATCGCGTTCCAGCCAGCGCGGATCGGGGGAGGCGGCGGGCGCAGGCGCGGGGCCGGGGATAAGCGGTGCCGGGGCGCGACCCACGACGTGCGTGGAGGGTGGTGCCGCGCCGCTGGGCGGCACGGGGACCGGCCCCTGCTGGCGCAGCACAGGCCGTGCGCTGACGGCGGCGGGAACCGGCGCGGCGGGAACGGCGGCGGGCGCTGCCACCGGCGTCAGCAAGCGCCACACCCACACCAGCACCATCACGGCGGCCAGCACCAGCGCCAGAATCAGCAGCAGGCCCACCGGACCCGTGACCAGCGCGACCAACCCCAGCACCACGCTCACCAGCGCCAGGCCCAGCCCCACCCACCACAACGCCGGCGTGGTTGTGGCGCGTGCTATCGGCGGCGAAGTCATTCTATTCACCCCTTCTTCGTTTCTCGGCACTACATCCGGCAGGTGCGCCGATCTCCAACCCACGTAGGTGGGTTTCGTGGCGGAACGCCCCTAGGCGCGGTTTCAACCGCCGGCTGCCGTCAGCCTTCCACGCCGGTCGTGCCGACCGTTCCCCAGGTCAAGAAGCGGACGAGCATGCTGGCGTCGGAATTATAGACCATGCCGCGTGCGCCAGGGGCGACGGGCCGGCCCGAATTGATCTCTTCCGCTTTCTTGCGCAGGTTGTCAGGAATCGGACTGCTCATGTAGAACAACTGCGCGCTGAAGGGATTGAGGTGCGCCACCTGGCTCACATCGTTCGGAAAAACCGTCGGGTTCGCCATGTCGCGCGTGAAGTGGCAATTATAGAGTAGGACGTTGCCGCAACTGGTCTGTTCCGCCATGATCTCGCGCGCCGCCGCCAGCGGATCACCCGCGCCCTGGTGCTGACCATCGGTGATGTTCAGCACAATCGGCGGGAAGCCGTCGCGGCGGACGCCCTGGTTCGGCTCCGGCGGCGCGTTCAGCCAGGCGCGGATGACATCGCGGGCGCGCGTCAGCGCCTGGGCCATCTCCGTCTGCCCCTCCGCGCGCGGCTCGATCCAGATCGGCACGCGCTCGCTGGTGCGCACCCACGTGTTGTTGACGGCATCGAACTCGTCCTTCTCGCGCGTTTCATAGCGCAAGGGGTGGTTGCTCATGAAGGCGATGTCGATCGGCGCGCCGTTGGCGGTGAGCAAGCTGTTGACCGTCGAACCATAGCCGAAGATGCTCAGGTAGGCATACTTGCGCGGCAGGCCGGTCGCGGGATCATATTTTCCCTGCCGGATCATCGCGTAGATGACCTCGTTGAGCGCGCTGGCGGCGTAATCCGCCTTGCTCACGTCGTTCTGGCCGGGGATCGTCTCTTGCATCGATCCTGATTGGTCGATCAAGATGATGAACAAACCGGGATAGCGCCGGCTGAGGCGCTGTGAATAGGGCTGCGGCATAGCGCGGTCCTCCGATCCGTCTGTGTCTAGTCCGCGACGGCGGACTTCGTGGCCAACGGCCCCTAGGCGCGGTTTCAACCGCCCGCGCTCCCTGGCGCGAACGTTACCGCTCCGCCGTCCGCTTGCCTTTACAAGCCGACGCTGGAATCGCGGCGGGTGGCGTAATAGATGGCGATCACCGCTGTCGCGGCGAAACTGAGGATGGTGGTGGTCGGGAAGATCGAGACGACGCTGCTGGGGTTGACGGGCAAGGTCAGCGGCTTGAGCGCGCCGCTCAGCGTGTTGCAGATAATATTGCCCAGGATGACGCCGACGAAGCCGCCTGCCACGCACAAGATCAATGATTCCGTCACCAGATCGGTGATGACATCGACGCGATGCTCGCCCTGCTGCATGCGGATAGCGATATCGCGCCGGCGCTGGCCCATCGTCACCCACGTGATCAATCCCACCAGCGCGGCGGTGAAGGCGACGCCAAGCTTGATCAGCAACGATTGCGTGTTATCCAACACCTGCTGGATCTGGCAGATGTCCAGGCCGTTCGGCAGGGGCGGATGGGGACATGCCTGCCCGGTGTCGGCGGCCCCCAGGAAGTTCGTGATGGCGCTCTGCACGCCGTCGCCGGCGGCGATGATGGCGATGGAGAGCGCGACGCCCACGGCCACGGCACCGGCGACGATCACCGCGCGCCAGGGATTATCCGTGAAGCTGCGCATGATGCGCCCCAGCCGGTAGTTCACCGCATCCATGCCGGTACGCTTGACGGGCGCTTTCATGAAGGGTTGGCGCGGCCCCACGGGGGGCATCTGCGGCTGGCGATAGGGTGGTTGCTGCATGCTGTAGGCTTCTCCTCTGCGGGCATCGTTAAAGCGGTTTGGGTGCCTGGCGCTGGTCGCCGACGATCTGGCCGGCTTGCATCTCGATGACGCGATGAAAATATTGCTTCAATTCCGGCTGGTGGGCGATGATCGCCACGGTGAAGCCGCCCTGCGCCAGTTGTTGCAGCAAGCGTAACACATCATGGCGGCTCTTGTCATCCAGCGCCGGCAAAATCTCGTCGGCCAGGCAGATCGGGCGGCCCCGCGCGAAGACTTTGGCGATGGCGACGCGCGCCTGTTGGCCGCCGGAGAGCAGCTTGACCTTTTGCTTGTGGTTCTGTGGATCCAGTCCGACCATCTGCATGGCATGCTGCGCTTGTTGCTCCGCCTGGGTCCACGAAACGCCGTCATAATCATACAGCACGCGCTGGATGTTTTGAATCGCGGTATTGTCGGTCAAACCCAGGTGGCCCTGGGGAATGTATGTCAGCCCGCCGCCGCGCAGATCGTCGAGATCCTTTTCCGGCAGCATACGGATCAGGCGATCCAGCATATAGATATCGCCGCCATCGGGGACGGTTTCCAGCGCCAGAAACTTGATCAGCGTCGATTTGCCCGAACCGCTGGCCCCGCCGATATAGGTCAGTTCGCCCGGCATGATATCCAGCATGGGAACGCTCAGGCGGAAGGTGCCGCCCGGAAACGTGTGGTGCAGGTTGCGCACGGCGATGGTCGGGCGCGCGACGTTGGGATGCGGCTGCATCCCCGCCGGCGGGTAGCCCTGCATGGGCGGTACGTGGTAGCCGGCTCCCTGCGCGGGCGGCAACTGGCGCGGCGTCACCGGCACCTGATAGCCCGGCCCGCCGGGCGGCGCTTGCGGACGCGGCGCGGCTGACTGGGCTGGCGGCTGGTAGCCGGGTCCGGTGTGGCTGAGCGGTGGCTGCGGCGACGCGGGCTTCGTGTAACCCGGTCCGCTGTGCGCGGGTGGCTGCTGCGGAGGAGCCGTGTGCGCCCCTGCTGGCGGCACGCCGCCATTGCTCACGGGAGATGTGGGCGACGCGGGGGAGTTATTAGGCGCGGCGACGCGCCCGCCTGCGACCGGCGGCACCCCACCCGGATAATTGCCCGATGCGGCAGGATCAGGCACCCCGGTGCGCCGAATGAGCGGCGGCGTGGGCAAGGCCGGATTACCGGGCGCAGGATCGGGCGCTGCTGGCGGCGTTGCGCCCGAAGGTGGCGCGGCGGGTGGCGCGCTACTAGCCGGGCCTGTCCCTTCCTCCACGTTTTTCTTGAAGGGTTTGACGGGTGGCGGACCTTCCGGCGCGCGCTGTGAATCGTGATCTGACATACTACCTCGCTACCACTATTATTGTGAATGCGCTTCATATCTGTCATCAACCTGTCGCGCCACACGGCGCGCCTCGCCCGCCAGGACGGACATATTCAGTATATCACAAGCTCGGCATCTGGCCACTGGCAATAATCCCTAATCCTGTGACCTGTTGCGTGCGGCGTCGGTGCGGCGTGGGGCTATGCACAGCCCGGCCTGCGCGTGGTATGCTATAAGCAAGAAAGATCGCGCGCACCATCAGCCATATGCGCGCGCTAGGAGTTTCGTCGATGTCCGAACCAACAACAACTCTCAACGAAGACCTCATCTATGAGGCGCTGCGCGAGTGCTACGACCCGGAGATCCCCGTCAACATCGTGGATCTGGGTCTGGTGTATAACCTCGAAATCGATCAGGATCATGTCAACGTGACGATGACCCTGACCGCCATCGGCTGCCCGGTTGCCGGCGAGGTGATGGCCGAAGTGGAGGAGCGCGTCAGCGCCGTTCCCGGCGTCAAAAGCTGCCATGTCGAACTCACCTTCGATCCCCCCTGGACGCCTAATCGCATGAGCGAAGACGCCAAGTGGGAACTGGGCTTAGCCTGAGCGATTGTAATTGGCTGCATACTCTATGCCGTCCGGTTGCTACATGCCGGGAGCAAGAGCAGCCGTCGCGCCGTCGCCGGGAGCATCGATTGCAAGTACCAATCGTCCCGGCGCGGAACACAAACCCCTACCGGGCTAGGACGAGGCATGGCAGGCTATCTCGTCAGTAGACAGCGATCGCTCGTTCTTTTTCATCGAGCAGGTCGCTCACTGAGCTACGTGGCGCAGTCATCGGCGAGCGGCATCAGGGCATCACCTCCGCGTTATAGATTAAAAGTTTATTGAGTAAAAGTAGCAAGAAAGCAATCAGGGGCATGATCGTTTAGCATACCCACTGCTTGCATGAAGGCGTAGCAAATCGTTGGCCCCACAAAGCGGAAACCGTGATGCTGGAGATCTTTGCTCATACGCACGCTCACGGCGACTGCCTGGGATTTTGCGGCACCAGTGAGGGGGTGGCCGCCGACGAATTGCCAGATGTAGACATCGAAGGTGCCAAACTCGCGCTGGATGGCGAGGAAGGCAGTAGCGTTGGCTATGACCGCGGCGATCTTCAGGCGGTTGCGCACGATGCCCGCATCGGCCAGGAGCGCCGCCTTGGCGGCATCGTCATAGCGCGCGATCTGCGTGGCATCGAATTGAGCGAATACCTGGCGATAGTGTTCCCGTTTTTTGAGGATGGTCAGCCAGCTTAGCCCGGCTTGCGCGCCCTCTAAATTGAGCATCTCAAAGAGCAACCGATCATCGTGAACGGGAACGCCCCACTCCGCATCGTGGTAGCTCAGCAACAAGGGATGCGCCTCCGCCCACTGGCACCGTACTTGACTTTGATGTTGCATCAACCCTCTCCTATGTTATTGGCTCTGCTGTACAACGTTGCCTTATGCCCTGCCCAACAACGGTGGGACCATCAGCTTCGCCGGCAATGTCAGCTTCCAGCCTACTTTGCCAGTGGTGATATCCGCCGCCAGTAGGGTAGCGCCAGCAGTGATGATCACGTTTGTGTTGGTCACTATGGTGGCAGCCGTCACGCTGGCGAGTGGTGCCGGCAATGGCAGGTGCCAGCGCACCATGCCATGTTGGTTGTCGAGCGCGGTAAAGGTCGTGCCGTCGTTTAAGAAGATCGTGCTAGACACTGCATCGGCGATCACCGTGCCGTTGGCGACAGCCGCTTGCCAGCGCGGCACGCCATTCTGCGCGTTCAGCGACACAGCAGCGGCACTGCCGCTGTGGGAGGTGATGATGAGATAGCCTGCTGCTGTGATGACTGGATTGGCGGGGAGAAACGTCGGTGTGGCAAAGCGCCAGCGTTGCGCGCCGGTGCGCAAATCGAGCGCCAGCGTTTCCGGCTGCTGGGCAGTGAAGGTCGTGATAAAGATGGTTCCTTGGCTGACGAGCGGTGGATCGGCCAGGATGAGATCGCGCTGCCAAAGGACCGCACCATCGCTCATGGCGAGGCTCGTGAGCCGATTCGCTTGCGCGAACACCGTGGCGCTCGTTGGATCATAAAGCAGGCGGGTGATGGAACCGCCCGCGGAACTGCGCCACTGCGCGACGCCGGTACCAGCATCCAGCGTGTACAGCCACAAATTGGGGATATTCTCCGTCGCCTGCTCGCCGATGAGGATGGTGTTGCCGGCTGCGGCGACGGTAAGCGCGCTGGCCTGGCGCGACTGGAAACGCCAGCGCACCCCACCGTGCGCCAGATCGAGCGCCACCACGGCGGCCAGCGCCGCCGGCTCCGCCGGCTTCCCGGATGCGGTCCGCGCGCCCTGGATATTGGAAGCGGCGCATGTTACCAGGGCAAGGTTATCCGCCACCAGCAAGCTCGCCGGCACACACGGGATGGCATTCCCAAGTTGCACATCCCAGCGCACCGCGCCGGTCGCGGCATCCAGCGCGAAGACGCCGGTTCCCTGGACGGTCTGCACGCCGACGAGCATGCCGGCCCCCACCGCGAGCAATTCGTTGGCGCGGTGCGCCGTCCAGTGTACATGGCCCGTTCGCGCATCCAGCGCCTCGATCTGGTCGCCAAAATCGACATAGATCAATTGCCCATGAAAGGGCGGCGGGGGAAAGAGCCGGCTGAAATTCGCGGCAAAGGTGGCGACCAACACGCCAGCGACGACCAGCACCGTGATGATGTTGAGCAGCATGCGCGGGCGCATGCCCCCCTGGCGCTCATCCAACGCCGCCTCTTCGATCTCGAAATCCGGCGCTTCCGCCATGTCGCCATCCTTTTCACTGCGCAACGCCCGCTATCGGCTGCACCTCGTTATGGGGTACAATACACCAGGAACACGTTCCATCATATAACTCTTTGGGGCGCAGCGGCGCGTCCCCTTGTGGCACATAGAGGAGCAAAAGCAAACCATGACCACAGCCACCAATCCCCTCACGACCGAATTCGTCAACACCGCCCTGCTGGATTATAGCGATCCTACCATCAAGCAGCAACAGGCGGCGGCGATTGAAACGGTGCGTGGCAAGCTGGGCCACACCTATCCGCTTATCATCGGCGGCCAGGAGATCACCAGTGGTGACACCTTCACCTCGATCAATCCCGCCCGACCCAGCGAAGTCGTCGGCATCTTCCCCAAGGCGACCGCCGCGCAGGCCAAAGACGCGATCACGGCGGCGGAAACGGCTTTCGCCACCTGGAAGGATGTCGTGCCTGACCGCCGCGCGCAGTTCTTGATCGACGCGGCGCGGCTGCTGACGGAGCGGCGCATGGAGTTCAACGCCTGGCTGATCTTCGAGACGGGCAAGTCGTGGGTGGAGGCCGACGCGGATGTCGCTGAGGGCATCGACTTCCTCAACTTCTACGCGCGCGAGATGCACCGCCTGGCGCAGCCTCAGCCCCTCACGCGCCTGCCCGGCGAGGAAAATGACCTGCAATATATTCCGCTGGGGGTGGGTGTGGTCATCCCGCCGTGGAACTTCCCGCTGGCGATCATGGCGGGCATGACGACGGCCAGCATCGTCGCCGGCAACGCGGTGGTGCTGAAGCCGGCCAGCACAGCGGCGACCATCGCCGCAAACTTCGTCGCGCTGCTGCGCGAGGTCGGCGTGCCTGCCGGCGTAGTGAACTTCCTGCCTGGCCCCGGTGGCACCATTGGCGATGTGCTGGTCGAAGATCCGCGCACGCGCTTCATCGCCTTCACCGGCTCGCGGGATGTCGGCCTGCGCATCAACGAACTGGCGGCGAAGCACCAGCCCGGCCAGAAGTGGATCAAGCGCACGATCTTGGAGATGGGTGGCAAAGACGGCATCGTGGTGGACGAGACCGCCGACCTGGACGCGGCGGCGACGGGCATCGTGCAGTCGGCCTTCGGCTACCAGGGCCAGAAGTGTTCGGCGGGGTCGCGCGCCATCATCGTGCAAGCCGTCTATAATCAAATCGTGCCGCAGATCGTGGAAAAGGCTAAGGCGCTCGCCATCGGCGATCCCGACGCCGCGACGACGCAGATCGGCCCGGTCATCGACGCCAACGCCTTCAAGAAGATCCGCGAATACATCGAGGTCGGGCGCGACGAGGGCAAGCTGGAAACCGGCGGCGGCGACGTGGAGCGCGAGGGCTATTACGTTCCCCCGACAATCTTTTCCGGCGTGCCGGATAGCGCCCGCATCGCGCTGGAAGAGATCTTCGGCCCTGTGCTGGCGATCATCCCCGCCAAGGATTTCGACGATGCGCTGCGCATCGCCAACAACACGGAATACGGCTTGACCGGCTCCGTCTATTCGCGCGACCAGGCGCACCTGGACCAAGCGGCGCGCGAGTTTCACGTCGGCAACCTGTATCTCAACCGCAAATGCACCGGCGCGATGGTGGGCGCGCACCCCTTCGGCGGCTTCAACATGTCCGGCACGGACTCCAAGGCCGGCGGACGCGATTACCTGCTGCTGTTCACGCAGGCGAAGGTCGTGGCGGCGAAGAAGTAGCCCCACCCCCCGGCCCCCTCCCCATCTGCGGATGGAGAGGGGGCCGGGGGGTGGGGCGGACATTCCTGTCCGCCGCCAAGGGCGCGATGCATCGCGCCCGTACAATGATGGTGGGGGACGTTGGCCGCGGCGCAAGGGGGTGATGTGTGATGCGCGTAGGCATTGGGTATGATGTGCATGCGTTCGTTGCGGGGCGACCGTTGGTGCTGGGTGGCGTGGCGATCCCATATGCCCAGGGTTTAGACGGCCATTCCGATGCCGATGCGGTCATTCATGCTGTGGTGGATGCGCTGCTGGGCGCGGCGGCGCTGGGCGACATCGGCCAACACTTTCCGTCGAGCGATCCACGCTGGCGGGATGCGCCCAGCACGGACTTCCTGGCGTATACGCGCGATCTGCTGGCGACAGAGGGCTGGCGCATCGGCAATGTCGATGTGACTATCGTGGCGGAGCGGCCCAAAATGATCCCCTACATCCCGGCCATGCGCGCCAGGCTGGCGGCGACGCTCGGCGTCCCGCCGGACGCTGTCAGCGTGAAGGCGACGACGACCGACCGGCTGGGCTTCACGGGACGCGGCGAGGGCATCGCGGCGATGGCCATCGCCGCTGTGCAACGGGATTAGTCCGCCTCCTGGCTTATTAGACAGCGGACAAGACAGCACGCTCTGCGCCGACCAGCGCTTACGGGGAGGTGCCGGCAGACATGCTGGACGGCGGATCGCTGGCGGGGAAGGATTCCTCCGAGGCTTCGTCCACCGGATTCGCCGCCATACCGCCGGTGCGCGAGGTGTCGCCGGATTGCACCGCGCCGTTACTGTCTTGCTTCGCCGCCTGGTTTGTCCCCTGGCTGTCGGTCGCGGGATTGCTCGTGACCTGGCTTGTGCTGCGTCCGCTGGTCATTTGGCTGCTTGTCCAATGACTGCTTGCCGCCTGATCGCTTGCTGCCGCACTGCCAGCCACACCACCCTGGGTGTTTTGCCCTTGCAGGCCGCTGATGGGGATCTGCTTCGGTTGCGCGGACTGCGCGCGGGGCAAGGTGAGCGTGAGGACGCCATGTTCATAGCTCGCCTGCGCTTTGTCGGCGTCGATAGGGGCGGGCAGCGTGATCGACCGATACACCGTCGCCATGTGGCGTTCGCGCATCAGGTATTGCTGGTTCTGTTCGTTGGTCTGCGGTTCCTCGCGGTGTTCGCCGCGAATGGTGAGCGTGTCGCCCGTCACGTGCACCTGAACCTCGTCAGGCTTGAAACCTGGCAGCGAGGCATGCACGACGTAGCCGTTTGCGTTTTCCACGAGGTCCAGCGGGAACGAGCCGCGCCCGCTCATACCACCGCCTGGTCGGGTGAACGTGTCTTGCATCATCCGTTCCATCGCGTCGCGCAAGGTCAACATGTCTTGAAAGGGATTCCAACGATCGATAGCCATTCTTACTGCTCCTTTGCCATATACATCAGCACCGAGGGCAAAGAACGCCCCCCACCCACGATCCAGCAGAGGATGTGCCAGCCCACAGGGGCGCGCGTGATGTACAATCTGTGATGCAGAACAAGATTTTTCACCATGCCCACCAAGAAAGGATCTTGAACATCATGGAATATCGGCAGCTTGGCAAGTCGGGCTTGCGCGTGGCGGCGCTGTGCCTGGGCGGCAACACGTTTGGCTGGACCACCGATGAGCCGGCGTCGTTCGCCGTGCTAGACGCCTACGCTGAGGGTGGCGGCAACTTCATCGATACGGCGGATGTCTATGCCCGCTGGATTCCCGGCGGCAAGGGCGGCGAATCCGAAACCGTGCTGGGGAACTGGCTGCGCGAGCGGCGCAATCGCGCGCAGATGGTCATCGCCACCAAGGTTGGCTCGCCGATGGGCGACCGCCCGAACGAGACGGGGTTAGCGCGCCAGCACATCATGCAGGCCGTCGAAGATTCACTGCGCCGTCTGCAAACGGACTACATCGATCTCTATCAGTCCCACCAGGACGACCAAAACACACCGCTGGACGAGACCTTGCGCGCCTATGACGATCTCATCCGCCAGGGCAAAGTGCGCTATATCGGCGCGTCGAACTATCGCGCCTGGCGCTTGATGCAGGCATTGTGGACGAGCGAGCGCCACGGCTACGCCGCCTATGTGAGCGAGCAACCGTACTATAATCTGCTGGGGCGCACGGCATTCGAGCGCGACGTGCAACCGATGTGCGTGGCGCAGGGCATCGGCGTCATCCCCTATTCCAGCCTCGCCTCCGGCTTCCTCACGGGCAAATATCGTCCCGATCACGACACGCCCATCAGCGCACGGGCGGGCGGCGTGCAGCGCCGCTACATGAACGCGCGTGGCTACCGCGTGCTGGACGCGCTGGATCGCCTGGCCGGCCAGCACAGCGCCAGCCCGGCGCAGATCGCGCTCGCCTGGCTGATGGCGCAGCCCGCCGTCACCGCGCCCATCGCCAGCGCCACCACCCCCGACCAGGCGCGTGACCTCCTCCACGCCACCGCAATCCACCTGAGCGCCGACGACCTGCACACGCTGGACGAGGTGAGCAAGGAGGAGTAGAGAGCATTCAGTCCAGTTCCCGCACCGCGCGGCTCAGCAGGCCCGTCGCCACGACCGCTGCCGCCAGCACACTGCCCCAGAGCAAGACGGGCAGCGGACCGAAGCGATCCGTCGCCACGCCGGCCAGCCCCAGGCTGAGGGGGATACCGATGTAGGAGCCGAGCTGATCGATGCTGGTGACGCGCCCCAGGCGTTCATGGGGGATGTACTCCTGGAGCGCTGTAGTCCACGCCAGGCCGAGCGTGGTGGCGCATAGACCATATACTAGCATGCTCGCCAAGATGATCGGCGGCACGGGCCAGCGACCGATTGCCGCGAGGACCAGCATGCTCAGGATGAACAAGCCATAGATGAGCCTGCCCCGGTGCTGATGCCGGTGCGCGCCAAACCACCCCGCGCCGAGGATCGACCCCGCCGCGCTAGCCGCCGTCAGCCCGCCGTAGAGCAGCGGCACACCGAGGGTATGCTGCACGTAATAGGGCAGCGCCACGCTGGTTGCGCCCTCCGCGATCAGGTTTGCCACGCCGGCAATGACGATGGTCAACCAGACCCACGTGAAGGCGCCCACTGCTGCCAGCCCCTCACGGAAATCCCGCCAAAACTGCGCCAGCAGGAAAGGCCAACGTGCTGAACGCGGCGGGGTTGATAGACCAATGGCAGGCGGGGCGGGCGCGTCACCTCGTCGCCGCACCAGCGGGATCGCTCCTATCAGGCAAGCGGCAGAGACGAAGAATGAGATGCCGTTGATGGCGAAAGCGAACGGCACGCCCCCACTGGCGATCAAACCCGCCCCCAGGGCCGGTCCGATGATCGCCATCGCGCGGGAACTGATGACGCGCAAACCGTTGGCGCTGGGCAGCAACTCGCGCGACACCACCTGCGGAATGGCGGCGGCGTAGGCAGGCTGGAAGAAGGCATCCACCAGCCCAAAGCAGAAGCTGACGCCGATGATCGGCCCCAGCGGCAGCGCACCCAGAAAGGCCAACGCCGCGATCCCCGCGACCAATACACCACGCAACAGATCCGAGGCGAGCATGATCGCCAGGCGCGGCAGGCGATCTGCGACGACGCCGCCCACCAGCACAAAGACCAAGGTGGGCGCGAAGGCGGCGATCAGCACCAGGCCCATCGCCGTGGCCGAGTGTGTCCGCTCCAGTACCCACCACGCCAGCGCGATCTGATAAACTTGGTCACCTAGGCGCGAGGTCGTCTGGCCCAGCCAGAGCAGCAAGAAGGGACGATGCTTGAGCGAAGCGAACAAAGGCAGCATGATGGATCCTCATATAGCAAGGAGCGCAGTATCTCCCGCTGGCTGAGGCACGATGTCGCGCGAGCCAGGGGAAAACGCGAACAATAGCGATTGCGCCGTGACCAAAGGAGCAAGCGATCACGGCTACGCTCTCACGCCCAGGCAGGCGTGGCATATGAGGGACGCAGCAACGGTGGGGCGGGCGACGCCGCTCCCGCACGCGGGCCGGTCGGCCAGCGACGGCCACCCTATCGTTCAGGCTCCTAGCCCACGCGCGGCAGGGAGGTCGCGTGAGAGACGAGGGTTGGAGCGAACGAAGCGTACGCCAATAAGAGCCTCCTGACAGGTTATAAGCCATCGCATCCAGGCACAGCAGGCATGCCTTATCGTAGCACATGCCACAGTCAGCGAGCAACACACTCCACAAGCAACTCCCCTAACGAACCATCCCTTTATATACATCAATGTCATCGCAATACTACTATAGTACCAGGACGAACAGATCTTTCCCATCGCTTGCGCTTGATCTTACGTAAACTCACGTGGTATTATGTGAACATAAAACAGTTTTGGTGAGATATCCTGGAAGAAGAGGTGCTATATGTCATTTCCTTCACTGCTCGAAGGAGAAATGGACCATGAACCAAAGCGTGAGTCCTTTCCCAAAGCCTTTCGTCACAAGTTCATCAATTTCAAGGAGTTGAATCACCCCCTGCAAGTGCTGGTGGGTTTCGGTGTCGTGAATCTGGTCGCAATCGCCATCTTCAAGATCATTATCACCTATGTGCATGCCACTGTGCCGGTGTTGGTGCTGGATGGCGAACGTTTTCCCATCCCGTTCATCGCGTATGCCGTCGTCGTGTTGCCCATCGCGCTGAGCTTCATCACGACCGCCGCACTGCACAGTCACTTCATGGTGCGCGCCGGCGTGCTGGCTGTCGATGCCGTCATCGGCTTCGCCTTCTTGCCACAGCCGACACATGCGCCCCAGGCAGCGACGGTGGTGACCGCCCTGCGGGTCGCTTACGGTGCCATCAATTTGATCTTCGTCTGGCGTGGCTATGCCATCTGGCGGGCCAATCGGCAGGCCCGCCAGGACGGGGCGACCTTCCTGCGCCACCGGCGGCGTTCCCTGCTGCGCACCACCGGCCTCGTCTACCTGCTGACGGCGGGTTATTTCTACGCCGCGCTCTGGTACTATTCCATCACCCACGCGGTGGCGATTGGCCTCGCCCACTTTCACTCGGTCTTGACCATCCTGGGCTTGTGCCTCATCCCGATTTACATGTTGGCGGGGGCCGATTACGCGGAATTGAGCGAGATGATCGCGCGGAGTCTGCTCTGGACAAAGCAAGGCGCACGCGGCCATCATACGCTGTGCGCGCTGGCGATCTTGTGCGGCGTCATCATCCTCGCCATCGATGTGTTCTTGCTCCACGATAGCGACGGCGTGGCCTATGGAGTGAGCGCAGGGGTCATCCTGATTTTTGTCGCGCCGGTGATGACGAATATGGCGATCTGGATCGGGCGCTTGCGTGATGGTGTCAGCACAGAGATCCCCCTCGGCGTCATCTTCCTGGCGATGGGCTTCGCTGTCTTCACGCTGGCCTTCAGCATTCTTACCGATAGTCCGCTGTGGGGCATCATCCTCACCGGCGTCTGCTATTTCCTCTTCCTGCTCGGCTTGGCGGCCTTGCTGCTCTTCGCGCCACAGTTGACCCTGAATGCCGCGCAATATGCTCAGCGCGCGGCGCAGATCCCGCTGAACTGGCGCTATCAGGTGAACACGTTCATCTTTTGCAGCATCGTCACGATTATCGGCGCATTCTCGCTGGGCCACATCCAGGCGCACGGCGGCGTGGAGATGATCATCGCGCCGACGGTCATGGGGGTGTTGCTGGCGCTCGTGTTGCTGGGCAGGCTGGATCATGATCGCCAGATGCTGGTGGGGGCGCTCTTCACCTTGAGCGTGAGTTTGCTCGTTTTGCTGCTCATCTACTACTTCTTCTTGTATACCGCCCAGCAAGGCGAGGTGATCGCTATCGTCGGCATCTTCTTCGTGCTGGCGGCGTTGGGGTGGGATCTGGTGGCCTCCGGCGAGGTGGTGGTGGAACGCGACTCCAAAGACTTTCCGCGCCCGGCACGCTTGCTGTTGCTCGTCGGATACGTCGTGCTGGCGACGACGGTGCTGACCTTCCTGGCGGATGTGCCGCTGCAAGATACGCTTTTGATGAAGGTACCGAATCTGCGCTTCTTCGACCATCCCTTCGATCATGTCCCGTGGGTGTTGCTGGGCATCCTGATCCTGGGCATCCCCACCCTGCTGATGCATCTGCTGATGGATATCGGCCAATGGAAGCGGCACATCAACACGGTGCAGCAACAACGCGACAACCAGGCCAGGCAGAATACGGCGAATCAACGCGCAACGTCCTTGAAAAACCGGCGCTCAATTTCCTGGAAAAACCTGTTGAGTTGGCCGCACACGGTGCGTGAACGCAAACGGGCGTCGTGAGGGCTGGCAGTCCGTTGGCCAGTTCCTACCGCCCGCCCTTGACATGCATGCCCCCTGTGTGACTATACTAGCAGAGAAGACTGCAAGAAAGGAGTACCCAACCATGACCTCGTGGACTATGAAACCAACCCCCATGAGTGAGCAACAGATCCGTGATCTGCGCGCGGGCAATCCGTGCGCGTTCGTGCGGCTGCTCGCCGTCCACCGTGCCTGGCTTGGGTGCTACCTACCCATCGACCGTTGTTGAACCGATGCTTACGGAACGGTCGCCCAAGTCAGGCGCGGAGAGCGAAAGAAAATGCTCTCCGCGCTTTTTGTTTGTCTATGGGAAGTGATTGCAGATGATTACTGGTAAAGCTTTGAAAGCGCAGGGCTGGCCCGAAGGCAAAGTCTTCGGCCTGGCAAAGACCCTGGCGCAACGGCTGGAAGCCGCCGGCATGCCAGCAGACGACGCGCTGGCGCAGGTCGACCGCGTGCGGCGCGATCCGGGTGCATTCCTGGCCGACGTGCAGTATGGCAACCTGGCGCGCGAGGTCATCAAGCGCACCGCCGCTGAACCGCAGACGACCACCCTGCGCGATGCGCCGCTGGACTACGCCGTGTGGGGCGCGGCGCAGATCGACACAGCCGCGCGCGAGCAGATGCGCAACGCGTTACGGTTGCCCGTCGCGGTGGCGGGCGCGCTGATGCCCGACGCGCACGTGGGCTATGGCCTGCCCATCGGCGGCGTGCTGGCGACCGATTCATCGGTCATCCCGTATGCCGTGGGTGTGGATATCGCCTGCCGCATGCGCCTGTCGGTCTATCCACAGTCGCCGATCGTGCTGGGCCAGCGCGCGGCGCAGTTCAAGAAGGCGCTCTTGGGGGAGACGCGCTTCGGCATCGACAGCAAATGGGAGCAGTATGATCGCCCGCAGCATGCCGTATTGGACGATCCCGCCTGGGAGGCGACGCGGCTGCTGAAGGGGCTGAAATTCAAGGCGGCGCAGCAGATCGGCACATCAGGTTCGGGGAATCATTTCGTCGAATGGGGCGTTTTTCAGCTCTACGACGATGACGCCCAACTGAACTTGAAGGCGGGGCGCTATCTGGCGCTGCTCTCGCACAGCGGGTCGCGCGGGGTCGGCTTCAAGATTGCGAACACCTATACCGAGATCGCGCGGCGCATGCATCCTGATCTCGACCCGACGGTACAACATCTCGCCTGGCTGCCGCTGGCCGCCGAGGCGGGCCAGGAATATTGGCTGGCGATGGAGCTGGCGGGCCGGTTCGCCGCCGCCAACCACGAGGTCATCCACCACCGCGTCGCCCAAGCGGCGGGCTTGCACGAGCAGGTGAAGATCGAAAATCATCATAATTACGCCAGGTTGGAGAAACTGGCAGATGGCACAGAAGCGGTCGTGCATCGCAAAGGAGCGACGCCGGCAGGCGCGGGCGTGCTGGGGATCATCCCTGGCTCGATGGGCGACGCCGGCTATGTGGTGCGCGGCAAGGGTGACGGGCGGGCGCTGAACTCCGCAGCCCACGGCGCGGGGCGCAAGATGAGCCGCCGCGCGGCCTTCAACAGCATCACCAAGACGGCGCGCGACACCTATCTGCGCGAGCGCGGCGTGGACCTGCTGGGCGGCGCGCTGGACGAGTCGCCCCAGGCGTACAAAGACATCGAGGCCGTCATCGCCGCCCAGGACGATCTGGTGGAAGTGATCGGCAAGTTCACGCCGCGCATCGTGCGCATGGCGGAAGAACCAGGCGAGTTCTAGAAATTGTGTTCGCTGGAAGAAGAGTAAAAGAGAGGACGGGAACACGCAGGCCGCGAAGGGACACGCATCTCACGAAACGGTTAGCAGGATCAGATAGGCTGGTGTGCCTGTCTCGTCCGATCTTACTGACCTCGGCACAGGGAACGTAACCTCCAGTCCACGCAGGTGGACTTCGTGGCGCAGCCCTGAGGCGCGGTTTCAACCGCCCGCGTCCTGGCGCGGTTTCAACCGCCCGCGTCCTGTGGTTGTTCGCGCCGAGGTCACTAGTTCACAACAACATTAAGCAGAGAGGTGTCGCCCATGAAGTATCGCATGATCCATCGCGGAAGCACTGTGGAGCGCCGCTTGCAGCGCGTGCGCCCGCAGGCGGGAACCTGCCCTTCAGTCCAGGGACGGGATCGCGCCATCGTCCGGCGGCATCGCACGCTGGGTAGGGATACGATCATTGTGGCAGAAAAATCTCGTCACTTGAGCGACACCAAAGGGATGCCCCTGCACCCCATCCACGATGGCGAGGGGCAAACCGGCAAGATGAACTGAGTACGGCGGCAAGACGCCCACGGTTAGCCTGCTGCTCGGCGACTAAAAACGCTGAGCAGTTTGCCACGGGAGGAGGGTTATATTAATTAAATCAAACAATCCTGGGACTGCATATTGACTTTCTTAAAACCGTCGGGTATCATTGCTAACAGCGGGTGGATCGATGCGTTTTGGCGTCGAACCGGATAGGGGAACCTAGCCGCTGGTCGGGTGGTTCCTGGTGGCTTGATGGGTGGCACGCATTTGTACAGGAGGTGGCCGATTGAAACCGATGTTCGTCTTCCCTAGCGGCAGAAGTAAGATAGCAATCATTCAGGCGTATGATCGTCATCGTTCAACGTCAGCGTTCATAGGTGCGTAGCCAGGAGCTACAGAAGAGGTTTCCTGCGATGAGTCATTCAGCACAAGATACAGTGCCAGCGATCCAAACCATCGACGTGCGGCGCGTCTACCAGGCCCGCGGCGGGCGTTCCATCGGCGGGGCGCAGGCGGGCAAGGGCGTCACGGCGCTCGACGGCGTCAGCCTGACCGTTCAGCGCGGCGAGATCTTCGGCCTGTTGGGGCGCAACGGCGCGGGCAAGACCACGCTGATCAAGATCCTCACCACTCTGCTCGCCCCCAGCGGCGGCCAGGCATACATCGACGGCATGGACGTGACGCGCGACGTGATCAAAGTCCGCCAGATCATCGCGATGGTCAGCGGCGGCGAGCAATCGGGCTACGGCATCTTGACGGTGCGCGAGCAATTATGGATGTTCGCACAGTTCTACGGCGTCCCCTCAAAGGTCGCGCATGCGCGCATCGACGAATTGCTGAGCGCCGTCGGGCTGGGCGATCAGGCCAACCAGAAGGTATACGCGCTTTCGACCGGCATGCGCCAGCGCATGAACCTCTGCCGCGCGCTCGTCTCCGATCCGGAGATCCTGTTCCTGGACGAGCCGACGGTGGGGCTGGACGTGGAGGCGTCGCGTGCCGTGCGCGAATACGTGCGCAAGTGGATGGGCGAGAATCCGCGCCGCACCGTCTTGCTGACGACGCACTACATGTTCGAGGCGGACGAACTGTGCGACCATGTGGCCGTCATCAACCACGGGCAGATCGTGGCGGAAGGCACCACCGACGACCTGAAGCGTGGCTTGCAGGAACACGCGCGCTTTCAGCTTGAGATGGCCGAGTGGCTGCCGGCCTTCACCGAGATGCTGCGCGAGCGCGACGGCGTGGTGGACGCGCAGACCGAGCAGCGCAACGACCGCACGCAATTGCGCCTGGCGCTGCTGCGCGAGGAGTTCATCGTGCCGACCATCGCTTCGATCAACGAGGCCGGCGGGCGCGTGCTGGCGCTGCGGCGCATCGAGCCGACGCTGGAAGAAGCCTTCGTGCGCCTGGTGGGCGACGAGGCCGAGAGCCAGCGCGAGGGCGAGGAGGCACAGCGATGACGGCGCTCACTCCTTCCACCGCCGCGCCCGCGCGGCCAGCCCAGCGGGGCCGGAACATGCGCGCCGGTCTGCGGCTGGGCATCATGACGATGGTCGGGCGGGCCTACCCGCGCCTGGTCGCCGCCAACCGTGAGCCGGACTGGATCTTCTACGAAGTGGCGCTGCCGCTGTTGCAGATCTGCGCCTTCGCGTTGGTCTACAAGGCGTTGCACGCGCCGCAACAATACATCGGCCTGGTCATCTTGGGCGGCGGCATGATGGCCTTCTGGATCAACGTCCTCTGGTCGATGGCGGCGCAACTCCACTGGGAGCGCCAGTCCGGCAACCTGGAACTCTATCTGATGGCTCCCGCGTCGATGCTGTGGATCCTCGCGGGGATGGCCATCGGCGGCATGCTGGCGACGGCGGTGCGCGCCACGGCGGTGCTGATCCTCGGCTCGCTGATCTTCGGCGTCACCTACAACGTCGTCTCGTACCCGCTCGTGATCCTGGCTTTTCTGTTCTCGTTGGTCGCGCTCTACGGCCTGGGATCGATGCTCGCCAGCCTGTACCTGCTCTATAACCGCGAGGTGTGGGCGATCCAGGAGGTCATCCAGGAGCCGGTGGCGCTGCTGACGGGATCCTACGTGCCGGTGGCGGCGCTCGGCCCATATGTCGGCGCGTTCGCGGCGCTCATCCCGCTCACGCTGGGGCTGGACGCCGTGCGGCAGCTCGTCTTCCCGCACCTGCTGCCCACACTGCTGCCGGCAGGCCTCGAGATCGCCATCCTGGCGGTGCTGGTGGTCGTCTTCTGCGGCGGCGCGGCCTGGTCGCTGAACTTCATCGAGCGTCGCGCCAAGATTCAAGGCAAGTTGTCGCTCAAGTGGCAATAGTTCCAAAAGGAAGAAAGAACGGAATGCGAAATATCACGAAATGGCCGCGACATAACGCGAGGTATGTATTCGCCATCATTTCGTGTGACTTTGCGCCGGTCTCGTTGCATGTCGTGTCCCGTCTTTTTCCTATCCCGCGTGATCTCGCGGCCTTTTCGCGTCATTTCGTGTTCTCGTCTTTGGTTTACTATGGTGAGGAGTTGATGGCATGATCGAAGCGACCACAGCGCCTGGCAACCTGCGGGCGCGTATCGCTGGCACGCGCGCCTGGCAGACTTTGCGCGCGGCGACCTGGCTGGAATGGCAGTCGCGCGGCAACTGGACCAATCCCCTGCTCTATTGTCTGTATCTGATCGTGCGCCCGATGACGGCCTCGCTGGTGTTGGTGCTGATGTATTGGGTGGTGAGCGGGGCGCATGCCCACGGCGGCATCTTCGGCTTCTTGATCTGCGGCGCGGCGGCGTGGACCTTCGTGGAGCAGATCGTCGCGGGCATCCCGCAGGCGGTGCTGGCGGACCGCGAAGAGTATGCCATGCTCAAGTACGTCTACATCACGCCGTCACGCTTCCTGATCTTCCTGATCGGGCGGGCGCTGCCGCGCATGTTGATCGCGTTTTTCGCCTTCGCCATCACGCTCGGTTTCGGCATCACGCTGCTGGGCGTGCCGGTGGATCTGCGCGCGGTGAACTATCCCCTGCTGCTGGCGGCGCTGGTCTTCGGCTTCATCGCCATCACGGCGCTAGGCATCATGCTGGCGGGCCTGGCGCTGGTGCTGAAGCGTGGCGCGTACCAGATGCCGCAAGCGGTGACGGGCGCGCTCTATCTCGTTTCCGGCGCGATTTTCCCCATCGTGGTGCTGCCTGGCTGGCTGCAAACCATCGCGCTGGGCGTGCCACTGACGTATTGGCTGGAACTGGTGCGCCGCGCCCTGCTGGGCAGCCACATCGGCGAGCAGTTCCCTATCGCCGATACCGGCGCGGTCTTCGGCTGGTTCGCGCTGACGACCGTCGCTTTCGCCGCCGTCGCCTATGTCGTCTTCCGCATCTGCGACTACCAGGCGCGCGAGCGCGGCCAGATCGACCGCACGACGGGGTATTGATAGGCTGGATGCTGTGGGGGCGTGATGCGTTCCCACAGTTTTTGCGAAATGCGGCACACTCACTCGCTGCGTTCCCCTTGTGTAGCAGGAATAAGTGTCACCAACCTATTCGCTCGCTACCAATGGAAGGAAGAGGCAATAATTCTCACGGAAAGAGTGATTCAGGAGGACGCGATGCGCAAGGCGACGGCAAGCATGGAGGAACTATGCGGCGAGGAGTTAAGTAAACCAACGGTTGCAGCGTTCTCAGCAGTACTCCGTAAAACCGGCAATGGGAAGCGCTGACTTAAGGGGACGGCCCCTGCCGTTGGCACTAAGTGCGAAGATGCCTTGGTGGATAGCACTGATCCTGGCCTGACCCCCCACCTATCATCAACGCTTGCGCCCCCATACGGACACACAAGCGCCTAAACCAGGAAATTCGGTGGCGGGAGCGCGGTGTCCCCAACTTTTCCAACGCTCCCTCGACTGTGCGCTAGCTCGGCGCGTGGCTGAGTAAGAAGCATGTACTGTAAGTGATGGGTAAGAGGCCCCATGAGAAGGCTGCTTACCTCCTCTATAATGCACGATCCGTTCGGCATCCCTTGCCGCCCTTGAGTATTTCACCAGGAACACCTCCAAAACCATAGAATAGCGTCCACAGATCTTTTAATTCTTCTTTTGTCATCGCTAGGCTCCCTTCCTTTTAATATGTTAAGTTTGTTGGAATCAACAGTCAACAGTTCCTTTCCCTAAACCCCTCGTACATTTTATGGTATTGGAATTGACTTTATCAAATTGCTTACGGTGGGTCTGCTCCCCAAGGCATGTTCAGCCTCCCAAATGTACTCTGGATGATCTCTGACAATTCTATATCCAATCGGATCGAAGCCCCTATTTAGCCAAGCTTGCTTGACTATGGCTTTAATTTGATTGTCATCTATACCAATATCAATGAACCTTGGTTTTAATGCCGAAGCTTTACTGCCATGTTCTTGTATGATATGCAGAATATTAATGCTAGGATTGTTTTCGGTATAATGTGGATCTTGTTTTTGGGCGCAGTTATGCACGACCCAGCGACCATCGCCGACGAGGTAGGTGTGCAACTCGTGGACGGTCAGATTATAGCGCACCGCCGTGCCGCTGACAACCCGCCGCACCACGAACCCGGTGTTGGTGAAGACTGTAACGGATCTAGCTGCTATCAAAAAAGAAGTGGTAATCGGACTGATTTTCAGATTGACATGGCCTGGTTTCATGATGACAGTCGTGGGCTTATCCGCCAGCCGATGCTGGCATTGAGTAAACGTCCTGGCATTCCCCCCACGCCCTTGCGGGAGCGCCGCCGCCGTGCTACACTCAACCTGACAACGACCTCTTGTGATACGCGCGCAATCGGGCGCAGCACGCGAGGGGCGCGCACCGCGACGCCAGCGCGTCGCTGGGAAGGATTCAGCCGCATGCCGAGCGCCACGCCCGTGCGCGTCGCCATCGACATCGAGACCACCGGTTTGCAGGTGGAAAGCGACAGCATCATCGAGATCGGCGCGGTGCAGTTTCGCGGCACCGAGATCCTGGCGACGTTCGAGACGTTCGTGGAGCCACGCCGCACGCTGCCTTACCGCATCCAGCGCCTGACGCACATCACGCCCGCCATGCTCGTCGGCGCGCCCGCCTTCGGGACCATCGCCCCCACCCTGCGCACCCTCCTCGGCGACGCGCCCCTGGTCGGCCACAGCGTCGGTTTCGATGCTACCTTTTTGCGCAAGATGCACCTCGCCGAGCGCAATGCCCTGCTGGATACCTTCGAGCTGGCCTCGCTGCTGTTGCCCACGCTGAGCAGCTATTCGCTGGATAGCGTCGCGGCCCATCTGGGGCTGAGCGCGCCCAACCATCACCGCGCCCTGGCAGACGCGATCCTGGCGCGCGACGTGTTGCTGGCGCTGGAAGCTCGCATCGCCGACTTGCCGGATCAGATCCTGATCGACCTGTGTGAGTTGGCGACGCCCACCGTGCTGCCATCCAGCATCTTGCTCCGGCAGGAGCGCACGCGGCGCGGCATCGCGGGCGGCAGCAGCGCCAGCTTCGGCGCGGCACTCAATGACAAGCTGCGCATGAATCCCGCCGTACTCAACCTCCATGTCGCCACGTTGGCAGCCCCTGCGCCGGCGCTCGTTGCCCCCGCGCCCGCCGCTGCCGTGCCGGCGGAGGACGCCGCCACCGAAGCGACCGTGACCGCCCTGCTGAATGATCAAGCGATTGGCATGGTGGAACTGGCTCCGCCGCTCACCAGTAGTGACGCCGCCGTGCTGCCGGCGCTGCGCTGGGCGCGGGCATCGGGGCAGCGCCTGGTGATCGCCGCCGCCTCTGCCGCCGCCGTGCGCGTCCTGGCGGAGCGCCTGCCGCTGCTCCTGGGGGCAAGCGGCAGCGAGCCTCTGCGGGTGGCAACCCTGCTGGAGCCGCATGAGTACCTTTGCCTGCACCGCTGGTATGGTCCCGCGCGCACCGCCCTCGCGCCGAACGCGGACGCCCTGCGCGGCTTCGCCAAGCTGACGGTGTGGGCGCATGGCACAGCGGCGGGGGCGCGCGACGAGGTGACGCTCGGCCCCACGGAAAACGGCGCGTGGGAAACCGTGCGCGGCGGCACGACCTTTGAGGCGATGCCCGGCTGCGCCTATCGTGAGCGCGGCTGGTGCTTTGGTCGCCGAGCACGCGATGCCGCCGCCGAGGCCCAGATCGTTCTGACGACGCATGCGGCGCTGTTCGCCGCCAATCCTACCTTGCCTCGCGCCGCCGGATATTTGCTTCTGGACGCCCATCAACTGGAAGACGGTTTGATGGCCCAGGCCGCGGACGGCGTGGAGGCCGATCATTTGCGTCGCACGCTGGACTGGCTCTGGCAGCGCGACGGCCAGGGCGCGGGCGGGCTGCTGGCGCAGGCGGTGCGCGCCATCCCCGGCGACACCGGCCAGAATTGGGGCAGCCAGGTGACGAAAGCGCGGGAAGCCCTGCGTGCCTTTTTCACCGCGCTCACCGCCCTGCCCGCCGAAGCCCTGGCCCAGGCGAGACAGCCCGCGAACAACGAGGGTGCGCCGCTAGCGGTGCGGCTGGATGGCAGCGCGCGTTCCCTGGCCGGCTGGGGCGTGGTGGCCGATGCCTGGCGGGCGCTGGAAAAGCGTCTGAATGCCGTCAGCGAGGGCGCGAACACCGCACAGCGCCTCTTGGCAAAGGTGCGTGGCAGCGAGGCGCTGGCCCAGGAACTTGCCGCACGGCAGGAAGAACTACGCCAGATCGTGCGCTGGGGCCGCGAGTGCATGGACCAGCCCCGCGACCACATGGTCTATTGGATTCGCCCGGCGCAGACCAACATGCGTCCCAATCCGCGTGGCCGACCGCAGCCGCCGGCGGAAGAATTCGCATCGTTACAGGGCGCGCCGTCGCATGCCGCCCACCTGGCCGGCCCAGCCTTGCGCGCCTTAGGGGTCGGTGTGGTGCTGGCTGGCTCCGCGCTGACGGTGGAAGGCCGCTTCGACGACCTCGCCGAACGCCTGGGCCTGGCGCCCCTCGCGCGCACGGCGACCGTTCCCTGCGACTTCCGCCACCAAACCCTGCTGCTGATCCCCAGCGACGCGCCCGAACCGAACATGCCGGCCTACCAGCGGGCGCTGAACGATGCGCTGGTGCAGGTCGCCGCCACGTTGCAGGGCAACACCGTCGCGCTCTTCGCCTCCCATACCGCCCTGCGCACCACCTATAACACCATCAAGCCCCTGCTGGAACAGCGCGACATCCTCGTGCTGGCGCAGGGCATCGACGGCTCCTTGCGCCAGATGTGGCAGAACTATCGCTCCCAGGATCGCATCGTGCTGTTGGGCGCGGGCGGGATGTGGGAAGGCTGGGAGTCCGACGGCGCGCGGGCGCAGTGCCTCTTTATCCCACGCCTGCCGCTGCCGGCCCTGGGTGATCCCGCCATCGCGGCACGCGCCGAGCGCCACAGCGACCACATGCGCCAGTTCACCGTCCCCCACGCCGCCCTGCGGCTGCGCCAGGCCATGAACCGCCTCGCCTGGGCGCACACCAACCGCAACGTGGTCGTGCTGTACGATTGCCGCGTCATCACCAAAGACTATGGCGCAACGATCCTCAATACGCTGCCGCCGCTGACGCTGCGCGAGGCCAGCGTGACGATGCTTGGCACGACCGCGCAGGAATGGCTCAACGCGCCGATGGGGGAATGAACCTGTGTAGCTCCCTTTGCGGGTGATCACTGTGTCTGCCGACGGACAGCCATTCTTGTCTGTCGGGTTCTGCCGACGGACAGCCATTCTTGTCTGTCGGGTTCTGCCGGCGGACAGCCATTCTTGTCTGTCGGGTTCTGCCGGCGGACAGCCATTCTTGTCTGTCCGGGTTCTACCCGCGGACCATCATTCTTGTCTGTTATGTGCTACCGGAGGACAGACATTCTTGTCTGTCCGTGCCTGTTCGTAACAATGGTTGCCCGACTTGGTTATGCTACCTTGCCAAACCATGTGGCTATCGACTATAATGCACGTGTCATACGATTGAGGGTACAGACGGGGGCAGCGGGGCCGGACAGACAGGAATGTCTGTCCTCCGAAATCCCTGATGTCTATCCTCCGGAACCTAATACGGATCACCCGCAAAGCGTGTAACCAATGTGGAGGTATCCGATGAAGCTGCGCTAACGACCGGTCAGTGTCTCCATCCAGCGATCCCCATGAATCGCTGCGGCGCATTCATTGCCCCCCTGTGGCGGCGCGACCGGTTGCCCACGACCCATACGGCTGTCGGCTGGTATGGCGTGCTGCGCAGCGATCCGGTGGAGCGCCACAACCGCGCATTTTTTGCTCCCACTTCACCCCCTATATCCCTCTGCGGCAGCCTGTCATACCGTTTCAGCGATGAAATGGAGACACGGTTATGTTATTGCGCGCCCAACACCTCGCGCGGGCGTTCGGGGCCGTCACGGTGCTGCACGACATCAGCTTCGTCGTGAATGCGGGCGACCGCGCGGGCATCGTCGGCATCAACGGCGCGGGCAAAACCACCCTGCTGCGCATCCTGGCCGGCGCGGAGACGGCGGACGCCGGCACGGTGACGATCATGCCCGGCGTCACGCTCGGCTATCTGCCCCAGACTACGCCGGACTTCGCCGGCAGCCGCATCGACGATCTCATCCGCGCCTCCGTCGGCGCGCTGCGCCACATGGCGGCGCGGCTGCACGAGTTAGAGGCGGTGATGTTGACGGCGCAGGGCGACGCGCTGGCGGCGAGCTTGGAGGAATATGGCACAGTTGCCTCGGCCTTTCAGGAGCGCGGCGGCTATGACCTGGACTATCGCATCGACGCCGTGCTGGCCGGCCTGGGACTGGCGCACATCCCGCGCGAACGCGCCGTGGCCACGCTGTCGGGCGGCGAGAAGGCGCGCGTGGGCCTGGCCGCGCTGCTGCTGCAAGCGCCAGATCTGCTGTTGCTGGATGAGCCGACGAACCACCTGGACTTCGCCGCCGCTGCCTGGCTGGAAAGCTATCTGGCGGACTATCGCGGGGCTGTGCTGGTCGTCTCCCATGATCGCTGGTTTTTGAACCGCACGGTGAACGTGATCTATGAGATCGACGAGCATCGGCATGATCTGACACGCTACGTTGGCGACTACGACGCCTATGCCGCCGCCAAGCGCGCCGAACGGGCGCAGTGGGAGGTGAACTACGCCGCCCAGCAGGACGAGATCAAAGACCTGCGTAAGCGCCTCCGCGAATCCGCCCGCCAGGTGGCGCACAATCGCAAGCCCAAAGACGGCGACAAATTTATCTATAACTTCAAGGGCGAGAACGTGCAATCGGCGATTTCGCGCAATGTGCGGGCGGCGGAAGTGCAACTGGCGCGCATCGAGGCCGATCCCATCCCCAAGCCGCCGAAGCCGCTACGCTTCACCCCGCGCTTCAACGCCGTTCCTTTGCGGTCGGATGCCGTATTGCGAGCGCAGGGCTTGTGCAAGCGGTATGGCGCACGCCAGGTGTTGCAAGACGTGACGTTCGCTCTGGGCGCGGATGCCCGCATGCTGATCGTCGCGCCCAACGGGGCCGGCAAAACGACGCTGCTGCGCCTGTTGCTGGGCCAGGAAGCGCCGGATGCCGGCGCTGTGCGCCTGGTGAGCGCCGCGCGGGTCGGCTATCTGCCCCAGGAACCCGCCCTGGCCGATCCCCGGCAAACGCTGCTGGAAGCGTACAGTGTGGGGCGCGTGGGGCTGGCGGAACAGCACATCGCCGGCCTCATCGGCTACGGTTTTTTCCGCCTGGCAGACATGGCGAAGCGCGTGGGCCAACTCAGCCTGGGCCAGCGCCGCAAGCTGGAACTCGCCCGCCTGATGGCCGATCAGCCGAATACGCTGATCCTGGACGAGCCGACCAATTACCTGAGCCTGGACGTGCTGGAAGCCTTCGAGGCGGCGCTCGCTACCTTCCATGGTCCGGTGCTGGCCGTGTCGCACGACCGCTGGTTCATCGACCATTTCGGCGGCGAGGTGTGGGATCTCACGGATGGCCGGCTGGCGCGACGGGGGTAGCCTTTATCCGCCGATCATCGACATCGAACGTTTGGTGCGCTTGAAACGGGTGTCGTTGATGTAGTGCTTCAGTTCTTTGTGCTGGACGGCTGCGTGCAGGGCGGCGGCCAGGTCGTCGTCGCTGCCCCCGCCGCGCAGGATGGCGCGCAGATCGGTTTCTTCCTCCGAAAAGAGGCAGGTGCGCAGGCCGCCCTCGGCGGTCAGGCGAATGCGGTCGCACGAGGCGCAGAAGGGTTCGCTGACGGGGTTGATGAAGCCGACTTCACCCACGCCGTCGGGGAAGCGATAACGCCGCGCCGTCTCGCTCTTGTCGCCGCCGGTGACGGGGACCATCGGGCCATAGTGCGCCTCGATGATCGCCAGGATCGCCGCGCCGGTGAGGATATCTTCCTTGCGCCAGATCCCATCGGCATCCAGCGGCATGAACTCGATCCAGCGAATGACGTAGGGCTTGCGGCGAGCGAGTGCGGCGAAATCCAGCACTTCGTCTTCGGTGAAGCCCTTCATGGCGACGGCATTCACCTTGATGGGATGGATCTGCGGGTAAGCTTCCAGCGCCTCAAGCCCGGCCAGCACACCAGCCAGGGCGTCGCGGCGCGTCAGTTGGAAGAACTTGTGGGGAATGAGCGTATCCAGGCTGACGTTGATGCGCGTGAGGCCGGCCTCGGCCAGCGGCCCGGCCAACTGCGGCAGCCGTGTGCCATTCGTCGTCAGGCTCAACGAGCGCAGCCCTGGGATGGCGTGCAGCAGCCGCACCAGTTCCGGCACATCGCGCCGCACCAGCGGTTCGCCGCCCGTCAGGCGAATCTGTTCCACGCCCAGGTCCACCGCCACGCGGGCGAGGCGCGCGATCTCCTCATAGGTGAGGATGGCGCTTTTCGGTAGCCAGGGTAAACCTTCCGCCGGCATGCAGTAGACGCAGCGGAAATTGCACTTGTCGGTGATGGAGATGCGCATGTTTTTGATGCGCCGCCCATAGCTGTCTGTGAGGATGGTCATATTGAAAAAATTCCCCCTATGCGGTATTATAAAACGAAATGGTCAGGCAATGCGATAGCAGCAACATACGTGATGGGAGCGGCATGATGCGAGATTGGGTCGCGCGCCGGCGCTGGCGCAGCGCGTTGATCGGCTGCCTGGTGGTGGCCGTGTTGAGTGGGTTGTTCGCCTTGGGTGGCACGCCGACTTCCGCCGCCGCCGCCATCGCCAGCCTCTGTGGAGGAACCGTCAGTATGACCGATCGCCTGCCGCTGCCCGGCCACCTCGTCCCCGTCCTCAAGGGCATGACCCCCTTGCACGCGATGGATTGCAACGCCATGCTGCGCCTGACTGTCAACCTTAAGCCGCGCGATCAAGCCGCGCTGGACCAGTTCATTCATGCTGTGAACACGCCTGGTTCGCCGGACTACGGCAAGTTCCTGACGGCGCAGCAGTACGCCGACCGCTTCGGTCAGCCCCAGGCGGTGGTCGATGCCATCGTCGCCTTCCTGCACGCCGCCGGCTTCAACGTCACCAGCGTCGCGCCGAACCGCCTCTCGATCACCTTCACCGCGACCGTCGCGCAGATCGAGCATGCTTTTGGCGTGCAGATCGGCGTCTTCGATTTCTTCGGGCGCACCGTCCACGCGCCACTGAACGAACCTTCCGCGCCCGCCGCCCTCGCCCCCATCATCCAGGCCATCACCGGCCTGAGCGATGTCGCCGTCGCCTACCGCCCGCGCTAGTTTGTGCCGCGTCAGCTCAGCGTTTTACGGGCGAGGCCCAGGACGAAGAGGATTTCGAGGACCGTGCCGATGGCGGCCTCACTGATCGCCAGGAAGGCCGGCCAGCCAGGCGCGACCACGGCCTGGGGGATGCTCACGTAGCCGCGCCCCAGGAGCGCGCCGCCGCTGAGAATCAGCGCCATGCCAGCGTTGGGATGTTCCGGCGAGGCCACCATGAAGAGTGCGGCGAAGCCGAACAGCGCGGCCAGCAGCCAGACGAGTGCGCGGGTGGGATGCTCGCCATAGCCTGTCACAGATCCCTGCAAAGCGGCACCACACCAGCGCCCCGCGCTGCGCGCGGCGGGCAACACGCGCCGTGCCTGCCAGCGGATCGTCGTCTCGGCCCAGAGGGCGCGCTCCTCCATCAGCCGCGCTCGCGCGGTGAAACGGTTGCCTTCGCCGGAAAGTCCCTGGGCGCGCAGCGCCAGCCCGAAGCGGCGATAGGTGTGCGCTGTCGCGCGGAAGGCCGCAGGTCGTGCCGGCAAAAGCGCCTCGAACGCCTCGCGCTCCTCGCCAAAGCGCCGCACGCGCTCCCAATCCACCACCGTCAGGTCCACATCGCGCAGCCGCAGGCCATCGACCAGCGCCCCCTGAAAGAGCGCGCCGCCTAAATACGTCTGTTCGCTGCAATACGTCTGACGCAGATCTGTGCCGTCGAGTTGCGCCAGCCCCAGGTCTGCGCCTTCGAGGTGCGCGCCGTGCAAGTGCGCGCCCATCAGCTTCGCGCCCACCAGGATCGCGTCGTCGAAGCGCGCATTCTCGGCCTGGGCATCCACCAGCACCGCCTCGGTTAGCCGCGCGCCCACCAAGAATGCGTCGTCCAGGTACGCGCCGATGAGGTTCGCGCCCATCAGGTTCGCGTTTTCCAGATTCGCCGCGCGCAGGTTCGCGCCCACCAGCGAGACGCCAGCCATGATCGCGCCCATCAGATTCGCGCCCACCAACTGCGCGCCATCCAGGTTCGCCGCGCTCGCCGCGCGCTCGGATTCGGTGGCCAGCGGATCGTCGTCGCCCAGGCGCACGTTCGCCAGGTCCAGGTGCGACAAATCTGCGCCACGCAGATCTGCCCCGCGCAGATCGATGCCATTCCGGCTGGCGGTCTCGCTATTCACGGCGATGATGCGCTCCACCTCGGCGCGGCCCAGGCGCTTGCCCGCGAACGGCGCGGGCGGCGGCTCGCGCGTCAGGGCGCGCTTGAAGGCGCTGCGCAAGGTACGTAACTCGCTGGTTGGTCGGCCACTCACGCTCGCCTCGGTGATATCTGGCGGCGTCGTGGGCGCTGGTTGCACATTACTCTGATCCACGCGCGTCCCCTCGCTCCCTCGCAGCGGCACACCGCCGCTCACCCTCGCATCTGTCCCCTTATTGTACGGCACCGGTCAAGCCCATTCTGCAAGTTCATTTTGTTAGCACGAGGTCGAACACGAAAGGCACGAAAGGTTCACGAAAAATATGAAAATGTCCTTAAAAACATTAAAAGTTTTGTGGCTTTTCGTGGCTTTTCGTGGCTTTTCGTGGCTTTCGTGTTCGATCCCACTTTCGCTCCCTGCTTTTAGATCAATGGTTGCAGGAACAAGCCCCGTGCCAGGATCTCGCCGAAGAAAGTGAAGACCACCGCGATATAGAGCATGCCCGTCGCCGATTGAAACGAGCGGTCGCGTTCCAGATAGAGCGAGATGCCGCCCAGCGCCAGCGGCACGCCCAGGCCCAACAGATATTCCAGCAGGATCAGGATGGGGGTGCTGAATGTGACGCCGTGTGGCACGGGCGCGGCGGGGCCGGGTGCGCTGGTGCTGCCGCCGGCTGGCGTGGGGGCCGGGGTCGGCGCGGCGGCGACCGTGGCAGCGTGCGCGACCAGCGCGACTGTGACGCCGGGGGCATGCCGTGCCGTTTGCGGCGCGCGATACGTTACCGGACCGGCCAGCAGGCCACAGACGATCTGCAACGCGATGCCGCCCAGGGTGAGCATGGTAGCGAATTCCAGCGGCTTGCCGCTGGCCGTCGGCGTGTTCAGATACCAGTGGCCCAGCAACATCGCCGTGCTGACACCACCCAGCGCCAGCGCGCCCAGCATGAACGCCGCCACGGTGAAGGCACCGCCCAGGTGCGCCGCCGCGATGGTGCGCAGCCCCATGCCGTCGCTTAGCAGCGCGCCCACGCCCGCCACCGTCGCCAGCCCGCCCGTCACCAGCCGTGCGATGTGCCATGTCGGCGTGAGCATGCTGATGAAATAGAGCAGTTGGAAGATCAGGAACCAGCCCAGCGCCGTCGGCTGATACTTCAGCCAGGCGAAATCTAGATTGAAGCCGTCCAGACGCAACTGGTGCGGCGTAGCAAAACCGTTCTGCGTGGCCCACGCCAGCAGCGAAAACAGCACGAGGTACAAGATCGCCTGGAAGCGAAAGAAGTTGAAGCTGGTGTCTTTGCGGATGACATTGCGCACATCCAGCGCGTACAGAACGAGGTGCGACCCGACGGCGAGTTCGAGCATCACCAGAAAGAAGGCGAAGGGAATGATCTGCATGGATATCCTCAAGGGGCGCGCCCCGGCGGTACATGGTTACTCATCTGCGTGACTCATCTGAATTATACCGCCTCCGGCGCGGCGCTGCCACCGCCTGGGACTCCTACGCTTCCCGCACCTCTTCCACATGAATCGTCGTGCTGCGCGCGATATCCGCCGGGGTGTCGGGGCGATCAACGAAGCGGTGGTGGCGCAGATTATTGTGCAGTGGCGAGGTCAGTTCGGTATAAGAGGGAATGGGGATTTCGGCGAAGGGGCCGGGCGGCTCGGTGGAAGGTAGCACGCGCCACGTGCGATCCCCTGGCAGATCCGCCGGGCGCATGAGTGCGCCGACGCCAACAATGTTCATCACGCGCATGTTGCGCTGCGCCAGGGCGTGGTGCGCCATATAGGCATACAGCGGCGACGCGAAGGCCGCCAGCGCGGACGCGATCTGCTCCGGGGTGTGGTCCAGCTTGGCCGCGGCCTCACGCACCTGGCGCAATAGCTTGGCATCCGTCGGTGTGAAGATCGCGTCGAGGAGGCGCGTCAGGTTCATTGTGCGGGTCAGCAGCACCAAACGCCCGTGGGCGAGGCGCGCGGCCATCGCCGCCTGGTCTGGCTGGGACTGCGCCGCCGCCATTTCTGCTGTGATCTGCGCGAAGGGATGGCCATCCAATCGTTCTTCCAGCAACGCGACGACGCTCGTGGAGTCGCCCGCCTGCCAGCGGCCCAGCCGTGCCAGCGCTTCGTCGCCGCGATAGCGCCGGATCGTCTGGGGTACACCCAGCAAGCGATCTTTACATTCACAGATATAACAGGCATGCAGATAGCGCACGACATCCGCCACGCTCAGGCGCGGGAAGCGCCGCTGGCCATGCACCGCCTCCACGAAGGCGAAGCACGCCGCGAACTCCGGCTCCAACGCATCGAAGGTCGCCAATTTCTGTTGCACCACGTCGGGTAAGCTGCTCGCGCGCATCGCCTTTCCTCCTGCAGAAGATCAGAAGCGGCTGAGATCGCGGCAAGTTTCAGGCCAAACCATGCTCACAGGCATAGAGTGTCGCGTTTGTCCCCAAAGTTACCCCCTCGCCATCGGCAGATGGGAGGGGGGAGGGTCGGGCGAGATCAAGGCAGCGCCCCGCCAGGTGGTCGCCCATTAGGGAGTGGGACTACTGCGCTTGCAGCGAGACGTCGTCCACATACGTTTCCGTCGTGTTGGACTGGCTATCAGTGGTGCCGCTGAAGACGATGGCCAGCACCTGGCCCGCCTGGCCTTGCAACGCGGAGGTGAGGTCCACCGTTTGCTGCTGATAGCCGCCGTTGGCGGCGTTATTGCAGACATCTTGCACCTGCGCCACCTGCGAACCCAGCGTATAGTCTGAATTCACGGCGTAAATGCCGACGGTGAAGTGATCGGCGCACGCGCCCGACTTATCCGTCTGCATGTCCCACCAATAGGAGAGCGAGACGGAAGACACATTGGTCGGCAACTGGAAGCCCTGCGCGATAATATCCTGGCAACTGCTATAGCCGCAAAGGAGCGCGCTATGCTGGCCGTTGTGCGGATGATCGCTGGTGATCAACTCATAGCCGCCGGAGGACGATTCGGACCACGGGCTGGTGCCGTTCTCGAAGCCGTTGTTGCTCAGCAATTCCTGGCCACCGCCGCTGGTTGGGGGCGGGGTCGTCGTGCCACCACCGGAAGTGGGGGTGGGCGTCGGATTGCCAGTGCCGCCGGGCGTCGGGGTGGGATTCGGCCCAGGGGTGGGCGCGGGCGGAGGTGTGCCGGTGCTGCCGCTCGCCAGTGCGGCGGCCAGCGCGGTGAGGTCCGGCGAACCCCAGCCGGTCGCCAGGTCATAGCCGGTGGTGGCGTTATAGAGCAGGTTGTTGCCCTGCGTCACATCATGGATGCCCTTGCCAGCGAGGCCGTAGATGGCCGAGTTGGCATTGCCGATGGTTTTGCCGGCCTTCGCCAGCGATTGTTCCACCAGTGCCATGCCGCTGGCCCACAGGGGCGCTGCCGCGCTGGTGCCGCCGACGACCGTCTGGCCGTTGCCGCCACAGCTCGCCGAGCAGATGATGCTATAACCCGTCTGCGGGTCGGCGTCCGCCGAGACATCCGGCACGTAGCGGCCCGTCTGGCCATTGGTGCCACTGGGATGCAGGCTTTGCTGGAAGCTGGGAACCGGGAATGCCTGGCTGATGCCGCCGCCGCCACCGGAGCCGTTCTGGCTTTGGCTGGTGCAGTTGCCCGTCGTGCAGGACCACGCCTGCTCGCTGCCATACGCGCCGTTGTTGAGCGTTAGCGAGGTGCCGCCCACGCCCGTCACATAGGGATCATCGGCGGGGGAATCGACGTTGACGGTGTTGTCGCCGCAGTCATACGCGCCGGAATCGCCGGCAGCCGCGAAGAACGCGATGCCTTCCGCCGCGCCCTGCTGGAAGATCTGATCCAGCGCCTGCAACTCAGAACTGCCGCTGGACTGCTCGCACAGCCCCCAACTGACGCTGACGATCTTGGCCTTGTCGTCGTTGACGATCTGGCTGTAGATGTCGTTGATACCCTGGCCGGAGTTCTGGCCTTCATAGACGTACTCGTGGATCTTAGGAGCCATCGCAAAGGCGACTTCCATATCCAATTGCACTTCAATCGATCCCTGGCCGGGGTTCGAGTCGTAGTTCGCGCCATCCACCGACACCGTCTGGAAGGTGCCGCCGCTGACGCCGTATTGTTGCTGATATTGTTGGATGTCAGACGCCTGATAGCCGTCGAGTTCCAGGAAAGCGATATTCTGGCCGGAGCCGTCGAAGCCCTGGCTCTGCAAGCCGCTCGCGCCATACGCTTTCTGCAAGTCCGCTGGCGTGTAGCCGTTGGTGGCATGGGGGCGCAACTGCGCGCCGGAATGGTAGACGCTGAAATCATCCAGGCCGCTGACGGTCTGAATCAGGCCGGCCAGCGAGGAAGGCACGCGTGGATCGCTCACGGGGCCATAGTAGGTCTGGCCATGCAAGGTGTACTTGTGCAGTTGCACATCGAACACTTTCTCGATGGTGGCGACGGAGGCTTTGAGATCGATGAGCTGGCCCGTCGGCGAGATCGAGATACTGGACGAGTCGATGCCGCTCAGCGTCAGGTAATCTTTGATGTTCTTGATTGTATCCGCCGGCAAGCCGTATTGTTGCTGGTATTGCTGCGGCGTCAAGAATTGATGATAGAAAGGCGAAGCCGGATCATAAACCGTCTTCAGATACGCCTGCAAGCGTAGTTTGTTCGTATACGACATCGGCAGCGAGATGCTCAAGGGCAGGGTCATCTGTGGATTGAGCGCGCCGTTATCGGTCGCCTGTTTGGCCAGTGCCGGCACAGTGTTGTGCAAGATGGTCGCGCTGGTCGGGTTGCGCTTGAGCAACAACGCATTCGGGTGTGTCAGGAACAGGAAATAGCCGCCCACGGTGCCGACGCCCAGCGCCAAAACAACCGCGACGGTGGTGATGATCCAGACACGCCGGCGTGGTGTGCGCGCTTGGATCTGGTTCGGTGCAATCATGCGATCCCCCTCACGTCTCTACACGTCCTCTGGTGATATCCTTCCAACGCCGATAGCGCGGATGAATGTCTCTCTATTGAGCCTACCGTAGCGCGGCACATCAGTCAATGTATGATGCACCTCATACGATGGTAATGGATCACAACCGTACAATTCACCAGCACAAGATGCAGCGGGACGGCCTGTTCATGCGTCTTGGCATATCAGCAGGATCATGGCCGTACCACGGAAACAAGTTCAGTGAATAGGAAAGGGACATCGCGCATATGCAGCAACCGCAGATACGACATTGGTTGGGCGGGCTGGCTTGTCTGGCGCTGGCCGCGCTGGCCGGATGTAGTTCCATCACCTCGCCGGGATCAACCACCGGCACCGGAACGCCGGGAACGAGCGCGACCGGCACGCCGGGAGCCACAGGAACGGGAACGCCGGGAACGGGAACCTTGGTGTGGGGGTCGATCCTCTATGACAGCACCACGGGGCGGTCGAATCCGCTGACGATCACCAATCTGAACCCAGCGAGCGGCAACTCGAACACCGTAGCGACGATCCCGACCAGCAGCCAGGGTGGCGCGGACGGCATTTCGCCCAACGGCCAATCAGTGGCGTATCACAGCCTGAGCGGCACAACCTCGTCGTATTCCGTCGCCAACATCGCCAACCTAAGCCAGCCACAGGCGCTGGGCCAGGCGAGCAATACCGTGGGCGCGGGGGTGTGGGAACATGACAACGCGCACCTGGCCGTTTCCGGCGAGGGCGTCATCTCGATCCTCAGCGCGGGGCAGGCCGCCACGACGCTCACCGGTGTTCATGCGCAGCAGTTGGTGGCGTTCTCGTCGGATAACTCGTCGCTCTATTATGTCGCCGCTGGCGACGCGCCCAACCAGGCTGCCGGCGCGCTCTATCGCCTGCCGCTGAATAACACGTCGGGTGCGGTGCAGATCACCCCGCGCGAGTTCGACTCACGCTTCATCCTCAGCCCCGACGGGCAGACGGTCTATTACAATAATAGCGGCACCTCTGGTACGCAGGCCATCTATTCCGTCTCGGCGCAGAACGGTGGCACGCCCACGCTGGTGCGCCAAAATGCCGGCGTCCCGCTGGGCTTCGATGCCGGCGGCGCGCTGCTCTATGCCCTGCCGCAGTCCGGTGGCGTGGCTCTGATGAAACTGAACGCTGGCAGTTCGGACGTGACGCAGGTCGCCAATCTCATCACCGGCCAGGGATCGATTGCCGATCCCGCGCGAGATATCGTCCTCGCGCCGGATGGCAGTGGCGTGGCCGCGCTAGCTTCGGTGAGCGGTGGCTTCGTGATCGACTTCACCGATCTGACTACGGCGGGCAGCCAGCCCAAAGTCGCTGCACAACTCAACGGTGCCTCCAAGGCTGATCTGATCGGCTTCGATACGGCGCTCATCGTGTCCGGCAGTTAATATCCTCTGCGACCCCAGAGTGCGTTTGGCTTTTTGTACGGGCGCGCTACCTCGCGCCCGCCTCTCCCCGCCCCTATCAAGCGGGGAGCATGGTACAGACCACGGCGTAAAGAATGATAGAGAGCGGGCGATTGAAATCACGCCGAAGGGCTAGCGCCACGAAGTCCGCCGTCGCGGACTGGAGGGTACTTCTTTACGCTCCCCGCATGCTCAATTGCACGCGCCCGCGCGCCTTATCAACGCCCAACACGCGCACCTGCACCACCTGGCCGACGGCGACGACGGTGGTGGGATCTTTGATGAAGCGATCAGTCAACTCGGAAACGTGAACCAGCCCATCGTGTTTGACGCCGATATCGACGAACGCGCCGAAGTCCACGACATTGCGCACCGTGCCTTGCAGCACCATCCCCTCGTGCAGGTCGTCCAGCGAAAGCACATCGTGTCGCAGGATCGGCGTATCCAGTCCCTCACGTGGGTCCAGCCCCGGCTTTTCCAGATTGTCGAGGATGTCGCTGAGCGTCGGCACGCCGATTTCAAGCTGTTCCGCCAGCGTGGCCAGCGGATCGTCGCCTTTATTCTTCTTGGCGCTCTTGGCCTCCAATTGCGTCATCGCGCGCCAGAGCTTCACGCGCTCCGACAACTTGCCGTCGTCACTTTCCGGCAGGATGCCGAGCAGCTTGCGCGCCGCCGCGTAGCTTTCGGGGTGGATGAACGTTGTATCCAGCAGATCCTCGGCAGTGGGGATTTTCAGGAAGCCTGCCGCTTGCACGAAGGTCGCCGGTCCCAGGCCGGCCACTTTCTTGATGGCGGCGCGGGAGCGGAAGGGACCGTTAGCCTCGCGGTGCGCGACGATGGCTTCCGCCACGCGAGCATTGATGCCGGCGACATGCTTCAAGAGCGGCGCGGAGGCGGCGTTGACATCCACCCCGGCAAAGTTGACGCAGGAGGTGACGACGCGCTCCAACTCCTTCGCCAGCTCGCGCTGATCCACGTCGTGCTGATACAACCCCACGCCGACGGCCTTGGGATCGATCTTTACCAATTCCGCCAGCGGGTCCAGCAGCCGCCGCGCGATGGAGATGGCCCCGCGCTGCGTCACGTCCAGCGTCGGAAACTCCTGCCGCGCAACCTCCGACGCCGAATACACGGAAGCGCCGGCCTCGCTGACGATCATATAGCCAGGGATTGGCCCCACCCCCGTCGGCCCCACCCCCGGCCCCT
>DAIDGU010000030.1 GCA_027459785.1 Ktedonobacteria bacterium | reverse complement strand
CATCTATCACGGCATCGGGCGCGGCACGCCAACCACAGACGCCGCGAACGCCGCCACCCCCGCGCGCCCCGTCATGCAAACGCGCATGGCGCGTCGGCCCAGCGTCTATGCCCAACCACCCCGGACGCTCCCCAAAACACGTTGACCATGGGGCGGACGGTTGACACACGGCGAGGGGACGGGCGGTTGAAACCGCGCCTAAGCGCCTGGCGGCGACGAAGTCCGCCGTCGCGGACTAACTCCAGTCCACGTCGGTGGACTTCGTGGCGTAGCCCCTAGGCGCGGTTTCAACCGCCCGCCCGTCCCCGGCGCGGTTTCAACCGCCCGCCCCGTCCCCACCACACGCCGCGCCGTCCCCATCCCCCCTTCGTGGCCTTCGTCCCCTTCGTGTTCCCGTCCCCGTGTTCCCACGCCGCTCACACGCGCAGTAGGGGCAGGAAGTGATCGGCGTCGGGCAGGGTGCCGATGGCAGCCAGGCGTAGCGCTTCGGTACGGAAAAGGCGCCGGGCGACGGCTTGGACCTGCGCCGGCGTGACGGCGTCCAAACCCGCAAGGATGTCATCCACCGTGCGCACCGTGCCGCGCAAAATCTGTTGGATGCCCGCCCACGTGGCGACGCTGCCGGTATCTTCCAGGCCGATGACGAAGCGCCCGCGCGTGTAATCCTTGATGCGCTGCAACTCGGCTTCGGTCGGCGGTTCGTCGCACAGCCGGCGCAATTCCGCCAGCACGGCGACGATGACGGCATCCACCTGTTCAGGATCGCAGCCGACGGAGACCTCGAAGACCCCCGTATCGTAAAAGGATGTCACCGAACTGCCGATGTCGTAGGCCAGCCCTCGATCTTCACGGATGGTGAGGAAGAGGCGCGAACTCATGCCGTCGCCCAGCAAGGCGTTGAGCAACAGCAGCGCGTCGTGGGCGGGGTCGTCGTGGGCCAGCGCGGGGACGGCCAGGCACAGGCTCACCTGTTCCGTCGGGCGATGGTCGATGGCCACGCGGGGACCGTCAAGCTGCACAGGAGTCGTCGTCCAATGGGGCGGCGCGGGCGCGACCCAATCGCCCAGCCGCGCAGTGATCGCCGCGACGGCCTCGGCGTGGGTGACGTTGCCCGCCACGCTCACCACCAGATTCGCCGGCACGTAATGCGTCGCCATGAAGGCGAGCATCTGCGTGCGCGTCAACGCGCGCAAGGACTCCGGCGTGCCGACGACCTCGCGGGCCAGCGCCGTGCCAGGGAAGAGGATTTCGTCCAGCAACACCTGCACCCAGTCCTGGGGCGAGTCTTTATACATGCGCAGTTCTTCGCTGATGACGCGCCGTTCTTTCTCGATCTCCGCTGGCGCGAAGATGGGGGCGCGAACGAGATCCGTCAGGGCGTCCAGCGCGCGGCCCAGGTACGCGCTGCTGATGCGCACGCTGTAATCGGTCGTCTCTTTACCGGTGCCGCCGTTGAAGTCGCCCCCCAGATTTTCCACCGCCTCCGACACCTCGCGCGCCGTGGGATACTGCGCGGTCCCCTTGAACAACATATGCTCAATGAAATGGCAGATGCCGGCTTCCGTCGCGCTCTCATCGCGCGACCCCACGCGGAAGTAATAGACGACGGTGACGGAATGGAGATAAGGCATGGGGGCGGTCACAATGGTCACGCCATTGGGCAGCCGGCTCTGTTCAACGTTCAATAGGCACCTGCATTCGCTCACGTAAAAATAGTGGCATGGCGGCAAGTGACACGTGGTTGTCGGGTTGTCGCCAGCCCATGCCGCCATCCTATTAAACTATAGCACGAATTGATAGCGCGCATGTGCCACGCGCCCTCGCCCCCGACAAGGCGCGTTTATGCGCCATTACGACGCCCCCCGGTCGCCAAACTCACTCCTGCTCGGCGAGGGCGACAGCCTGCTGCTTAAGGCTATCCGGCGTGGGGATACCCTGAGCGCGCACCGCCGCGCCACCGTGCAGATATTCCACGTTGGCGAAATCCTCGAAGACCAACACACTCATATAGCTGGTGTCGTTGCTGACAAACTGGTTGCTCGGCTGAATGCGCAAGGTCGGCGCGGGGCCGCTCTGTGGCCCATTGATCAGCAGTTCTTGTATGATGCGCCCCGGCGTGTTCGCGGGGACGGTCAGCCCCAGCAGCGTTTCGACGGTCGGGACGAGATCCTGCGTGCCGGTCGGCGCGGTGTCGCTGATGTTCTGCGCAAAGCTCGGCCCCTCCGCGAAAAGGATCGCGTGCAGGTCGCGGCGGCTCAAGCCGCCCCAGGTACCGAGGTCGGTCGTGTCAGCGTACATCGATCCCGCGAAGGCGGCGGTGTTCGTACCAACCTGGCCGACATCCGTGGGCCGCGCGGCGAAGGTGACGAGCACATCCGGCGCACCGGCGGAAAGCGCGCCAAGCGCGCTCAGCGGCAGGGTGCCGTTGACGCTGCCCAGGCGGTCGTTGACGAAGACGACGCCGACCTGGGGTTGTAGCAACAAGAACGGCGCGATCTCCTGCGCCAGCGTCTTGCCGCCCTGGCCAGCATCACCGTTGCCGAGGCGTTGCACGGCGCTGGTCGCGGGGAAGGTGAGCGCATCCTCACCGCCGCCGGCGGCAACGACAACGGTGGTCGTTTTGCCCGCCGCGCCGTTCGTCACGCCGGCACGCCCGACGTCCGGCAGCGCGCCCTTGGCACCCTTGGCGGCTTCCGCCGCCAGCAGCGCGGCCAGGTTCGTCCGCACGGCGCTCGTCGGCGCGGTATACGCTTGCGTCGCCGCGCTGGTAGCATTGGGCGCGATCACGTCGGCCAGGCCGTGATCGGAGGTAACGATGATGTTCGTGTTGTCCAAAATCCCCGCATCGCGCAAGCCGGCGATGATCTCGCCGAGCGCCGTATCGTCCGCGCGGAGCGCGCCGGGCAGCGCGGGCGACCCGATGCCCGTCAGCGCAGCACTGGCCGCCGGATCATCGTAGCGGATGATGCCCAGGAACGCGCCGGATTTGACGGCAGGCAGCAACACCTGGATGAACGCTTGCGTCAGCGCCTCTGTGCGGGCGGTGTCGGGCGCGTGCGCGGCATCCAGCGGGGGTAGGTCGCTGGGCGGCGTGACCTTCGCCACCAGCAGTTGCCCGTTCAGGTTCGCGGGGTACGCTGTCGCGTTATCTAAGATGTAGGTGTCGGCGGGATGCGGCACGGCCCGCAACAGAGCCGCGCCGCCCGCCCCCTCATAGACGACCGGCACTTTGTCGCCGATGACGGTCTGCGCCAGGGTGATGAAGGGATCGACATTAGCCGGCGGCGTGGCCAGCGCAGGGGTGGCCGTCGGGACTGGCGGGGCCGTGGGCGCGGGTGTCGCGGTGGCCGGGAGCGGGGTGCCAGTGGCGGGGGACGGCGTGGTGGCCTGCGCCACCAATGCCTGTTCCGCCGGCATGCCAAATGGGCCGGGCAAAAGCGCATGGTGATCCGTGGCCACGACGCCATCATCGCCCAACTGCGCCAGGTGCGGCGTGAGCGTGGCCGAAACCATATCGGGCCGCATGCCGGGCCAGATGAGGACGAGCGTGGCGTGCGCAGTAGTGGTCGTTTGCTGCGGCGACTGCACGAAAAGCAGGGTGAAGGAGATCGCCAGGGAAATCATCAACAGGAGCAGCGTCACGAATTGACGCGCCAGCAGCGCGCCCGGCGAGACGGATTCGTTACGGGAGGGATCAGGGCTGGCCATCGGCGAACCTCATCAGTTTACGTGGAATGTGATCCCCCTGATTATAGCGAACGTGCCGATAGAACGCCAGTGAGCGGCGGAAAGCGCTGCGCCGCACCTTCCGCCGCCGGGTGTATCCTATGCGCCCTAAAATTGGTTCCAAAGGTGTTGGTTCGTCACCTCATGGTGGAACTGTACTTCGGCGCTCTTGATCAATGTGCCGAGCTGGCGGGGGCAGCGGTCGGCCTGATCGCGCTTCAGTTGCGCGAACTTACCCTGGACCTCTTCACCTAAGAGGGAACCGATCACGCGGCTGCCCTGGAACGCCTCGATCGCGTCGTCGATGTTGTCGAATAAGACGCGCTCTGGCTTGCCGCGCTTATCCGGCGGCAATGCGCCGGTCAGGCCAACCTGAAGCAGCGCGTAGATCGCCAGGTAGGGATTCGCGTCCGGCGCAATGGAACGCACTTCGATGCGCGCGGAATGAGCATTGCCCAGCGGGATGCGCACCATCGAGCCGCGATCAATCGCCGACGCTTTGATCTGGTTCGGTGCCTCGAAATGCGGGTCCAGCCGGCGATAGGAATTGACGCTGGAGTTCAGGATCAAGCACAAATCCGGCGCGTGATGCAGGATGCGCCCAACATAATCCCAGCCGAATTGCGAGAGGCCGTCCTGGCCCTGGGCATCATAGAAGAGATTGTTTTTCTCGCCGGAGATCGACATGTTGGTGTGCATGCCGCTGCCATTGACGCCAGTGACAGGCTTCGGCAGAAAGCTGGCGGTCAGATCTTTGAGATGCGCGATCTGGCGACAGAGCAGCTTGTAGAGCATCACCTGATCGGCGGCGGCGGTGGCCTCCGTATAGGAGTAGTTCATCTCGAACTGCGAGGGGGCGACTTCGGGATGATCCTTCTCGTTCGAGAAGCCCATCGCGCGTTGCGCCTCCGCCGCCGCGTCGATGAAATCGCGCAGGGGGTCGCCGGGCAGCGAGTGGTAATAGCCGCTGGTGGTGACGAACTCGAAGCCCTTTGCCGTATCATAATGTTGCTCGGCATGCTTGCCCTTGAAGAGGAAGCCTTCGATCTCGTTGGCCGCGTTGCAGGTGTAACCGTGCTGCTGGTATTGCTGCTCGGTGAAAAGCTTCAGCCGCGAACGCAGGTCGGCGCTATACGGCGTGCCGTCGCGTTCCTGCACTTCGCCGAAAACGAGTACTTTGCCGGCACCAAAGACATCCGAGGGCAACCAATAGAAAGCATGCCAGTCGATGCCCAGGCGCAGGTCCGATTCTTTCTGCGCCGAAAAGCCACGAATCGACGAGCCATCGAAGGTCAGGTTGTCCACGGACTTCAGCAAAAACTTCTTGTCGTAGTCCAGCATATGCAGCCGGCCTTCGAGATCCGAGAAGCACACGGTCACAGCTTTGATGCGCTTCTCGTCAGCCAGATACTTCATCCGCTCCTCGCGGACGATGTGGACGGGCGTGCGCGCCAGGCGCTTCGCCTTCGCTTCCAGATTCAGTTCTTCGAGACGATCGTAGGGAATTTCCAGGAATTCCCGCAAGGGCATGCTCATGACGGTGTTCCTTTTCTGCTGTTGAGTACGAACCTCTTTTCATGGTAACAGCGGCAAGGGCATCGATCAATAGCGCCGGAAGACCTTTTTTTGGGCGATATGCACAAAGGGCGAATGTGGCAATGTATAACTGTCGAGCGTAGCGAATGGGGTGAAGCCCACGGCGGCGTAGAAATCGGCTGGGGACCGCTTGTGTGGCGCAGGCAGGTGAACCACCTTTGCCCACTCCATGCCAGCTTCGCGCATGCGCAACATGCCTTCGTAGAGCAGCGCACGGGTCAGTCCCTGGCGCTGAAACGTAGGGCGGCAGCCCACTGGCTCGAAGAGACCACAGCGACTGATAGGGTCGAGCCAATAGATTGTAAACGCTGCCAGTTGCCCATCGGGTGCCACGACTAAGAGTTCCCGTGTGTGATCGAAGCCGGGCGTTGCCATCACCTGGGCATATTCCCCGGCAGGCCAGCGCGAGCCGAAGGCGCTCGCATGCAGGTCGCCCACCGCATCCGCTTCATCAGAGCCTTGAACTGGTCGTATGCTAAAACCTGTTGGTAACTGAGGCGCGGGAATATCCGCCAGCGCCCGCAGTGTGACCTGATAACTGGGTTCTTGGGCTGGAATGAAGCCACGTGTCTCAAGCACGGTGTGCGTGTGGGGATCGCAACTCATGGCTTCGCATTGGAGTGCGGTTGTTGCTGGCTCAGCGGACGTAAGCCTGGCGGTGGCTTGTGCGATCAACCAATCCCACGCTGCCGCCTCAAACGCTGTATCGCGTAAATGGGGTGGTAGCAGCACCTGGATGCTGGGTTCTTTGGGGGCGTAATCGAAGAGAATCGCATGCAGCGATCCCTCATCTTCATAGAGGACGATCTGTTCGCCTGCGTCACGGCCTCGTAACCCATTACTGAGGAAATGCCCCACATCCCCAGGGTGCAGCGGCGTGCAAAGTTCTGTTGCCGCATTGAGCTGCCCAACAAAGGTGAGCAGCGCCGGCAGGGCCGCTGGGGTATAGGGCTGTAGCCGCGCTCGATTGAATGCCAGCATGCGCTCCCCTCTCTGTGCGGTTGGTGAGAACACCATCAAGGTGTACTACCAGGCTCCTCCTATTGCCGTAAAGAAGTGGTAACTGGTAGAATTCTACCACCACCTCTGTAGGAACAGCAACGATGCAATCAAGTGAAAAGATCGTCCGCCATCGCCTGAGTGTATTGGAATTAGCCCAAGCGTTAGGCAATGTGAGTAAAGCGTAGCGGCAACGCCGGATGACGCACCCGCACTCACTTGCTATGCGCCTGAAATACTGAGATCATGCAATCGTTGCAAGCGTTCAGGCTCTTGTGCAAAAAGCCATGGATCGCGTGAAAGCAACGTACATGCTTCGGCGAAATATGGCTGACTCTCATCTTGTCGCCCCAATGCTACCAGGCACTCTGCGATCTCTTCACTCACGTAGCCACTTTGCTGTTCACCGCTGGCAGCCCACTCTGCATAGAGTGCCTCTTGCAAAGCGAGGGCAGCCTGCACTTGGTTCAAGGAGCGCAAGGTACGCCCGATGCACCAACGGGCGATGCGGATTTCTCGTGGCTGCCCTTGGGCTTGACGAAACGCATAGGCACGCTCGAACAGGTCCAGCGCCTGAGCGAATTCGCCAGCGTCGTGACAGGTCCAGCCAATGTTGTTATAGAGCGAGCCACACCAATCATGGGCGCGTGGTTCAGTTGCCGCTTCAGCTAATACCAGTGCTTGCACGTTCCATGCGAGGCGCTCATCGGGTGGGGCGACGATGCCCAGCATATGAAGCGCATCAATAGCATGAAATGCCGCACCATGGGTCTCGGCAAGCTGATATGCTTGCTCAAACCAGGGACGCGATAGTTCAGGGTGTCCAGAGGAATTGATCACGCGCCCACGTTCCAGCAGATAACGCACTCGCGCCAGGAGTAAAGCATCTTCCAGTTGTGCCGCTACCGTGTCCAAGGTGGCGTGCGCTTCGTCAAACCGGCGCTGTAAGCCCTGGGCGCGTGCGATTTGTGTCAGCAATTGCAGATGATAAGAAACATCTCCACTTGCCTCCGCTGCTACTAGAATCTGTCGAAACACCGTCTCTGTCTCGGTAGGATGCTCATACTCCCACAGCGCGTCAAAATCAGGGAGATTCGCCCGTGTCATAGTTGCTCCTTTGTTGGCGGTGAATTCATATTATACCATTCTACTGCTGGTACTGATATGTGGCTATATGGCTGAACCGTGGGAAACAACCATCTGCACTTGATGACCGGATCGGGCGCGCTCGACGCTCAGAATTGGAGAACGAAAATTGAATGTCGAGCAAACCACAGAGGTACGACGCTTAGTTGAAGCAGGATTGTCTTTGCGGGAGATCACTAAACAGTTCGGGGTATCGCGGATGGCGGTGCATCGGGCGCTGCGGCGCGCACCTAAAGGGGATGATGGCTAAAACAAAAGGGTGACGTGAACGTTTGGGACGCTCGCTCGTCGCGCTCTGTATCTGGGCGGTCTCGACCGGATTCGAACCGGCGGTCTCCTCCGTGACAGGGAGGCATGTTAGGCCGCTACACCACGAGACCGGGCTGTTCTCACAGCAAGAGCAGTATAGCATACCACGCCGCGCTTGTCAAGGGTTTGCCACTACTGGTCGTATGATTCAGCCAGGGAAGGCGCAAAGCGATCTTATACGCCTGGGCTATGACCTCTTGCATTATACGTATATGCGTAGTATAGTATACATGGAGTCGTTATACAGAGGAGGTCGTGCATGATGCCGAACAAAACAATCTATGTCGCCGACGCGGATCAGCCGCTTTTTGAGCGCGCGCAGGAACTGGCGGGGGGAAACCTTTCCGCCGCCATCGTCACCGCGCTGCGCCGCTACGTGGAAAGCGAAGAGACGCGCGAGGAAGGCGAGATCGTCGTCAAGGTGGGCGAACACGGCGCGTATACCAAGAAGCGGTTTCAAGGCCGCATGGTGGGCCGTTACGCCGCGCCCTCGCCGGACCACAGCCGCATCCTGAGCTATCGAATCTATCAGACGCCCAAGGGCAATTTCGCCGTGCATCTGAAAGATATGCCCAACTGGGGACGCCGCAACTGGAATGACTGGGAGCGCACATGGGAAGCCTCGGTGGGCGAGTTCATGGCCCAGACCTTTGGGGGCAAGACGCCGACCGGTCGCCCCGGTGGCGGACCGTGGGAAGCCTATGCGGGCGAATGGTGGCACCCTACGCTGCGGCTGGATGTTTATCCCACCCTGGATGAACTGCGCGGCAAGATCCCCGATCCGCTTTTTCAGGCCGTCGCCGGAACGATACAGCATGGCGACCAGGGCATCGAAGATCTGGATATCTGACAACCCGCGACGGCGGGTTTCGTGGCGTAGCCCTTAGGCGCGGTTTCAACCGCCCGCTATCCTATAAGAAAAGAGGAACCAATGGCACAGCTCACCGACAATGCCATCGAAGTCATCGATCTCGTCAAGCACTATCCCAAAGCGCCGGTCAACGCCGTGGACGGCGTGAGCTTCACCGCGCGGCGCGGCGAGATCTTCGGCTTGCTCGGCCCCAACGGAGCGGGCAAAACCACCACCATCGGCGTGCTCACCACCAGCGTCGTCCCCACCAGCGGCAAGGCGCTGATCATGGGCCACGATGTCACCGCCGATCCCATCGGCACCAAGCAACTCATCGCCATCGTCCCCCAGCAGTCCAACCTGGATCGTTCCCTGCGGGCGCGCGACATCCTCACCTTTCACGCCGCCTATCATGGCGTGCCACGGCGCGAACGCAACGCGCGGGCCGACGCTTTGCTGGCCGAGATGGGCCTGGCCGACCGCGCCAAGGAGAAGCTGACGCGCTATTCCGGCGGCATGGGCCAGCGTCTGATGATCGCCCGCGCGCTGATGCACTCACCCGCTGTGCTGTTCCTGGACGAGCCGACCAATAACCTCGATCCCCAATCGCGCCTGTTCCTCTGGGAGCGCATTCAGCAGATGAACCGCGAGGGGCTGACGATCTTGCTGACCACCCACGACATGCTGGAAGCCGACCAACTCTGCCAGCGCATCGCCATCATGGATCACGGCAAGGTACTGGCGCTGGATACGCCTGACGAACTGAAGAAGATTATCCCCGGCGGCACCTCGCTGGAACTGCGCGTGGCCCTGCCCCAGCCGGCGCTGGTCAGCGCCACCGGCACGGCGCGCGAAGAGAGCGGCTTGCTCACTGCGCTGCGGGCGCTACCGGGCGCGGATAAGGTCGATGAGATCGCCGCTGACCCGAACGATCCGGCGCAGGAGGGCATCACGCGCTATCGCCTGTACGGCCAGGATGCCGGCACGCTCACCGCGCCCGCGCTACAAGCCGTCAGCGCCAACGGCGGCGAACTGCGCGATCTGCACCTGGCGCGGCCCAGCCTCGAAGACGTGTTCATCTATCTCACCGGGAGGAATTTGCGCTGATGGCGATGCTCGACGTGACCCCACAAGCCAATGGCACGGCCCCCCAGGCGGCGCGCAAGCCGCGCAGCCACGCTCGCATGGCCTGGACGGCCTTCATGGCGATCTTGCGGCGCGACATCGTGGTGACGGCGCGGGACTTCATCCCGTTCCTGCTCCAGGTGCTCGTGCAGCCGCTGTTCTTCCTGTTCATCTTCGGCAAAGTGCTACCGAATCTCGCCAATTCCGGCACCAGTTCGGGCTTTGGCAACACCTTCACCGTCTTGCTGTTGCCTGGCATCGTCGCCCTGACCTCGTTCACCACGGCGCTGCAAGGCGTCACCCTGCCCTTGGTGCTGGATCTCGGTTTCGCCCGCGAGATCGATGATCGCCTGCAATCACCGTTGCCCGTCAGCCTGGTCGCGGTGGAAAAAGTCGTCTTCGCCGCCATGCGCGGCATCATCGGCGGCACGGTGATCTTCCCGCTGGCCTATCTGATCCTGGGCAATAGCTTCCAGGTGCGGACCGATGCCATCCCGCAGCTGATCGGCACGCTGGTGCTCGTTGCGATGGCCGGCGCGACGGTCGGCCTGACCATCGGCACGCTCGTCAAGCCGGAACAGATCAGCCTGCTCTTCGCGCTGATCCTGACGCCGCTGCTGTTCACCGGCTGCACCTATTACAATTGGTCCGGCCTGAGTTCAATCAAGTGGTTCCAGATCGTCACGCTCTTCAACCCGCTGACCTACGGCTCCGAGGGATTGCGCAAATTCATGATGCCGCCGATCACCGTCACAACGCCCGCCGGCCCCCAATCCTTCACCATCCCCACGCTGGATGCACAATGGATCTTCCTGGGCCTGGGCGTGGCGATTGTCGCCTTCTTCCTGATCGGCCTTCAGACCTTCCGCCGCCGCGTGGTGAGCTAGCCTAGTCCTCGCCCTCAACGTGGAGATAGGCGTCCCCTTGTACTGAGCCAGGGGGCCGCTACTCCTCGAAGAGGGCATCGACGAAGCTGGTGGGATCGAAGGGCGCGATGTCGTTGACCTGCTCGCCGGTGCCGATGAACTTGATCGGCAAGCCCAGTTCGGAGCTGATGGAGAAGACGACGCCGCCGCGCGCCGTGCCGTCCAGCTTGGTCAGGATGATGCCGCTGACGCCCGAATCCTCCACGAACGTCTTGGCCTGGATGATCGCGTTCTGGCCGGTGGTGGCGTCCAGCACCAACAAGACCTCGTGCGGCGCTTCCGGATCGTAGCGCGCCAGCACTTTGCCGATCTTCTTCAGTTCTTCCATCAGGTTCGCCTTGGTATGCAAACGACCGGCGGTATCGACGATCAGCACGTCGAATTTGCGCGCCTGAGCGGACTCCATCGCGTCGAAGACGACGGCTGCCGGATCGGCCCCGTGCTGGTGGCTGACCACCGGCACCTTGAGGCGCTCGCCCCACGTCTTGATCTGCTCGGTGGCGGCGGCGCGGAAGGTATCGCCGGCAGCCAGCATCACCTTGTAATTGTCGCGCTTGAGGATATTGGCCATCTTGGCGATGGTCGTCGTTTTGCCCACGCCGTTGACGCCGACCACCAGGAAGACGGAGATCGGCGAGGTGTCGGAAAAGATGAGCGGCTCCGACTCGCCCAGCAAGATCTGCAATTCCTCTTTCAGCGCCTCACGCAGTTCGCTGCCGCGCGTCAGCTTCTCATACTGCACGCGGTCGCGCAGCGTCTTCATCAGCTTTTCGGTGAGGGCGAAACCGACATCGGCTTCGAGCAGCGTCTCTTCCAGTTCGTCCCACAAGTCATCGGTGATCTCGTCCTGGCTGAACGCCTGGTTCATCCGCCCAAAGAGGCCACGGGTGCGCTGCAAGCCCCGCCGGAACGGATTGAAACGCCCGCCTTGCGGTGCAACAGCACTCTCCTCGTCCGCCGCAACCTCGGCATACCCCGCGTCCTCGTCAGCTTCGGCATACGCTTCGGCCTCGGCCTCGTCGGGCAGCACCTCGGCCTCTTCCATGACTACCGCCGCATCCTCGTCCTCGGCATAGGCGGCTCCATCAGCTTCGGCATACGCCCCTGCGTCTTCGGCTTCGTCGTCCGCGTCGTCCTCGGCATAGGCAGCTTCGTCGTCCGCGACTGCCTCGGTTTCGGCGTCGAGATCTAGTTGCTCATCGTCGGCGGCTTCATCGAGATCCGTCGCGTCTTCTAGGTCGGCATCATCCAATTCAGCATCGTCGTCCAGCAACTCCTCGTCATCCTGCACGGGCGCTTCCTGCTGGGCGGGCTGCTTGAAAATATCACGTAGGCGTTTAAACACGCGGTCCTCGCTTTATCATGGCCGTGCGGGGGTCTGTGCCACGCCAACGCCACAAGCCTACACGGCAAACCCGGTAGGCTGGACGTGACTGCGACGGAACCGCCGGCACGCTTAGTTGTTGCGGCGATAGGAATGCATGGACCCATCGCTTACGGGTTCATTGATGATGATATCACCATTGCGAATCTTGATGTTGTACAAACAATTGGGATTCGTACACACCCACGCTTTGTACTCAATCGATGCGCCCTGGCTGCCGAAGTCGGACAGGGGGACGAGATCGCCCTCATGGCATTTGCGGCACTGGGGGAATGTGAAGTCCATCTTGCTCTGCCTCCTGCGCGGGCGATTGGGTTGCCCGCCGCGAACCACACCACGTCATCAGCGCAATGGAAAGGGTGGCAGAGATCCTGTGAACCGCCTCCGCGTCCGCCTCCCCAGTCGAAGCCCAACCTATGGTTGTGCTTGTATATGTAGTGTACCACAAGAATAACTGTATGCGAAGGGGTATTTTCATCGCAGCGCGGCAGTCCAGGCCACGGCGGCACAAAGGCTACGTCGGAGCAACCGTGCCGACCGGGTGGGCATGGGCGCGGCAGCCGGGGGAAAAGCCGCCTCACCCATGCACGACACGGCTGAGGTTACGCAAACAGGATGCCAAAAAACGATCTATTGCTGCTGCAACCGTTGCCGCTCTGTCGCCGACACCAGATCCAGGTAGGCGGGATGCCGCTGGATGTAGGCGGCGACGAAGGGACACAGCGGCACCACCGTCAGGTGCTGTGCGCGGGCGTCGTCCAGCGCGGTCTGCGCCAGCTTCCCGCCGATGCCGCGCCCTTCGAGTGCCGCTGGCACGCCGGTATGCAGGAACGTGATCACGTCGCCCGTCCGCTGGTACGTCAACTCCGCCAGCGCATCACCGATTCGCACCTCATATCGCTGTTCCGCCGCGTTGTTTTGCACGCTGATTGCTGTGTCGTCGTTGCTCATGATACGTCTCCTGATACGTCTCCGGCGGCATGTGCTGCGCGGTGTCCTACTGCGCTGCCGCGCGGGCCTGGGCCAGCACCTCGGCCAGATCGCGCAGGACCACGGTCGGCGCGGGGTCCGCCGTGGCGGCACGCGCGGGCGAGGTGAGGCCGGAGAGCAGCAGGATCGTGTCGATGCCGGCGGCATGGCCGGCGGCGATATCCAGTTCGATGGCGTCGCCGACCATCACGGCGGTTGCCGGGTCGGCGTGCAACGCATCAAGCGCCGCGAGCAAGATTGCCGGCGCGGGCTTGCCGATGATCTGCCCCTGCGTGCGGCTGGCGACTTCAATCGCGGCCAGGATCGCGCCACAGCCAGGATCAACCAGGCCGTCTTCGACAGGCAACTGCGCGTCACGGTTGACGCCGATCAGCGTGGCACCGGCCAGGACGGCATGCGCCGCCTCGCGCAGATCGGCATACGTGACCGTGCGATGTAAGCCGACCAGCACGGCACGGGCGACGGTCGCCGGGGCGGCGGGGTCATCCGGCGCGTCGCCGCGCGCGAGGTTCAGCACGCGCAGGCCGGCGCGGGCAGCCATCTGGCGCAACGGCGGCAGGCCGACGACCCAGATCGGCTGACCGGCGAAATGCGCCACACTATACTCAATCGCCGCCTGACTGGCGGTGACGACCCGCGCATCCGGCGCGGGAATGCCCAGCCGGCGCAGCTTCGCCGCGACCTCGGCGGGCGACGCCATCGAATTATTCGAGATGTAGCGATACGCGCGCCCCGTCGCATCCAGCCAGGCGACGAACTCCCGCGCGCCGGGCAACACCTGCTCGCCCCGATACACCACGCCGTCGAGGTCCAACAAATACGTCTGGTAGTCTTTCACGCAGGCAAACTTTCTTCAAACACTGACTTACCGACCACGGCGTAACCAACGAAAGGGAGCGGGCGATAGTGATTGAAACCAATGTGCGCGCCGAAGAGCTGATACCACCCCCTCTTCATCTGTGATAAGGAGGGGCCGTCCGCGCTCCCCTCTCCATTTCCAATGGGGAGCAGGGTTCCCGTGAAGCGACGGGAGGGCTGGGGGTGGGGCCGTCACCCATTCAGCAGTTGCCGGATGGCTTCGATCTCTTGCACGAGGGAACTCTCGTCGCGCCGGACCTCTTGTTCGATCTTATCGCAGCCGTGCAAGACGGTGCTATGGTCGCGCCCGCCCAGTTCATGGCCGATCTCCATCAGCGAGGCTTCGGTGTCGGTGCGCATCAGCCACATCGCCACCTGGCGCGGCATGACGATATGCTTGTCGCGCTGCTTGCCGCGCAGATCGTCCAGCGAGATCTTGTAAAAGGTCGAGACGGCCACGAGGATCTCGCTGATGTTGATGCGTTTGCGCGGGCGCTCGCTGCCCGTCACCGACAGCAACGCCTGTTTCGCCATCTCAACGGTGATCGGCTGCTTTTGAATGCGCGCGAAGGCGAGGACTTTCGTCAGCAAGCCTTCCAGCACGCGCACATTGGTCTGGGCGCGCTCCGCCAGGTAGGTCAGCACGGCGTCGCTGATGGGGATATCCGAGGCGTCGGCTTTGACATGCAGGATCGCCAGGCGCGTTTCCAGGTCCGGCGGCTGCACGTCGGCGGTCAGCCCCCACTCGAAGCGCGAGCGCAGGCGCTCGGCCAGGTCGATCTCGCGGGGCGGGCGGTCGCTGCACATCACGATCTGCTTGCGGCTCTCATACAGCGTGTTGAACGTGTGAAAAAACTCTTCTTCCGTCGAATCCTTGCCGGCGATGAACTGCACATCGTCCACCAGCAGCACGTCCACCGAGCGATATTTAGCGCGAAACTCCTCGGTGGTGCGATAGCGAATGGCATTGACGATCTCGTTGGTGAAGGTCTCGGACGTGATGTAGAGCGTGCGCGCACCCTTGGGCGCGACAGCGTGCGCGATGGCGTGCATCAGGTGCGTCTTGCCCAGCCCCACGCCGCCATAGAGAAACAGCGGATTATATGCGCCGCCAGGGGCCTCAGCCACCGCCTGGCAGGCCGCGAAAGCGAACTGGTTGCCAGCACCGACAATGAAGTTCTCGAACGTGTAGCGGTCGTTGAGCCAGGTTGATTGATCGCTGCCTGGGAACTCCACTCCTGGGGACGACGACGACCCGGCGGGCGGCGCGACCGGGCGCGGGCTGACAGCCGTGGTGACGGCAGAGGCCGATGCGGTGCTGGGCGGGGTGTATTGCCGGGCGGGGCGATGCTCGCGTACCCGACGCGGATCGCTCCCCATGCGCGCGGCACGGGGGGGCAGTGCCTCGGCAAGCGAAGGGTTCTCGTTGAGCGACGGGACGGGCGTGGGGTCCGGCGGCCCTTCCGGCGTGGGCGGCGTGATCTCGTCCGGGAAAAGCGTTTCGCGCGCATCCGCGACCGGCAGATGCTGCCCATGCTTGCCGGAACCCGCCGCCATCACCGTGATCTGCACCTGCTTGATATTCAGCACTTCCGAGACGGACCGCTCGATGGTGGCGAGGAACCGCTGGGAGATCTGCTTGCGCGCGGCCATGCTGGGGATCTGCAAGATGAATTTATCCGGCGCTTGGGTTGGCACCAGGCGGGCATGCCGCAACCACTCGTGCGCGGTCGGCGTGATGTCTTCCCCCAGGTGCGCCAGCACCATCAGCCACAGCTGTTTATCCATAGCTCCCACCTGGCATCGCCCATCAAGATCGCGCCGCCTTCGCGCCCAAGAGTCATACGATGAATGTACCGATTATTGTATCCTACCCGCGCCTTATCCACAAGCGCATCGGCCAGGAATCGGTGCCACGCCTGGCCTCATGCTGCTTCAGCGGGCTAGCCCGATCTGGCCCCACTGAAGCAAGATGATCGAACACGAAAGCCACGAAAGGTTCACGAAGAACACGAAAATAGGCAAAAAACGTTTCGTGTCCTTCTGATCCTTCGTGGCGCGTCCTTCCCGTTCTGCTAGGCTCCCAGCAGCGCGACGCACTCGATCTCGAAGCGCGCGTTGCGCGGGAGCTGCGCCACAGCCACGGTGGAACGCGCGGGCGGATCGCTGGTGAAATAGGTCGCATAGACCTCGTTCATGGCGTTGAAGTCGGCCATATCCACCAGGAAGACGGTCGTTTTCACGACGCGATCCAGGTCCGTGCCGGCGGCTTGTAACACAGCGCGCATGTTTTCGATGGCGCGGCGTGTCTGGGCGGTGATGTCATCCCCCGCCATCGTGCCGGTGGCGGGATCAAGCGCCACCTGGCCGGAGGTGAAGATGAACGTGCCGACGGTGATGGCCTGGCTATAAGGGCCAATTGCGCCGGGCGCATGCTGCGTGGCGATGACGCCCCGTTGCGGCGTGGTCATGGTCGTGGTTCCTCGCTTCTACTGTTTAGTATAGGGCTGCATCCAAACGGCAGCGGGCGACGGCGGCAATCGAGATCGGCCCGTCGCCTCTCGGCTTCCATTGTATCCTAAAGAGGAGATGGATAACACGCAGGAGGGACGCCGGATGCGTGGGATGATGATACCGCCAAGCTTGGCGGCGGGCGAGATACTGGCGGCGGTGCCGCGCCGCGCGTGGGCGCGCTTCCGCCGGCTACGGCGCGCGAAGCAGGCACTCCTGCTGCTGCTCGCCCTGCTGGACGTAATCCTGGCGAGCGCGACCGCGCTCTATGCCTGGGAGCCGGCGACGACGGCAGCCCCCCCACTAGTCAGCGCGGCGGCGCACGGCACGGCCCCCGCCGCCAGCGGCGGCGCGAGCATCGCGGGCGACTTCCTGGCAGACCAGGGGCAGGCGCTGCTGGTGCTGCGGCAATATGACGGGGCCGTCACGGGAACGTTGACGCAGCTCACGTGCAGCCACGGGCGGGCGCAGCGCACGGAGGGCATCATCACCGGCCAGGTGCAGGCCAACAACTTCCTGCGCCTGACCTATAGCGCGCCAACGCTGGCGCACAGCACCACCGTCGCCTATGCCCTGGCCCCCAGCGCGACCGGCTTCGTCCTCACCTGGCACGACGCCCACGGCCTGCTTCACCGCCAGGCATGGACGCGCGGCACCGCCTCGTCCCTGCTCACCCACTGCCCCGTCGCCCTCGCCAAGCAATCAGGCGGGTAACGTGAAATCACTCTACCAGGCGAGTAGAGCGATTTCACCCTATAAGGCACAAACCATCCTTTCGTGGCCATTTCGTGGATTTTTCGTGGCCTTCGTGTTCGCTCTCCCCGCTCACTCCCCTGCCACGATGGGATTGCGCAGCACGCCAATCCCCTCGATCTCCACTTCCACCACGTCGCCAGGCTGCATCGGACTGATGCCCGCCGGCGTGCCGGTAAGGATCACATCGCCGGGATGCAGGGTCATCACATCTGAAATGTGGCTGATCAGGCGCGGGATGGGAAAGATCAGGTCCGATGTGCGCGCGTGCTGTTTCACCACGCCGTTCACGCGCGTCTCGATGGCGAGGTCCGACGGATCGATGTCCTCGACCAACACGGGGCCAAGCGGGCAGAACGTGTCGAAGCCCTTGCCGCGCGTCCACTGGCCGTCTTTGTGTTGCAGGTCGCGCGCCGTCACGTCATTGGCGATGGTATAGCCCAGCACGTACTCCAGCGCGTCAGCCTCGCGCACACGCCGGCAGGTGCGCCCGATAACCACCGCCAGCTCGCCCTCATGGTCCACGTGCGACGACACCCAGGAGGGATAGATGATGGGGTCGCCATCGGCGATGAGGCTGGTGATAGGCTTGAGGAAAAGCAGCGGCTCTTTGGGAACCTCGGCGTTTTGTTCCGCCGCATGCTCGCGGTAATTGCGCCCGATGCAGATGATGGTGCGCGGCTCGCAGGGCGGCAGCAGCTTCACCTGATCCAGCCGCGCCAGGGGGCGTGCTGGCGTCCCCAGCGGCATATCGCCGACGAGGCCGATGATGGTGTCGCCGTCCACGATGCCGGTCTCGATCTCGTTGTGCCAGAGGAAGCGCGCCGTGCGCTCCGGGAAGGTAAATGCCTGTTCCATTGCGGTTGATCTCCTAGAAGTTAGTGGGGACCGAAACGCGAAATAACGCGAGATCGAGCGAAATGACGCGAAATAATTTTCCTTCGGTCAGAGATTTCATCTGCTTAGGATGGCCGTTGAACGGGCCTTTATTATCGCGTATTTATCGCGGATATTTCGTGTTATTTCGTGTTCCCGTCGTCCTTATGTCCCTTCGATCAGGCTCTTGCCTGTCATATCGGTTGGGATGGGGATGCCCATGACCTGCAAGGCGGTGGGCGCGATGTCCGCCAGGATGCCGTTGCTGCGCAGGGTCGCGTTCGGCCACTGCGGCACGACGAAGTAGAAGGGGACGGGATTGGTCGTGTGCGCGGTGAAGGGCTGGCCGGTGGCGTAATCGACCATCTGGTCGGCGTTGCCGTGGTCCGCCGTGATGAAAGCCGCACCGCCCGCCGCCAGCGTCGCCTGGATGACGCGCCCCACGCCGGCATCCACCGTCTCCACCGCTGTAATCGCCGCGTCGATGACGCCGGTATGGCCGACCATGTCCGCGTTGGCGTAATTCATGATCACCAGATCGTAGTCACCGGAGCGGATGCGTTCCACCGCGTTGTCGGTCAGCGCGCCGGCGCTCATCTCCGGCTGCAAGTCATAGGTCTTGACTTTGGGCGAGGGGACGAGCAAGCGATCTTCGCCGGGGAAGGGTGTCTCGCGCCCGCCGTTGATGAAATAGGTCACGTGGGCATATTTCTCGGTCTCGGCGGTATGGAACTGGCGCAACCCCTGGTCGCTGATGACCTTGGCCAACGGCTCCTCCACGTCGTCGCTGGTGAAAGCGATCTCCACCGGCAAGCCCTTCTCGTACTCCGTCATCGTGACGAAGGTGAGGTCATTCAGGCGCGGCCCACGGTCGAAGACGCCCGCCGCCTGCGGCGGCATCTCCGGCAGTACGAACGCCTTGGTGAGCTGGCGGGCGCGGTCGGCGCGGAAGTTATAGTAGATCACCGCGTCGCCGGCCTTGACCAGCCCCACCGGCGCCCCATCGTCGTCGCGGATCACCACCGGCTCGATGAACTCGTCCGTCACACCTGCCGCATATGCCGCCGCGATGGCGGCGACCGGATCGCGCGCCGGCTCCCCGTCGCCCTTGGTCATGGCCTGGTAGACGCGGCCTGTGCGCTCCCAACGGTTGTCGCGGTCCATCGCCCACAGCCGCCCTGCGATGGTGGCCACCTGCGCCGGATGATCAGGATCGATGCCCTGGATCGCCGCCAGCAAATCTTTCATGTAGCCGACGCCGCTGGTCGGCGCGGTGTCGCGCCCGTCGGTGAACGCATGGATGCGCACGCGGCTGATCGCATGCTTGGCGGCCAGGCGCAGGCAGGCTTCCAGGTGGCTCTGGTGGGCATGCACGCCGCCCGTCCCCAGCAACCCGCACAGATGCAGCGTGCTGTCGTTCTGTCGCACATGCGCGATGGCGCTGAGCAGCGCGGGATTCTCATAGAACGAGCCGTCGTCGATGGCGGCGGTGATGCGCGTGAAGTCCTGCACCACCTTTTTGCCCGCGCCGATATTCAGGTGGCCGACCTCGGAGTTGCCCATCTGCCCGTCCGGCAGGCCCACCGCGCCGCCGGAAGCGCGCAGCAGCGTGTGCGGCCAGGTGGCGCTGAGGTGGTCGATGGTGGGCGTGCGCGCCAGGGCGATGGCGTTGCCCTCCTGGCGCGGATTGAAGCCCCAGCCGTCCATCACGATCAAGACGAACGGGCGCGGGCGCGTATGCGCGGCTGAAGACATGCGGTTGCTGCTCCCTTGCCAATTGGAAATCGGGATCACGAACGTTCCCAGGCAGTATAGCACGCGCGGACGGGCGCGGGCGGACGGCAAGGGCGGTTGCAATGGCGGGCGACGGCGGATGGGGGCGCGGGGGACGGCGGGCGGTTGAAACCGCGCCTAAGGGCGTACCGCCACGAAACCCGCCTACGCGGGTTAGCAGCCGACAAGCGAACCGCGCGTGAGGGAACGCTCCGGTGGGGGAACGCGGTTACGTGGGAGGGTGGGAAACCCATGTAGATGGGTTTCGTCGCCGCAGGCGTTTAGGCGCGGTTTCAACCGCCCGCTGCCTCGCCCGCTGTTCCACGCTCGTCCTTGGCGCGATCTCAACCACTCGTTTGCTATCAGCCCACTCTGAAACCGATTTCGGTACCGTTTTCGCAAGTTTGACAAAATTGGCCCTTGATCCTCTTGACAGATGGGGTTTCTATCAGTATACTAGTTCGTAACTGGTTACGTGAACGGTCACGGAATCAGCGATGCAAGCAGAAGCCACTTCAGGTAAGGGTTGGCACCTGTTCGTCGCGGCGCAGCGAAACTGAGGGTATCATGGCCGATAAGCTCACCATCGTCGATATCGCACGCCTGGCTGGCGTCTCGAAGGCTACCGTCTCGCGCGTCATCAACCAGAAACCCGATGTCGATCCCGAAACACGCGAGCGCATCCTGCAAATCATGGCGGATGCCGGCTTCGTGCCGAGCATCGCCGCGACCGGCCTCGCCGGGCGCAGCCGTCTGCTGGGCGTGTTGGTCCCCTCATTGAGTTGGCCCTTTATCGGCGAGATCATGCGCGGCGTGGCCGAGATGATCGCCACTTCCCCCTATGAACTCGTCCTCTATTGCATCACCCATCCGCATGACGGCACCAGCATCTTCGAACGGATTCTGGAAACGCGGCTCACCTCTGGTTTGTTGGCGATCTTGCCGGGGGAGTTAACTGATCACCTGCACGCGCTCTACGCGCAAGGGTTTCCCGTCGTCATGATCGACGACCAGGGACATCCGACGCAGCTCCCCTGGATTGGATCTGATAACCACCAGGGAGCCTATGCCGCCACGCAGCATCTGATTCAACTGGGGCATCGCCGCATCGGCTTCATCATGGGGCCAGAACGCTATCGCTGCTCGATGGAGCGCTATGAAGGGTTTGTTCAGGCGCTGCACGACCATAACCTAAGCATCGATCCCGCGCTGATCTTAAGCGGCAATTTCGAACCCGCCAGCGGGCGGGCCGGTGCCGAGCAATTTCTGGCGCTAGCGGAGCCGCCCACCGCGATTTTCGCCAGCAACGACGAAATGGCGTGCGGCGTGATCGCGTGTGCCGAAGCGCGTGGCGTGCGGGTTCCTGATGAACTCGCCGTCGTCGGCTTCGATGACATTCCGTTCCCGATCCCCTGGCAGTCTACCCTCACCACGGTGCGCCAGCCCTTCTTTGAGATGGGCCAGCGCGGTCTGAAACAGTTGCTGCAACTGATCTCAGCGAGCAACCGCCGGCAAGGGGCCACCCCCGTGTTGCCGGCGACCGATTCCGCGAAGGCGGCACCTTTGCGCATTCAGCTACCCACGCAATTGATCGTGCGGGAATCGTGCGGCGCTGCACTGCCACAGTCAGCCGCCGCGCGCCACCGATAAATCCTATCGTAGCGCTCATCTTGAATTATCGCGTCCTTTTTCGTGTGTTTGGTACCGGCACACGCAGGATCGCCGTTGCCTGTTTCCAGGAGGTGTGCATGGTCTGACGCCCCTCTCAGTGTGTGAGGGATACAAGAGCGCTGCCCGCAGCGCGAGGATCTTCCTTCGCTTTCCCGTTTCGCAACGTAGCAACGGGTCGTCGTGGCCCAACAGGATCACACGTATCCGTCTATCCACGGTCAGGAGGCTTTCTGTGCAACACGCACCGCACCGCCCCATCTTCGCCATTGGCACGGCTTTACTCTTGTCGCTCTCGTTCTTGCTCGCCGCCTGCGGCACCAGTGGCGGAGGCTCCTCCAGCGGTGTCGTCAATTTGACGTTCTGGAGCTTCAACCAGCAGATCACCGAGCAGGCTGCCGCCTTCAACGCGACCCATCCGAATATCCATGTCACCGCGCTCAAAGAACCCTCTGGGTTCGGGCAATATTACCCTAAGGTACTCGCCGCCATCAAAGCCGGCGACGCGCCCGATGTCGCGCTGATTGAATATCAGTACGTACCCACCTTCGTCTCGCGCGGTGCCCTCGTCGATCTGACGCCCTATGGTGCCAACGATGTGAAGTCGCAGTTCGATCCCGGCGCTTGGAGCCTGGAATCGATCAACGGCGCTTTCTATGGCTATCCGCAAGATACCGGTCCCGAAGGTCTCTTCTATGACGCTAAGACCTTCGCGAAGGCTGGCATCACCTCGCCGCCAGCGACCTGGGCTGACTATGCGACTGACGCGGCCAAGATTCATGCCCTGGGCAAGAACTATTACATCAGCGCGTTCAGCGCCACCAACACCGGCTGGTTTCAGGCGTTGGAATGGCAGGCCGGCGCCCTTTGGTTCAGCACCTCCGGCAATAGCTGGGTCGTCAATGTCAACAGCGCCAAGTCCCAGCAGGTCGCCGCGTTCTGGGATAATCTGATCAACAAGGGTCTGGTTGACACCACCGCCGCTGACGGTGACTTCCAGCCTGGCTGGAACGCCGGGCTGGATAACAACGCGACGGGTAAGGGTACCGTCATTGCCTCGTGGATCTCCGCCGTGTGGGGGCAAGGCGTGGTCAAAGGCGATGCCACACACACCACTGGTCAGTGGGCTGTCGCGCAAGAACCCCAATGGACGGCGGGCAACCATGACGCTGGCGCGTGGGGTGGTTCAGGCATCTCGGTCATCGCCGGCACGAAACACCCGAAAGAGGCTGCCGAGTTCGCGCAGTGGTATCTGACGGACCCCGCCAGCCTGAAGATCGGCGTCAATGAGATCGGCTGGTATCCGAGCAACCTGCAAGCTCGCCAGACCGCGCTCAGCACGCCGGACCCGTTCTTTGCCGGCGCCACTTCCGGCGGCCAGATCGTCGATCAGACGTTCGCCAACGAGAACCTTGTCCAAGGTTGGGCTTTCCCGCCGGATCTCGATGCCGTGACGAACTTCCAAGGGAATGACTTCAACACGGCCATCACCAACCATCTGTCCCTGGTCGGTCAGTTGCCCAACATTCAAAATCAGATCATCAGTGACCTGACGAGCTTGGGCATCACCGCCACGGCAGGCAGCTAGCGCGATCCATCAAAGCGCATGGTGGGGGGTATCCGCCTCCCACCACTGCCCGCACCGAATCCGTCCATGCCACCCCACTTACATCACGAGAGGAAAAAGCACGATGGCTACACAGACAGAGCATGTGGCAGCATCGCCAGTGCCGGAAGCGATCACATCACGTGCCGCCAAGCCTCGACGAACCCTGTCACTGGCATGGATCTGGCCGTACTTGTTCATCTTACCGTTCTTGCTCGTCTTCGTCACGTTTTTCGTCGCCCCCTTCGTCTATGATATCATCCAAAGTTTCTATGCCGAAAAACATGCTGGCGGATTGGGCCTGTCACCACCCAAAGTGGTGTGGGTGGGCCTCGATAACTATGTGCAAGCCCTGCACGATCCAGGGCTGTGGGATGGCTTCTGGCGGGTGTTCGTCTTCGGCATCGTCCAGATTCCCGTCATGATGGTCCTGGCGCTGCTGATCGCCTTGCTGATGGATTCGGTGGTCATCCGCTTTCGGAGCTTCTTTCGGCTGGCGGCGTTCGTTCCCTACGCCGTTCCTGGTGTGGTGGCGGCGATTTTGTGGGGCTTCTTTTATACGCCCGGCATTAGCCCCATTTCCCAGGCGTTCCGTAGCGCCCAGTTGACCCCGCCAGATTTCCTTGGGCCGTCCACGATTTTGTGGTCCATCGCCAACATCTCCACCTGGGTCTATTTGGGCTATAACATGCTCATCTTCTTCGCTGCCATGCAAGCCATCCCTCAGGAACTCTATGAGGCGGCGCGCATTGACGGGCTGACGGAAGTAGGCATCGCGCGCCATATCAAGATCCCGATGATCTTCCCGGCGATGCGTTTGGGTCTGTTGTTCTCCATCATTGGCTCGATTCAGCTCTTCAATGAGCCTCGGATCTTGGAGAACATTTCGGGTGCCATCAATGAGCACTTCACGCCCAACATCTTCGCTTACAACATCGCCTACATCCAGTCCAACTATTATTATGGGGGTGCCATTGCTGCCCTCATCGGCTTCATCACGTTCGTCTTTTCGTTCGCGTTCATGACCCTCACACAAGGCAAGAAGAGAGGATAGGTGTAGCATGGCTACCATTCCCGCAGATCTTCCGAATGTTCCTACAGAACAATCAGGAGGCGATCGCCGTCAGGTGCTGATTGGCTACAAAGCCTGGGCACCTAAAAACATGGTAGGGTACGTATTTTTGATCGGGATGACGATCTACTTCCTGACCCCGCTGTACTGGCTGTTCATCGCGTCATCCAAAGACAACACCGATCTCTTCGCCTCATTCGGGTTGTGGTTCGCCAACTTCAAGTTGCTCGATAACCTGACGCAACTGTTCACCTATGAAGGTGGCATCTACCTCCGTTGGATCCTCAACACCGTGCTCTATGCCGTGGTGGGGGGGGCGGCCAGCACATTCATCGCCATGATGGCGGGCTATGCCCTGGCGAAGCTTCGCTTTCTGGGGAATAGGCTGTTGTTTGCTATGGTATTGGGTGCGGCGTTGGTTCCCCTCACCACATTGGCCGTACCCATCTACCTGGTGGAAAGTAAAATACCAGGCTTGACGCACACCTATTGGGCAGTGCTGTTGCCCACGTTGCTGAGTCCGTTCGGCGTCTTTTTAGCACGCATTTATGCCACGGCCTCGATCTCCGATGATCTGATCGCCGCCGCGCGGGTGGATGGTGCCAGCGAATTCCGCATCTTCTGGTCTGTCGCCTTGCCCATCCTGGTGCCGGGGATGATCACCATCTTCCTGTTCCAGTTCGTTGCCATCTGGAACAATTTCTTCTTGCCCTTGGTGGTGCTGAGCGATCCCACCCTCTTTCCCGTGAACCTAGGACTGGCAACCTGGAGCTTCGATCCTGCCGCTCACGAGTTGCTCAATAACATCATCGTCACGGGATCTTTCGTGGCCGTGTTGCCGGTCGCCGTGCTCTTCCTGTTCTTGCAACGCTACTGGCGTGCCGGGTTGAGCCTCGGCAGTGTGACGGGCTGAGCCAACCATTCGCCATCAGCGGCCACCATCTTCAACCATGAACTCTGGCCGGCAGAGGAGCGCAGACGACGCGGAACGACCCGCCAGCGCCGCTTCCCATCTGGCCAAGAGAGCGCCTCACGTCAAAAATCACCTCACCCTTGCTGAAGGAGCCGTACCTCATGCAACACCCACATCTCGCCTCATTGTTTCCGGCTGATTTCCTCTGGGGAGTCAGCACGTCCGCGTATCAAATCGAAGGTGCGGTGCATGAGGATGGGCGCGGCGCATCGATCTGGGATCAGTTCGCGGCAACGCCGGGGAAGGTCCATCAGGGCCAAACCGGCGCGGTCGCGTGCGACCATTATCACCGCATGCCGGAAGATGTGGCGCTGATGGCCAGCCTGGGGCTGAAGGCGTATCGCTTTTCCATCGCCTGGCCGCGCATCCAGCCGGAGGGTACGGGCGCGGCGAATTCCCTCGGCCTCGATTTCTATGATCGATTAGTCGATGCGCTCTTAGCGCACGATATCGTACCCCTCGCCACTCTCTATCACTGGGATCTGCCGCTGGCCTTGCACCAGCAGGGCGGGTGGCTGAACCGCGCGACGGCTAATCACTTCGCCGAATATGCGGAGATCGTCGGGCGGCGGCTGGGAGATCGGGTGCCGTGGTGGCTGACGCTCAACGAACCGTGGTGCGCGGCCTTCTTAGGCTACGGCAACGGCCTGCACGCGCCGGGCATGCACAATACGCAGGCGGCGTTCGTCGCCGGCCATCACCTGTTGCTGGCGCACGGCCATGCCATGCAGCGCCTGCGCGCCACCGTGCGCGCCGATGCACAACTGGGCATCGCCCTCAATCTGAATCCCGCGTATCCGCATGACAACTCGCCTGAGACCCTGCGCGCGGTGCAGGAAGTCGATCGCTTCAATAACGGCTGGTTCCTCGATCCGATCTTCCGCGGCCACTATCCTGAGCAACTTTCCGCCGATTTCAAGGTCGCGCCGCCCCCCATCTTGGACGGCGATATGGAGCTGATCAGCACGCCGATCGATTACCTGGGCGTCAATTACTATTCCCGGTCGCTGATCCCGCTGCATCAGGGTACCAGCCCTGTCGGCACCAGTTCGGCGACGGTCGTTTCCGATCAGGATGGGCATTTCACCGAGATGGGCTGGGAGATCTATCCGCCGGGCCTGACCGATCTGATGGTGCAACTGGATCGTGATTATCGGCCACGCAAGATCGTCATCACGGAAAATGGCGCGGCCTTCCCCGATGAATGGGATGGCGGCGACCGCGTGGACGATCCACGGCGCAGTGACTACCTGGCGGCGCACATCCAGGCGATGGCGACGGCGCTGGTTCAGGGTGTGCCGCTGGCCGGCTACTTTGCCTGGGCGCTGATGGATAACTTTGAGTGGGCGGAAGGATTTAGCAAGCGTTTCGGGCTGGTGTATGTCGATTTCCCGACTCAGCGGCGCATCATCAAGGCGAGCGGACGCTGGTACGCGGCCTTCATCCAGCAGCAACGGGCAGGACATTGACACTCGTTTCGGGTGAATCGAGAACAGCTGGCATGACGATGGGCGAGCGGGCGGTTGCCACCGAGTCTGTAGGGGCGTACCTTCGTGGTCGCCTGCCGGCGTGGACTGGACCGAGTCACGCTTGCTCAATCAATCCGCAAGATGCTCTAATCTCACTATGGAATGATTTCGGGTAAATACTGGAGCGAACGGGCGCGATACATCGCGCCCATACAAGGATCAAGAACATTCATTGATTTTCCGCGAAGGGTATCACGCCTCGCGGTTCAGGCTGAGGATCGCCATGAAGGCTTCCTGGGGGATCTCGACGGAGCCGACCATCTTCATGCGCTTCTTGCCCTCTTTTTGCTTTTGCAGCAGCTTCATCTTGCGCGTGATGTCGCCGCCGTAGCATTTCGCCAGAACGTTCTTGCGCATGGCGCGCACCGTCTCGCGGGCGATGACCTTGCTGCCGATGGCCGCCTGGATCGGCACCTCGAAGAGTTGGCGGGGGATGAGATCCTTCAGCTTTTCAGCCAGGATGCGCCCGATGATGAAGGCTTTGTCACGATGGGTGATGATCGAGAGCGCGTCCACCGGATCGCCGTTCACCAGGATGTCCAGCTTGACCAGATCCGCCGGCAGGTACTCGGCGAAGGTGTAATCCAGCGAGGCATAGCCCTGGGTGCGCGACTTGAGTTGATCGTAAAAGTCGATGATCAGTTCGCCCAGCGGGATGCGATAGGTCAGGTGAACGCGGTCTTCCTCGATGTACTTCATCTCGCCGAAGACGCCGCGCCGCGTCGTCACCAGATCCATGATCGTGCCGATGTAGCGGGCGGGAGTGAAGATCGAGATGTCCATAATCGGCTCCTCGATCTGATCGACCTCCGTCGGCGGCGGCAGATCCGCCGGGTTATCGACCTTGATCTGCTCGCCGTTGGTCTTGGTGACGATGTATTCGACGCTGGGCGCGGTCGCCAGCAGGTTCAGGCGATATTCGCGTTCCAGGCGCTCCTGGATAATCTCCATGTGCAGCAGGCCCAGGAAGCCGCAACGGAAGCCGAACCCCAGCGCCAGGGAGGATTCCGGCTCGAAGATCAGCGCGGCGTCGTTGAGTTGCAGCCGTTCCAGCGCGTCGCGCAGGGCGGGATAGTCGTCGCCATCCACAGGATACAGCCCCGCGAAGACCATCGGCTTCGCCGGGCGGTAGCCAGGCAGCGGCTCGTGGGCCGGGGCGGCGGCGAGGGTGATGGTGTCGCCGACACGGCAATCCTTGACTTCTTTCAGACCGGTGGCGATGTAGCCGACCTCGCCCGCCGCCAGATCGCCGGCGGCGATCAGTTGGGGCGAGAAGTAGCCGACCTCCAAAACGTCCGCCGTGCTGTGCGTCGCCATCATCTGCATGCGCTGGCCGGCCTTCAGCGCGCCATCCAGCAAGCGTACATACGCGATCACACCCTTGTAGGCGTCGTATTTCGAGTCGAAGACCAGCGCCCGCAGGGGGGCGGCGAGGTCGCCCTTTGGCGCGGGGACGCGCTGCACGATGGCTTCCAGGATGTCCCGCGTGCCGATGCCCTCTTTCGCCGATGCCAGGATGGCATCCTCGCCGGGCAGCCCGATGACGCGCTCGACTTCGCTTTTCACGCGCTCCGGGTCGGCGCTGGGCAGGTCGATCTTGTTGATGACGGGGATGATCTCCAGGTCGGCTTCCAGCGCCAGGTAAAGGTTCGCCAACGTCTGCGCCTCGATGCCCTGCGCGGCGTCGATGACGAGCAGCGCGCCCTCACAGGCCGCCAGGCTGCGCGACACCTCATAGCTGAAGTCTACGTGGCCGGGGGTGTCGATCAAGTTCAGTTCATAGACTTCGCCGTCGGCGGCGGCGTAGCGCATACGCACGGCCTGCGCCTTGATGGTGATGCCCTTCTCGCGTTCCAGATCCATCTGGTCGAGCACCTGCGTCGTCATCTCGCGCTTGGTGAGCGTCCCCGTATATTCCAGGAGCCGGTCGGCTAAGGTCGATTTGCCATGATCGATATGGGCGATGATGCAAAAATTGCGGATGTGTGCCTGGTCCATCGCTGCTCCTGTCGGGACGCCAATCTTTCATGCGCGCGATCGGCGAATCTGCATATCCGACATATCAGCGCGGCCATTCCATTGTATCGTACCACATGGCGGGCAGCGTGCAAAGCGAGGGTGCGACAATAGGTAACGTACCTTGCCTGCCGTGGCGACGGATTTGCCGCTGGCCGGCAGGGGCGATCCCCGCGCCGCCGGTTCGCCAGGGGAGCATCACCGCCGCCGGATTGCCGGGGCAAGATCCCCGTCGGCGGGCGGTCGCCGGGGGTTGAACCCCCCGGCTCGGAACAGGAACCCCTAACGGGCTGGGGGTATACATACGAATGGTTTGCCCGGATGCTGCATGGCGTGGCACAATACACACTACGCATTGGCCGTATTGGATTTGTCGGTGGGTGGTATGCGTGAGTTTGCATCAGCAAAGGGGATACTGTGATGGATGTGTTGTGGGCGCCGTGGCGCATGGCCTTTATCGATCAGGCGGCAGATACCAAGATGGGTGGCGACGAGGGCTGCATCTTCTGTGTGAAGCCGCAGCGCGATCCGGCGCAGGACGCCGAGCAACTGATCGTGTATCGCGGCGAACGCTGCTTTGTGATGATGAATCTCTATCCCTACAACACCGGCCATCTGCTGATCGCGCCGTATGACCATCTGAGCAGCCTGGAACTGCTGCCGGTGGCGACGACGGCGGAACTGATGTTGCTGGCACAACGCTGCCAGACGGCGATCCGCGCGGCGCTGAACCCCGACGGTTTCAATCTGGGCATCAACGATGGCAAAGTGGCGGGCGCGGGCTTCCCTGGCCACATGCACCTGCATATGGTGCCGCGCTGGAACGGCGACACGAATTTCATGCCGGTCATCGCGGATGTGAAGGTGATGCCTGAATTCCTGCAACAGACCTATGTGAAGATCCGCACGCACCTGCTGCCCCTGCTGAGCGGCCACACCCCCTAGCCCCCTCCCCATCGGAGATGGAGAGGGGGAAACAGACGAGGCGAAACCGAACACGAAGGCCACGAAAGGTTCACGAAAGGCACGAAGGGTTTACGAAGGCCACGAAAGCGGCAGCAACTTAGCCGGCGAACGGGGCCGGGAGTAATACGCTTTTCTGGTGATCAGTATGGATACCGGAGGACAGCCATTCTCCATAACCATGGAGGACAGACATTCCCCAGAACACCGGAGGACAGACATTCCCCAGAACACCGGAGGACAGACATTCCCCAGAACACCGGAGGACAGACATTCCCCAGAACACCGGAGGACAGACATTCCTGTCTGTCCGGTCCCACTGACCACCGTCTTTCCCCGCAATCGGTATAAGAGCCACATGCCGTGCGGGCGCCGTAAGTTGACACTTCCATCACGAAACAGGAACCCCTACCGGGCAAAGAGCAGGCGTATCCGGAGTTGATTGTAAAAATGCATCATACAGCATTTTCCTCCTTTGCTGTGTTGCTTGAATGGAGAGGGGTTCCATTAGATTTGCCCGCCAAGTCCATCCCCTTTGCGGCGAAAAGCGGGCTGGAACGCGCCCAGCGAGCATAGATGCCATCGATCACGACGGCGCAGAGCGCGGCGACCGGCGCGGCGAAAAAGGCACCCCACACGCCCGCTTCCTTCGCTCCGATCAGCAGCGCGGCGAAAAGCCACAATGGATGCAAGCCGACGCCCTGGCTCATGATGCGCGGGGCCAGCACTTGCATGACTAATTGCTGCGCGATGAATAGGATGATCAGCAAAATGATCTCGGTCCTGAACAAGTCGTGCGGCGCGGTCTCTAGCAGCACCAGCGCCATCGGCGGCACCAGGGCCAGCGGTGGGCCGACGAAGGGGATGATCATGATGATGCCCGCCAATAGGCCGATCAGGAAGCCGCTCGGCACGCCGAGCGCGAGCAGGGCGAACCAGGTCAGGATGCCATAGGAAAGGCCGATGATCAACTGGCTACGCATGAAGCCGCCGAAGACGCGCGCCACGTGCAACTCGAAGCCATCCGCATCGTTGCGCCACGCCACTGGCAGCCGCGCGATCAAGTCATCCATGATGCGCCGTCCGTCAAGCATCATGTAAAACGACAGGATGAGGACGATGACCGTATCCAGCGAGATCGTGGCGACGGAGGAGACGAGCGCCGCCGCGTTCGCCGTGATGCCCAGCACCGCGCTTTGCGCGGCGTTTTGCAGGTTCGCCGTCTGCTGGTCGATGAAGGCGTGCGCGTCGGCATCGGAGAGGCCGAAGTTCTTGAGAAACCCGACCGCCTGGTTATTGAGCTGGGCCAGATTCGCCGGCGTGGTCAAGATTTCGATACGCCCGGCGATCTGGCCGACCTCGGCGCTGACAATGGGGATGGCGAGCGCGATGATGCCGGAAAGCAGCACGGCCAGCGCGAGGTACACCAGCGCCACCGCCGCCAGGCGCGGCAGTTGCAACCGTTGCAGCCAGTTCGCCACGGGGCTGAGGATGAAGGAGAGCAGCCAGGCGGAAAAGAATAAGAGGATGATATCGCTGAAAAATTGCAGCGAGTGCCAGACGACGGTCGCCAGATATACGCCCGCCACCGCGCCGGTGAGGATGAAGAAACCGCGCCGCACCTGCACATCAAAGGGTTGCTGCCTATGGTTCCCGTCCAGCATTACGAAATCCTCCTTCTTCTCAGGATAGCATACGCCGGACGGGCAAGCCAATCTAGCGCGCTATTTGCCGATGACCCGGATCAGCAACTCGCTGAAGAAGTACAGGAACGTGAGCGCGGTGCCGAGGATGACCGGACTATATGGGTCGGCCCCTGGCGTGATGAGGGTGGAAAGCACCCACAGACCCACGAGGATATAGGCCCGTGAATGGCTCAACTGGCGCGATGAGATGACGCCGACGACGGAAAGGAAGGTCATCACCAGCGGCAACTCGAACGTCACGCCAAACGCCAACATGAAGAAGAGGACGAACGAAAAGTAGTTATCCGCCGAGATGAGTTCGTTGAAACCGGAGTCGCGCCCGAAGCCGATGAGCCAGGCGACGGGGAAGCGCAGCGTCACGAAGCCCACTGCCAGGCCGCCGACGAACAACAGCACACCAATAAAGGTGAACGGCAGGGCGTAGCGTTTCTCTTTATGCGTGAGGCCCGGCGCGATGAACGCCCAGGCTTGATAGAGCCAGACCGGTGCGGCCAGCGCGATGCCGACGCCAATCGAGACTTTGAAGACAACGGTGAACGCCTCGCCAATGCCGGTGACGACGAGCTGGTTATAGACGCCCGCCAGCGGCAATTTGAGGAAGTTCAGGATTTGTTTATTGAAGAAAAACGCTACGACACTGGTCACAAGGATGGCGAGCACACAAAAGAACAGACGTCGGCGCAGTTCCGATAAGTGTTCGACCAGGGTCATCTGCGCTTCTTGCGTCTCGTTGGGATGTGGGTTAGGTTGGGGCCAAAGCCCCTGGAAGCCGCCGTCATCCGCCAGCGGGTCGTGATCGACATTGGTTGTGGCCATAGCTTCTCTCAAAAGGACAGAGTTGACCGGCGGCGCATGTTTGGGTCAGCCTGCGCCGCTTCAGCCTGGTCACGTTTATTTCGCTTCCGTAGGCGGCTCAATCGTTACCTGGGTCGCCGCCGTGGCCGGTGGAATCTGGTGTTCGACGGCGGAAGGGGTCGCGTTCGCGTTGCCGTCCGTGACTTCTTTCATCGACTTCTGGAACTCTTTGATCGTCTTGCCGACGGCATTGCCCATCTCTGGCAACCGTTTGGGGCCAAAGATCAACAACGCGAGCAGCATAACGATGATTAGTTCAGGGAGGTGGCCTAGAAATGGCATGGAAGATACTCCTTGTCGCAGCACTAGTCGGAGTGTGCGGGCGCGCCCTTGGCTCCCGCATCGCTTCTTCTTATTATACACTCTCAGAAGCGCTTTGGCTATAGCCGCACAGTGAGGCATGTGAGCCACGCCCCACTGGTATACCCGATCTCAGGTTCCAGCGCAATCAGGTAAAACGCCGGCGCGGACGGCATTGCACCGCCCGCGTGATGTAGGTCTACGGGAAGAACTTCGGCACGTTGGTGGTGTAGAATTCTGCTTCCAGATATTCCAGCAGCAGCGCGAAGTTCAGGATGTCCAGGTCGCTCGTCAGCGGCTTGGAGGGGTCCGGACCGCCGTTGAGGCTGGCGATGAACGGTGAAGCGGCCTGCACAATCGCTGATTGGCTCAGCGGCTTGTCGAAGGCACCATTGGCGCTGATCGGATCACCTAGCAGGACATCCAAAAAGCCCGCGTGGCGCGCTTCGATGGTCAGGATGCTCCCGGCGGCGGCCAAATATGCTTTGCTGGAGATCGCCGGTGCCGCCAGCAAGTATGCGCCCACGCCGGTGTTTTCCAGCGCCATTGAGGTCTGCGCGAAGCTCATAATGTCATTCTGCGCCAGATTCTGGAAAGTAGGCTTGGGGCGGGCTTTGGAGCCAAGCGCCTGCATCAGGAAAGTGACATGCGAGGTCTCGTCGTTCATGATCTCGGTGAAGGCGGCCTTATTATCGCTCAGCGGCATCAGCGAACCAAAGGTCGGGGTGCTGGTCGCCGCTGCGGTCGATGACGTGGCCCCGCCAGTGGTTGCACTATTGCCGCAGGCGGCCAACAAGGCGAGCGGCGCGGCAGCCGCCACCGTAACCGCAGAGCGTTGCAAAAGCGAACGCCGCGAGAAATTGCCAGTGAGTGGGCTGCTCTGCCCATCTGTTTGACGCTGTGCCATCTTGTTTGTCCTTTTCTCGTAGGGAACGAAAACGTTGTAACTGACGACCATCGTCAGCCGTTCTGGGAAGCGGCATCTACATTTTTCTGTGTCGCCGTGCTTATGTCTACCCCTATGGGCGAACATTGGATGAAGGTACATCATCTTTTATGCAAAGATTGATCGCTGCCTGGCCGGATGATCGATGGTACTTTTGGATGAACAGTGCCAGCCGCATCATGGTGATTTGCACAGGGCAGCCGTCGCGCATATCATAGGAGGGACAAATCTCATTTCTCGCAGGAGGCCGTATGGGCGACCCAACCGATCTCTATCGTGCGCAGGCCACGCTCTTTGGCGCGGTCGGCGCGGCGTATGACGGCACGCTGGCGCACGCCCGCGCGGTCATCATCCCCGCGCCGCTGGAATACACCGTCTCGTACGGTACGGGGGCGGCGCAAGGGCCGGCGGCGATCATCGCGGCCTCAGCCCAGTTGGAACTGTATGATGAGGAGACGGGGACGATCCCGGCGGAACAGGGCATCGGCACGCTGGCCGCGCTGGACTTCGCTGGCCTGGGGCATGAAGAGGGGCTGGCGCGCATTCACGATGCCGTAGCGGCGGTGGTGGACCACGGGCAACTGCCGGTGACGCTGGGCGGCGAGCATTCGCTCACCGCGCCCTGTGTGCGCGCCGTGCAGGCGGCAGAGGAAAGCACGCCCCTGGGCGTCGTGCAGTTCGACGCGCATGCCGACCTGCGCGCGGCATACGAGGATTCGCCACTGAGCCATGCCAGCGCCATGCGCCGTGTATTGGATATTCCCCAGGTGGAGCTGTTGCAAGTGGGCATCCGCAGCATCAGCGAGGAGGAGATCGCCGCGCTGCGCGCGGGCGACGTGCGCACGACGATCCTGTGGGCGCACCAGCTCGCCGCCGGCAAGGCAGATTTCGCCGCCGCGCTGGCCGCGCTGCCGGCGCGCGTTTACATCACCATCGACCTCGACGCCTTCGATCCCAGCTTGATGCCGGCCACTGGCACGCCGGAACCCGGCGGGCTGGGCTGGTACGGCGTGCTGGGGATGCTGCGGCTGATCGCGGCGACGAAGCAGGTGGTGGGCTGCGATATCGTGGAACTGGCGCCGATCCCTGGCTTGCACGCGCCGGACTTCTTGGCCGCCAAGCTGACCTATCGCCTGCTGGGCGCGCTCTTCATGGGCAAGGAGGGGTAGACGGCATGCTCGTGACGCCAACCGCGCTCTGGGGGCGCGTCGCGCCTCACAACCGGCCCTTCGTTGTGATGGCGCTCGTGTTGATCTCCGCCAGCGGCCTCGTCGCCGGCATGGCACTGCGCGCGGTGACGCAGCACGGCACCGGCACGCCCGGCAGCAGCAGCGTGATCACGCCGCCCGGCACGCAGACCGCGACCACCAGCACGCCTGCGCATGCACCCCAGCGCTTCAGCGCCATCATCTGCCCACCCACCGCAGCCGCGCCCGGTGGCAGCTTCACCATTAGCGCCTATGCTGTCACCGGCTCCGCTGGCACGCATCCCCCCTGCACGGTCCCCGCGACGGCACAGCCGGCTGCCGGCGTCACCTGCACGCTCAGCTTCGCCGCGGCCAGTGGCATCCCCGCGCCCCCGGCGCACGTCACCGGCGCGGACGGCACCACCACCTGGATGATCCCCATCCCCGCGACCACGCCGCCCGGCAGCTATCACCTGACGCTGCACGCCACCTGGGGCGGTTTCGGCGCGACCTGGGTCGTCACCGCGACGGTCAGCGCCTGACACCTCACGGTCGCCGCAGCCGTTGCAGCGCCATGTGCCGCGCGGCGAGCGGAAGAGCGACGGCAAAGATCGCTGGCACCGCCAGCACCAGCGCATTCGTCCAGATAAGATCAGCCAAGATGAAATCCAAATGAGGGAAGCGCGTGAAGGCGAGCGTATTGATGCCGTTCGCGATGACCAACAACGCCGCCGTCGTCCCATAGACCAGGCTGATGTCACCGAAAATGGTGCGAAACGGCAATTTCTCCCGCCCTTTCGCGGTAATCAGGGCCGCCGCCGCCGCCACGCCCAGGAGCACGCCGAAAATGATGAGCACCGGGAGCGTATACCAGGCATAGGTCTCTTCATGTCGCAAATAGGCGGCGATTAGCGTATCAGATTGAGAGTTGATATAATAGCGAAACACGAAGGTGAGCAAAAATAGCGTGACGGCGCTCCCCAGAAAAGCCTCATTGCGCACCTGCTGCTTCGCAGCTGTTGGCAGCCGCAGCAAGCCGTACCAGAACGCCGCCGCGACCGCCAGCACCGCCGTGGCAAGGCTCCCTAGCAAGATGTCACCGCCATACTCGATGGCACGCGCAACATTCGGATCGACCGGTCCGGTTTGCGCCCCCAAGCTGCGGAGCATGATGATGGGGACGACATAGCAGGCCGCCCCATATACCAGCGCCGTGAACACGGCGCGCACAGTAACACCGTTTGCTCGCTCAAGTGTTACAGTTGGGCGCGTTTTGGATAGCACCACGATCACTTCCTCCCATTGCATAATTCAGTGACAGTATACATGATGAATCACCAAAAGGGAAGCCATGATCAATGCTAACTTACGGTCGCCGCAGCCGTTGCAGCGCCATGCGCCGCGCGACCAGGGGAACGACGATCGCCAGCACCAGCGCGATACCGGCAATCACATAAAGGTAACGGTAAGCATAGTAAAAATAATAGTAGCCTTTGCTCAAAAAGCGGTTGAAGATGTAGGTTTGGAGGGCGTAGGCTAGCACCAACAGTGCCGTGCCAATGCCAAAGACCTGCCAGAGATCGCCCCACGCGAAGGCGCGGCTTTGCCCCATCTGCCGGGTGAAGCCGGCGGCGGTCCGCACGCCGATCAGGGTGCTGATCACCAGGAGAATGAGGGCATACACACTGTATGTTGGCCAATAATACCTAAGATTATACGATTGGAGGAAGAACAGTACCAAAGAAGGGATGAGTAATAATAACATTCCCCCGCCGAACGCTTCACTCCAGACACGCCCAATTTTCTGTCGCGTCGGCAAGCGCAACAGCGTGTACCAAAAAGGGATGACAACGGATAAGGCGATAAATGCGAACATGTCAGGAAAACTGTAACGATAGAAACGATAAAGAGGCGCATAAAAGTTGATAACTAACCATAGGATCACCCAAAAGATGACGCCGAAGGTCGCCCCGTTGAGCTTCGTGCGGGTGGCCTGGGGAACGGGCGCGGGAATGTACGGCGGATTGCTGCTCACCGGCGTACTGCTGGTTGGCGAATAGGTGGGGGTATAGGTATAGCCGGGGGACGATGTGGATGACGAGGTGCCGGAAGATGCGGTGGCGCGATCTTCGCTGGCGAGGACCGCCGCTGGCGTGCTGACATCCGGCAACGCCGCGCCGCACGCATGGCAGAATCGCGAAGTGTCCGCAAGCAGCGCCGTGCCACATGTGGGACAATATTTGATGGACATGCTCTCATCTCCTCGTAAATCTGATTGTTCGCATGATAACGCATCCCCGCGAATAGATCAAGGTTGTGATTATGAAAATACAAGGAGCATAGCGGCAACATTCCAACCAGCAGCGAGAGGGATGGCGATTGGTAAAATCATCCGGGGATGGCGTGTGGGGGACGGCGAGGAGGCGCGGGCGGTTAAAATATAGCGGGGACGAGCGGGCGGTTAAAACCGCGCCTAAGAGCCTTCGGCTACGAAGTCCACCTGCGTGGACTGGGATCTCAACCCGCGCAGGCGGGTTTCGTGGTGGCACGCCCCACCGGCGCGGTTTCAACCGCCCGCCGCCCGCGTCTCCCTGCCCACCTGCCATCCCCTGCGCCGAACGCTATTCGCTTAGTGTGCCAGGGGATAGGTGCTTGCGCCCAACCTCAGCGACATGCTACACTACCCTCAAACAGGCGTGGCGCAGACGAAAGAGGGGCGAGCATGAACAGGCACCAGCATCCACAGCCAGCGGTCCTGCCTGTCAGCCTGTCCATCGTCATCCCCGCTTATAATGAGGCCACGCGGTTGCCCCAGAATCTGCGCAAATTGCATGCGTTTCTGGCGCACCAGGGGTGGTTGGCGACGACGGAAGTGATCGTGGTGGATGATGGCAGCGGCGACGGCACCTTCGGCGTGGTGACGCGGCTGTGTGCTGGCTGGCCGCAACTCGCCGTGATCACGCTGCCTCATCGCGGCAAAGGCGCTGCCGTGCGCCAGGGCATGCTGGCCGCGCGCGGCGACTATATCATCTTCGCCGACGCGGACTTTTCGATGCCGGTCGAGCAGCTTGTGCGCCTCCTGCCGCCGACCTGCCCTGATGTTCCCATCGTCATCGCTTCGCGCGAGGCATCTGGCGCGCGGCGTTACGGCGAGCCGGAGTATCGGCACCTGATGGGGCGCGTCTTTAACTGGCTGGTGGGCATGCTGGTGGTTGCCGGTATCGCCGACACGCAATGCGGCTTCAAACGCATGACGCGCGCCGCCGCCCACACCCTCTGCGCCGAACAGCGCCTGGACGGCATGAGTTTCGATGTGGAGCTACTGGCGCTCGCCCGCGCGCGCGGCTACGCCGTCGCGGAGATCGCCATCGATTGGTACCACGAGCGCCATAGCCGTGTGCGCCCGCTGCGTGATACGTTGGCGATGGTGCGCGACGTGTGGGCCGTGCGCCGCCGTATGCGCCACCTACCTGCCGCGCCCCACCGTGCCGCGCCGGAGGCCGAGGCCGTTCCCGCGCCGGCATGCGCCGCGCTCGCGCCGCGCCTCACGAAGGAGCGCCCCCTGTGAAGCCGGTGCGCCGGCAGCGGATGTCCATATGAGCTTTTCGACGGAAGATACCATCGTCGCCATCGCCACGCCGCCCGGCCAGGGGGGCATCGGCATCGTGCGCCTGAGCGGTCCCCAGGCATGGGCCATCGGCCAGCAGATCTGCGTTCCCCCTGCCATCTCAGCCGGAGCGGGGAAGAGCAGCCGTCAACGGCGGATACGATCACATCATCTGTATTATGGGCGGGTGGTCGATCCGGCGGGCGGAGTGGCAGTGGATGAGGGGCTGATCGCCTATATGCGCGGGCCGCACAGTTACACCGGCGAAGATGTGGTGGAGATCAACGCACATGGCGCGCCGGTGGTGCTGCGGCACATCGTCGCGCTGGCGCTGGCGCTGGGGGCGCGGGCAGCGGAGCCAGGTGAGTTCACCCTGCGCGCCTTCCTCAACGGGCGCATCGATCTCGCCCAGGCCGAAGCGGTGGCCGATCTCATCGCGGCGAACTCCGAGGCCGCTGCGCGCCAGGCGCTGGGCCAGCTCGACGGGCAGCTTTCCGCGCGCATCCAAACGGCGCAGGAGGCGATCCTGCGCGCGATGGCTCCCATCGAGGCCAGCATCGACTTCCCGGAAGACGAGGTGCCGCCGCCGGATCGAGCTGAGCTTGCTGCTCTCGTCGCCACGGCCCAGATGATCACGGCGGACCTGCTGGCGGGCGCGGCACAGGGGCGCGTGGTGCGCGAGGGCGTGTGCTGCGTCATCACCGGTCGCCCGAACGTCGGCAAATCCAGTTTGCTGAATTATCTGCTGCGCGCCGAGCGCGCCATCGTCACGCCCATCGCTGGCACCACGCGCGACACGGTCGAGGAGACGGCCATCATCGGCGGCGTCGCCTGCCACCTGATCGATACCGCCGGCATCACCGCGACGGATGACCCCATCGAGCAGATCGGCATCGCGCGCAGCCGCACTGCCCTCGCCGCCGCCGACCTCGCCCTGCTGGTGCTGGACCGTGCTGCTCCGCTCACCGAGGCTGATCGCCGCCTCGCCCGCGAATTGCGTGACCTGGGCTTCGGCACCGCCCGCAAGCTGCTCGTCGTGTTGAATAAGAGCGATCTGCCGGCGCAGGTGGATGCCGCGCTGGCGACGGCCTTGGTGGACGACGCGGGGCCAGGCGACGCCATACCCGTTCACGCGATCTCCGTCCTGACTGGCGCGGGGCTGGCGGAATTAGAGGCGGCGCTGGTGGCGGCGCTAGGTGGCCCGGCGACGGAGGGCGCGGCGCTGGTGGCACGCGAACGCCATATCGCGGCGTTGCGCGCGGCGGCGGCGGCGCTGACAGCGGCGCAAACAACCCTGCACGAGGATCTGCCGCTGGACCTCGTCGCCGAAGACCTGCGCGACGCCGTGCATGCGCTGGGCCTCATCACCGGCGCGAGCGTCACCGACGACCTGCTGGGCGCGATCTTCAGCGAATTCTGCATCGGCAAATGAGGCGCGGAACTTGGGCAGTTGCTGCCCTGCCAGCCGTCCCATTCGCCGTCCGCCATTATTCCTATTGACAGAGAATGTAAAATGGTGAGGCGTTCGACAAATCCTGATAGCAGTTTGATCTGTGAAAGTGAAGGCAATAAATTTGCAGCTAATTCATATCAAACAGCGAATTAGATTGAAGTTGTTCGGGCTATGGCGAGCGATCCAGCCCCATCTGGTGCCATTGGTGCTCGTGACCATCGCTGTCATCGTTGGCCAATATATAACCTTCGTATCCCATCCCCTATATAGTATCTTTCGTGGTGACAGCACGGATTACATCAACTTTGCCAATAGCATTCTCGCCTCGCTGCATATTTTCGATCCGGCACGCACACCTGGCTATCCGCTGCTGCTCGCCATCGTCTTCGACCTGAAGAACGGCCAATCCTTCTCCGTGGTCGTCTTCATTCAAGCGGCGTTGCTGATCCATGCGACTTATATGGTTTACCTTTTATCATTTCGCCTTAGCGCGAATCGATGGGTAGCGATGCTTGTGGCACTGCTTATGGGCATCAATACCTACCTGCTCAACTGGGAACGGGAAATCCTTTCTGAAACGCTCACCATTTGGCTGATCGTGATGATCTTCCTCATGCTCGAACGCTACGTCTCCTATCAGCGCCGCTCAGATCTGATCGTACTCACCGCGCTCCTGACCTATAGCGTCTTCACTCGCCCGTTCGATGTGTTCATTCCTGCGCTCATTTTCGCATTCCTTTTTCTATATGCCCTACGCAAAAAGGAACTCAAGCGAGAGTGGAAACCCTTGCTGGCAGCAGCGCTCGTCGCGTATGGCATGGTGGGTGTCTTCATCCTAGGCAACGGCATTATATATGGCTATTTCGGCCTGTCAGAGATCTCCTCGGTCAACCTCTTCGCCAAGGTCATGGAATATAAGATGCAGACGGAGTACACCGACCCGCAGTACACTGTGATCAGCGCGCAACTCAATGCCTTCGAGCAAGCGAAAAACGGTATCCAGCCCTTCGTCTTCCTCAATCATACTCACAGCCCATATTCCTATGATCATTACACCTTCGCGGCGGATTACGCGAAAGACATCTTCTGGCACCACCCCGGCGAATATACGCTGAAATCACTGCACGACACGTGGTTGGCGATGACCCTGCCGCAAATCTACTATGATCCCCACCACAGCGATCCAGCCTGGTTCCAGCCGGTGACACAGGTTACGCAGGCGTCGATGACAACGTATCTGTTCCTGCCGTTTATTATCATTGCCGCGTTGATCTGGTGGTGGCGGCAACCGCGCTCTGGCAAGGCTCTGGTCGTCCTCCTGCTGGCGCTCACCCAAGTGGGATCCCTGCTGGAGATCGGTTTTCTCTCGTATGCGTATCCCTATCGTTTGCGCATGCCGCTGGATTGGGCGATGCTGACGATGACCGGTGTACTGCTGGCATTAGCACTCCAGAAGATCGTGCAATATTGCCGAGCCAAATCCCAGCCAAGCGCCAACGTCACGCTGGCTACTCACCTCCTTGACGATGCTCTTGACGAGACTTTGCTACCCACCCAAAAACTCAATTGGAGCTTGTTGCCCACCAAAAAACGCGCGCTTGTTAATAGCGGTAAACCTGGTAGGGGGTCTGTTAGGTCACTGCCCCCTATGCTACCAGATATGGCGCAACGCGATGACACGCCGCCACGCGACTTCGCTGAATAGCCCTTGGCTGCCAACACGCTGAGAATATATCCTGCGCGATGGCAACCAGGCATCAGTCCGCCGTGATCCCCGACGCGATCAGTTCCGGCAGCACGTATTGCGGGCGGAAGGGCAGGCGGCGCAGGCGCACGCCTGTCGCGTTATAGATCGCGTTGCCGATGGCGGGGGCCGTGCCGGTGATGCCGACCTCGCCCACGCTCTTGATTCCCAGCGGTCCGGCGTTGTCGTCGGGTTCGCTCAGCCAGGCAACCTCGATCTGCCCGACATCCAGCGCGGTGGGGACGAGGTAGTCCGTCAGATTGGGGTTCAGCACGCGGCCCCGGCGGGCGTCCACGCGCGTCTCTTCCAGCAGGGCGTTCGAGATGCCCCAGATGATGCCGCCGTAGAGTTGGCTGCGGAAGGTGTTGGCGTTCAATACGCGCCCACTGTCGTGGACGGCGACGAAGCGCGTGACGGTGACATAGCCCGTCTGGACATCCACCTCGACCTCGGCGAAGTGCGCGCCGAAGTTGCCCGCCTCGTACTCGTCGTTCTGCGGCTTATACTCCGCCGTGCCGGTGATGTCCTCGCCGGCAGCCTGCACGATTGCCGCGAAGGACAGCGCGCGGGTGGGGTCGGCGCTGGCACAGACGTTGCCCCCCACCGTCGTCAGATAGTCCGCGCCCAATTCGCCGAAAGGGTTATCCGGCAGCGCCAGCGCGGCGGCGATGAGCTTGGCCCGCGCGTCCTGGCCGGCGGCGTAGATCGCGGGGGCGACGCTCGGCACCGTCATGCTGCCGCCCGCGATGGGAGCCTGGGGCAGATCGGTGTCGCCCAGTTCCATGATGATGTCATCCAGGTGCGCGCCCAGGCCGTCGGCGGCGACCTGCGCCATCACCGTATACGTGCCGGTGCCGAGGTCCACTGTACTGCTCTTGACCGTCGCGCGCCCGTCCGCGCCGATGCTGATCGTCGCTTTGGCTGGCTGCCGCCAGAGGGGATAGAACGCGACAGCGCAACCGATGCCGCGCCAGCGCGGCCCATCACGCCGGCTGCCCGGCGGCAGCGCGCGATCCTGCCAGCCGATCATCTCCGCGCCGCGCGCCAAGAGTTCCTGAAGCGGCTTGCGGCTGAAGGGCTTGCCGGAGATGGGATGGATATCCGTATGGTTGATGCGGCGCAGTTCGATGGGGTCCATGCCCAGCGCGGCAGCCATTTCATCCAGCGCCGTTTCCAGCGCGAACTGGTTCTGCATCTCGCCTGGCGCACGCATCGATCCCGGCGGCTGCTGGTTATAGCGCACGCGATAATGTTTGCTCGCCAGATTCGGGCAGGCATAGAGAAACTGCGTGGTGATCGCGCCGCGTTCGTAATACTCGCCGTTGACTGAACCGCTGGACCAGACATCGTGCGCCAGCGCCGTCAGGTGGCCTGCCAGGTCCGCGCCGATGCGGATCTCGTGCAGTGTCGCGGGGCGATAGCGCGCGTTGCGGTTCATCTGCTCGCGGGTCAGGCGCGCGCGCACGGGGCGGCCCAACTGACGCGCGGCCAGCGCGGCCAGCGGCGCTTGCGACTTCGTCGAGAGCTTCGCGCCGAAGGCTCCGCCGACATGCTCGGCGATGACGCGCACCTGTTCCGGCGCGATGCCCAGGGCATCCGCGATGGTACGCCGCGCGCCGATGGGATATTGCACCGAATCATACACCGTCAGGTCGTCGCCCTGCCAGGTGGCGACGGTGACATGCGCCTCCCACGGGTTGTGCGTCTGCATCGGCATGTCATAATGGACCGTCAGCACGACCTGCGCGGCGTCCAGCCCGGCCTGGATGTCGCCGCGCTCATGGGCGGCGTCGTCATCGCTGGTGACGAACTCGACGTTCGCCGTACCATCCGCCTTGACCGAAGGGGCAGCGGGCTGCATGGCAGCGCGCATCGTCGTCACCGCCGGCTCCTCGGCATACGTCACGGCGACCAGCCGCGCGGCCTCGTCGGCGATCTGCTGCGTCGTGGCGACGACGAAGGCGACATCCTGCCCGTCATAGCTGATCTCGCGGTTGAACCAGATGTACGGCTTGCCGCCCGCTTTGCGCGCCGGCGTCGGCTCCTGATTCTCGCTGCTCAGCACCAGCAGCACGCCCGGCAGTGCCGCCGCCCGACGGTGATCCACCGCCGCCACGCGCCCACGCGGGATCGTCGCGGAGACGATGGTGCCATAGACCAGATCCGGCAAGGTGATGTCGAAGGTATACTTGGCCGTGCCGGTCGCTTTCGCCAGCCCGTCGCGGCGCGGCACCCCCCGCCCGATATACTCGGTGTGGGTCACCTCTTGCGGCTTCTCGATGGTCGTCATGTTGCTACCTCTCGTCAGGCTTTTCTTGGAGATGTGCATGATCAGCGCCGCGCTGATAACAGCGAGATCAAGTATCTTCATTGTATATCCGATGCTACGCTTTTGATCAAGCCACCCGGCCATCTTGATCATCTCTCTAGACTTTGCCCGCGCGCCGATTGCTATAATCAGGGAGAAAGCCAGAGAGAAAGATCGCATGATAGTGAGGGTAATTATGGGAGCGCGTGTGGTGCGGCGGGTGGGGATGGCCTGGCTGTGGGCCAGCACCATCGGCATCGTCATCTTTTATTTGCGGCTGATGTGGGAATCGTGGCTGGGCATGCGACTCGCCCGGCGCGGCGGGGGAACGGCGCTCACACTGGCGGCGCGGTTGCCGCGCATCGCTGTGATCATCCCCGCGCGCAACGAAGCGCGCAATATTCGCCGCTGTGTAGCCTCATTGCTAGGGCAGACCTATCCCGATTACGAGATTATCGTGGTGGACGACGGTTCGACCGATACCACACCGCAGATCCTGGCGGAATTGCAGCATGGTCCTGGTGGCTCACGGTTACGGGTCATGCCCGCGGGCGAACTGCCGCCTGGCTGGGCGGGCAAACCCCATGCGATGGCAGTGGGCGCGGCGGCGGCAACAGGCGACTGGCTGATCTTCAGCGATGCCGATACGCTGCATCGGCCCGGCACGCTGGCGTGGGCCATGCGCATGGCGCAGCAGCGCGGGGCCGATCTCTTCTCCGGCGTCTCACAGCTAGAATTCCCTGACGTTGCCAGCCATGTCATCCTGCCGGTCGTCGTGATGGGCATCACCAGTCAATACCCGCCTGCGCAGGTGGCGAATCCGCGCCGCAACACCGCCATCGCCAACGGCCAATTCCTCTGCATCCGGCGCGCGATGTATGATGCGGTTGGCGGCTATGCGTCACCAGCGCTGCGCGGTAGCGTGGTGGATGACCGCGACATGGCGGCAGCGGTGAAACGCCACGGCGGGCGCGTTGTGCTGGTAGACGCCGCCGATTACGTCAGCGTGTGCATGTACCGCTCCTTGGGCGAGCAGTGGCGCGGCTGGAGCAAGAATGCGTATGCCGGCAGTCGTGGCGGCCCGCTCGTCTTCGGCCTAATGGTGGTGGGGTTGCCCATCGGGACGATCCTGCCCTTCGTGCTGGCGCTGGTGGGCCTGGTCATGCGCCGTCCCCGGCTGGCGCTGGCGGGCGGCGCGCAGACCGCCGCGATCCTGGCCTATCGCACCCTGCTGGATCGTCAGATGCGCCATTCGCGTTGGTGGGGCTGGACACATCCCCTGGCCGGCGCGGTGATGACGGCGTTGCTGGCGCACGTGGCCGTGCGTCAGGTGCAAGGGCGTGGCGTGGAATGGAGCGGGCGCATCTATCAGGTCGCCCAAGGCATGCCCGGCTCTTCACCCGCGCTCACGCGGCCCTCTGGTCTGTAGGGGCAGGGCCAGCACAAGGCATTGTCCCTACACGTGGTCGCTCGGTGGCTCCTCAAGGACGCCCTTGTGGCGCTGGCGCAACCCCTCCACGCCCACCGTCGCGCCCGTCACCAGCACCAACGCGAGGATGTCGCGCCCACTCAGGCGTTCGCCCAGCAGCAGGAGGCCCACCAGGGCCGCGACCGCCGGTTCCGCGCTCATCATGATGCCGAAGACGTGCGTCGGCAGCCGGCGCAACGCCTCGATCTCCAGCGCGTAGGGCAGCGCGGACGAAAACAGCGCCACCGCCGCGCCCGCCAGCAACACGACGGGATGTAGCAGCGCCCCGCCCGCGCTCCGCAGGCCGATGGGCAGCAGCACCAGCGCGCCCACGCACAGCGCCAGCGCCAGCCCGCTGTTGCCAGGGAAGTGGCGCCCCACCTGCGCGCTCAGCACGATGTAAGCTGCCCAGCAGCCGCCCGCCAGCAGCGCGAATACGATGCCGAGCGGGTCCAGATGCGCGCCCGTCCACGGCGCGAACAGAACGATGCCGCTCGCCGCCATCACCACCCAGACGAAATCGATCAGCCGGCGGGAACCGGCGACCGCCACGCCCAGCGGCCCGACGAACTCAATCGTCACCGCGATCCCTAGCGGGATGCGCGCCAGGGCGAGATAGAAGACGAAGTTCATAAACGCCAGCGTCAGGCCGAAAAGGATCGCGGCCAGGTAAGCGCGCCGTGAGGCGCGCAAGGGCAAGCCGCGCTGCGCCACCACCAGCATGATCGCCCCACCGCCGACGCGCAACAGCACCGTGCCGGCTGGCCCCACAGCCCCAAACAGATGCACGGCCACTGCGGCCCCCATCTGCACCGAGGTGATCGAGCAGAGCAATAGCAGCGGCGGCGGCACGCGCCCCAGCAGCGAGGGCGCGGCGACGGCGGCTTCAGACGCGGGAGAAGGGATAGCGGGACGGGCGGCACTCATGGCAAAAGACATCCTCGGCATGTGTAATGGATGATGACGGTCACACATGCTATTCTACCACACAAGCGCGGCCCCACCCCCAGGGCGACCACAAGGGTACGCCCCTACATCCCATCTGCGGATGGAGAGGGGAGCGCAGTTATGCTAGCCCATCACCCGCGTCTGTTCCCGGCACCAGCGCGCTAGGGCAGCGGCACCTGCCACTGCACGGGGAGCCATCGGCAAGGTTGACAGCGACGAGGATAGCGCCGTTAGAGGGTTCTTTCAGGCCATACGTTGTGCCATCCAGCGTGGCGAAGATGCGGCTGGTGGTTTGCCAGGCGACTGCGCCCGTCGCGGCGCGGATGGCGGTGGTCTGGGTATCGCAGGGATCGACCACAAAGAATAGCGACCCTTCCAGCAGCAACTGCGGCACCCACGTTTGGAGGCCCGTTTCACACTGGTTGGGGATAGTTTGTTGCCATTGCACGCTGCCGGTCGCCTTATCCAGCGTCACCAGGGCTTTGTTGAAATAGGAAAGCACATAGACGCTGTTGCCGGCAACCACGGGTGGCTGAGTGAGTTCATTGGTGATGGGCGCGGTCCACAAGGTATGGCCGTTCGCATCGAAGGCATACAGCGTGGTGTAGTTGATCTCTATATACAGGACGTTAGCGGCCACGGTAACGACGGGAGTCACGCTCTTTGTGAACGCCTGCGACCAAAGCTGATTGCCGGAAGTGGCGCTCAAGGCGCTGATGCCGTGCGGCGTGTAAGTATAGACCAACGTGTCGCTCACGGCCAACACTTCGCCGCCGCCGCTCGTCGCCTGCCAGCGCACTGCGCCGGTGGTGGCGTCCAGCGCGTAGGTGGTGGGCGTGCCAGATTGGCCGGCATAGCGCGGCCAGTCGCCGGCATAGATGATGCCATTGCGATAATAGAAAGGTTGGTACAGTCCATCATAGGTGACGGCCAGCGGCGGCGATTGCCAGAGTAGGGTGCCGGAGGCCGTGTCGAACGCCGTCACGCGCGGTTCAGTCGTGATCGTTGTGCCGGACGGGGCCGTCCAGGCATACAGGATGTTACCAGCGAGCAGCACAGGTTCGATGGTGAGGCCAGTGGGAGCCGCATGCTGCCACAACAGTTGATACGTCAGCCGGTCGTGGGCGCTGATGCCTGAACCGCTCGCGGTCGTATAACCCACATAAACGGCGTTCTCGTCGGCAACAATGTTCGCTTCGAAATTGAACGCGACCTGAGTAGCACACCAACGTTTCTGGTGTATCCGCACATCTACGCCGCACAGTAACGGCGTGGGAAAAGTGGAGTAGACTTTCTCGGCGAGGAGCGTCGCCGCGCGGGCGGTGAGGGTTGGCGTGGGAGCGGGCGCGGTGGGGGTGAGGGCGGGCTGGACGGTGGCCGAGGCGCTGGGCGTCTGGGGCGGCGGCGTCAGCGACGTGCTGGTGCCACTGGGGGCCGCGAACAGGTTCAGCACCAGGATCAACATCAGTACCAGGACGGCGGCGCTACCCAGGCCGCCAGCGATAAGCAGATTGCGGTTCGGCATGCTCATTCCTCGTTGGTGTAGGGAGATACGCCGTTGCACGCCATGCCACACGGCGGCGCTGGGCGGCATGGCCGGCGGCTGGCGCAGGGCGCGGGCGATGCGCGCGAAGCGCGCCAGGGTGTTCTGGCATGCGGCGCAGTCTGCCACGTGTGCGTCGATGCGCCGCCATTCTGCCGGATCGAGGGCGCGGGCGCGCCAGGCGGAAAGCGTGGCGGGCGACAGGCCCAGCGCGCAGGTGTTCCTCATACATCGCCCCCTTCGCGCAGATAGTGGATACGAAACTGCTCGCGCCCGCGCCAGAGTGCCATCTTTACGGCGTCGCGCGACATGCCCACCATGCGCGCGATCTCGTCGCACGTCAGGCCATAGACCTCGTTGAGCAAGAGCGCGCTGCGCTGCTTGGCCGGCAAGCGCTGCAAGATCTGATTGACGAGATCCTGTTCCACCACGCGCCGCCCCGGATCGCTGCCGCTGAGCAAATCATCGGCGATGGCCTCCTGGGGATGCGCCCGGCGGTGGCGCAGCGCGTGCAGCGCCAGATTCGTCGCCACGCGAAAGAGCCATGCGCGCCCTTCTGGTCGGTCGCGGATCGCCGCGAAGTGTTGCCACGCCCGAAAGAAAGTTTCCTGGCTGAGATCGAGCGCCGCCTGCTCGTCACTGAGCATCCGGCACAGGTAGGCGACGATCTGCCGCTCGTACTGCCCAAAAAACACCTCGAACGCCTGCGCATCGGCCCCCTGCGCCCTCCCCTCGCCAGCAGCGCGCCTCGGCACCGGCGACGATGACGGCGCGACGCGCGCGAACGCCACCACCTGGCGCAGCCAGCCTGGCCAGCGATCATGCATTACAAGCATCGCTCTCATTCCCCTTCCGTCAATAGAATCCCCAACGGAAGGCATTGGTAACACGGCGGCGGGAAATCCGCCGAGATGGTACAATGGGCGACAGAGAGGGATGGCAACGAACCATGCAGATCGATGTAACCTTGCCCCCCGATTGGTCGGCGGAGCAATATGCCTTGTTGGATGCCGGCGACGGGTATAAGCTGGAGCGTTTCGGCGGCGTGACGCTCGCCCGACCTGATCCGCAGGCGTTGTGGCCGCGCCGGTTGCTGCCCGCCGTGTGGGACGACGCGGATGCCACCTTCAGCCGCGAGGCGGAGGGCGACGAGGCGACGGGGCGCGGCACGCGCTGGACCACGCGGCGCGATCTGCCGGCGGCGTGGCCCGTCCGCTGGCGCGACCTGACGTTGCTGGCGCGGCTGACGCCTTTCAAGCACACGGGGATCTTCCCCGAACAGGCGGCGCACTGGGACTGGATCGCGCGGCGCGTGCGCGCGGCGGGGCCGCGCCAGGTGCGGGCGCTCAACCTTTTCGGCTATACCGGTGCCGCCTCGCTGGCGGCGGCGCAGGCCGGCGCGCAGGTGACGCACGTGGACGCCGCGCCGAAGGTGCTGGAATGGGCGCGCGAGAACCAGGCGCTCAGCGGCTTGCAGGATGCCCCCATCCGCTGGCTGGTGGACGACGCGCAGAAATTCGTGCGGCGCGAAGCGCGCCGCGCCGCGCACTACGATATCATCATCCTGGACCCGCCCGCCTTCGGACGCGGCGCAAAAGGCGAGGTATGGAAATTCGAGACCGCGCTCCCCGCGCTCCTGGCGGATTGCCGCGCGATCCTCTCCGAGCGCCCGCTGGGCATCGTCCTGAATAGCTACAGCATCCGCGCCTCCGCGCTGCTGCTAGGCAACCTGCTGGGAACGATGATGGCCGGTCATCGCGTCGCCGGCGCGATCACCACCGGCGAGCTGGCGCTGGCCGAAAACGGCACGGGTCGGCTGCTGGCCACCGCTATCTACGCTCGCTGGGCCAGCGCGTAAAAGATGGGACACGAGGCAACACGCTTTTCGGAAAATGACGGTGGTTAGCGGGGCCGGACAGACAGGAATGTCTGTCCTCCGTGATTATGGAGAATGGCGGTCCTCTGGGGGGGAAGCGTGACCGACAGGAATGGCGGTCCTTCGGTATCCATGCGAATCCCCCAAATTGGGTATAACACGAGATCGGCAGGCAATCAAGCGCAAAAACGGCCCATTCGCGTCTTCTCGCGGCGGTTTCGTGGTATATCGCGTTCCGTCCCTTTTCGTGTCCCTTTTCGTGTCCCTCGTGGCGTTTTCGTAGCTTTCGTATTCGCAAACCCCCTAGCGCAGATGGGTCTGCGGCGAGGCGGGATCGGCGCGCTCGTTCTTTTCCTGTTCCAGCGTGTGCAGTTGGTTCACCACCAGGCGCACACCGGCCACGCCCAGCGCCTCGCGCTCGACGGCAGCTTTCTTTTCCAGCGTCCCCACCTGGCCGTTGAGATAGACGATCTGGTGTTCGGCCAGCACTTCGATGTCGTCGTTATCATCCAGTTTGCCCTTGGCGCGCATCTGGCTGATGGCGGTGGCGACGAAATCGGCGATCTGCTCCGTCACGATCACGTCCGACCGCACGGCGCGCACGCCCGGCGTATGCTTGATCGCGCTGAAGACCGCGTCGAATTGGTCCTGGGTTTCCAGCAAACCCGACAGATCGACCTGGCCGTCTTCCACGCGCGCGTGCAGCGAGCGGCGGGAGCGTGGATCGAGCAAGGTGTTCTCGATTGCCAAACCCACGTAGCCGGCCAGCGTCGGATCGTCCCGATACACTGGCAGATCGTTCAAATTGGTGATCGCATCGCCCAGCACGATCTCCTTGTCGCCAAACGCGGCGATGTGGGCGACATCCACCACGCGCGCCTCGTGGTCCAGTGTGAAAAGGATGTGCGTTATCTGATTGGTGGCGCGGTCCACCCACAAGCGGCTGAGGCTGCCGTGCTTCTTTTTGTGCTTGCCCGCGATGACATGCGTCCCCGCCGTCACCTGCACGCCCTCGCCCACCGTATCGCCCGCCTCCGCCAGGTGCATCTGCCGCGCCACGCGGCTCGCCAGCAAAGTTTGCCGCACCGTCGGGCCTGCGGGATCAATGACCGCCCCCAGGACGTTGCCAGCAACCGCTCCCGCAGCCACCACGCGCGATCCCAGGTTCGGCCCGCCGCTCAGCCGCAGTTCCAGGCGCAAAGTATCCATCGTCGTTATCCTCTATCTACACAAGAGTGAGTGTTTGATGATCGTCTATAGGATACCACGCTGCACCCGCCTTGGCAAGCGAAGCACAAAAAAGCAAGCCCGATGGTTGAAGCACCTAGATGAAATGAGCGAGTAAATAGGATGAAGGAAGGCGGGTGGTAGATGGGGTAGCGGTTAATGATGTTTTAACCCATGGCGCGGACAGTTCCGGCAGGGCCGCCGCAAGCCAGATGCCCATCGCCGTGCGGTGTTTGGCATCGTCCTCCGGCGACCGCTCGGCATGTTCGCACTATTTACTGACCACGGCATAACCCACGAAAGGCAGCGGGCGATTGAAATCGCGCCTAAGCGCCTGGCGGCGACGAAGTCCGCCGTCGCGGACTGGAGCTAGTCCACGCAGGTGGACTTCGTGGCGGCACGCCCTTAGGCGCGGTTTCAACCGCCCGCCGTCCCTGGCCCATCACCCTCCGCCCGCCGTCCCTGACCCGCCGCCCGCTGGCATCATGCGCCCGCGGTGTCCGCCTCAAAACGCAGGACGATGCGCCCCAGGCGTAGCTCGTCGCCGGATTTGAGAGTGGTGGGGACATTGGCTTCGAGCCGCTGCTTATTCAAAAAGGTGAAGTTGATGCTCTGCATATCCTCGATGGTATAGCGGTCGCGCTCGCGCCGGAAGCGCGCATGTTGACGCGAGACGCCCTCTTTTTCGCCGCCATAGGGGGCGAGGTCGATTTCCGGGAAGACATCACAGGTGGGATCGGCGCGCCCGATCACCGCTTCGGGTAGGTTACTGAGATCAAAATCAGCCCCTGTGGCGGGGATGACCAGACGCACCGTGGCGGCTGCGGCCACCGCACTGCCGGCGAACGCTGTGCCGCAGTTGGCGCACTCGACCACTTCCGGCGCGTTGGGCTGGCCGCAAACGGCGCAGATGCGTGCGCCTGGCACGGTCGCGCCATCCAGCACAGCCCCGCACTGTTCGCAGAAAAACGCCCCGTCCACATTCTCATGGCCGTTCAGGCACACCATCGCCATCACCTGGCCTCCATTCTCAGCTATTCCTCGTCTTTGCGGCGGATGCCCGTCAGGTCGCGCACCTTGGCGAGCAACACCTTGCGCCCTTCGGGCGAAAGAGGCAGGCCAGCGCGCACCCGATCGATCTGCTCGCGGCCTTCGGTGTCGAAAAGATGCGCGACGGCGGGCGCGATGGGGCCGCGCTCGTTGCCAGCATCCGCCAGTGCGCGCAGCACGATGCGCGCGGCATTGGCACGTTCGACATAATGCACGACGACCGGGCGCATCTGGGGGCGCTTGCTGGCGCTGGCGCTGAAGGTCACGACCACATCGGCGCGCTGGAGCAAGGTCGCATCGCTCGCACTGCTGCTGGTCTCGATCTGCGCGATGCGAAAGGTGCCACCGCGTTTCGGCTCGATCAGTAATTCGATCAGGAGCGCCTGAGGCGCGTCGTGGGCCAGGTCGCCCAGCCGCAGCGCCACGGTGCGTTCGTTGATGGCGGCATCCGCCGGGCGCAGGAAGGGGGCGACGCGCGTGACACGGCGCGGCGTCACGCCCGCGACGAAACGGATATCCAGCGCCAGGCCGGGCGCAACGACGGCACGGGCCGCGCTGAGTTGGCGCAGGAAACAAGCATCGATGTCACTGGGAACGCGCACATATTCCGGCGGCGGCCCACCGCTTCGCGCGCCGATCTGCTCCAGCAAATCGTCATCCCATTCCGCGCCATATCCGATGGGGATGATCCCGATGCCCGCCGCGCCCGCCTCATCCGCCAGCGCCAGGCATTGGTCGGCATCATCCGTCGCGCCGTCCGACAGCAAGATCAACCGGCTCAGTCGGTCGGGGCCGGCATATTTACGCGCTTCCGCCAGGCCCAGGCTCAGCCCCAGCGCCATCGCCGTCCCACCGCCATGCTCGATCAACTCCACATCCGCTTCCAGGCTGGCGGGGTCGTCGGCGGGCCGCGCGGGCGTGATGAGGCTGACGGTATCATCATAGGTGACGAGGGCGAACACATCGTCCGGCGTCAAATGGCCGATCAGGCGCGTGAGCGCGGCCTTCATATGCTGCAAGCGTGGGCCGCGCATCGATCCGGAGCGATCCAGCACCAACGCCAGATTGAGCGGGCGACGCGGCGCGGTGGCCAGCGCCTCGCTGGCGCGGGCTTCCACCAGGAGGAAGGCGACCTGTTGCGCGCCGGTGACGGGCAGCGGCTCGCGGGCGAGCTGTGATGTGACGGCGATCAGCGGCAGTGACATCAGCCCACCACCTGCGCGACCAGCACGCTCACGTTGTCATCGCCGCCATGCGCGTTCGCCATCTCCACCAGTTGGTGCGCCAACGCCTGGGGATCTCCCAGCGCCGAGCGCACCAGCAGCCGCTCGATATCCGGGTCGCGCACCATCTCCCATAAGCCGTCGGAACACAGCACGAATGATTCGCCGACGCGCAGCCGATGGGGAAACAGATCGACTTGCAGATCCGAGTCATCGCCCAGGCTGCGATAGATCTGGCTGCGTTGCGGATGGGTGTAGACCTCGTCGGGCCTCAGCATCCCCGCCGCCACCAGGCGCGCGACCAGCGAATGGTCGGTGGTCACGCGGCTGAGCGCATGGCCGTCACAGATATAGGTTCGGCTGTCACCGACATTGGCGATGCAGGCCGCCTCGCCCTGCGCGATGAATGCCGTCACGGTGCAGCCCATATCACCGCCCTCGTTGCGATTGATCTTCAGGATGTGTGCATTAGCGTCTTGGATCGCGGCGCGCAAAATCGTTCCCAGTTGGGCGGGATCTTTAGCGGGCGCGGCGTCGCCGGTGAGGGCGGGCAGCCAGAGATGCTGCACCACATAGCGCGCGATGCTGCGCGCCGCCAGGCGTCCGGCGCGCTGGCCGTCTTCGTGGCCGCCCAGGCCGTCGGCGACGACCCCCAGCGTGAGGGGCGGCGGCGGCGTATCGCCGGCATAGGTGAGCGTGAGCGCGACCGTCGTATCCTCGTTCGGTTTGCCTTGGCGCGCCCGCCCCACATCGCTCTGGCAACCCACCAACACGTGCCAGCGCGGCATGAAGTCCGGCAGGAGCGTCGTCACCTCGAAATAGTTCGCCTCCACCGTCGGCGCGTCGGATTCCCCATTCGAGGCGGCGAAGGCATCGGCGGCATTGGGCATCACGGTTATAGGCGGTACGCTCATGCCGGGCGCAGGCGGTGGCTCAGGTTCGCGGGCGGTCAGGTCCAGCCGGGCGATGCGCAGGCTGGCATCCGGTGACTCGAGGGCTTCGGGCAGCGACATCTCCATCGTCGCTTCGCCGGGAAAGTCGCCTGCTGGCACAGCGACACCCTCGTCCGCCGGCGCGGCGGCAGTTTCCGCTAACGCGGCGGGCGGCAGCGCATCAGTTGCAAGCGGTGGTTCCTCGCCACTTTCGATGATAAACATCTGTTCGCCATCGATCACGGCGTTGGGCGCGATGGTCGCGCCCTCTTCCAGCACGTCGGCGCGCAGGGGTTGCTGGCGCAGCCAGACCATCTTGCCACGCCGTTGTGCGCCACACCGTTCGCAGTAGTGATTATCGTCGCCATCGTTCCACGGGGTGCCACACGCCCAGCAGCGTTCGTCCGTCCACAGATCTTCAGCCTCATAGATCGTGCCGTCCGGGCCGTCGGCCACCAGGCGTTCGATGCGAAAATGGGTGCCGATGGTGCTGCCGGGGGCCAGGCGTGGCAAGCTGGCCGTAGCCGCCCCGCCATCTGGCGGCGCGGCGAAGGATAGTTCGCGTGTCTCAGCAGCGGCAACCTGATCCAACATGTCGGCGGCCAGCGGCGGCGGCACGAACGTGACCGGCTGCGTCGCCTGCACATCGGCGGCACCAGGCAGATCAGGTGGTGGGACCACCAGCGGGCGCGTGGTGCGCGGGGGCGCGCTGGGCGCAGGACGTGTCACCAGCAGCTTGCCACACTTTTGACAGTAGATCGCGGTCGCCTTGACCTCGGTGCTACACTGCGGACATTGCATGTCGATCAGCCCCCCTCTGCTGCGCGTGACGAAGCGCGCCTCGGCGCACACGTTGCACATGACACCATATTGCTGTGAGCAGCGGGTGTATGTCAAGTGCTAGGACCAAATGGGCAGGGTTGGCTATGCCGATCAGCGTATAGTCCTACTGATCGGGTGCGGCGGCCAGTTCGCCCGTGTCCGCTTCAGCGATGTCGGCGGCATCGACGGCGGGGTCGCGCGTGCCGTCACAGCGGGCGAGGACGAGCGTAATGTTATCCTCGCCGCCGTTGGCGTTGGCGATCGTGATCAATTTGGCGCACGCGGCTTGCAGATCCGTCGCGCTGCTGAGGACGCTCTCGATCTCCGGCGTGCGCACCTTTTCCCACAGCCCGTCGGAACACAGCAACAGCATATCGCCGGGGTGCAGTTCTTCCTCGAAGAGATCGACCTCGGTCTCCTCCCGATCCGACCCCAGCGAACGATAGATCAGGTTGCGCTTAGGGTGATCATATACATCGTCTGGATCGATCTGGCCGGCCTCAACGAGCTTGGCCACCAGCGAGTGATCGCGCGTGATGCTGCGCAGGGTGCCGTCGCGGTAAAGATACGTGCGGCTGTCACCGACATTGGCGAAATAGGCGCGGTCACGGGCCACGACGACCAGCGTGACGGTCGAACCCAGGCCGCGCGCCTCGCGGTGTTCCTGGCCATAGGCGACGATGGCGTCGTTGGCGCGCTGGACGGCGCGCGTGATGAAGCCGCCATAGTGTTCGCTGGCGGCGGTTTCCGGCAAGAAGACGGTGGTACGCTCGCCATCCGCCTCGGTCTTAGCATCCAGCCGCATGGTCGGTTGCGCGCTGCTGGGCGCGAAGAGCGGTTCCATCTCGGCGCGCAACGTCGTCACGGCGATCTGGCTGGCGCGGTCGCCGGCGCGATAGCCGCCCATGCCGTCCGCCACCACCAGAAGCGCGGTGTCATCATGGGGCTGATCGGGGACGAAGACGAGCGCGGCATCTTCGTTGCGCTCGCGGATGCAGCCGGGATCGGTCTGGTACACGGCGGTGATACGAATGGGCATGGCGACGGCCTCCTGATGGCACTTCGGCATTATGCAGTGTAGGATAGCACGTTGCGACGATTCTCGCTAGTCTCGCCCGGCGTGAATCGATCACAGGGCATCTTGCCGCTGCTTTCATCGCCGGCTATAATGGCGGCATAGTGACTAAGATGTTTGCTCTATTGCAATGCTGTTAAGCGAGGACAAAGTACCATGCGACGAAGAAAATATATCTTGTTTATGGGAGCAATCGCCAATCCAGTGATGACTATCTTCACTGGTGTAACCGTGTTAGCGGTGGTTGGTGTCATTGTACGCCATTGGTTGGCAAACGCTTACGATGTTTTCGCCTTTATCAGCACGTTCCTCATATTGTGGATATTACTTATCACAAGTATGATGACTCTCGATGCGCAAAGGACACTCATTCTCCAGGTAGCCAAAGGCGTGCCGCAACGTGAAGACTGGCCCCTGGTCCCCCTAAACGCCGCACCTTTGGAGATAGGCGAAGAAATGATTCTTGAGTGTAGATATGTGCTGAGAAAACGTTGGAAAAAGGTAGCGTGGTTCCTAACCGGTATACGAACGATGGTCTATTGTCTTTCCATTATCAGCGGTCCTATCCTCATGGTGACGAACGTTAATGGACCGCCCACTTTTTGGAAATCGATATTTTATGGTCTAATAAGCCTATGCTATCTCCGCGCTGTTTTCTACGATCTACGTCAACACATGCCGCAGCGCATTCTGGCTGATGATCACGGCATCACGATTCAACGGGGTAAATGGCAGAGCCAGCATATGCGATGGGATGAGATCAGCAGTGTCATACGCCTTGGGGACGATTCACGACTCACCAAGGGCTTGTTCGTGCTTTTCAAAAGCACACGGGAACTAGATAGCTCTCTCATCTTCAAGGAATTGTCCTTTGTACCGTTGAATGCGAGGTATACAGGCTTCGTCGCCTATTTCGGGGGCTATGAAACATACATCGCCAATGTCGAGCGGTTGTTAGCGACGCTCAATGCACGTATAGACCTACCGATTCGGCAAAAGCAACGAACACACGCGAAGCAACGATAGGGCGACCAACATTAACTACATCTTCTGGAATAACCAGAAGCGCCTGATTGGATATACCATTGCACCCGCCGAGGGGCGAACCATCGAATCTGCCTCAGAATGCCCCTGGTGTTTTCCTTAAAGCAGTAGCCTACACGGGGAGTGTTGACGAACTTTTAACCAGCATGGCGGCGTTCGCGCCAGCGAAAAATTGCGCGGCACCTGGCACCATCACCAACGCGACCAGCGCGGCAGCGAGGCCGTGCAGCGAGAGTACGAAATCGACGCAGCCAGCTTGCAGCGCGGCGCTGGGCATGTTCCAGGCCACGGCGGTCTCTTGATCTTGCACCAACACCCTGCCCCCGGCGCGCTTCAGTGCTTGCGCCCCCTGGGTGCCGTCGCTGCCGGTGCCGGTCAGGATCACGCAGAGCGCGCATTTGCCATACCAGCGGGCAACGGATTCGAACAAGGGATTGGCGGCGGGGCGCGTGAAATGCACCTTCGCGGTCTGGGTCAGCGCCAGCACGCCCTTCCGGCTGAGTACCACGTGGTGATTGGGCGGTGCCACATAGACGCGCCCCGGCGCTAAGCATTCCCCCGCCGTGGCCCACTGCACGGGCAGGCGGGAACAATGATTCATCAACTCCACGAAATGGCTTTTATAGCGCGAACTCATGTGTTGCACGATGATGATGGGGATGGGGAAATCCGCAGGGAGATTTCCGAGCAAGGTCCGTATCGCGGCGACACCGCCCAGGGAAGCTGCGATCACGACCACATCAAAGGCGGCCACGGCACTTACATCAGCGGGTATGGGCGCGGGAGATGCGAGCATGGCGGCCTCCTACTTCGCGTGAGGGCATCGTTGACATGTAGCGGCAAGTATGTATGCGAACGTACATAGCTAAGTATAATGCAACAACACGGCTATGTCCAGTTCCGGCAGGGCTTTGGCACCATTTTTGTCGTAAAGATTATAAAGTTGTACAGACGATGAAACGTTGTGGAAAGGCTCACGACGGCAGGAAATCGATGCGAGGAGGAAGAGCTGATGGAGATACACAATCATGCCGGCCCGAAAAATCGCCTGCTGTCCTTGTTGCCTGCCGAGGTGGAAGCCCACCTGGCACCCAAGTTCGAACGCATTACGTCGCCGGTCAAGTTTGTCTTGAATGATGTCAATCTTCCGATAGACTATGTCTATTTCCCGTTGAATGCCGTCGCTTCCCTGCTGGTGCCGGTGCAAAACAATGCATTTGTGGAGGTGGCGACGGTCGGCAACGAGGGTATGGTGGGGCTGCCCGCTTTTCTGGGTGGTGATACGCTGCCGGCGCGCTCAATCGTGCAGGTTTCTGGCGAATTGTTGCGGATGCCGACGGCGGTTTTTCGGCAGCAGATAGAGGATTGGGAGCCGTTACGCGCCGTCCTCCAGCGCTACGTTCAGGTGCTCTTTATGCTGGTGGCGCAGTCCGCGGCCTGCAATCGCGCGCATGATATCGTTCAGCGTTGCGCGCGCTGGTTGCTGATGACGCAAGACCGCGTGGGCGGCGATCAATTTGCCCTCACGCAAGAGTTCCTGGCGGAGATGCTGGGCGTGCGACGCGCCAGCGTGAACGAGGTTGCCCGCCGCTTGCAGCAAGACGGCTTGATCGCCTATAACCGGGGCGTCATCACGGTGCTGGACCGGCCAGGGCTGGAAGCGCAATCCTGTGCCTGCTATCGCATCATTCAGAACGAATTTCTGCGCTCCCTCGGCCCCGCCGGCACGCCCTGATCCGGCGCTCAGGGGCGCTGGCCGAACGCGATGTAGTAGGGCGAGGTGAGCTGGCTCTGGGCGATCTCGGCGTGCGCGCCCTGCATGATGCTGGCGAAGCCGGCGTCGTCCGTCATGCCGCGTGCCACCAGGATCGGGCGGAAGCCGGAGAAGAGCGCGTCGTACTGTGTCTCGGCCATCACGCCCAGCCGGCCCCCGTAAGCGCCGATGGGAATCGGCAGGTCGTGGTAGGTGATGTGCTGCAAGCCGGCCTCGCGCAAGAGGTCGCCGATGCGTGGACCAATCGTGACATCCAAACCGCGCATGCGCGTCGCCTGCACCATCCAGTCGTGCAACTGGTGCAAGGCTGGGCCATTGCCGGCAACGGGGGCGGCCTCCACCAGTTCCACCCAGCCGCCGGGGCGGGTCACGCGCGTCAGCTCGCGCACCACGTCTGGCCAGCGTGGGCCAGGGATCGCCCCCATCAAAAGGCGCTGATGCACGAAGTCGAAGCTGGCATCGGGGAACGGTAGCCCTTGCAGCACGTCGCCCTGCACGAAAACGCAGTTATCCGGCTGGGCCTCCACCACGGCGCTCTGGCGTGCTTGGGGCGGCTCGATGTCCAGGCTGAAGACGTTCGCCTGGGGGAACTGCTGTGCCACCTGAATCGCCCAGCGGCCCGTCCCGCTGCCCACGTCCAAGATGTCGTGTGGCTGCCCGACCGGCGCGAGAAAATTCGCGTGCAGGAATGAGCGCAACATGAAGTGCTGGAAGTCCAGCCGGTTGATCTCACCGAGATCCTTGGGCAAAATATACGGCGCGTCTGTGACATAACGCCGCCCACCCAGAATGACTTCCGCGCCCGCCGTCTTCGGCGCGGTGCGCCGCCGCCAGAACCGCCATCGCATGCTCCCACGTCCTCCCGTTGCCGCTGTCAGGTTCATCTGTTTGCACTCGCAGCATAGCAGCCCCGTCAAGACGGCGCGGGCCATGCGCCCTTGACGTTGCGCGCCGCGTTGCTTACACTAACTAAAGAGAAGGAAGGCGGTTGTCGCCTTGCATGCGCATCACCGGCGGCATCCATGCCGGCGCGCCCACTGTCAATGAGGACATGAGAAGAGGAGCTATTCCCGTGGCTTATCAATACATCCTGGTCGAACAAGACGCCGCTGTCGGCATCATCACCCTGAATCGCCCCCAGCAACTGAACGCGCTGAACTGGCAACTCGTCGGTGAACTGGCGCAGGCGTGCGAGGCCTTCGACCGCGACGAGGCCGTGCGCTGCATCATCCTGACGGGCGCGGGCGACAAAGCCTTCGCCGCCGGCGCGGACATCAAGGAGATGGCCGGCCAAACGCCGGTGACGATGATGGGCGGCGACTTCAACGCCTGGGATCGCCTCCGGCGCATCCACACGCCGCTGGTCGCGGCGGTCGGCGGCTTCGCGCTGGGGGGTGGTCTGGAACTGGCGCTGCACTGCGACATCATCGTCGCCAGCGAGAACGCGCGCTTCGGCCAGCCGGAGATCAACCTGGGCATCATCCCCGGCGCGGGTGGCACGCAACGCCTGGCACGCACGCTGGGCAAATATGTCACCATGGAAATGGTGCTGACGGGCCGCAACTTCACTGCACAAGAACTCTATCAGCTTGGTCTGGTCAACGCTGTCGTCCCCCAGGGCCAACATCTGGATAAAGCCAAGCAGATCGCCGCGAGCATCGCCGAAAAAGCGCCCGTCGCCGCGCGCCTGGCGAAAGAGGCCGTCCTGGCCGCCTTCGAGACGCCCCTGGAACAGGGCTTGCTGTATGAAAAACACCTGTTCGCCACGCTGTTCGCCACGGAGGATCAAAAAGAAGGCATGGCCGCCTTCATCGAGAAGCGCAAAGGCGACTTCAAGGGGCGCTAGCGCCGTTTTCTCCTACTATATTTGGTCGCTGCCGGTACGCTGGAAGTGACAGCCGAAGCGCTGGATTTCTGGTGGAGAAGGTGGCATGGAGTTTCGCCAAGAGCGCCCGGCGCGCGACCAAGGGAAAACGATGCGGCAGCACGCAACGGACGATGCACTGGGCGCGCACCAGCAGTTGCAGGCAGACTATGCGCGCGTGCTGGCGCGGGCGGAACAGCACGAACAGCAGGTACGGGCGCTCTCGGCGCTGAGCCAGGGCATCGCCGTGACGATGGACGGCGACGATCTGCGCCAATCGGTCGTCGAGGCGCTCTATGAGGCGCTGCGCGCTGATACCACCAGCCTTTTCGTGCGCGAGGCGGATGATTCGCTGCGCATGGTGGCGCAGTGCAACATCGATCTGACGCGCGCCCGCATCGTCTTCGGGCCGGATGACGGCCTGGTGGCGCTGGCCGCGCGCGAACACCGGCTGATCCACGTGCCGGATACGGCGGCGAGCATCCATTACCTGGCGACCGGCCACGATCACCCGCGTTCGTTGCTGGCGGTGCCGGTGGAACCACAGACGGGACCGGAATATGTGCTGTGCGTGGTGCGGCGGCGGGTGTATGCCTTCACCGACGACGAGGTGCAGTTCGCGGGGCTGATGGCGAGCGTGGCGGCACAGGCGCTGAGCAATGCCGCGCTGTATCAGGAGATGAGCGCGCTGGCGCGCGAGCAGGCGACGCTGTATGAACTGACGCGCGCTTCCAGCCTGAGCGATGGCGTGGCGGGCTACCTGGGCCGCGCTGTCGAACCGCTGCGTCGCGCACTGGATGCGGCGGGCTGCGCCATCATCCTCGGCGACCACGACGCACCCCAGGCGCGCAGTGCCAGCAACGGCCTTTCCGCGCACGGCCAGCAACGCGCCGCCGCATTCATGGCGGAACTGGCGGCGCGCGCGAGCGCGACCATCGCCATCCGCTGTGATATCAGCCCGGCGGGGCTACGCCTCATCCTGGCGTCCGTCGTCACACGCGCCCAGCCCGTCGCCGTCATCGCGTGGGAAACCTTCAGCGGCGATCCCGCCCCCAGCATGGCGCTGCACGACACCTGGGCGACCGATGCCGAGTTCGCTGAACCGCTGCCCCTGGCCGCTGACCCCGTCGCCGCCCCCGTGCCGGTGAGCGCGGCGGAGACGAGCTTCATCACGAACGTTTGCCAGCAGGTGGGGCTGGGCATCGAAAATCTGCGCTTGCGTGCGCGGGATATGAGCGCGCTGCGCTCGATGAGCGCCCTGCCGGCCTCGCGGGCGCACCTGGACGAGCTGCGCCAGGCAATCGTGCGCGAGGTCGCCGCCGTCTTCGCGCCGGCGGCGGTGGCGTTGCTGCTGCGCGACAGCGCGGATGGCATGCCCCAGGTGGCGGCGCAGAGTCCGGCGGGGACGGCTGGTTGGCTGCGCGCGGCCACCCACCAGGCCCAGCGCCACGGCGACCGCGAGTTGCACCAGCAGCGCGGCATCGTCCTGGCGGCCCTGCGCGCCGACCACGCCATCCTGGGCTGGCTGGCGCTGAAGCTGCCCAACGACGCCCGCCTTTCCGCCGACCGCACGCTGGTGCTGACCTCGCTGGCCGGCACCGCCGCGCTCCTGTTGCACAACGCCCACCTGCACCTGATCGCCCGTGAAGCGGCGGTGGACCGCGAGCGGCACCGCATCGCCCGCGAGATTCACGACGGCGTGGCGCAAAACCTGGCCCACCTGATGTTGCGCCTGGAACTGGTGCAGCGCCTGGTGCCGGAAGACCCCGCGCGCGCCCAGGCAGAGGCGGAAGGCTCGCGTCAGGTGCTGCTCGCCAGTCTGAACGATCTGCGCCAGAGCATCGCTGCTCTCGCCCCCGCGCAATTGGACGAACTGGGCTTCAGCGGCGCGGTGCAGGCGCTGCTGGACGACATCGCCACCAACACCACGGATCTCGCCGTCACCTTCGCCAGTTGCCCGGAAGACGACATCCCGCCCGAACTGCGCGCCCCGGCTTTCCGCGTGGTGCAAGAGGCGCTGGCGAATATTCGCAAACACGCCCACGCCCACCACGCGGCGATCACCGTCGCCGTCGAAGACGGGCGCACGCTGCGCGTGACGGTGCGCGACGACGGCCAGGGCTTCGCTGCCAACCCGGCGGCCTACGGCCACTTCGGGCTGCGCGGCATGCGCGAGCGCGCCGAAGAATTCGGCGGCACCATCGCCATCACCAGCGCCCCCGGCGCGGGGACCACCGTCAGCCTGGCGCTGCCCCTGCGCCTGGCAGCGTGACACGCGGCGCAGGGAGGTTGATGGACGTAGCGGGCAGGCCGGCTCCCAACCCTGGCCGATGGCGCAGCCTGGCCGATCTGCCGCTGCCCGCCTACACCTTTGCCGTGGCCCAGCGTCTGGCCCAAATAGCCGGCAAACGCGACATGTGTTCGCATCTATGCTACACTGTGAAGTATGTGGATTCAGCAGACCACCATGTGGGCCTGCGCAACGCTACCCGCTCACATTCCAGCTTGAGGGAGATCCGCGACGGCCATGCTCGCAGGACAAATCGCGTTTTATGTGCTGGCGGCGGCGGCAGTCGGTTCGGCCATTGGAGTGATCACGTTTCGCAACGCGGTCTACTCGGCGCTGAGCCTGATCGTCAACCTGTTCTGCCTGGCGCTGTTCTTTTTGATGCTTAACGCTATCTTCATCGCCACCGTGCAGGTGCTGGTCTATGCTGGCGCGATCATGGTGCTGTTCTTGTTCGTCGTGACGATGCTCGCGCCCGAAAACGATGATAGCTTGCCGGCGACGCGGGACCGGTTGGGTGTGTGGCAGCAAACCGCCGCTATCGGGTTGGGGATCATTCTGGCCGGGGCCATCGGTTATCTCGTGCTGGCCCAGGCATCGATCAGTCCGGCAGCCGTCGCCACCGGCAGCCAGGATCTCGCGCAGCAGATCAGCCAGCTTGGCAATACGGAAGCCTTTGGCCAAGCGCTTTTCCACGGCTTTCTGTTCCCCTTCGAGGTGACGAGCGTCATTCTGATCGCCGCCATCGTCGGCTCGGTCGTGCTCGGTCGGCGCACCAGCAGCCGGGAGGGAGAATAACATCATGCCGATGCCCATGCCCCCCAATGCCTTCTTGTTCGTCGGCGCGCTTTTATTCACGCTCGGCGTCGTCGGCGTGCTGACGCGGCGCAATCCACTGGTGGTCTTCATGTCCATCGAACTGATGCTCAACGCGGTGAACCTCACCTTCATGACGTTCGCCAGCGCGCTGCATTCCGTGGATGGCTGGATCTTCGTCTTCCTGGTGCTGACGGTCGCCGCCGCTGAGGTCGTCATCGGCCTGGCGATCATCGTCTCGATCTTCCGCTCCCGCCAGGACATCGACGTGGACGATCTCAATACGCTGAAGGGTTGATGTCGCTGTGCTGTCGCTGACTCCCTTGCTTTTAGCCCTGCCGCTGGCAGGCTTCGTCATTCTCGGCATCGGTGGGCGCGCGTTGCCGCGCCTGGCCGTCGCCGTCATCGGCTGCGGCACCGTGCTGGCCGCTTTCGCCGTCGCGCTGGGCAACTTTTTCGCCGTGCAAGGCACCGCCGCGCCACAGGATCAGACCCTGTGGACGTGGGTGGTCTCCGGCGGGCTGCGCATCGACTTCGGCCTGGTGGTCGATCACCTGGCGGCGATCATGATGCTCGTCGTCACCGGCGTCGGCTTCTTGATCCACGTCTATGCCGCCGGCTATATGGCCACTGAGGTGCGGCATGAGGGCGGCGACGCGCTGGCAGTGCAAAACGCGCGCTATGCCCGCTTCTTCAGCTTCATGAATCTGTTTGTTTTCGCCATGACGTTGCTGGTGCTGGCGGACTCGTTCCTCTTCCTGCTGGTCGGCTGGGCCGGCGTGGGCCTGGCCTCGTTCCTCCTGATCGGTTTTTGGTGGCAGCGCCCCTCGGCGGTCGCCGCCGCGCAGAAAGCCTTCGTCATCAACGTTATCGGCGATTTCGGGTTGATGCTGGCGATCTTCCTGCTGGTCGCCCGATTCAACACGCTCAGCTATGCCGGTTTGATCTTGCCGGGCGCGGCGCACCATTTCGCCGTGGGTGACGGCCTGACCACCGCCGTCGCGCTGCTGTTGCTGGTCGCCGCCGCCGCGAAGTCCGCCCAGTTGCCGCTGTATATGTGGCTGCCGGACGCGATGGAAGGCCCGACGCCCGTCAGCGCCTTGATCCACGCCGCCACGATGGTGACTGCCGGCGTGTATCTCGTCGCGCGGTGCCACGTGCTTTTCGCCGCGTCACCCGCCGCGCTGGCCGTCGTGGGGATCATGGGTGGGGCGTCGGCGCTTTTCGCTGCGTCCATCGCGCTTTTCCAGTACGACATCAAGCGCGTGCTGGCCTATTCGACGATGAGCCAACTGGGCTACATGTTCATGGGCGAGAGCGTCGGCGCGAACACGGCGGCGATCTTTCACCTGACGACGCATGCGTTTTTCAAGGCGCTGCTCTTTATGGCGGCGGGCGGCGTCATCCACGCGCTGGGCGGCGAGCAAGACATGCGCCGCATGGGCGGGCTGCGCACGCGCCTGCCGATCACCTATGCCGCATTCCTGGCGGGTGGGCTGGCGCTGGCGGGCGTGCCGCCGCTGGCAGGGTTCTGGAGCAAAGATGCCATCCTGGGCGCGGTGCTGGACCATGCGACGGCGACGGGCGGCGTGGGCTGGTACGCGCTCTACGGCGTGGGGTTGCTGACGGCGATCCTGACCGGCCTCTATACCTTCCGCCTGATTTTTGTCGTCTTTCACGGCCAATATCGCGGCGCGGCGCAGGGCCAGCGGGCGACGATGCCGCACGTTCACGAAGTTGGCATGGCGATGGCCGCACCGATGGCGCTTTTGATCGTGTTGTCGATCATCGGTGGCCTGGACGGTATTCCGGGGCTGGACGCGATCGGCGGCTTTTTGCAACCTGCCGTCGGCACCATCAGCGCGACGAATAGCGGGCTGACGGTGATCTCGCTGGGCATCGGCACTCTGGCCGCGCTGGTCGGCATCGCCCTGGCCTGGCAACGTTACGGCGCGCGCGCCTTCACCTTCGTGGCGAACCGCAACCCGCTCTACCAACTGCTGGCGCATGCCTATTACATCGATCCGCTGCTCAACGCGGTCATCGTTCAGCCGGTGCTGCTGCTCGGTCGGGGACTAGATCGCGGCGTGGAGGGCGCGCTGCTGGATGGCGGCAGCAAGGGCATCGCCTGGCTTGTCGGCAAGACCAGCGAGGGACTGCGCCGCCTGCAATCTGGCTATGCGCGCAACTACGCGCTGGCGATCATGCTCGGCGCGGTGGCGATCCTCGCCTACTACATCCTCAAACCATAGCCAGCGCTTTGCGTTCACGATGGTATCTATTCTGGTCCGGGCAGACAGGAATGTCTGCCCTCGGATATGGTGCGGGAACACTGGCCGTAGCGATCATCCCATGCCGGAAAATGTGCCGCACCCGCGTTTCCTTTTGATAGAGACTCCACACTGGACAGCCTATTGAAAGGAAACACCCTTATGGACCCCACTTTTTTCCATATCGCACCGGAGTGGCACTGGGCGCGCGGCCTGCGGGCGAGCCTGGCGCTGGGGGCCGTCGCCGTGACGTTGCTGGCCTGTAGCTTTGGCGGCGCAACGTCGTCCGCCAGCGACGGCTCATCCTCCAGCGGCTCGACGACGGGCAGCACCTCATCGTCCACGACAGCCTCAGCGCCGACGAATACACCCATCCCGGCGGCAACATGCGCCACGCTGCTGCCCGGCGCGGGCGCGGCCACTGCCGGCGGCAGCTTCACAGATGTCACGTTCCCGGCGAGTTCGGTCAGCACGGCGATCACCGCGCATAGCAGTGGCACCGGGCAGTGGTCGATCTTCTTGTTCAACGCCTGTTCACCAGGCACGAGCAGCACAGCAGTGCGGGCGTTTTTCGCCGCGCAATTGCCGGCGCATGGCTGGGCGCAATCGGCCACCTTACCGTTCAATGGTAGCTATCCGGCTCCGTGTGGGGATGCCTATTGTTGGGGCAAGGACACCGCGCCGCGCTACGTCGGCCTGGAAAACGTCACTGATGCCGGCAACAACAACGTCACCTATCGTATCCGCCTCTTCACGCCACCACCGACGCCGCAATGCCCTGTCGGCCCTTTCCTGGGTCCCAGCGGTCCCTTTGCGCAATGGTTGCTTAGTAGCCAGGCCGGTGTTCCCGCGCCGCCGCTCGGCGAGCATGGCCCTGCGAGTGGTTTCGACCAGAACGGCTATGCGCAAGATCCCGGTGACAGCATGTGCGTGGCGGGCGATGCCACCTCACTCGCCGCCTATTTCGCTTTCACCATGCCCTATCTCGGCTGGTCCCACGGCACTGAGCCGAGCGGCTGCATCGTCGGCACCACCGGCACGATCTGGCGCAAGGGATCGAATATGATCGCCATCGACACTGCTGGCGGCACAAGCTATCCACACGCCTATGCGTTTAGCTACACTGCCTGTTTAACTGCGGTCTGATACCACTTTCGGGGAAAGACGGTGGTCAGCGGGGCCAGACAGACAGGAATGTCTGTCCTCCGTGGTTAGGGAGAATGGCGGTCCTCCGTGGTTAGGGAGAATGGCGGTCCTCCGGGCTTATGGCGAATGGCGGTCCTCCGTGGTTAGGAAGAATGGCGGTCCTCCGTGGTTAGGAAGAATGGCGGTCCTCCGGTGTTATGGGAACGGCGGTCCTCCGGGTGATCGTGGGGCGGACATTCCTGTCCGCCGCATGACCGACAGGGATGGTTGTCCTCCGTTATCCATACTCATCACCAGCAAAGGATCTGAAACCCGTGGTGAGCGATTTCGCAGCAGCGATGCCTGAAATATTGGCTGGCTCACGTTATTTTCTGCGAGCGCGGCAGTGAACAAGCTGCACGCGCGTGGCGACCAATCAGAACTTATCGGAGGAGTACGATGCGGAACAGATTGCTTTCGGCGCGTGGGATCACGACAACGCTGATCATCACGTTGGCCCTGTTTTTCACGGCATGCAGCGGCACCATCACTGTCACCAGCACCGGCAGCGGTACCAGCACCGGCAGCACGGCAACCAGCAGCACAGCGACGCCCGCGCCAGCGGCTACCTGTGCCACCCTTTTGCCCGGCGCGATCCCGAATGGCTCGCCAGCGCTCACGGCTTTCGGGGACGCCGCCCTGCCGGCCCACTCGTTCGTGGCTCCCGTCACCAGCCATCTTGACGGCGGCAGCGCGCTCTGGACGATCCTGCTCGACCAGGCTTGCACGGATGGGACGAGCGCCACGGCGGTACGGTCTTTCTTCGCCAGCCAATATCCCGCCACGGGCTGGGCCTACGCGCCCAAGCTGCCCTTCGACGGCGGCTATTTCGCGCCCTGCGGCGACGCCTATTGCTGGGGCAAAGACACCCCCCAGCGCTTCGTCGGCCTGGAAAACGTGACCGATCACGGCGGCGCGACCACCTATCAATTGCGCCTCTTCTTGCCACCGACGGCACCTACCTGCTCCGATCCGAATTTCGCCAGTTCGCCGATTCACGGCTACCAGACCTTCGCCAGCGTCTTTACCTACTATGTCGCCTTGCCACCGCTTTCCCTGCTGGCCCCCGATGATGCCGCCGGCGGCCAAAGAGGGTTGGAGATTTGCAGCGCGGGCGACGTGACCTCCGTCATCGCCTTCATGCAAACCGAACTCCCCAAGCAAGGCTGGAGCTATGCCAGTGGCACCGGTGGCAACCAAACCTGGCAGCAGCACGGCGATCAGGTTCACTGGTCCGTGAGCAGCGCGACCGGCTGGGAGATCGACTGGCGCGTGCCGTTGCCCTAAACAGCCATCCGGCTTGCATCGTTATATATCGGCGCGCTACGGTTCGCGTATGTCAAACTCTAGCCCGCAGGGGTTCCTTTTCCGAGCCGAGAGGTTTAGCTCCCGGCTCCCGGCGCTCCCGGCGCTCCCGGCTCCCGGCGCTCCGTTTCCCCTCGTCGCTTCCGGCGCTCCCCGTTTCCCCTCGTGCGCTCGTCGCCCCTTGCGCATTCAACCCTCAGCGCCCTACTATACATTATGTAGTATTGCGCTACGGCAAGGGTAGCGCATGACGGAAAACAACACGAGGAGCAGCGACGATGGCGATCACCGCAGAGCGTTTCGCGCAGGGCATGACTTATGACGAATATAAGGCGCAGATGACGCGCAACCAGGAGCGTTTCGTTGCCAACGAGCAGGGCGTGCAGCTTGATCCAGCAGATGTGGCAGCTTTCAAGGATTTGCCGCAACCGCTGAACGTGCTGGTGCTGGCGGAAGATTGGTGTGGCGACGTGATCAACAATCTGCCCGTGCTGGGCCGGCTGGCTGAGGCGAGCGGCAAGCTGAACCTGCGCATCTTCCTGCGCGACCAGCATCTGGACCTGATGGATCAATACCTGAAGGAAGGGCAATACCGCTCGATCCCAGTCTTCGTCTTCTTTGATCCGCAGTTCCACGAACTCGGCCATTTCATTGAGCGGCCCGCCAGCGTCTCCGAGCGCCAGGCGCAGATCCGCCGCGACCTGTCGGCGCAGCACCCGGAATTCGGGCCGCCCGACGCGCCCATCGCCCAGTTGCCCGAAGAGGCGCGCACGCAGTTGATGCAGGCCATTGCCACGCAGCGCGAGGCCACGAAAGCGCAAGACAACCAGGACGTGGTACGCGACCTGCGCGCCATCGCCACCGGCAGTCGGGCATAATACGGGGGGCGCACGTATGGCGAAGAAACTGGTCAAAGTGACCATCACCTACTGTTCGGAGTGCGGTTATGAGCCGCAGACGCTGGCCTTGGCGGATGCCCTGATGCGCGAATTTCGCCATGAACTGGCGGAGATCGAGATCATCCCCTGGTACGATGGCTCGTTCGATGTGACGGTGGCGGGCGAATTGGTTCACGCGATGTACCGTGATGGCGGCTTCCCGGAGTCCCAGACGATCATCGACGCTGTGAAGCGCCACCAGGGCGACGCCTAGAATGCCCCAGCGCGGGAAACGGTCCCCACCACCTTGCCCGATCATCCACATCTGCCATTGACAGAGCAGATGCCGCCCGGTACAATGAGCCAAGCTCGGTTTGTACCGGGACTTTTGTTAGCCAAAAGCGAGGGATTGTATGATCATTTGGGGATTGCGGTCGCGTAATAAGGCGCTGGGCCAGCGCCAACTGAACTGCCCAAACTGCCACCGCGACGCGATGACAACGGCTTTTCAGACGCGCCGCTGGTTCACGCTGTTCTTCATTCCGGTGTTTCCCATCGGAGCCAAAAAGACCATCGCGCGCTGTGGCCTGTGCGGCTATCAATACCAGGTGGATAACACCCAGGCCGAATCACTGTTTGGGGCTGCCGCGCAACCCGCGCCGCTGCCATAAAACACCACAGCATTATCTTCAATCGGGCGGGATGTGCAACCGCTCATAAAAAAAACGAGAGATAGGGATGCGTAGCTCGCCCGACACCGCCTGATATTCCAACAGCATCTTGGCTACGCGCTATCTCTCGCGTTTGACGGTCCTCACGAAGCTCTCGCCCAACTACACTATCCCCACAACCGTCGAGCCGCTTCCGCCTCACATCCACAACCACCCACTTCGTGGAACCTTTAGATAGTATATGGCATGCAGTGGTGTTATTTCAATGGCAATGCGTTCAGAAAGCCAGGCTTTTTGCTGCCTATTTTGTCAGAATTGCAGGAACACGACTCCTGAGAGGTAGATTTCCTTCCAGGAGCCGTGTTCGTTGCCCGGATGCAGGTTCCGGGACGCGGGGCGCGCTGGAGCGCGCCCGTGCCAGGATTGCGGGGCAGACATGCCTGTCTGGCCGTTGTGTTTAGCCGCCGAGGGCCGAGGCGATCTTGTCGAAGTTCGGCGTACCCCAGCCGGTCACGAAGTCCCAGCCAGTGCCGGCTTTGTAGAAGAGGTTGTCACCCTTCGTCACATCGTAGAACGCCGAGCTGTAGTTACTGCTGTTGGCGATCGAGTAGATCGTGGGGACGCCACCGACGGCGGGCTTGCCCTTCGCCGCGAGCGCCTGGTTCACGATATCGGTGCCGGAGGCCCAGATGGGTGCGGCGGCGCTGGTGCCACCGACGCCGAGCCACAGCCCCTGCACGCCAGGGATGGCCGTGTAGTAGAACGAGATGTTGATCGCCGCCGCCGAGACATCTGGTACCTGGCGCTCACCATCACTATACTGATTGCTGACGCCGGTGCCTTTCTGCCATGCCGGCACCGTGAAGCTTGGCACCACGCTCAGGCCGCCAGTGGAACCCCAGGTGTTCTGGCAAGGCTGGCTGGCGCTGGCGCTGTCGTCCACCCAAGTCGTCTCGCTCTGGCGTGCGCCGGTGGCGTCTGGCGTCAGGGTCGTGCCGCCGACCGCGACCGCGTAGGGCGCGCTGGCCGGGAAGCTGACATCCCGTTCACCATATTGACCGCCGCCGAAGGCCGCGCAGTCGCCGCTGGCGACAAACGTGGTGATGCCTTCCGCCGCCAGCAGCTTCATGCTGTCGTTGACCGCAGCCATGTAGGTCGGGGTCAGGTCTTTCTCGAAGTCGCCATAGCTGATCGAGAGGACGGACACCTTCTTATCAGCGGCCACTTTTTGCAGGATGTCCTGCAATTCCGCTTCCCAGTTCGCGTTGTTCGGCGCATAGTAATCGAGGAGCTTGGTATTTTTACCCGTCAGGCCGGCGGCCAGTTCCAGGTCCAGGGTCGCTTCGCCCGCGCCGGGGGCGGAGTCTGCCGCCGGATCGCTCGCGCCGACATCGACGTTGACGGTTTGCAGGCGATCTTTCGCGTAGGTGTTGGCGCAGAGCATGTAGTTGACGACATCGCTGCGCTGGTAGGTGTCGAATTCAACGAAGCCGATCGACGAGTTACCGCCGTCGTAGCCCTCACCTTTCAAGGTGTCGAGGCCATACGCGCTGCTCAGATCCGACCACGTCAGCAGTTGCGAGATCTGGCCGGTGATGGGCGTGCCAGTCTGGGCCAGCGTGCAGTCGCCGCTGACATCATGCGCCTTTTTGGCCGTGTGCGGCAACACCTTGGGCAGCGTGTAGTGCGAGTAGTGGCTGATCAGGCCGCAACTCTGGCCGTCCTTGGGGTTGTCGATGTTGCAGTGCGGATCACCCTCGGTCTTCAGGCCGGTGATGCTGCCGATGACGCTTTGTAGATCGGTAGGCAGCGAGGGGGTACCCGTCGGACCATAATGGTTATTGCTGGTCGTGGCGAGTTGCACATTGAAGGCTTTTTCCACCTGCGCCGCTGTGCCGTCAACCGTGAGGGCCGCGTTGGTCGCATACGTCTGTGACACGTTCAGACCCTGGCTGGTGAGGTACTGCGTCAGCTTCGAGACATCCGAGGTGGACGGCGCGAAGTTGCTGGCGACCTCTTGCGGGCTGAGGTACTGGCCGTAGTTCGGCGAAGACGGGTCATAGAGCTGGCTGACGCACGCTTCGAGCGCCGGATAGTTGACGTTGAGCGCGACATTCAGGTGGATAGGTTGATTCGCGGGTACGGCTCCCGTACCGCCGGTGATCGGCGTGGTGCCGAGGCCACCCGAACTGGTGGTCTGCGTCGGCGCATGCCGGCCCGCGCAGGCTCCCGAAAGCGTCCCTTGCACGGAATTGGTAGTGCCACCAGGCACCGAGCATGCTGCCACCAGCAGCGCCGGGATGGCGATCAAGACGCCGAAGCGGGGCGTCCACCGCGACCAGAAGGTGTGTGCTGTGCGCATCCATTCGCGGCGCGATGTGTCGCCCGTTCCTGCGGGCGGCAGCGGTGCGCCGCTCCCCCTTTCTGAGATAAAACCGTTTGCCAGAGTTATGTCCGGCGGTGAGGTGCCGGGACAGATGTTGAAAGCATACTGCAAATTCGGGGGCTGTGAAGTCGCAATGACAGTGATGCATGTCACTTTACGGGAAAGTGTGACAAGCCTCACACACCAGGGAGACGCCAATGGTGAACTTGCTCACATCCTTCGCAAATTGTGGGTCTCTGCCTTGTCAGCGCGGCTGGGGATTGCTATGCTCAACACCAAGACGCCCATCGCGTTAGGGGAACCGGACGGGAGATCGGGCAAGCCATGAAGGAGAAATTTACGTAGATGCCAGCTCATCTGTTACAGAACGCCCTCCGACGCCCCTGGCTCGTTGGGGCCGGCGCGGTCCTGGCCGCATCATTGGCCCTGGGTGGCTGCGATCTGTCGGGGCTGACGGGGAGCCAATGCACCCCCCAGACCTGCGATTATATCGTCAATACCCTGGTCGCCGCCGGCGGTGCGAGCGGCACCACACTGCTCGCCGACAGCGCCAACACTATCTATCAATATAGCGGCAGCAGTTGGACGAAAGTGGGGGCGGAGTCCTTCACCCAGCGCGGCGACGGCTTGATCGCCTCGCCCAACTTCGCTACGGATAACACGCTCTTCCTGGGCGATTCCACTTCGAGCGACGGCGGCAAAACGTGGGCGCCGCTGTGCGTCATCGTCAAGGCCGTCTCGCCGAACTTCGCCAGCGACAAAACGGTGTACGGCGTCGATCAGCAGCCGCCCAGGAGTACCAGCACGACGACGACATCGACCGGCACATCCGGGACGACGGCACCAGGCACACCGGTGCCGACCGCCGCGCCGGTGAACTGCCCCACCAGCACCGGATCGTTCTACATCTCGACCGATGGCGGGCAGAACTGGACGGCGGCGAATGGCCCGCAGGGCGCGGGCGATCCCGATCTGTTCGTGGTCTCGCCCTCGTTCAAGACCGATAAGACGATCTTTGCCGGCTTCACCGTCAACCTGACCCCCGCGCTGTATAAATCCACCGATGGCGGCAGCACGTGGACGCAGGTACTCAGCGAGCGCCAACATGTGGTCGCGCTATCGTCCAACTTCGCCAGCGATCAGACGCTCATCGCCGTCAGCAACGACAAAGAGCAGATCTCGACGAACGGCGGCCAAAGCTGGAGCAACCTGAAATCGCCGATCACAGCGGACCAGATCGCCAGCGTCGTCTTCTCGCCGACCTACAGTGCCGACAAGACCATCGCGCTCATCAGCGCGGCGGTGGATAGCGGCAGCAGCGCGCCGCACGGCACGTTCATTTCCACCAACGGCGGCGGCACCTGGACCAACTACGGCCCGGTGACACAGCGCGGCGCGAACGAGCCGCCTTTCATCTTCTCGCCGAACTACAGCAGCGACAAGACGGTCTATACCTCGTCGCTGGACCAGGCCAAAGGGCCGGCCACCAGCACCGATCTGGGCAAGACCTGGACGGCGATTAACAACGGCCTGACGCTGGAAGCCGGCCTCGGCGGCTAGCTCCTCCTCACGCGCATCCACTTTGCCGGACGACCAACGCTGGTCGCCCGGCGTTTTTTATCCAGGGACGATGGGCGCGTGCAGGAGACGATCATCCAAGGGGAACATGAGTGCATGGGAGGCCCAGCCGGCAGGGTAAGCAGGCCAGTGGCGTGCGCGATCTAGCGACAAAATCGCCACGCTTTCGCTACAGAATCGCCGGGCTTCAGCCATATTTGCCGCTTATACTGCAAGGCAGAGGGTGGTATAATGCAACAATCAATCGTCACCCAGCGGCACCATAATGCCGTGGTTGCACCTGTCGGTTGATCGGCGAAAAGGGAGTGAAGACGATGGCGCTGTCACACCTGCTTGGCGTGCGCACACCTCGCGCTTTCTTCGCGGTCGCACGCCGTCGCCAAACGTTCCGCAACCTGCTGTATCTGCTGATCGCCTTTCCGCTGGGCTGTTTCTATCTCATCGTGCTTATGACCAGTTTCAGCTTCCTGTTCGGCATTCCGCTCATCATCGTCCTCATCCCGTTTTGGCGGCGGCTGGGTGCCTTCGAGCGCGAACTGGCGATCTGGTGGTTGGGGATCGCCATTCCGCCGTTTTTTAAGCCGCGCGTGGCCGGGCAGTCGTGGTGGGAACGCTTCATGGGCAGCGTGCGCGATGCGATGACCTGGAAGAGCCTGCTGTTCCTCTTTCTGAAGTTTCCCCTTGGCCTGGCGGCGTTCGTGCTGGTGACAAGCTTACTGGGCGGCGCGGTGAATCTGATCGGGGCCTTGGTGGTCTATATCATCGGTGGCACGGCGGGCGGCGCGGTGCATTACTATACCGTCATCACCCTGGCGGCGGCGGCGCTCCTGGGCGTGCTGGTGTTGTTCCTGGCGCTGCACGTCCTGAACGGCGTCACCTGGTTCTACGGGCAATTGGCCCGCTCCCTGCTGGGGATGAGCATGGCGGAACAGCGCGTCGCCGAAGCGCAGGCGCAGACGCGCGCCGCCCAGGCCCAGGCCGCACGGGCGGACCAGAGCCGCCGCGAGCTGATCGTGAACGTCTCGCACGAATTGCGCACTCCCATCGCCAGCATCCGCGCCCATGTGGATTCGTTGTTGATGGCGGAAGACGGCGCGGTAGTCAGTCCGCCAGCGGACCAGCAAGCGTACCTGGCGATTGTCGCGCGCGAGACGGAGCGGCTGGGCGCGTTGGTGGACGACCTGCTGGCGCTGGCCCGCGCCGATGCCGACGAATTGCGGCTGGACCTCGCGCCCACGGATGCCGGCGCGGTGGTGGAAGAAGCCTATCGCGCGCTGGCCTCGCTTGCCAAAGGTGAGCGCCAGGTGACGCTGGTGCGCGCCGTCCCGGCGGGGTTGCCGCGCGCGTGGGCCGACCAGGCGCGGTTGGGGCAGGTGGTGCTGAATCTGGTGCGTAACGCGATCACCTATACACCGGCTGGCGGCATCGTCTCGATCACGCTGGCCCAGCCCGACGCCGCGCATCTCGCCATCAGCGTCGCCGATACCGGCATCGGCATCCCGCCAGCGGAACTGGCGCAGGTCTTCGAGCGTTTCTATCGCACGGATGCCTCGCGCTCGCGCGCCACGGGCGGTACCGGGCTGGGCCTGGCCATCGTGCGCGATCTGGTGCAGGCGATGGGTGGCACGGTCGCCGTCACCAGCCAAGTAGACGCCGGCAGCACGTTTGTCGTCACGCTGCGCGTGGCAGATGCAGCTATGGTGTCGCCGGTTGCGCCGCGTGATGCATGATGCGCCGCACCGCCAGCGTCAGGAAGACCGCGATGCCAATATCCAGCGGCACCAGGCAGGCCAGCGCCGCCCCGACTGTCGCGGCGATCAGCACCGCGCCGATAGCATGTTTGACCAGTGAGAGCGCCAGCCAGGCGATACCGCGCACCGGTTTGCCCACCAGCAAAAAACCGATGCCGTGAAACCCAAAACAGCCCGCGATGAATTCCACCCATGGAGCCAAGGGATTATACCGTTGCGGCACGGCGACAGTCCCCGCACCCACCGGGCGGGGATACATTTCCTGCGTCGGTGGCCCGTACTCAGGCATGCGTGGCATCTTTGATCCTCTAGTAACCCTGACCTAACCGTTCAATCAACGCGGAGGCGAAACCTTCGTCGCGCATCTTTTCCATCGTCTTCTCGATCCAATAGCCCACGCGGCGAAAAAGGAAACCGCGCTCGGTATCATAGATCACATAAGCGGCGCGGGAATCGCCGTCGCGGGGCTGGCCGACGCTGCCGGGATTGATGATGGCGCGCTCGGCTTCGTCCGGCAGCCACCAGGCATGCGGCATGTTGGTCACGGCATAGCACGGTGGCATGTTGTTGAGCACCTGCATCTGCGCTGTCGTCGGCTCGTCATAGCCTTCATCCGAACCATACTCCATCACGTGCCGGCTGTGCGCCGTCAGCACCGGCACGCGCGGCTGGTTGAACTTCGCCGAGGCTTGCAGATAGATCGTCGGCAGGTGCGTGTGGCCGACCAGGCAAAAGCGCGTTGGGAATGAGATGAAGCTCAGCGCCGCCGCTTCGGGGGTGAGCAGATATTCCCACAGCGGCACGACGGGGCTGCCATGCACCAGGGTGATGTCTTCGGGCATGGGCATGGTCGTGCGGTCGGGGCGTGATTTGAGGAAATCGATCTCGTGGGGGAGCAATTGCTGGCTGGTCCAGATGAGCGAGTCGCGGGCCATATCGCTGAATTCGTTGAGGTCCACTTCGCCGGAGGCACCGAAGTCATGGTTGCCGGCCACGCTCAGTTCGCACATGTCGCGGATGGTGCGCACGCAGGCGCTGGGGTCCGGCCCATAGCCGACGACATCTCCCAGGCACCACATGGCGTCGCACTTCACGCCATCTTCGACACACACGGCATCGACATCATCGATGACCGCCTGCAATGCTTCGTAATTTCCGTGGATATCGCTCATGATCGCGTAGCGCATCGCCTTGCTGGCCTCCCGCAACGCAGCCCTCGGCTGCATGAATGCTTGACAAACAGAGTGCGGATGTTTTGATTTGTCATCTATCTTACCATGCTGTCAAGGGGGGCGCAATAGGGAATCTGACGTATTTTGCACACTGCCCCCCAAGCGCCTGAATTGCCGGTCAACGCTTGCGGGGAAGCTGGGCAACGCGCGCGGCAAAAACCTTCTTGAGCCGCTGCACCAGCCAAGATTGACGCCGTGGAGGAATAAATCTTGGATTCAAACGGTAAACAGTTCCCATAGCATCCAGGCTCTCGTCGATGCGTGCCAATTTGTCGAGAATCACGCTTTTCAGATACCAGACTTTGTCGGATGTGGGTTGGCGCTCTGTCGCAGTTTCAATGGCAGCAAGGGCTTCTTCATACCGTTGCAGTTGATACAGAGAGGATGCCCATATAAACCATGAGGCATCTTCCAAACTATTTACCAAAGCTGCCTGACTAAACATAAGGGCGGCTTCAGCGTGTTTACGCTGTGAATGGAAGATCATCGCCTTGCCATTCCAGACCGGTCCCAAAGCTGGATAGCGGCGTAAAACATCATCATACGCGGCCAACGCCTCTGGATATCTGCCGAGATTTAGCAAAGAAGTTCCTTTGGCTTGATAAAGTTGGAACATCTTCGAGTACGCGAGAGCTTGTTCATACGCGGCGAGCGCTTCCTCATAACGGCGCAACCTGAAAAGAATAAATCCTTTCTTTTCCCAAGACATTGCATCTTCGGAGTCAATTTGTAATGCCTGATCGAAAGCCGCGAGTGCTTCTGCCAAGCGATTAAGGTGTATGAGGACTTCGCCTTTGCCACGCAAGCTCTTGATAGTGACTTTAAATGTTAATGCCTGATTAAAAGCAATGAGGGCTTCTTCATACTGCTCAAACAAGCGCAGAATACCGCCTTTGTTGTTATATGCGAGATCGTTGTCCGGCTTCAAAGCGATCGCTTTTTCGACGGCAGCGAGCGCCTGTTTATATTGCTTGAAGTGAATGAGGGCTACTGCCCTAGAACGCCAAGCGCGTTCATCTTTCGGATTGAGAACGATGGCACGATCAGCCGCGATGAGCGCAGGTTCACCTTGGGCTAGCTCGATATGCGCTTCTGCCAGACTACGCCAAGCTGTAGCGAGTTCAGGCTTGTGTTTTACGGCTTTGCCGAAAGCAAGACATGCTTGCGAATAATTGCCCAAAGCAATCAATGTATGGCCTCTGCTTTCCCATGTGGCAGCAGAAAATGGATCACAATCAATCGCCTGATCATAAGCTTCCAGGGCATCTGTATATCGCTTCAATATATGTAGTGTGCGCCCTTTCCAGTACCAACTTAATGCAGTTTGGGGTTTATAATGGATAGCCTGGTCATATGCGGCGAGAGCATCTTCATAGCGTTTCACCATATAAAGTGCCGCTGCCTTACCTTGGAAGGCAAATTCATGTTGTGGATCAAGTATTAGCGCCTGCTCAAACGCGGCGAGTGCTTCCTCATAACGTTTGAATCCACTCATAAGTGTATAACCCAGTCTCGTGAAAACAATAGCCGATGGTTCTTCTTCAGCTAGCCTTTGCCAGAGTGGTAACGCCTCTTCATAACGTTTGGCCTTGAAATGCGCGTGAGCTTGGGCGAGCAGAGATTCTTCAGTAGGCGGTGTGGCATCCATAAAAGGTTCAACCTCCAATCAGGTTTTACAGATATTATAAAAATAAAAAGGCACTTTGTCAAAGTGGCATCCACCGATTCGCTTTATATCAGCGATGAACCAATGTCCTACCCGTTTCTGGGAAACACAAGGCATAGCAGACCTAGACAGACAGGAATGTCTGTCCTCCGGTGCCTGTATGGCTGTCCTCCGGTGCCTAATACGGATCATCCGCAAAGGGGATCACCTGCAAAGGGTATCAGCGGTTGTTCGTTAGAGCAAAGCCTTTTTGACCATTTTGCTGCTAGCAACAAAATGGTCCAGTCTGACCAACATACCGGCGGCCTCAGCCGTGGGAGACGGGCGCGGCGACAGGTGTGGCGCTGGCGTCGGCGACGGGCGTGCCGGTGGTGGCGGCGTAGCCGGCGCGCTCGATGGCGCGGCGCACCGCACGCACTGCCGCCCCTTCCGGCGTGGCCAGCGCCCGTGGCCCCACGCGCCGCAGTCCCAGCTCGCGCAGCTTGGCGGATTCGCAGAGTTCCGTCGCCAGCGCCTCGTCGTCCACTTCGATCAAGACCACGCGGCTCAGGCGCGTCGCTTTATACTGCCGCGCCCAATCGTGCAGCGTATAGATGACGTTTTGCGGCAGTTCTTGCTGGCTGTGGCGTGCTAAAAAGGCCAGCAGATCGTCCACCGTCGTGCCGTCGGTCATGCTGCGCAAGAGCGCCTCGCGCGTCACCTTGAAGCGGCTGGCTCGCCCGATCTGCTCCGGCTGGGTGAAGCGCACCAGCCAATAGAGCGCCGGCATATGCGGCTCCAGCAGCATAATCTCGAAGTTCGGCTGCATCACCAAGGGCTGCTCGGTCGGCGTCTGTGCCAGGCCCAGATCGCCTTTGAGTACCTCCACGCCCAGTTCCGTCAGGCAGATCGTATCGGGGTTGCGCTCCGCGCGGGTGGCAGGCAGCGTGTCGTCGTCGTAGCCCAGCGCGACGATGCCCAGTTCATACAGGGTAGATTTCAGCATGCCGATCAAGACTTCGGCGTCGGTGTCGTCCCAATGCGCGCGGATGTCATCGGCCACCTTGAAGCCGCCGTGGCCGTTGAAGCGCTGCTCAGGCCGCAGCACGAACGGGTCGTCTTCCTGGAGCTTGCGCAGCAGCGTGCGCACGTCGTACCACACGCCCGCGTCGCACTGGCGCAGCAGGTTCAGCAGCGCCTCGCGCGCGGCGGTGAGGCTGAGCGCGCTCGCCATCCAGCCGGCATAGTGCGCGCCCACCTGATCGTGCCAGGCACGGTTGTGTGGCCAGCGCCGCACGACGCGGTGCGTCTGCATGCGGATGTCCTGGCTGGCCCACACGTCCAGCTTCACGCCCAGGTCCAGGCGGATGCGGTCCTCGGTGTTCGTCGCCTGGATGATACCCAGGTCTTGCGCCTCGGTCTGGAGCTGCGCCAGGTAGCGATACGCCGCCTCGTCGCTCTGCCGCGCCCACTCGTTCGCCAGCAGCGGCACCAGCCGCTGGGCCGTGCGCTTGGGCAGCGCCTGCGAGCGCGTCAATTCGATGTCTTGCTGAACCACGCTGGCGACGAAGGCGGCGATATCCCACAGGATGATGCTATCGGCGGGGCGGATGGTCAGCGGCGTGGCGCGTTCCACCGTCTGGCTCTGGGGCTGAGGGCGCGCGTGGGCGCGACGTAGGTTATCGAAGGTGCGCGCGGGGATGAAGACGACACGCTGGCCCTCGCTGAAAGCATCGAAGGCGATAGCGTAATCCTCGAAGGTGTGCAGCGCCGCCAGCAGCGCCGGTTTATCCCAGCGCATGCGCGCCTGCACCTCGTCCGTTGTCACCCGCCCGCCTTTGGTGATCAGCCACTCGTAGAGATCGCTCAGCGACGGCGGCAGTTGGGTCAGGGCATAGCGCACGGCGTCTGCTTGGCTGACGTTATCGGCGATGACGGCGCGCACCTCGTTGCGCGAACAATAGGTCTGGATCGTCAGCCCGAAGCGCCGCCCGATCTGGTCCAGATCCCCTTGGCGGTAGGGCTGCAAGAGGTCATCCAGCGTGAGGGTCGTGCGGTCCGGCAGGATCGTCCCCAGTTCGCGGCCCACGGTATAGAGGGTGGTGGCGATCTCGGTCGGCACATAGGCGATGGCGCGCTCGACGACGGGCGTCTGCGCCGAACGCGGCTGGCTGTAGCCGTAAAAGGCGACGCGCTGGCCGACCAACTCTTCGCCCTGCATCTTGGCGAGGTCTTCGGCAACGATGAACGCCTGGGCGAGACGCGCATAGGCGGCGGCGGCGATGGCGGGCGCGAGGCCGGCGCGTTCGGGGATCTGTTCGATCACGCACCAGTTGCGCGCGGCAGGGCCGACGATGGTGTGCAACACCGCGCGCGCCTCTAGGTCCAGCGTCTGCCAGGCGGTACGCGCGGCCAGCGGATCGCGTATCTGGCGTTCCAGCCGCTGCACATCGTTGGGCGCATCACTGGCCGGCGGGGGCGCGCCCCACAGGCGGGCGATCGCACCCAGTTCAGCGAGCGATCGCTGCTGCATCAACGCGCCAAGGCTTTTCATCATATATAACGTCCTCCACGATCATGACACGAATGAGTGCAGCGCCGCTACGTTGCGGCTTCCGGGGGCGCGGCGTCTGTCGCGCCGGCTTGTGCCTGCGCCTCGACAAAGCGGATCACCGCACGGGTGATCTGGCTGGGGGTGGACGCGCCAGAGGTGATGGCGATGCGCTCCTTGCCGGCCAGGTCGGCGGGCCGCAGGTCCGCCAGGCTCTCGATGCGAATCGCCGGGCTGCCGGCGATCTCTTCCGCCACCTGCGCGAGCCGGTTGGTATTATTCGAGCGCGGGTCGCCGACGACGATGGTAAGATCCGCCCCCTGCGCCTGCGCCGCGACGGCCTCTTGCCGCACCTGTGTGGCGCGACAAATCTCATTATAAACGATGATATGCGGAAAGCGAGCACGGGCGGCCTCGATGACGGCGCGCGTGTCCCACTGGCTGAGCGTGGTTTGGGTGGTGATGGCGAGGTGCGCGCTGCGCTCCGGCGGCAGATCCAGCGCGGCCACATCGGCCACCGTCTCCACCAGGATGACGTGTTCTGGCGCTTCGCCCTGCACGCCCTCCGGCTCCGGGTGGCCCTTCTTGCCGACATAGAGGATCGTGAACCCCTGCGCGACGAGCTCTTTGACCAGATCGTGCGTCTTGGTGACATCCGGGCAGGTGGCATCGATGACGTGCAGCCCACGTGCGCGGGCGCGCTCCTGCATGGCGGGCGCGACGCCGTGCGCCGTGAAGATCACCGTGCCGGTCGTCACCTGCTCCAGGATCGCCGCGCGGTCGGGACCATCCAGCGTGATCAAACCGAGATCGCTGAGTTCCTGTACCGCAAACTTGTTATGGACGATCAGGCCGATAATATAGATCGGTCGCGGCAGATCTGGATTCTGCGCCGCCTCGCGGGCGATCTGCATGGCATCGACGACGCCGTAGCAATAGCCCCGTGGCGCGACTTTGATAACTTTCATCTGACAGGCTTCGCTTTCTGTCCGGCGCTTCTTCGCGGCGTGGCAGCATCCCCCACCGCGCATCGGCAGCACCAGACGCGCTACCTGATATTGTATATCATAATCGCGATTCGTGCATCAGGTTCTTTCGGCCAGATCAGGCTGGCATGCTGGAATAGGCGACGAGTTCGCGGAAGCGCCGCGTGTTTTCGGCAACCGACCGTTATACACAGTTGGGGGCATGACAATTGTCGGGCAGTATGGTATGCTCTGAATAGCAGTGAAAGGGGGCATAGCTATGGCGGCAGAACCTATCTTCCCCGACGAGTTCGAGGCAATCCTCGCACGCTTCTACGCGCGCATCACCATGCAGAGCGAGGCGCGCAACGAAGGCTTGATGAACATTTTCTACGTGTTGCAGCTCGACTTTCGGGAATTCAAAAGCGAGACCATTGAACGCCTTGACCGACTGGAAAGCGATATGGCCACGGCGAAAGAGGATATCGCCGCGTTGCGTCACGATGTCACCGACATCATCGCCTTTCAGCATACGCTGATGGACACGTTCAAGGGCTTCGCCACGGATGTCCTCAAACAGATGGGGACGATGCAGCAACAGATGGTGGCGATGCAGCAACAGATGAACACGATGCAGCAACAGATGGTTGATGGCTTTGCGGCGCAAGCAGAGCGGCACAATGAACTGATGCTGCGCGTCGATCGCCTGGAACGGCGCGATAACCCGCCGCGCGATTGAACGGGCAGCGCCCAGCGATTTTCACAGACGAGGCGAGTCATGATCACCTATCTCACGCACCTGGCGTGCGCGGCGTGCGACCAGACGTATCCAGCGGACGAGCCGCAGCACCTCTGCACATGTGGGGGCATCTTGCTGGCGCAGTACGATCTGCCGCGCCTAGCACGCGAGGTGCCGCGCGAGCGCATCAGCGCGCGCGGGTGGAATGACGGCCTGTGGCGTTACGCCGAACTGCTGCCGGGTGTGCCGCCAGAACGGCGCGTGACGCTGGGCGAGGGCGCGACACCGCTGCTGGCCGTCCCCCAGTGGGGTATGGAAGGCCAGGTGGAACTCTGGCTGAAGGATGAGGGGCTGAACCCCACCGGCTCCTTCAAGGCGCGCGGCGCTGCCGTGGGCGTGACGATGGCGCGACAACTGGGCGCGACGCATATCGCCCTGCCGACTGCCGGCAACGCGGGCGCAGCCTGGGCCGCCTATGGCGCGCGGGCGGGGCTGCCGGTGATTGTCGCCATGCCGCGCGATGCGCCGGCCATCACCCAGCACGAAGTGCAACTCTATGGCGCGCGGCTGCATCTGGTGGATGGGCTGATCAGCGATGCGGGCGCGTGGGTGGCGCAGGGCGTGCGCAGCGACGGCTGGTACGACGCCAGCACTTTCAAAGAACCCTATCGCCTGGAAGGCAAGAAGACGCTGGGCCTGGAGATCGCCGAACAACTCGGCTGGACCATGCCGGACGTGATCTTGTATCCGACCGGCGGCGGCGTGGGCTTGATCGGCCTCTGGAAAGCGTTTCAGGAATTGCGCACGCTGGGCTGGGTGCCGGCGGACCAACCCTTACCGCGCCTGGTGGCCGTGCAGGCCGCTGGCTGTGCGCCGGTGGTGCGAGCCTGGGAGGCCGGTGCCGACGCGACCGCGTTCTGGGAGGGCGCGGCGACCATCGCCGCCGGGCTGCGCGTGCCGGGGCCGCTGGCCGGCGCGCTGATGCTGCGCATCCTGCGCGAAACCAATGGCACCGCCCTGGCCATCGATGATGCCACCATCCACACCGCCATGCAGGAGTGCGCGCGGGCCGGCCTGTGGCTCAGCCCCGAAGGCGCGGCACTGCTCCCCGCCCTGCGCACCCTCATCGCGCAGGACTGGCTTCATCCCGGCGAGCGCGTCGTCTTGCTGAACACGGGATCAGGGCTGGTCTATCCCGATCTGGTGTGAGATTTAAAGGGCCAAATGGCTCCCACGCTGCCCGTCGCTAATGCCCCAGCAGCGGCAGCGCGGCGCTGTAGATTTCGGGCGCGATGAGCGCTTCATACGCGCCTTCTGTACCGTTCTCTTTCATGATCGTCACGGTCAGTTGCGCGGGACCGCCGCCCGCTGCGTCGTCTGGCGCGAGAGAGATGAACGAGTCGGTCGAGAAGTTGCCGGAAGTCTGCGCCGTGCCGGTTTTGCCGCCGATCAGCGCGGGCGAATTATATACCGGCGACCAGGCGGAGCCGCTGGCCCCGACCGTGCCGAAAACGACATCGTCGCGCATGCCCTGGCGCACACCCTGCGCCGTCTGCGCGGAGAAAATGGGGCCGCCATCCAGCACGACGGGCGCGTTATTTGGCACGCTGTTCGGGTCCACCCCATGCGGCACCAGCTTCAGTCCCAGGCGCGGGGCATAGAGCATGCCATCGGCAGCCACGGAATTCGTGACCATGCTCATCGTCAGCGGCGTCAGGAAAAGCTGGCCCTGGCCGTAGCCACTTTCCGCCAGCAACGTCGGATACATGCTGCCATGCACATAGATGTAGCTGGGAGCCGCTTCCTTGATGTCGATGGGCGCGGGGACGACATCGCCCGGCGTAGACATCTGGTAGAGCTTGGCGAAGTTGACCCACGTATCCGTCCCTTCAGCGACGGCGAGCCGCGCGAAGACGACGTTGTCGCTATAGGCATACGCATGGGCCAGGTCCATCGGGAAGGTCGGCGGCTCTGGCCCTCGGCCAAATTCGCCCACTGGATCGGCGGTATATTGATGGCCATCCACGGTGACGCTGGTCGCGTCCGCCTGGGAGAAGCCGGAGTTGATGGTGTATTGGCCGCTATTCAGGCCGGCCAGCAATGTCACGGTCTTGAAGATGGAGCCTGGCGCGTACTGCCCCTGCACCGCACGGTTGAGCAGCGGCGCGCAGGGATCGGCGACGATCTTATTCCAATACTCCGCGCCGACGGTCGTATTCGGGTTATCCTGTGCTGGTGTGGTATCGCCGATGGTATTGGGATTGGCATACGGACGGCTCACCATCGCCAGGATCTGCCCAGTATGCGGATCGGTCACAATGATGCTGCCGACCTGGGTGCCGTCGCATGTCTGCGCCGTATTCGCATCATCCTGAAAGACCTTATCCACCGCATTCTGAATACGCACGTCGATCGAGAGGTACAGGTTTTGCCCATAGGTCGGCATGTGCAGGATGTTGTTCCAATACTGGCTGGATGCCTGGTTGAAGTCCGCGGGCGGCACATCACCGGCCAGTTGATCGTTGTAATAACGCTCCACGCCCGCCGTGCCATAGACGGGGCTATAGTAGCCGATGAACGACGCGATGGAAGGATATTTGTCGGTGGCATACTCGCGCCGCCAGCCGCAAGGCGAATTCGGATCACGCACCGACCACGCCAGCAACACGCCGTTGCGATCATAGATGTTGCCGCGCTGGGGCGTCGTGGCAGCGGTGCAGGGTTTGTAATTCAGGTAATTATTTTGGTCCTGCCCCGCCGCTGGCGGGCTGGTTGGCCAATAGACCTGCCAATAAACCAGCGCGCCACTTATGATGACGAACAATAGCACGAACATGTTCAGCAGGCGGCGAAATTGCAGTTCCATGGTTGTCTACCCAATCTATCTTTAAGCTGCGCGAATGTGTACTCGCTCCACTCTATCAACTATAGCAACGTCCAGAAGGCCGTGCGGGTTGCGCGATCAGACCAGATCGTGCATTCTTATCTTAAGGCGGACAGGAATGTCCGCCCCAGAGCAGATATGCCGGCAGCCATCACCTAGCTGGTGGGGAACTGGGGATCGACGAGCGGCAGGGCGAATTCGTAGAGCGATTCCGCGATGGGGGCTTGATACGCCGCCTCACCCTCGTACTCCTTGTTGATGATGATCACCAGCTGCGGCGGATCGCCGGTGGGATTAGCCGTATCGTCCGGCGCAAGCGACAGGTAGGTAGCATCTGGCCTGGTGGTATCGATAGGCAGGAGCGTCGGGTCCGGCATCTGTTGGCCAGTTTGCGCCGTGCCAGTCTTAGCCCCTTCCATCACCGGCGAATTCACGGGCGGCGCGAAGTTGGGGCCGCTGGCTCCGACTGAACCATATTGGACGACGGCGCGCATCGCCTCGCGCACGCCCTGCGCCGCAGTCGGCGACATCACGTGCGCCAGCAGCTGCGGCGCGGTGGCGGCCACATGCTGCGGGTCCACGCCGTGCGGCACCACTTTCCAGAGCAAATGCGGCTTGTAGTAGGCACCGTCGGCGGCGACCGCGCTGACCATCACCGTCTGTTCCAGCGGGGAGATCAGCAAGCGCCCCTGGCCGAAGCCCGTCACCGCCAGCGCCACATTGTCGCGGTCCCACTCGCTCTGGAACTGCGGCTGGTAGACCCAGCTATGCGCCACCGGCACGTCGAAAGGGATATTGGTCACGTGGTCGCCGTAGCTCAGGCCCAGGCTGTAGGCATGACTCAGGTACGTACCTTTGCCTTCCAGCACCGCCAACCGCGCATATGCCACGTTGTTGCTGAAGGCATATTGATGGATCAGATCCATCGGGAAGACCTTTGAAGACGGGATGCTGCGATAGTCGCCCAGGTTGTTCGAGTTGATGTCGAAGCCATTCACCACGTAGTCCGTCGAGTCCGCTTGATCGAAGGCAAATTGCGGGGTGAAGCCGCTATCCAGCGCGCTCAAGAGCGTCATCGTCTTGAAAGCCGACCCCGGCGGCAACGTGTCCATCACCGCGTGATCCACCAGCGGGCGATGCGGATCTTGCAGCAGAGTATTCCAGTATTCCTGCCCGACCGTCAGGCCCGATCCATCGCCGGCATCCGTATGATCGATCACCTTGTTGGGATCAAAATAAGGATGGCTGATGAAGGCCAACATCTCGCCGGTATGGGGATCTTCAATCAGGATACTCCCTGGTTGCTCAGGATCTTCCGCGCGCCCCTGGTAGACGTTCTGGCTGTACAGCGCGTCAGTTTTTTGCTGGATGCGGTCATCGATGGTCAGATAGACATCGCTGCCATATGTCTTAGCATGCTCCGCTTGATCCAAGATGTGATTGATACCGTTGCGGATGCCCGGCGCGACGGATTGCGTGCTGTAGCCGCTGAGGACGCTATCATAGGCCGCTTCCAGGCCGGTGACGCCGAAGCCATCGGGATCATAATAGCCCAGGATCGGCGCGAGAGTGGGATCGGTATACACACGCTGCCAGCCGCAGGGCGCATTGGGATTCGGGATGGAGTAGGCCAGCTTCACGCCGTTGCGGTCATAGATCGTCCCACGCTGCGGCGTCTCATCGACCACACAATGGCGGGGATTATAGATCGACGCGGTGAGGGCTTGCGCTTCCGGGGTGGCTTGCAGAAAGACCAGGTCGGCGGAGATCCCCAGGAACAACAGGATGAAGATGTTCAGCACCCGGCGAAAGGGCAGATTCGTCTGCATGGCATACCACTCCTCAGCCAAGATCCCACGTCGGCCCGTACAGGCCGGCCCGCCGTGCCTACATCCCACATGGTAGCATGGCCGATCCGGCGTGTCAAAGCCCGGCGGCGTGAAACGGGCAATAGTGTGACCACTTCACAGCGCCAGGCGCGTTTTCATAGGAGACAAGATGGCGGCGCGCGTGGTACAGTAGAGCCGTGGTGCTTGTTTCTCGGTGCCACGGTCTGCTTTATCTGCTATAAAGGAGCCGCAGTGATGAATCCTGATCAGCCGCAACCGCCAGAATCACAGCCACCCCAGCCGCCAGGCTATGGCACACAACAACCACCGCCGGGATATATGCCACCACCACCGGGTTACAGTGCGCCGCAACCGCCGCCTCCCGGTTATATGCCCCCACCGGCTTACATGCCGCCCCCGCCAGGGTCCATGCCGCCATCGGGCTACGCGGGTTACATGCCGCCCGGTTACGGCCCGCCCCCGCCGGGCTATATGCCGCCCCCCGCTTTCATGCCGCCGCCGGTCTACATCCCGCCGGTCGTGTACCATGTGCCGCCCAACGGGGGGACGCCGCCGCAGTTCGTGCCGCCAGCGCAGGGGTCGGTGGCGCAAGCCTGGGTGGCGCTGGCCACGCGCCCGTCACGCCAGAACTTCGTCGCCTGGGCGCAGATCGCCACGCGCGATTGGGTTTTGCAGTCAATCGCTCTGGGCTTCGCATTCTATTTCGTCTACGCTTTGTTGCTCAGCTTCGGCCTCTACAGCGTGACCAATACGATTATCACCGGTCTGCCGTCGAGCGGTTCAGTGAGTTTCACGCAGGCAATCGCCGCCTTCGGCAACACGTATGTGATCACGCTGATCATCGGGCCATTGGTCTACCTGGCGCAGGCGTTCGCCATCCCGTTCGGCCAGGCGATCTTCATGCCGGCGACGTTTGGAACGCTGGGGCAACGCTACCAGCGTGCGCTACGCCCTTGGGCGCTGGCACAGCCAGCGTATGGTATTTTGGTGTTGTTAGTTGGCCTGGTCGGTTTCGGGTTGGGCTACTTACTCCTTGTCCCCAACCTCCAAAACCTGAGTACGGCCAGCAGCAGCCAGCTCGGTACCCTAGAGGGCAACGCGACTATCATGTTCCTGGTGATCTTTCTGCTACTAGGCTTAGGTACCGCTTACTCGATCACGATGCAAGTGCAATCAGGGGCGGTTGGCGCATCGATGAATCGCTGGGCAGTGTTCGGCATCAACCTGCTCACCGGTCTGGTGCTGGGCATCGCCGAAAATATCATCCTTCAGCCAATTGCCCTGCTCGTCTTTCGCTCAGCCTTCACCTACCCCACCACCAGTTTGCTGCACATCGCCATCAGCGGCCTGCTCCACTAGTGCCTCATAGCGCGCCTGGCCGGCGTCAAGCAGCGCGATGATCTGTTCCATCCGCTGCTTGACGAACTCGGCGTTAGCACGGCGGCGCGCGTAGGTTTCGGGATGTAGTTGGTTGAACCAGGCTTGCAGATCAGGGTCCGTAATGTCGTACCACTTCAGATCAGCGGTCAGCCGCAGGTGGACGCGCATCGCGGGATCGTGGCCCTTTTTCTTGGGCTTAGCCCCACCCCCTGGCCCCCTCCCCATCAAGGATGGAGAGGGGGTGATGGCTTCACCCTCCGGTCCTTCCTGGTGCGCGGGGGGAACCTTGCTCGCCGTCTGCGGCTGGCGCGGTGGTGACGCGAGGGCGCTGTCTGGCAATGCAGATGGATCGGTGGGGAGCGCGATGACTTGCGCCTGGTCATCGTCTGGCGGGGTGGCGTCAGCGGCGGCTTCGTCGTCCTCGGCTTCGGTTTCAGGATAGAGTTCGGCGCGCAGTCGGGCGATATCCGCCGCGCGATAGAATGAAAGCGTTCCCTGGCGCGAAACGGGACGCAGCCGCTTGGTGTGCAATAACTCCTCGAAGGTCAGGCGATCCACGCCCAATTGGCGCTGCGCATCGACATCATCAAGGAAACGGAAACTGGTCATGGGTGGGGTGCCTCGGCGCGGTGGGTGTAAAACATGAGCAGCGTGCTGCCATATTTGCGTTCATCGGTCAGCAGGAAGTGGCGCGGCGCGAGCGCCGCCAGATCGCCGCGCTCGTGGGGATCGATCTGGATGATCACCAGACCACCCGGCGGCGTGAGCGGCGCGGCATCAAGCTGGCGGAAGGCGTGCGCGGCCATCTGGTGGTATTGCGGTGGCGCGACATAGACGAGATCGAAGGTGCGGTGATGCGTAGCCGCCGTGCGCAGAAAGGCGAAGGCATCGCCGCGCACGACCTCCGCCTGGTTCGTGAAGCCGGTGATGCGCAGGTTCTCACGCAGGATCTCCGCTGTCGGGCCGTCGATCTCGATGAAGGTCGCCTGGCTTGCGCCCCGGCTGAGCGCCTCGATGCCCACACCGCCGACGCCGCCAAAAAGATCCAGCAGCGCCGCGCCGCGCACGTGGTCGCCCAGGCTGTCGAAGAGGGCAGTTTTGACGCGGTCGATAATCGGGCGCGTCTTGTTGGACGGCGGCGATTTCAGTTGGCGGCCCTTGGCCGTGCCGGCGATGACGCGCATCAGCGAATCACTCCCCTGCCGGCGCGGGCGCGCTTGCCAGCGCGATGACACGCGCGGCGGTGTCGGCCAGGTCGTCATCTTCTTTGCCCCATTCCACCAGGGCGCGGGTGCGCGGCGCGTTCAGTTTTTCGCCCGGCACCATATGCCAGACGGTGCTGATGACCTCTTTCGCCATCTCGTTGCCCAGGGGATTGATGAAGCAATTAGCCAGCGCGGCGCGCTGTTCCGGCGTCGCAGCCACACCGCTGCCGCGCAGCCCGCGCAGTTGGCGCAACCGTTGTGCTGCCGCCGCTTGCCGTTGCTGCTCCGGCGACGGCCTCTCCTCCTCAGCGGTGGAGCGGGGCGATGCAGGGGGCGCGGATGCCTCATGGCTGGGCGCGGGGCCAGGGGATTCCGGCTCCGGTTCGTCGGCGAAGGTGCCATGCTCGTCGGTGAGCGCGCCAAAGTCTGGCTCATCCAGTTCTGCCAGGTCGTCGGCATCGCTCACGGCGTCATAGGGGCCGACCTCCTCGGCGAAGGCGCGCGGGGCCGGCCTCGCGGGCGCGGGCGAAGCATGCAGGGCGTGCAACTGCGCTAATGCCTGGGTATAATCGAGATCTTTGAAGGAACTGATGCCTAATGCCTTCGCGGCGGTGACGGAGGTATAGCCCATTTCGCCCGCTTCCGCTAGGAACGCCTGAAAGCTCATCGTGTCGGGCGTGGGCGGGGACGCGCTGGGCGCGTCGACAGGATCATCCCCTGGCACTGGCACAGCCGCGCTGGGCGCGTGGCCATTCGCTGGATGCGCCAGCGGCTCATGTAACAGGGGGGCGGCATGCAGCGCGGCTTCCACCACCTGACCCGTGCTGTTCTCGCGCGCGGCGGTGATGTGCCGATCCATCTGCTCCGACAGACCGCGCATGCCGATCTCCGCCTGGCGGATCGTGCGGTCGATGTCATCCGTACTCGCGCCCGCCGGCAACGTCACCGAAATCTCAAATGTGCGCGTCTGGTCCGCGACGGACATCTGCACCGTCTGGCGCAGGTGAATCTCGCCGGTCGGCTCCGGCTCGTTGGCATTGCGTCGGCTGCTCATCGCTCGCCCTCCCGTCCTGCCCCTGGCATGGTGTCTCATCTCATGATAGCACGTGGGAACGGGCGTTGCCAGAGAATAGGACGCGGTAGCGCGTAGTTCGTGGGGCAAGGCGGCGGAACAACGAGTGATGCCCATCCGAATTCAGCGGTGGTGTAAGCTTGCCTTTGTCTGCGTCGGCTCGTAGCGCGGCGTCTCATCCCTCATATCCTCTGACCCTTGGTTGTCCCGTAGGTTATGGTTACTGCGGGTCACAGCGCGGCATTTCCTGGCGCTAACGCTGCCTATTCATTCCCTCATACGTATACCTGGGTGTGCGTCTCCTCGGCGCGCTCAGCGGTCCTCCCTGTTTTGGCGCGTCCACCGCCTATAAAAATATCGGTGGATAGCTGCCGCCAAGCTCTCTATCCACCGATGCATTGCCCACGTAAGGCAACGGACTTCTCGTTGCTTTCGGGCATCGATCTGTCCTGTTTTTCAGCGTACAACACGAGGTCAAGGATATGGAACATGCACACCTTGCGGCGCGCTGCCGGGCGTGGAATGCCGACCGGGCGCATCAGGTCGCCGCCGGCAAAGCTCGCGCGCGCGCCTTCACCCCCGCCCATCAGGCGGCTGCCGGTCTGGCTAGCTATGCCGCCTTCTCAGCACGCTTCCGCGCCGATCACGGCTCGCCGCCCCTCAATGGGGATTGGGTGCGGCGCTACGTCGCCCCTGATCAGATTCGCGGGCCGCTGGGCGCGGCACTGCCGGCACCGCTGCAAGCGATCATCTTCGCCGGCTGGTGTGCCGGCATTCCCTACGGCATCGCCTACTGGTTCGACGATCCCGACGCGCTGGATCTGCGGGCCGTGCCGGTTGGCAGCCTCTTTGATCCCGATGTCGCTGCCCATCAGTGGGTGGCACGGGAACCGGGTTGGGCGATGTGCGCCCTCTGCTACCTCGCGGCGATCTGCCCGGCCTGTCTGCCTGCTGGGGCGGATAACGCGATCCTCTGCCGGCTGCCGCAGGTGGTTTGCGCGGGGCATTGCCAGGGGGTGACGCCATGCATGCGGTGACATTGCCCCTCGTCGTGGATGCCGCCCTCGTCGAGCAACTGCGCCGCACGATGGAACGCCGCTATCGGGATCTGGAGATCGCCGAAGCACGCGGCATGCTCAAGCATGTGCTGGATCGCATGTTTGCTGCCTACCTGCTGGCGCTGCGCGAATATGACGCGGCGCTTGAACGGCTGCATCAGCACCACGGCTAGCCGGGGAGCCTGGCTCCGGTTGTTCAGGCAGGGAAAGGGTTCGGGCATCCTCTGCCGGTTTGATGCTCACACACCACATCTGGCTCAGCTGAGCCACCTATTACGAAAGCAGGAACACAGGCATGTATTTCACGATTCGCGGGCGCGTGGACAGCATCGAGGATACCTCCTATCCGCGCAAGACCAAAGAGGGCGAACCGCCAGAGGTGATCGCTCGCTACTCGCTCACCTTGTCGATTCCCGGCATGCCCGAACTGGTGCGCTGCGACCTCGATCCGCAGCGCGTGGATAACATGCCGGCGATCAAGGTCTTCGACCAATGGGAGATGGATGAGACGTGGGTGGTCGTCACCGCCGACGCCTTCCGCCTCGCCAAAGGCACCACGGACGGGCGGGCCTGGGCGCTCGCCTCGTTCTCGGTGGTCAAGGTCGAAGAGTTGCCGGCACAGGAGCGCCAGGCGCTGGTCGATGCGCGGCGCAAGGTCAAAGCGGCCCGCAAGCAAAAGGCGGCGGACAAGCGCACCGCCAAACAGGTGAAACAGCCGGCGGCGTAACACGGCTGGGGGTGGGCGCGTGCGCGCGTTCCCCCCTCCTGATCTGGGAAAGGGTGCATGATGGCAGACGAGACAAATCCCCCACACCACACGCCGGCGCGGGATCGGTACGAAGAGGCGGCGCATGTGCTGCCGCGCTGGGTCAACTTCATCATCGAAAATTGGCTGCTCACCTTCTTGCTGCTGGCGGAAGCGTACCTGCTGGGTACGCTGATGACGCTGGGCTGGGTGAAGGATATCGAGTCGCCGGGGCAATGGGGCTGGTATCACACCATTGGCGTGGTGCTGTTCTTCGCCGCTGGGGCCACCGCTGCCGGCGTCGCTTTGCGCTGCTCGGTGGCCTCGGTGGGCGCATTCAAGCGGCGGGAGTGGGGCTTCGCCTGCTTCAACTTCCTGGGCTTGGTGGTGTTCTCCGGCGTGGAGATCTGGGCATCGCTGAGTGAACGCTCGGCCAACCTGTTGCCTTCGCCGGCGGACACTGCCGTGCTCGACGCGCTGCACCTGCATGGTGCGCCGATCTCGCCCACGGTGGTGATGGTCGCCGTGCTGCTGCCGTTTGCCAGTATCTACTATGGCTTCAGCCAACAGGGCCGCGTGCATGAGACGGAGGCGGATCTGGCGGAGAGGCAGCGCAAGCTGGCGGCGGATCTGGAAGAGAAGCGCATGCGGGCGGAGGCCAACGCCGAGATTCGCGCGGCACAAGCGCGCGGGGTACGCAAGCTGGCCCAGGCACTCCGCCAGGATGGGACCACGCCACGGCAAGCGGATAATGCGGGAGAGGATGTGCCACTGCTCCCTTTAGCCAACGGCCACGGGCCAAAGTCGTCGTGACGCTGCACGATGGGGCGGATCTGCCAGTGTCCGCCCCCTGGTCCGCCGCCGATTATGCCCGGCGCGATGCGGAACTGGTCAAGTTAGGGTTGCGGTTCAACCGCAAGAAAGCGGTCCAGCATGATCCAGATTAACCAAACGGTGCGGGCGGAACGAGTCAGCCTCCACGCTATTCAGATTGTCTTGGTGGGGGAAAACCATGCCTTGCTGCAAGCGGGGGATGTGGCAGCGCTACGCGAAGTGCTGACAGGCGAGGGGGTTGGCGGCTGCGAGCGTTGTGGCTATACCATCCTGACGGCCCAAGAGTGCCAGCGGCAGTATGTGTATGGGCTGTGGCAGTGGTGTTGCCCCTCCTGTCGTCTCCCGTTAACCCCCTTCCCCTTCTAACTCTGCTTCCTCCGCTCGGGCTGCTCGCGCAGCTGCCAGCGTCTACCACCGCCGAGACGGTACGGCGATCCCCGCTCGGCTCGGACGATACCCAGCCACGCCGCGCACAGGTTGTCAAGGCTGGTAGGCCGTAGGCTGCCTTGACAACCGAGCACGGTGTGGCATCGTCCGAGAGAGCCGACGCGGGGACGCCGGTACGACTGGGGGCAAGACGCAACGCACGGCAAGCGGGCTGCTAGCGGCACCACACCAAGGCGGCGCGGGGTCTGGGGCCGCGCCCCAGGTCCAACCAGAAAGGCAACGGCAAGCAATGGATATGAATGATGCAATGGCGCTGGCGCAACAGGCGCTCCGCTCCGGCTGGACGCCGCACAAAGCGCGTCTGGCGTTGTTGGCGCACCTGCATCGGGAACGGCGCTATCTCGACCGGCGCAAGGCGCAAGGGCTGGTGACGCCCTTCGACGAGGTGACGGAGGCGGACCAGCTGGCCTTGGCGATTGCGATCTGCTGGTTGGTGGAAGACACGACCAACCACCAACCGTAACAACTGCCCCCGGCGCGGGCTAGGACGGCCCGCGCCGGGGGCGCGGGGGCGAACTGGGTAACACGCCCCGTCATACATACCTTTAGGACACATAGGGGGCCATATGCAGTCTTTCTCCGCTACACCTACCACAGCGCTGATACCACGTACTGCGACGTTGCCGGCACCGCTGGTGCTGCCCGCTCAATTGGGAGACGGCAGTGAGGCGCGGGTGCTGCTGTGCGGCGTGGACACGGTGTATTTCTCGTTCATGCTGGAAGTCAGTGACGCCATGTGGGAGCAACTAGAGGCGGCACAGCAGGCGGCCAAAGAGTATGACGTAACCGGGGAAAAGGCGTATATCCCTGACTGGCTGGGTGTGGTGCTGGCTCCCACCGGGGCCAGGGGCGGCTATCGCTTTCGTATCGAGCATCCCGACTTCTCGATCAAGCTGATTAAGGGCGTGCCGAATCGGCCAGGCATCTATGTGGAGATGCGCGCCTTCGCCCTGCATGTGCATCCTGCCGGCGCGCTGGGGGCGTGTGAGGCGGCGTGCCAGTTCATCCGGGACGTGTTGCTCAGCGATGGGGACCAGGACCAGGCGGCGCGGGTGGTGAACCTGGCTACGGCGCTGTGTTCGCGGCTGGATCTGCACTGCGACTGGCAAGGCGGCTGGGAGCCGTCGTATGCCGATGGCGAGGATCGCCTCTTCATCAAGCCGGCACGCACCAAATGGAAACCAGAGATGGAGGGCAATCGCTGCACCGGCTACCGCTTCGGCACCGGCAAGGTGCAAGCACGGATCTATAACAAAACACTCCAAACGCAGTTGACGCATTGTGACTGGTATGGGGAATTGTTGTTGCAGCGCCAGCGCACAAGCTACGATCCGACACTGCCGGTGTGGCGCTTAGAGTTCCAATTGCTGCGCGATGGGGTCAAGGGCTTTAAGCTCTACGCGAAGCCGGAAGTGACCGATCCCGATGACGTGATTCAAGCGGAACTCGACCGGGAAGACTTGCCGCATATCGGTTCGGTGAAGAAGGCGCTGCATTGGGCGGGGGCGGTGTGGCGCTACCTCACGGCGCGCTGGCTGCGGCTGGTGGCAGCGGGGGCGGATGGCAACCGGGCGCGGTGGGATCTGCATCCGACGTGGGCTGTGCTGCAAGCGGGGTTCGCCTCGGCGATGCAGGGGGCACCGCTCAACGAGAGCCAGGCGCAACTGGTGCGCAAGGCACGGCATACGGGCTATGAACGGTTCCTGCACCGCATCGAAGTGGGCGTGTTGGCGCTGGTGGATGCGCATGATACGATGCCGGCGGCTGCCGCCCATGCCTGGCTGGCGCACCTTGCGCATGTCCTCGACCTGGCCGCGCTGCACCAGGATACGGCGCTGGCGGTCGGGGTGGCACCGGATCAGGTGGGCAAGGGGCTGGGCAAGAATGGCGGTGATGCCCAGCGCCGCCAGGTGCTCAAAGGCGTGCTGGATGAAGTGCTGGGGCTGTTCACCAGTAGCGGCGTCGCCAAGTTGGGCATGCGTGAGGTCGCCAACGTCTCGGATCTGCTGATCGAAGTGTTGGATGATCTCGAAGCGATTGCCAAGGACAAGGGTGGCATCGCGCAACTGCTGTGCGAGAAACGCTGCAAGCTGTATAAGCTCTCGCCGGAACGATTCTTTCATCAGGTATTGACGACATAAAAAATGTGATTAGACGAGAAATAGTGAAGGTGCTAAAAAATTTTATGGCTCGGATTGATTATTGTCTTTTACTTTATCAATCTGAATCTCTTTAGCAATGACTCGACTAGTACCTGCTACAGGAATATTTAAGAAGTTACGTAACATTTCAGCAGCAGCTTCAATACCTCTAAGTGTGCCAGCAGCTACTTGTTCTGGTGTGGCTCCCACTGCGTAATGAGGAATATACTGTGCATTTGCATGCACATTGCTTATAAAAGTTTGACCGCTGTCAGATCCAATCATCTCTTTCAATGCTGCTTCAATCTCTAAAAGTGCTTCTAACGGTTGTTTCATGACTGCTTCCTCCGTAGTTTTGGTAATAGATGTGTAGGCAGAAATAATATACTACAATCTCTTGCTGGTTATTTCTGCCTACAGAGTATCCTACCACATACGTCTTAACACGGGAAGACGTAATTTGATGAGTTTGGCAGTCCTATGTTTGTTTGATCGGCTGGATCATTCACATACGAATTGCCTGAAGCGTAACCGGATGGGATAAGGTTGGCAAAGAGGGTAAACGGTGGAAAATCTGTTGCCACTCCTCCATCGCAATACTCACATTGGCCTATGACGCCAAGCGAATATGAGTAAGTTACACCGTTTGTCCAGTTGCCAATATATCCCGTTACTGTTGCTGGTCCAGCAATATTGTTAGCACCAGGACAGTATATGTTGGCAACAATTTTAACTTGTCCACCTATCAAATTTACCCCACAGTCATTCGTAACAGTGCCATAAAAAATGGCCTCGTTCGAATTGTACTGCTTTGCATTGATGATTCCGGAGGGACAGTAACTGTAGAGGCAATCAGGTTGCACTCTACTTGCGCTCGGTGCGCTAGGACAACTTTGGGGATGAACGGTGGAACTAGAATTTATCTTGACGACTTTAAGGGTGAGACAAGAAAATCTCACTCTAGATTTAAGGGGTATGTTTTGCTGACACCCTACAGTGCTTGTTGTCTTGCTAAGGTCGGAATGTTGAACATGCGGGATGGCTGAACTGCTTTGCTTTACAAAAGCATGTGCAATGGTAGGAAAGGCTACTACCACCATAACACAGATGGCGGCTATAACTAGTTGCTTGAAGCGTAACATGGTTGCCTCCTAGGTTGAAATCTCTGAAACACGTTTGGTACGCGCTACAAGGATGATCAGATGAATTGGAAGCTTCCGTAGGAAAGTTTACCAGATAATATCATTGATGTCAAGAGGGTAAATCGATTTTATTTTGAAGTAAATCCTGGTTTGGATTGCTGAAATTACAATCAAATTTTTTATTAAACACTTTTATCAATGTATTTATTTTTTATATTGCACATGAAGAAGCTTCCGACCGGATGTTCGTAATTCCAGTAAATGAGCAGCAATCTAAAATCTTCTAGGAGAGCAATTGCTTAGGCAGAATTGAAAAAATAATCTTCAAAATAAAAGATTCTAATGTAAAAAATAAAATATAAAGAATACTTTCCTCTTCTCATACCTCTTTTTGTAACAGTGTCAAGGTCGTTCTTACCGCTGAGTCATGAAAATCGCGGTACATCGCTGGCGTTCGCTCTGGATCTACTTGTGAGATGACCAATGCTTCTTCATAGGACATGCCGACAATGTCCGCGATATCCTGCAAGTTCATCAAGTCAGCAAGGAAAGAGTTATTTTCAATACTCTGCTGACAACGTTCTCTGATTACCTCAAAGTAATGCAAATTGCGGTTAAACAACTGTGGATCGGTTGTTCCTCCATGACAGGGCAATGCGATTACCGCATTTAGCCCTGCTAGAGTTTCCAAGGAACGGATGAGCAAAGGCAGCGTAGCTGCATCGGCGATGTATGGAAACGGTGATTCGGCGGCGTCACCTGTGAAAAGGTGGCGGATACTCGGCACCCAGATAGCAATGTGGTCAGGGCAATGACCAGGCGTTGGGATCAGTTCTAATTGGAGATCGCCACACTCAATGGTCGTTCGTTCGTCAATCGTGACGGTTGGGGGAACAAGCCGCACCTCAGCAAAGCGGGTATCTTTCTGTTGCTGCTCGCTCAGATAGTGCTTATCTTCATCTGAGGTGAGTCGCTTGGCCGCGTGGGCATGCCCATAGATAGGGGCGGGAAGCTCGCCGCCGGCGGTAAATACAGCATTTCCCCAGCAATGATCATAGTCGGCATGCGTGTTGATTACGAGCGGCTGCCGGCTATCGAGATAGGGCCGCATTGCTGCGACCATCTGACGGGCAAGGGCAGGGGTGGCCAGGGTATCAATGAACACTAGATACCTTTGGGTGACGATGGCAAATGCATCGACCTGTTCCCCTGCCTCTGCTTCCTCTGCCCGAAAAATGGTTATCCGCTGATTCCATCCGCCGTTCGTGATCTGCTTCATCTGCGCTCTTTCTGTAAACTGTTACTGAGCGAAAAGGTGTTCGCCGAATGCCTTCATTGCCGGATGTTTCGACTCTTTGCTCTGTGCCATCTGTGTGTACAGGCGCTCTAACCTGGCTTCGCTCGCCGTGTTACCGATCACGCGGGAACTAATGAGGCATTTCATCGCTGTTTCGGCTGCGCCTTTGGTATCCTTCAATCCCCATAGCGCTTGTGCTTGCATGCTTTCGACATTCAGCCGCCAATGGGTATTATCTGGATAGTCCATCTCAATGAGATTAATTGCCTCCACGCTATGCTGGTAGGCATCAGCATAGTGGCCTACCGCTAGGCAGGTGATGAGGGCCATATCCGCATAGATGGCTGGCGGATTCCCGATACCGCCGATCCACATCTCTGGATCTGGGCCTTTACGGGCTTGCGCTGTGGCTCTCAGTCGTTGTGTCTCGCTATACTTGCCAGTATAGGCATAGGCGGCACCTGCCATCAGTTGGGCTTCAGCCCAAAGAGGGAACGATGCCTTCTTGCTCACTTCGAGCAGGATATCCGCATTACGCATAGCGGCAGTTGGTTTCAGTTCATCCAATAGAACCATATTGCCCAGTCGGTGCCGTGCTGCCGTTTCCAGGTCCGCACTCCCGATTTCCCGTGCGATCTCAATCGCCCGATTGAAATGGGCTTCAGCGGTGCCAAAGTTCATGATGTCGCGCTGGAGTCTTCCCAGCAGGACATGCATGTCACCAATAAGCAATTGAAGCGTGTTCTTTTGGATGGTTGGCAGGGAATGTTGGGCAAGATGTGCTAGTGCAACGAGTTTTCCGTGAGCGATGGAATTGACGTAGTCTAGCGTGACGCCGCGCTGCACCCCTTCTAAAAGCTGCCAGGTTGCATGATTTGCGTCAATGAGTTGGCGCATATCTGTATCGCTGAGTCGAGTGATTCTGCGGAATGGCGCGTCTGAAAGCGGGGTGCTTGCCACTATGCCAAGGCTAACCGCGCCAGCGCCAAGGGTAGCCAGGTTGGTGAGCATCTGGCGGCGACTCATATCATTGGGAGCCGTGCCGAACACAATGCTTACGGGTTGCTGTAATGCTGCTGCGATCCGCTCTTGCACGTCGGCTCTGATTTTGCCGGTACATGCGCTTCCTTCATAAAGACTGATCGAATTGCGGGCGATACCCGAAGCCTCGGCTAATTCTTGCTGCGTTAGTCCTGCGACTTCGCGGAATTCTTTGATGCGGTTCATGTCTCGCTCCTTTTGGGCAGGAATTGGGCAAAACTTGTGCATTTCTTAGGCACAGATGCCGGCATTGCTGCCTCCTCTTCAGGCATACTATCAGTGCGGCGAGGAAAGCAAAGGGATTGACTGAACACCATCCATTATAGCATAACTCGCCGCTCCTGTGAGGGAATGGATTGGAAGTGAGGAGCGTTACTCGTCATGAGTTCGCTTCGCTTTTGGCTTCGGTCCGCGCTTTTGGGGCGTAGCCAAATAGGCGCTAAGGGAGGCTTCATCAATCATCCAATCGCGTCCCAGCTTTTTCGCTATGATTGCTTTTCGACGTGCCAAAAAGGCGATATAGCGTTGGCTCACGTGGTAGCGATTGGCCGCTTCTGTGGTAGAGATAGCGCCAGCAAAGGTATGCGCAAGAGCCATTGCTAACCCGTCCTGAACCTTTTTCTTGCATTATAGCATGTGGGGGCTAGATAATTACTAGCGCATATGCTATACTATTCACAACAAAGGCAGGAAGTGAGGTTCAGGTGAATCGAACATGCTGCTATCTTGCCGCTGAGCGCCGCGCAGTGTCTACATGGTTTCGCGTTAAGCTTTCAGCGGAAAGAGAGGGTGCATGAAGATTTCGGACGCTATCGAGGGCTTCTTACTTGACCGCGCAACGGCCAAGTGTTCCGCGCCTACGTTGCGGTGGTATCGGTACAAGCTGCGGATGTTCGTCGATGCGATGGCGAAAAGTGGCGTGACCGATATCGAGGGGATCAAGGTGGCACATCTGCGTGCGTTCATCATGGAACTGCAAAACACGATTGCGGATGCCAACAATCCCTATAAGCCGGCGCGCAAGGATGGTGTGAAACTTTCTGATCTGACGGTGCGCGGGTTCGTGCAGGTGATCAAGACCTTCTGTAAGTGGCTTTACATGGAAGAGTTGCTTGATGAAGATCCTGCCCTGCGTCTCCGCCGGCCCAAAGTCGCATCGTACATGATTCGGACGTTCACAACGCAGAATCTGGAAGATATGCTGGGCGCGTGTGATCGGCGCTCGCATCTCGGCTTTCGCAACTACACGATCATCTTGCTCCTGTGCGATACAGGGATGCGCCTCGGCGAACTGTGCAACCTGCGCGTAGATGATTTTCACCTGGGCGTGGGTGGTGACGAGAGTTACATCACGGTCTTCGGCAAGGGCAAGAAAGAACGCAAGGTCGGCATGAGCGCGCCCGTAGCGAAATGCCTCTGGAAGTATGTTTCGGTGCATCGCCAAGGGGGCGATAGTAAAGAAACGCACCTATTCCTTGGACGGACGGGCAAGCCGCTCGCCTCGCCGGCGGTGCAAGACATGCTCAAACAGATTAAGCTGCGGATCGGGCTAGAAGGGGTGCGGGTGAGTCCGCATACATTCCGGCACACGTTCAGCACGCTTTACATGAAGTCGGGCGGCAAACTTGAACGGCTCTCGCGGGAGCTTGGGCATAGCAAGTTAGTGGTAACAGAGGAATATCTCAAGCAATTTGGAAGTGAGAGCGCCCTTGCGGATCATGAGCAATTTTCGCCGGTGCGAATGCTCAATCTAGAGAAGCGCACTTCATCCAAGAAAGCTGATGACAGCAGGCGCGGCAAGGGCAACCATAAGGCCGGCTAGGTGCTGGCGCTCAGCGGTCATAGGCAAAGTGTAGGTTCACAAAGTGGCTGCGCCTCAGCGGTCTTGCGCAAAAATGGTATGAAAGGGGGAGGGAGCAATCAAGGGTCTTGGTGTGTGAGGGCAAAGAAAAAGTCCGCTCGGAAAGCGGACTTGTTGGGGATTGTTGCGCTGGCGGAGAGGGAGAGATTCGAACTCTCGGAAGGGTTGCCCCTTCAGCGGTTTAGCAAACCGCCGCACTAGACCACTATGCGACCTCTCCGTGGTGCCGAAGGGGGGATTCGAACCCCCACGCCTTGTGAGCACTACGCCCTGAACGTAGCGTGTCTACCATTTCACCACTTCGGCGGAGTGACGCCCGCTGGTCTCTGGCGGAACGTCCCCTCTATGATACGCCATCTCCCCTGCCCTTGTCAAGCGGTTAGACCCGCAATTTGTCAAAATGACGCGGATCGTGCCAGCGGCGCGGTGGTGGCGGCGTGGACGAATGCAGCGAAGAGCCGGTGCGCATGCTCGTGCGTATCCACCAGCGCTTCGGGATGGTACTGCACGGCCAGCGCGAACGGCTGCCCCGCGACCGCAATGCCTTCGATCACGCCGTCCGGCGCGTGCGCCGTCACCTGCACGCCTTCGCCCAGGTCGCGGATCGCCTGGTGGTGCAGGCTGTTCGTCGGTACCTCGGCGGCCTCGATGATGGCGCGGTGCGGTGTGCGGGCATCGATGGCGACGGTGTGCGTCAGCGCCGTAAAGTCGCGCGTGGCATGCGTCAGGTCGCTGGGACGTTCCGTGGGGAGATCTTGGTAGAGCGTCCCTCCCAGCGCCACATTCAGCACCTGCTGGCCGCGACAGATGCCCAGCACCGGCATGCGCCGGCGCAACGCCTCGCGTACCAGCGCGAAGTCCGCCTCGTCGTGCATAGCGTCGCATGGCCCAAGGCGTGCGTGCCGCGCCGCGCCGTACAGCGCCGGATCGATATCGTCGCCGCCCGGCAGCAGCAGCGCATCGATGCGATCCAGGATCGCCGCCGCGCGCTCCGGCGCGGGATCGGGCGGGATGATGAGCGCGATGCCGCCGGCTAGATCGACGGCGTGGATGTAGCGATCGACCGACGCGACCACACTGTTGCGGGTATAGCCCGCGATGCCAATCAAAGGACGCTGCATGACTGCTTGCTCTCCTATGGTTTGTGCGCGATGTGCGTGATGATGATGGTATACTGCCCTTCCGGCGCGGAAAGGGCGGGCGGTGCGGCGGCGCGGACGCCGATGGTCAGATGCGCGGCTTGGTCGCCACGGGTATAGTGGCGCGTCACACCCTGGATGTCGGCCAGGACACTCGCCTCCTCGCCGGTCAACGTCCAGCCGTCGGCGGCGAGGCGGTCGCGGTAGAAGGCCAGCACTTCCTCTGGTGGCCAGGTGGATTGCAAGGTTTGCGTGAAGATGGAAGAGCGCGATTCGTCGAAGAGCAGCACGGCCCCTGGCAGGGCGGCGATGTCGCTCATCAGCGAGGTGGCTGCACCCGCTGCCGGCGTGGCGGGGCGCGGTGGCGGCAGCGGCGCGCTGGCCAGGCGATCCGGCAGGCGCTTCTTGGTTGGCGTCAGCACCACGTTGATATCCGGCGGCGGAGCCTCGCGCGGCGTGGTACGCTGTGGTGCCAGATCGCTCGCTTTGACGGCGGCGATCTGGCGCGTGGTGACGGCCAGGATCTTCTGCGAGACGGGCAGCGGCATGCTGGGACGCAGGCGGTGTGCCTCGCGCTCGTGTTCGCGTGCCTCCATCGTCTCGCTGCGCATGCGCAACAGCGCCGCCAGGCGGATGTGCGCGTCGGCCAGGAAGGGGTTCAGCCGCAGCGCCTCGCGGTATTGCTCCTCGGCGGCGTCGTAGCGCCCCGCCCGCTTCATCACGTCGCCATACACACTGCGCGCCGTGCCATAGCCCGGCCACAGGCGCAGCGCCTCGCGCACATGCACCGTCGCCGCCGCCAGATCGTTGCGTTCCACCAGCAGCGCCGCCAGCGCGCATTGCGCGAAAGGATCGTCCGGCGCAATGCCGACAGCATGTTCCAGCACGCGCTGCGCCTCGTTCATCTGCACGTCTTCCATCAGCGTCAGGCCATACGGCACCAGCACGCGCGGAACGTTGCCATGCTCGCTGAGCAGCGTCTGATAGACGGCGATGGCCTGGTCCAGCCGCCGCGCCTGCGTGTGAATCTGCGCCAGCGCCAGGCGGGCCTCGAACAGGCCGAGGATGTGCGGCGGGGCGTCGCCCAGCACCACTTCCGCTTCCTCCACGCGCCCCTGGCCTGCCAGCGCCCACGCCATCCCGGCATAGGGCCGTGCCAGCCCCAGTTCCACGCCGCGCAGGTACGCCCGTTCGGCTTCGGGATAGCGTTCCATGATGCGGCAGACATCGCCCAGCGTGCGCAACGCGACGGCGGCGACGGGTTCCTGGCTGGCGGCGGTGGTGCCAGCAGTATAGGCGCGATCAAAATTGCCCGCGCCCAGGTAGGCCAGCGCCAGCAAGCGTTTGGGCAGCGTCTCCACCGGCCAGCGCAGCAGCGCATGGCGCAATTCGCTGGCGGCCTCGCGCCGCCGCCCCTGCATTCCCAGGGCATAGATTCGTAATAAGACCGGTGCGGGCTTGTTGGGAGTCTGCTTGGCAGCCTGCGCGAACAGGGTCAGCGCGGCATCATACTGCTCGTCTTCCAGGCGCTCCAAGCCTTGCCGCATCTCATCGACCGAGGTCTGAAAGCGGCGATCATCGCGCCAGCGCTGGATCGTCTCCTTCGGCCACAGCACGCGCACCATCACCAGGACAATCGCCAGCACCGTCACAAAGACGCCGTTGAAGAACAGATTCACTCCCAGCCCCAGCACGGCATGCGGCGCGAACGCGGACAACTCAGCCATCCGACACGTCACCTCTCATTCGACCAGGGCGCGGGTGATCATCACCATGCCGACGAAGATTCGGAAAAGTTCCAGCAGATCGTCATTCGTCGCCGCGACGGTGCGCGGCTGCTCGGCCACGCGCTCCACGCCGCGCAATACCAGGCACGCTTCCGCCATATCCGCCGTGAGGAACGTCACCTCGATGCGCGCGGGCGCGGGATACGCTGGCACGAGTTGGTGCCGGCTGAGTTCGCTCAGCGCATGTTGCGCGCCAAGGCGGATCTGTTCGCGCGCCACGTGGGGATGCAGGTTGGTGGCGGCGAAGCGGCTATGCGAGGTTTTCACTACCACGGTCGTGACTTCCGGCACCAGTTCACGTGCCTCCGCCGCTGTGGCCGCGTCGCCGGTGACGAGCGCCAGGGGGACGCCATAATGCGCCGCCACCAGCCCGTTCAAGCCGGATTCGCCGACAGGCCGGCCCGCGATGCGTACCTCCCAGATCGCTCGTGGATTATACGTGTGGCTCAGGATCGCCGGATGCGCGCCGATAGAGCCATGATACCCGATGAACAAAATCGCGTCGAATGTGGCGTCCAGCCCTTGCATCATATACAGCGGTTTGTGCTGGCCGCTGATAAGCATCGCGTTGCCGTGCAGTTCGTCGGGGGGGTAGTTGCGCATGCTGGCGTGGGAGTCGTTCACGACGATCTGCGCCTGGGGATCGACCGCCAGCACACCGTCGATGGCGGCATTCAGTTCGCCCAGCAACAAGCGGCGACCCAGCGCGAAGTCATCCCCCTTGGTGCGAATTTGGTCCCAGTCCGCGATGCCCGCGACCCCTTCCGCGTCGATGGAGATGTATACTTTCATTGAGGAGTTCCTTTGCTCGCTGACCTGGCCGCGATGCCAGGGCGACGCGCACCCGTTTCTGCCAGCATATCACACAAAACGACTGAGGTATAGTCATGGTTGCATCTAGTGCGCCACCAGGCGTCCCTTCCGCGCCGCCGCGCTTCTTCGCGCACCTGGCTCCCGGCTGGGCGCTTTATTCCGGCACCGTGCTGGCGCTGAGCGCGTTGACGGCCCTGGCAAGCTGGCTGGCACAGCGCGGCAACCGCCGGATCTGGGGCATCCTGGTGGCGCTGGGGCTGGCCGCGCACCTGGCGGCCCTGGCGCTGCTCTGGCAGCGCGCCGCATGGCGTCGCCGTGTCCGTGCGGCTGAAGCCCCCGCTGTGCCGGCCCTGCGCCCCGCGCTGGCGCGCGTTGAACGCCGCACCGCGCGTACCACCCAGGGCTTGATCCTTGTTGGCCTCACGCTTTTCGTCGCTGGCCTCATCGGCAGTCGCCGCACGCAGGGCCAGCCGACGATGCTCTAGGCGCATGGTCAACCGGCTCACCGTGCGTAGTGAACAAGATCGCGTTCACGCCAGGTTTTGCGGGAGGTGCAGGCGCTATAATCCGGCATAGGATATGCAGGTATCCCACCAACCATCCCCAGGAGAGCGCCTATGTCCGCCGCTGATTCCATCCCGACCACACCGGCCCCGCGCGTGGCACATCCCGAATTTCTGGCCCAGCAGACGCAAGGGATCGCTGAACAACTATACCAGACTGTCGGCAATCACTATCTGGCTTTTCGCCGTGGCTTCTTTCACGATGCGAATCCCAGCCTGGCCACCGAGCCGCCCGCGCACCCCGACGCCCACCAGACCGAAACGGCCAAGCTCGCCGAAAACGCGCTCAGGGTCGTCCCCAGCGCCGCACAGTCGCTCCCGATCCTAGGTGATCTCGTCGTTCACTTGCAGCGCGTCATCGACATCCACACCCTGACGGAAAACGAATTGCTGACGCTGCACAATGTCACGATGATCTATCTCTATGGCGTGCGCGACGGCATTCAGGGCTGGTACGTCGATTACCTGCTGGACGCCGCCATGAAGCTTCAGCACGAAAAGAATCCCGATTACTTCATCGAATTTCCCTGGCATGGCTTGTTTTACTTGCCGCCGGATGAAGCCGCCGCCTTCTCGCTGGCCGTGCAGCAGGGCGACATCACCGGCATCACCAATCAGGTGCAGCAATTGGGCAACCGGCTCAGCGCTGCCTTGGAAAACCCCTTTAAGGCGCAGGAAGATCTGGCCTTCGCCGGCGAGGATGGCGAGCGGCGCAAGACGATCTTCACGCTGAAGACGACCGCCGGCCTGGCCATCGGTGCCTATCTGGCCATTGAGGCGGTGCGCGCCTTCGTGGGACCGCACCACCCCCATGAGCAGCCCCAGGCTGTGGTCCAGATCATCCCGGCGCAGATGCAGCAATATCTCATCCCGCGCGATCAGTTGCCGCCGCAAGCCTCATCCTAGTCAGCGCCATACACCGTGGCGACGCCCTGGGATGATCTCACCAAAGGAGCAAACTCAACGTGATTGACGCTACCCAACTCACACATATCGAGACGGCGCTGAACCGCGCGCAAGTGCAATTAGAGGGATTAGAGGGCAAGTTGCCCGACGGCGACGAAGGCATGCGCCGCGTGCAAAACGTCATCGACAACCTGTGGGCGCTCTATGACGGGGCGCGCAAAAATCCTGGCCTGCACACGCGCGACGAGTTCACCCCCGGCTTCCAGCAACTCGACGCCGAGATGGCCCAGGTGGCGCAGCGCGCGGGAGCGTAGCGGCCCCACCCCCGACCCCTCCCCATCGGCGATGGAGAGGGGCGATCAGACGCCGATCATTCCAGCGTGGGGCGGACAGTCCTGTCCGCCGCGATGACAGACAAGAATGGCTGTCTTCCGCGTGGTCGCGGGGCGGACATTCCTGTCCGCCGCCCCGTTCCTATAGTAACAGCGTTCATCATACTATGATCGGTTATGTATGGTGAGAACCCGTGTAGACGGGTTTCGTGGCGGCACGCCCCACCGGCGCGGTTTCAACCGCCCGCCGTCCGTCCCACCGTCCCGCCCGCCGTCCGTCCCACCGTCCGTCCCACCGTCCCGCCCACCGTCCGTCCCA
>DAIDGU010000029.1 GCA_027459785.1 Ktedonobacteria bacterium | reverse complement strand
CGTGCCGCGTGGCCTTGACCTATGCGGCCACCTGGATCATTGCCCTCGCGGCCACTGACGCCGGTCGCCCGGATCTCTTGCGTTCGCCTCGCCGGGTTCTTGCCCATTATTGGGAGGGCGATGGGTTATGAAACGCCCTCTACATTTACAAACAAGAAACTGAGCGTCGCTTTTATCAACGTCCTGATCGATGAATTGGCACAGATCCAGCATGGTTTGATTTTATATGCCACACCGACCGCTAGGATCATAGATCATCATACACTGGCTGTAACCCATCATGGCGTTCCTCAATCTGCGCTTACTATACCTGTAGCGCAAGCCTTGATCAAAGCGTTTCTCATCGTGGATAATCCTTATCAGAAACCATAAACGCAAAGGAGCAAGCCATTATGGAGTGCAAACGCATCACTGCCGATTTCATGCGGCTCGATAACCTACCGGGCATCGGCGATGTCATTTACCTGGGCGCGATCTGGCGACACCCAGAGTATGCCGAGTGGGAAAACGAGATTGTAACGCTGGTAGAAGAAGGCGAACTTGAAGCTGAAGCCCGCCTGATCCACTATCCCATTGAAGGTGACGAGCAATGGTATGGGGTGTTGGTTTCACCGATACGGGATATCTATTCTGAAACGGTGACATCTTCCTAAGAGCCGCGCAAGCGTGCAGCGGATTTGGTTGATATACCGTGCATCCGGCTGGCTTTGCGGCGCTCGCACATCGGCGCATGCTCATGCGCTTGATCAGGACTTCCAATTTCGCTGCGCCTACGCGATCTTGATCATTGGCGAGAGAAGTTAGGCTGTTTTCATGGTTGTGCCTCGTTCATCAGTATGGCAAATAGAGCATCTTTTAGCTTTCCTCCGAATTTGCTGCATTCCATAGCACCGTGTTATCAGGCCAAATTTTTAGCCCATAACCCTGAAAGCTATCTTGGCGTCGATAGAATAAGGATCGGAAACACGTACACTCACTCCCGTCGCTCCACCCCCGTCGCCGTCGCCACGCCATTCCCGTTCGCTGTCGTCGTCGCCCCCGTCGCCGCATTGGCCGTGCTGATGTCGCGGGAGCCGTTGAGGGCGGTGATGGGCTGCATGTCATCGACAGCGCGCAGGTGCAGCGCCTCGCGGGCGATCAGGCCGTTGGGCAGTTGGCGCAGGCGGTAAGCCGTGGCGTATTTGATGCCCTCGGTGAAGAGGTCCAGGTTGGGCGAGGCGACCACCAGGCCCACGCCGAGTTGCTGGGCGAAGCGCACCACCAGATCGGCGTTGCGCTGGTCCATGCGGGCGAAAGCCTCGTCGTGCATCAGCAGGCGCAGCGGTGAATTCGAGACGGCGAACTGCATCGCCGCCGCCGTGATCAGCAGCACGTAGACGGGGACGCGCTGCTCGCCGCCGGAACCGAAGCCGCTCACCGCGCTATCCCAGGGGCGCACACGCGGATCATTCTCGTCCTGGTGCAGCAGCGAGATATCGACCCAGCGGCGATAGTCCAACTGATCGACGATGGCTTCGACGGAAGGCTGAGCCTGAGCGCGCATCTGCTCATCCAGCCAGGTGGCGAAGATCTTGGTGAGGTCGGCGCGCACCTGACTGGGCATGGCGCGGCCATGTTCCAAGAGCGCGGTGGCGACGGCTACGTGGTCGAAGGGGATATCGGGGTGGCGGGCCAGGCGCACGGAAAGCTTGAGCGAGAACTGCGTGTTGCGCGCGAAGAAGCGCGCGTTCGCCAGGCGCTCGTTCAAGCCGGCGATGATATCCTGTGCGCGGACCAGCTGCTCCACCAGATGCGAGACCACCTCGCCCAGAATGATATCGCGCACCACTTTGGTCACGCGCTCCGTCAGCGTCTGCTTGAGTTGTGCGATGGAGGACGACAGGAATTCCAGCAGGATCGTGATATCCGCCGTTCCCTCGCGGCGCGGCATCACATCCATCAGGTAGCCCTGCGGCGCGAGGACCAGCGATTTCTTATTCGGCTGGCGCAGGCCAAACTTGTCGTCCACGCCGACCATCGCCTGATATTCGCCGATGGCAGCGAGAAAGCCCTCTTGATCGCGTTCGGCGGCGGCGAAAGCGCGCGGCAGATCGTCATCCAGCCGGGCGCGGCTGTCGCGCCCGCGCGTCAGTTGGCGCGCATAGCGCGCCGGATCGCTCAGCGCGGCCTCGTTCAGTTCCAGGCTGCTGGTCGTCGCCGCCAGCAGATCAGCGAAGTGCTGGTTGCGCTCGGTCAGGTGCTGCTGCGCGGCCTTGGCCTCGTGCGTCGCGGCGTCGTAGCGTGTCTGCATCGCGTCCAACTGGTGCAGCGCCACGCCCTTCGCCACGCCCATCTGGCGCGCGACCTCCTGCGCCTGTTTCAACCGCTGCTGCAATTCGGTCATGCGCAGTTCCACGTTTTCCAGGCCGGCGGCGCGCAAGCTGCCACGAGCGGCGGCGAGCAACCGCTGCGCCTCCTCCACGTCGCGGTCGGCTTGCGCCAGATGCGCCCGCGCCTGCCCAAACGCCTCGGCCTCAGCGGAGCGCGCCTCCTCGGCGGACCGTAGGCGCGACTGCAATTGCGCCAGGCGGCCCCGCGCCTCGGCGGCGCGATTGACGGCGTCGTTGACGGCTTGCAGCACGGCATGGCGCGCGGGGGCGAGCTTCGCCGGCTCGGTCAGCGCCTTATAGGGGCCGACGGCTAGCTTCCATTGCTCGAATTGCGCCGTGGCGATGCCTTCGGCCTCCGTGACGGTGCGCGCGGCGTTGGCAACGGCCTGGGCCGTTTCGTCCTGCGCGGCCAGCGCCTCCTGCGCCTCGCTCAGCCGGCCCCGCACTTCGTCCAGCAGGTGCAGCGCCTCGTCCAGCCGGCGGGCGCGCTCGTCGGCCTCCTGCGCCGCCGTGCGCTCGGATTGCATATACGTCTGCGTCTCGGCGCTTTGCTTCAGCAGGTCGTCCCGCTGTGCCAGCAATTCGGCGCGGCGTGCGGCGGCGGCGTTCTGGCGGCGCGATGCGCCGATCAGTTGTTGTGTCTTGCCAGGCAGCTTCACCTGCCCTTCCAGGTTCCCCAGCCGATAGCGCCCATCCGGGCAGAGATACTCCCCCGTCGCCACCGGCTCCTTCACCAGCGCACACCGCCCGAAGTGGCTGTCAATCACCGCCCGCACGGCAGCATCATTCGCCTCCAACACCCCCGCCACCGTCTGTTCGCGTCTCCCCACTCCATCCGCAGATGGGGAGGGGTCGGGGGTGGGGCCGCTAGCCACGTGCCAATCTGTCTGCCCCGTCAGCACGCCGCGCAAGCCCGCCAGGGGGGCGTCCAGCCGCAGCGCGGTCAACACGTCGGCGTGGGCCAGCAAGCCTTCGATGGCTTCGGCATGCGCGGCGGCCTCGCGGCGGAAGTCCAGCTTCCAGAAAAGCGGCTGGGCAGCGGGATCGGTCGCGGTGATCTGTTGGTTGGCGCGGGCGCGCTCCGGCGAGAGCTTAGGGCGCACCTCCTCCGCCGGGCGGGCGAGTTCGGCATCCACCTCGGCTAGTTGTTTCAGGATCTCATCATGGCGCACGCTGAGCTTGGTAGCGCGCGTCGCCGCATTCTGCGCCGTGGCGCGGGCGGCGTCCAGTTCGCGGCCAGCGACTTCCACCAGCGGCGGCAGCAGGGCCGGCGCGGGATCGCCCGTGGGGGCGGGCGCGATGTCGCGCGGCCAGCGTCCTCGCAGCCGTTCCCATCGTTGCCAGAGCGCCTGGCGGGCGCGACCTGCCGCCGCCTCGTTGGCCGCGTGGCGGGCCTGGGCGTCGCGCGCCGCCGCCTGCGCCGTCGTCACGGCAGCGCGGGCCTGGTTCAGCCGTTCCACCTGCGCTTCCAGCGCGGCTAACTCGTGGTCCAGTTCCACGGCGGCGGCGTGCAGCGTGTCGGTGGCCCCCTGGTCGCCGGGCGCTTCCGCCACGCGGGCGAAAAGCTGATCCAGGCGCTCCGGCAACGCGCCCAGCGCGTTGCGCGTGCGGTCGCGCAGTTCGCTCACACGCTTGGTCGTGGCCTCCTGCTCCTGGGTGACGGCGGCGAGCGAGGAGGTCACCACCTGCTCCGACCGCACGAGGCGCTGGTCCGCCTGGCGCAACTCGCGGGCGGAGCGCTCCTGCTCGCGGGTGGCGGCTTGCAGGCCGGCGTTGGCGCGCGAGACGGCCTGGACGATCTCGCCCTGGTGCAACTGCTGCAAGGCTTCCAGTTCGCGGCGGGCGGCGGCCTCTTCCACATAGGCCGCTTCTTCGTCGGATTCGGCTTTGCTGCTGGCGGCGCGTGCCTCGGCCAGCGCGGTTTCCGCCGTCTCCAGCGCCTTCACTTTGTCTTCGTCGGCCCACGCAGCGCGCAGCCAGGCCAGCGCGCCGTGCTGCACGACCGTCTGGTGATACTTGCGCCGCGCCTCCACAATCGCCGCCATCGCCCCGCTCAGCTTCTCGTATTCCTCGATGTCGCGGTGGATGCGCTGGATGCCTTCCAAGCCCTCGACGAGGCGTTCCAGGTGGGGGCGATCCACCACGGGCAGGAATTGGCGCACGACGCTGCTGGGGTCGGCGACGAGATTATCATCCACCTTTAGGCCCAACACGCGATGCAGCACGTCATACAGCGCGTCATAGCGCCGCTGCCAGTCGGACCCTTCGATGTTCAGCAGCCGGCGGGCGACGGCACGATTATACTCCTCGACCTGCGCGGAACTGAAGATCTCGCCGCCCTTGTTCGCCAAGGATGCATTCGCCGACTTGAAATCCTGAAATTGCAGCGGTGCGCGGCCATTGCCGGTGTCGTTCAAAAACGTCACCTGATCCAGTCCGCCGGGCAGCGCGTAGTACCACGGGCTGGCGCTGTGCGGCGTGGCGGCGGCGGCGGCACCATATACCCAGCGCGTGCCGTCGCCGTGGTCGATCTCCACGGCGCAATAGCCGACGGTGCGTTGCCGCCGCCAGCCACGATCGGGCCGGTCCACGCCATGCGGATCGAAGAAGAGGATCGTGTTACTGAGCGTGCGGCGCGAGGTACGCGCCCCGCCGCCTTCGCGCGCGGCGGCGTTGAATTGCTTGCTCGGCGCAGGGAAAAGCGCCCAGTCGATGGCGTCCAGGATCAGTGACTTGCCGGAGCCGTTCTCGCCGATGATCGCCAGCATCGCGCCGTTCACGTCCAGGGTGGCATTCTCATGCCCATGCCAATTGATCAGACGGATGCGTCGAGGCAGGGCGCGATTCGAGATGTCGAATGATGGCGTGGTCATGGCAAACGGCTCCTTGTGTGGCCCCACCCCCAGCCCCTCCCCATCCGAGATGGAGAGGGGTGATCGGATGTCCATCATCTGATCGGAGAGCGGGCATTCCTACCCGTCAGGCAGCGACTGATTGCAGATAGTATCCCGTAACACATAGCACAAGGCGGCAGCAGGAGCGAGCAAGGTGGTACTAATGGGGGGAGTGCGCGCTAGTCCATTCAGTGATAGCGATCTGCTGGTGGCGTGTCCTGCCACCTAACGCTGTGTTCTTGTGGTACGGTTTCATCCCCAACGACGAATCGATCAGGGCTGCCCCGTCCTAGCCCGGAGGGGTTCCTTTTCCGAGCCGGGGGGTTCAGCCCCCGGCGGGCGTGCGACGATGGAAATGCTGCCCCCGGCGGGCCGACGGTGTGGGAATCGCTCCCGGCGACCGCGCGGCGGAGATGCCTATCTCTGACGGCCACCCGACAACGATTTCACCGCTGATTCGCCAATGGGCATGAACCGCCAGCCACGCTTCAGCGCAGATGTGGTACAACCACTAGGAACCGCTCATCGCACCACCTGGAAAGGATCGATTCATGCAACCACTCAACGCCGACCAACTGGCCCACCTCACCCGCGATCATCATGAAACGCTGTCGGGCGTGTTGGGAATGGAGTTCGTCGCTGCCAGCGCGGACCAGATCATCGTGCGCATGCCCGTCACCGACCGCGTCAAGCAGCCATTCGGCATTCTGCATGGCGGGGCAACCGTGGCGCTGTGCGAGACGGCGGCCTCCATCGGCACCTTCCTAGGCATCGACCACGATCACTTCAATGCTGTGGGCATGGAGATCAATTGCAACCATCTGCGGCCCGCGCGCGATGGCATACTTACGGCGACGGCCACGCCGCTGCATCGGGGGCGCACGACCTGGGTGTGGGATATTCGCGTGCAGAACGAGGCGGGCAAGCTCGTCGCCATCTCCCGCTGCACCGTCGCCGTCGTGCCGAAACAGGGCTGAGGCACGTTAACTCAACTATTCAGAACCATCCATTCTAACAGATTTTTCCGTTGCACCCCCATAAACCTTGACATGATGGGAGATGTTGGCTATACTCCTTGTGACGAATTCTTTACACTTGTCTGTTCAAGACGCGCGACGCTTGCTGTGAGAACCGCCGTTCCCTGACCCAAGTGGGACAAGAGCGGCACCAGGCGCATCCCTGGCGGATGCCGTGGTACTGCCAGCCGTTGCACGTTGCCTTGAACCCCTTGACCCCGATGGAGGCATTTTCATGGACTTGAACGTTGAGGGGAACTCAGCGCGCATTCCACCTGGCTCGCATATCTGCCAACTCTATAACAAGGTTGACGAGATCCGCAACGTCACCGCACGGCTCCTGCACGTTGGTCTCAACGCTTCAGAGCGTTGCTTGTTCGCTGGCACGCCGGCATCCGTCCGCGAGATCGAAGAGACTTTGGAGAAGATGGGCGCGGATGTTGCCGCCGCGAAAGAAAGCGGCCAGCTTTTGATGCAGACCGACCGTGAACCCTTTTTAGTTGGCAAACGTTTCGACCCCTACCACCTGCTTTCCACCCACAACACCTTCATTGCCCAGGCTCATCGTGATCGCTGGCGCGGCGTGCGCATCTCGATTGACATGACCTGGCTCACGCGCGATGTCGCCACCCCCGAACAGATCCTGAAGTACGAAGCCGCCTCCGATGCCGTCTTCACCTTCCAGAACGCGCCGATCATCGCGCTGATGCACTACGACTACTCCAAGCTCCCCGGCGCGCTGGTGGTCGAACTCCTCAAGTTGCACCCCATCGCCGTCGTCGGCAAGTATATCAAACGCAACCCCTACTACCTCAACTCCGAACAATACCTCCTCAAGATCCTGCGCGCCAACCGCGAGCGCAATGCCCGCGTGGAAGAAGGCAGCCAGGAACAGCGCCGCCGTGGCTGAGCTGCCCGCCAGCGCACGCCCCTCCACGCACGACCGGGAGGGGCTTTTTTTATGGATGCAATCCCCTAAAAACGCCCGATGGTTAGGGGCGGTGGGTGAGACCGGGACAGGAATCCTCTCGTGGCCAGCCTGCTGCCTGCCGTAACGAGAAACCGTTCCGTAACGATAAAACCCCACCCTATAAAAAAACGAGCGATCAATCTGATCGCTCGTAGTGGTAGCGCATACGGGATTCGAACCCGTGATCTCCGCCTTGAGAGGGCGGCGTCCTAGGCCGCTAGACGAATGCGCCTCGTACCGCCACAGTATATGCGATGAATGGTCCCCTTGTCAAGCCAGGGTAATATGCGAGCAACCGCCAATACCGGAGCGCGGCGATGCGGCGTTTCTCACAGCCGAGCCAGTGCGTCGTCTGGCACGGGGATGAAGCTGGCGGCATCCCAGGCGATCAGTTCCGCCACCGTCGCCGCGCCTGGTTCCGAACGCAGCCAGGCGACGGTGGCACGCCGTCCGTCGTGGCCGGGATAGGGAATATCTGTCGGGCGGGTGGCCCAGGCGGCGTATTCCGGCGTCCACTGGTCGGGCCGTGGCCGCGCATGGCGCGGGTACCACGTGCCAGTATTCAGGATCGCCTGGTGTGCGCCCGCGTGCCAGCGGCCTTCCGCATGGGTATGTCCTAGCAGGTAAAAGCGCGTCGTGGGGTGCTGCGCCAGGTAGGTGCGCACGCCGGTTAGCAGACCATCTTCAGTTTGGTTATCCGCCGTTGGCTCGTAAGCGAGGAGTTCCTTGAGCGCGGCGTATCGGTCGGTGCTGAGCGCCGCCAGGAGGCGCTGGCCCTCGGCGCTGGCGGCGGCCATGTTGGCGGAACCATCCGGCAACACGCTGAATGCTTGCATGATCGCTTGCGCGACCGGCAGCAGCGCGGCGAAAATCACCTGGGGATCGTCCGTGCCGGCGACGGTTGCCGGCGACATGGCGGGCGCGGCCTCCGGCACCAGCGCGGCCAGGCGCGCAAGCGTGGCGGCGGCGAGTTCCGGCGCGAGCAGGCTCACCAGCCCCCACTGGCGTGTGAAGTCCAGCGCGGGCAACATCGCATCCAGGTAAGGCAGACGCAGCCGCGCCGGCAAGAAGACCTGATAAAAGTAGCGACTGCCCCACGGCAGGGAGAGCGGGCCGACGAGGCCACGTGCATCGGTCGTTTCCAGATCGGCGGGGGTGGCGGGTGCGCTTTCCAGCGGCCAGACGCCAGCGAGGGCATTATACGGGTCGAACTGGCAGCCATGGTCAATGACGACATCCGGGAACGGCTGGTAACGCTGCGCCAGGCAGAAGCGCACCATGCCGGGCGGCGCGCCGATGGCGGAACGCACCCGCGCGCGGATCGAGGGGTAAAGCAGTTCGAGGTCGTGGTTGCCGACGACGAAGGTGACGCGATGGCCGGGGGCGCGCAGGAAGCCGCGCAGCGCGGCGAACCAGGCGGGATGTGCGGCGGCGATGTTCGCCCACTTGACGTGCGCGGCGTTCAGGTCGGCATGCGCCCGCGCGCCGAGGTTGGGCGCGGCCAGCAGGAAGTCGAAGCAATCACCGTTGATGATGAGTTCCACCGTTTCCGATGCCAGTGCGCAACCAGGCTGCGCCGCCGCCAGCAACCCACCGAAGGTCGCTTGTTGTGCCGCGCCCCACGGTTCCCACGCGGGATTCCCGTCCGCCAGGTGCAGATCGCTCACCACCAATGCAGTCGCTACCATCGCACGCCCCCTCTTTTGCGCCGGATCATCGCATCATCACTATACCATAGCAGCAGAGACGCCGTGCGCTCAATCGGCGTCGTAGCGGGCGATTAATGTTTTTTGTTAAATACTTGTTAAATACGGCGAACATGCTATGCCCGTCCGCTCTGGGGTATAGGTGCGTACCTCATGTGGGCCTCCTAGTCCCCTTGTGGTCGCACGGGGGGGTGGGGTCGCGCCGCCGTGACGGTGGCGGCGAGGGTGCCGTCATGGAGGCGCACGGTGATGTCTTCCATCGGGGCGACCTTGGCGACGGAGGTGACGGGCGCGCCGTCGCGGTCGCGTGTGATGGCGGCGTAGCCACGGGCCATCGTCAGCAGCGGGCTGAGGGCTTGCAGGTGCAGAGCCGCGCCGCTCAGCCGCTCGCGTTCCAGGGACAAGCGGTGCTGCATCTGGCGCTGGAGCGTGGCGACGGCGTCGGTCAGGCGCGCCCGCGCGCGATCATGCTGCACGCGCGGATGCTCGCGGGCCAGGCGATGCGCGGCATCGGCCAGGTCGTCGCGCAGGGCGTCCAGGTGGTCATGCGCGGCCCCGCTCAGGCGCTGGCGCGCGTCGGCGACCAGCAGGCGCAGCCCCATGATATCCGGCGAGATGGCGACGGCGGCGGCGGTGGGCGTGGCGGCACGATAGTCCGCGACGAAATCGGCGATGGTGGAATCGGTCTCGTGGCCGATGCCGGTGATGGTGGGAATGTTCGATGCGGCGATGGCCAGCGCCACCTTACGCTCATTGAAGGCCCACAGATCTTCGATGGAGCCGCCGCCGCGCGCGATGAGGATGACATCCACCGCTTGATACTGATTCAGCCAGGTGAGGGCGCGCACGATCTGCTCGCCCGCGCCGTCGCCCTGCACCAGCGTGGGCGCGAGGACGACGCGCGCCAGCGGCCAGCGTAGCCGCAGCGTGCGGATGATGTCGCGCAGCGCGGCGGCGCTCGCGGAGGTGACGACGCCGATGGCGGCGGGACTCGTCGGGATCGCCCGCTTGCGTTCGGGCGCGAAGAGGCCCAGCGCCTCCAATTCCGCTTTGAGCGCCAGGAAGCGCTGATAGAGGACGCCGACGCCGACATCTTCGACCTGATCGATGACGAACTGAACCTCGCCGCGTTGCGCATACAAGCCCAAATTGCCGTGCGCGAAGATCTCTTGTCCTGGCACCAGGCGTGGCAAGCCGGCGCTCCGCTGGCGGAACATCACACAGCGCAACGTTGCCTCGGCATCCTTGAGGCTGAAGTACCAGTGGCCCGACGCGGCATGGGTGAACTGCGACACCTCGCCGCGCACCCAGATGCCCTGCAACTGCTCGTCGAATTCCAGCGCCTCGCGCAGATACTGCATCACCGCGCCCACGCTGTAAAATTGTGTCGCCGCCTGAATCATGACTGAGCGTTCTCCTTCATCCTAGAACAATCATACCATAATATTGCCAAGGCGCTTGTGTTGCTAGGACGGGCGGGCTATGGAGATCAAACCAATCTTTGTGTTTGTTAGCTTCTCTCTGGATCTTTTGCAACAGAGCAAGCGTGTTAGGGGGCAGTAATCTTATCATACTCTGCATGATGGCCGATCCACAGCCAATATATGCCATCATCGCGCATTTCGCCAAGCGCGCGATAATGCAAACCAACGCGCACCGACCAAAGTTTACGGGTTTTACCGCCAAGTGTGCCAAGGACTGATTTGAATTGTAAGCCAGGATGACGGGGGTCTTGCTGGAATTGGCGAAAGGCTTGCCGCGCTTCCTTTTGGAGGGATTCCGGCAACCCAGTGAAACATGCCCGAAAATCAGCGGTGATATGCGAATTCATGCATCGCCTTCGTTCAACCAGTCATCAAGCGATGTGTAATCACCGTGCGCGATCTGCTCATCAGCGCGCGTCAACAGCTTTTCCAGTTCGGGTAACGGTACTCCTTGTCCCAGATTGGCGGCGAGTCGTGCGTCCAGGTAATCAGCATAAATCACGGCGGCCAACTCTTCTTGCACCTGCTCAGGCAAAGCAGAAATCGCAGGCAAGAGACTGGCGATCTTCGAGTTCAACATGCGTGCTATCCCTTTGTGCGACCGTTCATGGTACAGGCTTTTGCTTATTGTATGGCGGATAATGTAAGAAAGCAAATCGACAGATCCGCGCTTGTGTTGCTAGGACGGGCGGGCTATACTGAGGGCGGAGGTGTCTGGGGCCTGGTGGCCTTCGCCGTCTTCAAAACGGTTGGGCGGACGCTCTGCGCGCCCGCCGGTGGGTTCGACTCCCATACGCCTCTGCCCTGGCTACGCCTGGCTTCTCGCACTTGTAGACAGGTAAAGCGAAGGTGCTCCGTTACAGCAAATATCATCGGGAGCGCATGGGTTGCCGTATACTGGCCGCATCGTGAGAAGAGTGAATGGAAGCACCTCCCTATGCTTCAACATCAAGGCTGCGTAGCGCGCCAAACCAGGACCATATCAGGAGACGAAGCAGATGGCTGAAGACAACTTCACACTCACGACGTTCTACAAGCAATGGCAAGCATACCAGGAACACATCCAGGAATCGCTTGCACCGCTCACCGCCGCGCAACTCGCGCTGCGCGCCGCACCGAACCTGCGCTCCATCGGCGAGAATGCCGCGCACATCATCGGCTGCCGGGCGGGCTGGTTCACAGAAACGCTGGGTGAGGCTGCCAACGAATTCGTGAAGACATGGGGGGACCAGCCTGAATCTGAGCGATCCGCCGCCGAGCTGGTGCAGGGTCTCGCTGCCACCTGGCAATTGATGGCCGGTTGCCTGGATCGCTGGAGTTCCGCCGATATGCAGCAGACCTTCCCTGACGACTGGGAGGGCGAGATCGTCCACTTATCGCGCGCCTGGGTGGTCTGGCATGTGATGGAACACGACCTGCACCACGGCGGCGAGATCGCGCTGACCCTTGGCATGCATGGTCTGAAGTCTGAATTCACAAGTTGAATTTCCATTGCGGGGAAAGACGGTGGTCATTGGGACCGGGCAGATAGCATGGCTGTCCTCTCGATCAGCAAGATTCGCAAGATTTGGTATAACGCCCCTTGAATGCAAAAAAAGCCCCTCCCCATCGAAGATGGGGAGGGGTTAGGGGTGGAGCTACGCTACTAGCCGAGCAGCTTGAGCACCATCTGAGGCTGTTGGTTGGCCTGTGCCAAGACCGAGATGCCCGCCTGTTCGAGGATCTGGTTCTTGGTCATGTTCACCGTCTCCGCCGCCACGTCCACATCTTGGATGCGCGACCGGGCCGCGTTGAGGTTTTCGGAGCCGACCGACAGGTTGTTGATGGTATGCTGGAGGCGATTTTGAATCGCGCCCAGTTGCGCGCGGGCCAGCGACACGGTGTTGATGGCCGCGTCGATGGTGCTGATGGCCGACTGCGCGTTAGCCTGCGAGGTCACATCCAGGCCGGCGAAGGCGGTGGCCTGTGAGATGACCGTATCGTTCGCGCCGATGACTGCCGATTGCGAAGCCTGCGAGGTCACGGTGGTGTTGCCCGCCTGCACGCCGCCGGATGTTCCCAGCGCGCCAAAGGCCAGATTCATCTGCATCGTTGCCGCGCCGACCGTCGCGCTGGTCTGGTTCTGTTGCACCAGTTGCGCGCCGCCCAGATTGATCGTCCCCATCGTCGGATCGGTGTTTTGCAGTTGCAGCAGCGCCGCACCTGCGCCGCCGTTGGTGGCAGACGCCGTGGCGACGAAGTTGAAGGTATCGCCGACGGCGGCTTTGTTCTGGTTGAACTGGCCGGGCGTCAGCGAGGCCGTCAGACCTTGGCCGATGTTGAAACTCGTCACCGTGCCGAAAGCCGCCGGGCTGGAATACGGCGAGTTGGCTGCGATGGCCGCGCCAAAGGTGTTGCCGCCGTCGGTCGAAACCTGCACCTGACTGGCGTTGCCATTGCTATCGACCTGCGCGACCTTCACCACGTACTGCTGGTTGGCCGAGCCGGTATACGTGCCGCTCACCGCCGCCGTTTCCGCGCCAACGTTGTGCGTGGCTGCGTTGACGATGTTAGACTGCCCCAAGTTTAGGGCCACCACATCGTTCACGCCCGCGCCCGATGTCGAGACGTTGTACGTGGCATAGGTGACGGTATTGGCCGCATTCTCAATCGACACCGTCGCGCCCGCGCTGGTGGCGTTGGCGACCACGAGATTGTAGGTGTTGCCGTCCGCGCCCGTCACGCTGAGCGAGCCACCATACGTCGCGCCGCTGGTATACTTGTCGGCGCTACTCACCGAGTTGTACGAGAAATCAGCGGAATTTGCCGCCGCCGTGGTGGAAGCTGCCACCGCCGTGCCGTTCGCCGTGTTGGCGAATTGCGCCGCGCCGGTGTTGCCGGTGGGCAGCCACGACACTGCGTTGATGCCGATGGGGGCCGTGCCGCCACTGGCGACACCCGCGTTGTCATAGTGCTTCAGGTCCAGCAGGATCGTCCCCGCGCCCAGACCAGACGGCAGCGTCGAACCGCCGATCTGCGTGGAGGTGGCCGTGACCGTCGGGGCGGTGCTGCTCGCTAGATTGCCGGTCGTCACCGCCGTGGTTCCGGCCAGATTCGCGCTCAGCGCGTTGCTCGCCGGCGTCACCGTGTTGCCGGTGATGGTCGCGCCCGTCACCGTGGCACCCGCGCCGCTCAGGGTATAGGTCATACCCAGGAACGACAGCGTGTTCGCCGTGGAGTTGTACTGATACTGCGAGGCATCCAGCGTGGTGCTGCCGATGCTGAGGGCCGTGACGGCGCTCACCTGGCTGGAAGCGTTCGTGTTGAACGTCACCTTGACGGCACCAGCATATGGACCGCTGTAGCTGCCGGACTGCGTTACCGTGCCGGTGGAAGACGCTGCCGTTCCTGTGATGGCGGCGGCCACCGATTGGAAATTGAATTGATCGCCCACCTGGGGGGCCACACCGTTCTGCGGCGAGGTGTACGAGAGCAGCAGGCCGCTGTCGCCGCCGGAGCCGTTCGTGCCGCCGGAGGACTTCTGCTGCACCTGGAAGGTGTAGCTGCCGTTGCTCAGCGCGTTGGCCGTGGCGGTGGCCCAACTCGTGCCGCCGTCGGTGGAAAACTTGATCCCCGTTACCTGGCTGCCGCTGACCGACGTCACCTGCGTCATATAGTTCGTCGTCGTTGCACCCAGGAAGGCACCCGCCGTGTTCAGGATCTCGTTGCCGGTGTTCTGGCTCTGCGTCATGGCGGTGGAAGCGCCCGCGTTGGCGGTTGTCGTCACGCTCATATCGCTGCCAGGTGACGACGCATTGTTGGCGACGCCCATTGCGATCTGGTCATATTGCGTTGTCGAAGCCGCCACCGGGAGGCCAGATACGGAGAAGCTGGCACCCGCGTATGTGAAGGAGACTTTCGAGCCAGTGACGTTCAAACCCGTCACCGAAGCGGTGATATCGGAGGAGGTGCCGGTATTGGTAACGAGCGTCACCTTCGTGCCTGCGGTGCTCCACGCCGAAGCCGTCGCGTTGGTATCCGTCAGATAGATCGTGCCGGATGCGCCGGTATATTGGCCCGTCACGGTCGCGGCAGACATCGCCGTCGCCGTACTGGCGGCACCGCTGGCGGCGGTCGTCAGGTAATTCGTGGCAGCCAGGACGTTGCCGGCATCCGTCGAGTTGATCCGGCTGCTCGATGCGACCGAAACGCCTGTCAGATTCGGGCTGGCGAAGGTGACGTTGGAGGTGGTCGCCGCGCCCTGTGTGACCGAACTGAAGTTGAGCGAGAGGCCCATCACGTTGACCGACAAGACACCCGCTGCCGCCGAAAAGGTCGCCGCCGCGCCCGCCGTGCCAGGGGCTGCCAGGGTGTAAGCCTGTCCGCCGATGGAGACGGTGCCGCTGGTCACAGTGTTCGCGGCAGTAGTGGTCAGCGAGAGCGAGATCGCGCCGGAAAGCGTACCCTTATAGGAGCCGGTGACAGTCAAGCCACCGTATGTGCCGACGGAGGCCGAGATCGCGCCCAGGCTGGCGGCGGTGACGGCCTGCGAGGGGTTGGCCGCAAAGGTGAACTGATCGCCGATGGCGGCATTGATGGCACCGCTACTGGGCAGCGAGAAGTTGAACTTCAGACCACTATCCGTCGTGGGGCTGGCGCTGTTGGTGGCCACCTGGAAATCGTAGGTGCCATCCTTCTGAATCTGCCCCTGCGCCGTGGCCCAGGTCGAGCCGCCATCCGTCGAATATTGGATCTGTGTGACCTTCGAGCCGGTGCTATCCACGCCGCTGACGCGGAATGTGTAGTTGGTGGCGGCAGTGCCGGCGAACGCGCCCTCGCTGTTGAGCTGCTCGTTGCCGATGTTCTGGCCCTGTGTCGTGCCTTTGGTCTGCGCGCCGTTGGCGTCGGTCAGTTCGCCCGCCGTCAAGGCAGAGGCCTTCACGGTATACGAAATGCCGTTCTTGAAGCCATTGCCAACGTTGGCGACCGAGGTGATGTTCGCCAGGTTCGCCGTGCTGCTGATCGTCGCGCCGTTGGCCGAAACGCCCAGGGCAGCGGAATCCATCGCGGCGATGCTGAAGCTCATGTTTTCGCCGGAGTTCGCGCCGATCTGCAACGTCTGGCCCTTGAAGCCGCCCGCAAGCACGTTCTTCGTGTTGAAGGACGTGGTGTTGGAGATGCGCGAGATCTCGGTGGCGAGCTGGTTCATTTCGGATTGGATCGCCGTGCGGTCCGTCTGCGTGTTCGTGTCGTTGGCCGACTGCACGGCCAGGGTGCGCATGCGCTGCAAGATCGACTGCGTCTCGTTGAGCGCGCCTTCCGCCGTCTGTACGAGCGAGATGCCGTCCTGCGCATTCTGCACAGCCTGGTTCAGGCCGTTGACCTGCGCGTTGAGCTTCTGCGAGATCGCCAGACCGGCGGCATCGTCCGCCGCGCTATTGATGCGCAAGCCCGACGACAGCCGCCGCATGGTGGTGGCCATGTTCGTCGAGGTCATCATCAAGTTGCGCTCGGTGTCGATGGCATTGATGTTGGTGTTGATGCGGAATCCCATAGTAGTTGGTTGGCCTCCTCTGCCGGGATACTCCTCGGCTTCCTGGGCGAGCGTATGCGCCGGTTCATCCGTGCGGCCTACGGCTCGCTGCCGGGCAGGGCGCAATCTGACGCCGCTGCCACGCACGCGGGGGCGTGCGCTTCCTCTGGGGCAGCGCGGCGGTGTGCCACGCTGGCCTCAGTTGGGATCATCGGCGTGCCGGGGGGGTGACTGAAGAGGCGGGAGGGCGACGGCGCTGATGCGTGGGACGAATAACCGCTGTTCTGGCGACCAACGACCACTTGTGTTCGTCTATTATGCGCCTAATCGCCCAATTGTTCCATCCGCTTGATGCGCCAGAGGAGTTCGATGCGCGCGGCGAGCAGGCGCGCGTCGATAGGACGCACGACATAATCGTCCGCGCCGCTGCTGAAACCGGCGATCTTATCTTGCGCGGTCGCCTGATCGCCCAGCAGCAGGATCGGCACATCCGCCATCGTTGGCATGGCGCGCAGATCCTGGCACAGGGCCAGCCCGTCGCCTTCGCCACAGCGCACATTGGCGACGACCAGGTCAATCTGCCGCTGGCGGGCGATGCGCAGCGCTTCGGTGCTGCTGGCCGTCGTGGCGATGCTGAGGCGCGGCCCAAAGCGTTCCACGAGAGATTGTCCGAGATCGCGCGCCGCCTGGGGCGACGCTTCCACCACCAGCACCGCGATGGGGGATTCCGTAACCGCCATCACCACACCTCCTGCCCGCTGGTGCCGGGGGATGCGCCATGCGGGACAGACACATATATTTCTTCTTAGTATACGGTGCCGCGTGTCAAAGGTGAAAGATCAGCGCCCCATCTGTGCTATGACAATGCGCCGAATGGGGGATACAACTATTTGCGCAGGGACGTGCCGTGCCTGTACCATGGATCCGTAGGGTGGTACGAATGACGACGCAAAGCCGGGGCGACCAGAGGGCCAGGAGCGCGACCTGGACCAGGGCGACCACAAGGGCCAGGAGCGCAACCTGGACCAGGGCGACCACAAGGGTACGCCCCTACAGACCGGATGGAACCTGGATCGCGGGGCCAGCTATCCTATTCACCCGCTAGGCGCTTAGGATTTTTGTGCTTGTGATTGGCTGATGAAATAGGTGATCGCAAAGGCAACGATAAGCGTGATCGCGCCGACAACGATCGCGGTGGGCAGCCCATGCTTGAAGCCCTCTTTCGTCAGCTTGGCGATGATCTCGTAAATGGCTCCGGCGATGGCTCCGGCGATGACGCCGACGATGGCGGCGGTGGTAAGCACTTTCTGGTTCATGGATCGTATTCCCTCTCTGATGATGACTTTCTGCCCATAACACCTGGCGCATTGCCCGTGCTATGCGACATTACACTACACAGCAATGCCGCCGTTGTCAATATGACTTATGGCACATTTCACGACAACTCTATGGCTGCGGCGATGGATATGCCGCGATCACCGCGAAGCGCGTCATACCCATTGCGGGGAAAGACGGTGGCCATCGAGGCCGGACAGACAGGCATGGCTGTCCTCCGGTACCCATATTGATTATCCGAAAGGGGTATAACGAGCCAGCATTGATCATGTTTGATAAAGTGATCGGATAGGTAGCTTCCTAGCCCGGAGGGGTTCCTTTTCCGAGCCGGGACGATTGGCACTTGCAATCGATGCTCCCGGCGGGCGGGCGGCGGTTGGTTCGCTACTCCCGGCAGGCGGCGGATAGGAATGTCCGCCCCACGATCAGGTGTTGGCCCGACGAGACAAGCGCGGCTTAACGGGTGCGCGGCAATTTTTGGGTGCTGTCGGTGTCGGCGGGGCGCGGCGTCCGCTGGGTGGGCAACTTCTGCGTCGGCGGTTCGGTGGTGCCTGGCGCCAGGTGGGCATCATAGGCGCGCTCGTTGCGGATGTGACGATAGACGTACAGGCCGACGAGTACCACCAGCGCGACGATGATCACGGCATCCAACCCGTGGAGGTATTTGCTCACCTTGTCCGCCGCCTGGTTGCCGAGCTTATAGCCCGCGAATGCTAGCACGAAGCCCCAGGGCAGCGATCCCAGGAAGGTGTAGAGCAAAAACTTGGGGAAGTTCATCCGCGCGATGCCCGCCGGCAGGGAGATGTAGGTGCGGATGACCGGTAGCAGGCGCGAGAAGAAGGTGATGATGCTGCCGTGCTTCTGGAAGGCGCGGTCCGCCATATCGAAGTCATGGCGCGAGATCAGGATGTACTTGCCATACTTGAAAATGAAGGGCCGTCCACCCTTCGCGCCAATCCAGTAGGCCACAGCGGAGCCAAGTACATTGCCGACGCCGCCGGCGATGGTGACGCCAATCAGGCTGACGCCGTGCGCTGCGCCGAAAACGCCCGCCGCCGCCAGCGCGCCCGCCACCGGCATGACGATCTCGCTCGGCAGGGGGATCAGGCAGCTTTCAATCGCCATCGCCAGGACGACGCCGAAATATCCCAGATGGGTGAACCACGATTTGATCAGGTCGGCCAAATGCGTCAACAACATACCTTAGATCTTCCTCTACCTCTTATGCCAGGCACCCGCGCCCGCTGATTCGCTTTAGCTTCTGTCTTTGTGACGCATCATAGCGCATCCGCGTCACGCTGGCCAGTCCCACGGGACCATCAGCAGGGGGCAACCAGTCCTCAGCGCGTTTGCCAAGCACATTCGTGACCACGGCACACATGACTTTTGGTTAGCCGCGTTTCCCCCGCATCGCTATAGTGAAAGGGATGGATTGTGCAACGGACCCGCAGGATGGGGGTGACTTGCTGATGGCGACCGAAACTTCATTGCCGCCTCGCGCTGCCGTGAACCGGCCCGCGCGTACCACACCTGCCGCGCCCGCCTGGTGGTGCTGGCTCGTGGCGCAGCGCGCGTACCTCGCGCTTGGCGCGCTCTGCGCCGTCGGCCTGGCGTTGCGGGTGGGCGACCTCAGCGCGAAGAGCCTGTGGATCGACGAGACGTTCTCGATCGGCATGGCGACGCAAAGCTGGCCCGCATTCGTCCACACCCTCGCCACCGTGCAGCCGAACATGGAACTCTTTTACCTGCTGCTGAAGGTGGCCGTCACGCTCACCCCCGCTGCCTGGCAGCGCGGCGAATTTTTCTGGCGGCTGTTGCCCGCGCTGGCGGGGACGGCGACGATCCCGGCGGTCTATGCGCTGGCACGGCGGCTATTCACCGTCCGCGTCGCGCTCTGCGCTGCTGCCCTGGTGGCCGTCAACGAATTCATGGTGGAATATAGCCAGCAGGCGCGCGGCTACACCCTCTTCGTCCTGCTGCTGACGCTGGCGTACCTGGCACTGGTGCGCTGGCTGGCCGATGGATCGCGCGGGGCGCTCGCCTGGTATGCCGCGCTGACCGCCCTGGGCTTCCTGACGCAAGCCTTCGAGGTCATCTTCTTGCTGGCGCAGCTCGCGTTCGTCGCCGTCGTGCTGCTCCGCCGCCGGGCGCTGCCCTGGCGCGCGTTCGCGCTGAGCCTGCTGCCCCTCGCCACCGTCGTCGCGCTGCGCTATCCACTCTACGCCGCGCACCCCGATCAGGTCGCCTGGATTCCGCGCCCGACCGTGACCGATCTCGTCCACGGCACGCGCCAGCTCGTCGGCGGCGACGGCGGCATGCCCACGCGCGTCGGCGACCTGCTCCTGCTGCTCGTCCTCGCCAGCACTCTCACACTGATCGCCTGGGCCGGCAGGGAAAAGGCGGAACGCGAGATGACGCGGAATAAGCGCGAAATAACGCGGAATAGTTACAAGATGCCAAGAAACACTCTTGTAACAACAGTGCGGAATGAACGAGAAGATATCCCGCGTCATTCCGCGTCCGATCCCGCGTCATCTCGTGTTCCCGTCCCTCGCCCGCTGGATCGCATCGAAGCGGTGGCGCTGGTGGTGGGGTGGTTCGTCGTTCCTATCGCCGTCACGTGGGTGGGATCGCAGGTGAAGCCGGTGTGGGTGACGCGCTACCTGGCACCGTCCAGCGTGGCGGCGTGCATCATCGTCGCGGCGGGACTTGAGGTGATGGTCATGCTGCTGGCGCGCGGCGGACTGCGGCCCTGGCTCTATGGTGCGCTGGCGCTAGTGGCGATCACCGGCTGGCTAGTGCCGCTACGCGACTACCAGGCGCGACCAGGCTGGGAGGACTGGCGCGGCGCGGCGGCCTCCGTCAACGCGCGCTTCCAGGCCGGCGATGGTATCGTCTGCTATGATAACCAATGGGGGTGCGATTTTGGCTTCAGCCACTATTTCGCCAGCTTCGGCGGACCAGCGCACCTTGATCCCGCCGCGCCCGGTGCCTTTGCGTGGGCGACGTATGCGCGGGCCGACCGCGAGGCGATCTTCGCGCGCGCCGTGTCGCCGGCCTATCTGGCCCCCTATCTGGCCCAGCATGGGCGGGTGTGGGTGCTGCTGGGCCATTACAGCAATGGCGCGGGCGATTGGGTTGCCGGCCTCGCGTGGCTGAACGGGCATGCTCATCTGCTGAGCAAGATCGTCTTTGCCGGCGATATCGAAGTCTATTTGTATGCTGCGGGAGGGAACCAGGCATATGTCCACCACTCGTGAAATGCTCAATCAGCGCGCCGCGCGTGCGCCGCGCCCCGTTGCCGCGCCGCCCCGGCCCGATGTCGCCGCGCCCCCCAGCATC
>DAIDGU010000028.1 GCA_027459785.1 Ktedonobacteria bacterium | reverse complement strand
CTACGCCTACGATGGCTCCGGCGACCGCGTCTGGCAGCAAGTCACCTCCGGCTCGACGACGACGACCACCGTCTTCCTGGGCCAGTTGGAAGAGATCGCCACGGTGGGGGCGCAAACCACCGTCACCAAGTACTACTTCGTTGGCAGCCGGCGGGTGGCTGAGCGGGTGGGCAGCAGCCTGTACTACCTGGTGGCCGATGGGCTGGCCAGTGTGACGCAGGCGCTGGATAGCAGCGGCACTATTGTCGCCAGCCAGTTGTTCGCCCCCTATGGCAGCGTGCGCTATCAGTCTGGCAGCATGCCCACGGCGTATGGCTACACCGGGCTGTATGCTGACCCCAGCGGCACGGACTACGCCCAGGCGCGGTGCTATGATCCCAGTGTGGGGGCCTTCACCCAACCCGATGACACCTTGCCGGGCAGCGGCATCGTCTTGGGGGGCTTGAATCGCTATGCCTACGTCACCGGCAATCCCGAAACCCTGACCGACCCGACGGGTCACTGGGGGCTGCGTCAAGCTGAATAACGGCGGCGGACGGGTCCTGTGGCTACCAAGCTCGTCTTCACAGGTGCCCACACAAAGCGAGGATGGTACCTATGACAAGCGACTCTCAATCGCGTCCGCGTCGCCCCTCTCCATCCGCAGATGGGGAGGGGTCGGGGGTGGGGCTGCCCTCACTCGCGGATGGTCGCGCCGAAGCGTTCGCGCAGTAGCGCGACGACCTTGGCGCGCTCGGCGTCACCGTCGGCGTCGCTCAGCGTGCGGTCCGCCGCCTGATAGACGATGGTGAAGGCCAGGCTGCGCTGATCCGGTGGGATCGGCTGGCCCTCGTACAGATCGAAGAGCGTGACGGATTGCACCAGCGCGCCGCCCGCCGCGCGGATCGCCGCCGCCACGTCGCTCGCCGGCACGTCGCGCCGCACCACCACGGCGAGGTCGCGCGTCAGCGCCGGATAGCGCGCGTTGGGCTGCACATGGTAGTGTTCCGGTGCGGCAGCGAACAAGCGCTCCAGATCCAGTTCCAGCGCGTAGGCGCGGCGTGTCAGGTCGAACCGCGCGGCCACGGCGGGATGAATCTCGCCCAGGATGCCGGCGGGGCGCGTGGGCGCGTCCGGCTCCGCGCTCACCGGCAGTTCGATCAAGGCGCAACGGCCCGGATGGAACGTCGGGTGGTGCGTCGGCGTGTAGCGCGCCCCCGCCACGTGCAGCGTACGCAACAGTTTTTCAGCGATCCCCTTCAGATCGAAGAAATCCAGATCACGGGCGGTCTCCAGCCACTCGTCGCCGGTGCGGCCATAGAGGATTACCCCCAGGCTGCGCCGCTCGTGGGGCAATTCCGCGCCGGTTGCCATGCCCGGCGTCGGCACATAGCGCCGCCCGACCTCGAAGAGCCGCGCCGAGGGCGCGCCCTGGCGCGCGTTCTCGCCCAGCGTCTCTAGCAAGCTCACCAGCAGCGTCAGCCGCAGCGTCTCGTGCTTGCTGCTGAGCGGGTTTGTCAGCACCACCACGGGCAGCTGGTCTGGTGCCAGCGCGGGTAGGTTGGGCGTTGCGGCAGCCGTCGCGACTGCTGGCGCTTTTTTCGCCTTCTTCCCCTTTGCCCCGTCAGATGCCGTTTGTTCTGCCAGCCCCGCGCCATTGCCGTCAACTGCTGGCGCGCTGAGATCGACCGCGCCGAGTAGTAATGGCGCGACGTTGGACTGATCGTGTAGGATGTTGAGCAGCGCGGCACGGCTGGTGAGGGGATACGTCACGATCTCGCGCAGCCCCGCGCCGGCCATGATGTCGCGCACGCGCTCTTGGCGCGCGAACCAACTGGCGAGCTGCGGTTCGGGCAGCGGGCCGGATGGGAGCGTGCCGGTGATGCGATCATAGCCCAGCACGCGGGCGACCTCCTCCACCAGATCCGCGCCCTCCTGCACATCGCCGCGCCAGGTGGGGACGGTCACAGTCATGCCCTCGCCCTCGCCATCCAGCACCACACCGAATTCCAGCGCGGTCAGCGCATGCGCCGCTTCGCTGGGCGTGACGGCATAGCCCAGCAGCCATTCGACATCGTGCGTGGTGAAACGTAGCGTGCGCGGCTGCACCGGCTGGGGGTACACGTCGATGATCCCAGGGGCCACCGTGCCGCCCGCCAGTTCAACCAGGAGCCGCGCCGCGCGGTCCACCCCTTGCTGGGCCAGGTTCGGGTCCAGCCCCTTCTCGAACCGGCTGGATGCCTCGCTGCGCAGCCCCAGCTTGCCGGACGTGCGGCGAATGTTCGCGGGATGCCAGGTCGCGGCTTCCAGCAAGATATTCGTTGTCGTGTCGGCGACCTCGCTGGTCGCGCCGCCCATCACGCCCGCGATGGAAAGCGGGCCACTGGCATCGCACACCAGCATCATATCGGGGTCAAGCGTGCGCGGCTGGCCGTCCAGGGTGGTCAGTTGCTCGCCCGGCTTAGCCCGCCGCACGATCAGGTGATGATCGGCCACGCGATCATAATCGAAGGCATGCAAGGGCTGGCCTAGTTCCAACATGACGTAATTGGTGATATCCACGACGTTGTTGATCGCGCGGACGCCCGCCGCCGCCAGCCGCAGCACCAGCCACAGTGGCGAGGGACCGATCTGCACATCCTGGATGACGCGCGCCGTGAAGCGCGGGCAGAGCGCCGCATCGGCCACCGTCACCCTGGCTAATTCCGCTACCGGCGTGGGACCAAGCTCCGGCACAGCCAGCGGCGGCGCTTGCAAGGGGACGTTGGCGAAGGCCGCGACCTCGCGGGCGATGCTATAGATGCCGAAGAGATCGCCCCGGTGCGCCTTGATGTCCAGTTCAATGACGACCTCTTCCCACGGCATATTCAGCGGCGTATCCGTCGGCAGAATGTAGATGCCCTGGTGGTCGCTGCTCAGCCCCAACTCGCGTGGCGAACAGAGCATGCCTTCGGACCGGATGCCCATCTTCTTGGCGACGCCGATGGTGAAGGTTTCGCCGCCCTCGGCCTGCACGACGGCCCCCGGCAGCGCCAGCGGCACCACGTCGCCCAGCTTGATATTCGGCGCACCACAGACGACGCTGCGTTCGTCGCCCTGGCCGGTGGTGACGCGCGTCGCGTTCAGGTGGTTCGATCCCTTGACGGGTTCGAGATACACGATCTGGGCGGTGACGATCTTGGGCCAGCGCGTCGCCACGTGGTCCACTTCCAGGCCGGCCATCGTCAGCTTGTTAGCGAGTGCTTGCGGCTCCAGGTCGGTAGCGACATACTCCTTGAGCCAATGGTACGGTACTTTCATCGCACAACTCCTCTATTCTCGAACACGAAAGCCACGAAAAATCCACGAAAAACACGAAAGGGACGAAAAACTTCAATTAACAAGACGCTTGATCTCTAGCCTTCGCGCGCCAAAATTGAGTAACAACCCAATCTTAAAATGCGTCGCTCGGAGGTACATCAATAGCTGTGCGGAATGCTCACTGAGGAGGATTTCAACAGCTTTCAGTTCCAGGATGATATTTTCGACAATAAAGTCGGCTCTCCGGACATCGATGATCTCTCCGCGATAATGCACAGGAATCTCTAACTCACGTTTGAATTCGATACCCACGCGCTTGAGCTCAATTGCTAGCGCACGCTGATACGTGCTCTCAAGAAATCCCGGACCTAATTCACGGTGAACGGTTGTCGCTGCTCCAATGATCTGGTTAGACAAAGGATCAAATGTCAACCGCTTTTTATCACTAGGTGGAGGTGTTTCCACGTCTTTTCTTCCTTTTCGTGTGTTTCGTGAATTTTTCGTGGCTTTCGTGTTCGATCTCGTTTTCCTAGGCGTGTTTGTTGATGGTGATGAGGTCGGCGAGGACACCGAAGGCGGTCTGGCGCGGCGTGCCGGGGCCTTCGATGACCGTGAGGTCGCCCATCGTGTCGGTCAGCAGTTGGATGGCAGCTTTGCCCTGGCCAATGCCTGCCAGCGAATCATCGGCGGCCAGCAATTCCAGCGCCACGCGCGCCTGAATGCCGTCCGGCGTGCGGGTCAGCGTCGCCACCTGCTTCGCCACGCTGCCGGGGGGCGCGTTAGCCGCCAGGTCGCGCATGCGGTCGGCAGAAGATTCGCGGATGACATCGGACGGGCGGATATCCGCGCCCAGTAGGACGTTGGCGACGATGGTCAGCTTCACCGCCGCGTCCCAGCCGTCCAGGTCCAGGCTGGGGTCGGCCTCGGCGATGCCGATCTGCTGCGCGCGGGCCAGCGTCTCGTCGAAGGACTGCCCCAGCATCAGGCCCGACAGAATAAAGTTGCTGGTGGCGTTGATGATCGCGCGCACGGCCAGGATCTCCGTCGCGGGCAGGGTGAATTCGCTCAGGTTGATGACGGGTGTGCCGTCCATCACGGTTGATTCGAAGCGTAACTGCACGCCGCGCTGCGCCGCCTCCTCGCGCAGCGCCCGGTACGCCACCGCAATCGGCCCCTTGTTCGCCGTGACCACGTGCATGCCGCGCGCGAAGGCCGCGCGCACGTGGCTCAGCGCCGGCTCGCCCGTCGCCGGATTCGTCGTCGTCAGCTCGATCAGCACGTCCGCGTCCACGGCGTTGATCAGGTCCAGCGCGCTGCCAGGAAACGGGAGTGCGCCAACCGGCACAGCGTCCGTCGCCGGCCAGCCGGCCGCCGCCACCACCTGCGCGGCGATGCCCTCCGGCGTCTCGGCGATCCACCCGCCGTGCCGCCCGGTCATCACGCCGACGATCCGAGGCGTCAGGTGATACTGCGCCCGTAACACCGCCGTCTTTTCCGCCAGCAGCGCGCCCAACTCGCGCCCCACATTGCCATACCCAATGATGACCAATCGCATTGCCTAACTCCTACGCAATAGATTACGGAACGCGAGATACCGCGAAATAAACACGAAATAACGCGAAAAAAGATCCGAAAGAACCCTTGATCGCGATAAGCAATAAGCAAGGGTTTCTTCTATCACCTTCATGCAAAACATCTCGCGTCATTTCGCACCCATTTCGTGTCATTTCGCGTTCCGGCCTTACTCTTAGAATTGGCTCAGGAAGCGCAGATCGTTCTGCGAGAAGAGCCGGATCTCGTTGATGCCATAGCGCATCATGGCGATGCGCTCCACACCGATGCCGAACGCGAAGCCGCGATAGACCGCCGGATCGTAGTTCACGTTGCGCAACACCTGGGGATGGACCATGCCAGAGCCGCCGATCTCGACCCAGCCGGAATATTTGCAGACACGGCAGCCCGCGCCTCGGCAGACGATGCACGTCACATCCACCTCCGCGCTCGGCTCGGTGAAGGGGAAATAGCTGGGGCGGAAGCGCACCTTGGAGGCGGGATCGAAGATCGCGTGGGCGAAGCGTTCCAGGCAGCCACGCAGATCGCGCATCGTCGTCGTCTTGTCGATCAGCAAGCCCTCGATCTGGTGGAACATCGCCTCGTGGGTGGCGTCGGTCGCCTCGTTGCGATAGACCTTGCCCGGCACGACGGCGCGCACGGGCGGGCGTGTCTGTTCCATGATGCGGATCTGGTTCGGCGAGGTCTGGGTGCGCAATAAAAGCTGCCCCGGCACGATCCAGAAGGTATCCTGCATGTCGCGGGCGGGATGATCCGCCGGAATATTGAGCGCCTGGAAGTTATAATAGTCCGTCTCCACCTCCGGCCCCTCGACGGTGTGGAAGCCCATCTCCGCGAAGACGGCGCAGATGTCGCGGATCGTCTGCGTGATCGGATGCAGCCCGCCGCGCGGTTCGGCGCGGCCCGGCAGCGTCACGTCGATGCGCTCGGCTTGCAAGGCGCGCGCCAGTTCCCCAGCGGCCAGGGCGGAGCGCCGCGCCGCCAGCAGTTCTTCCAGTTCGACCTTGATCGCGTTGGCCCGCTGGCCCACGATCTTGCGCTGGTCGCCCGGCACGTCCTTCAGCCCGCGCAGGATCGCCGTCAGCGCGCCATCCTGCCGGCCCAGGTACGTTGCGTTCCAGGCGTTGAGCGCGGCGGTATCACCGCTTGCCTCAAGATCGGCGACCGCTTTCTGCCGCAACGCCTCCAATTGGTCAAGCATAACTCCTCCAGTGAAGTGATTTTTCGAACACGAAAATCAGAAATCCCACGAAAAACGCGAAATTTTTTGAACTTTTTCGTGTTTTTTCGTGTTTTTTCGTGTTCTTCGTGTTCTTCGTGTCTCGTCTCCTTCGTCCCATTAAAAAAAGCAGCCACGCCCTTGACAGGGACGAAGCTGCTGATTCGCGGTACCACCCTGGTTGCGCCGCCACCCGTTCCGGCCATAGCCTAAGCCGGAGGGTATGCGGCACCCCTCGCTGCGCCCGCTAACGGTGGGCCGCCGGCACGCCTACTCCGTGAGGTTCAGCGCACGGCTCCGGGGTGAACTTCGGCGCGGCGCACGCGCGGGGGCTTGCATCCGATGGCTCCCGCTCGCTGGGCGCGCGATTCGCGCTTACTCTCCCCGTCATCGCTACATGATGTTACTCTCATCATAGCACATGTAGGGATGAACAGGGAAACGATTGGATCATGCACGACGACTACTGTCGTCTACATCATCCTAACTATTGATCAGATTACCAACGGTGCGCCAGAAACCCCGGCGGCGGCGTCTGTTCTGCTCCTTATTAATATCAGCTATCGTTTCTTGTACATCTTCCTTCATCGAGTCACCTTCTGTATTCAGGTTCGCTGAGCGCTGGAGAGCCTCGCGTGCTTCACGCAAGCGCCCTATACCACTTAAGATCGCCCCCTTGATGGCCCAGCTTCGATAGTCATTTGGATCGAGCGAGATCGCATGCTCCGTAACTTTTAGTGCCTCACTCTGTTGACCGGATTCGCTAAGAAATGTTGCTAACATAAGCTGGGCGGTAATATGTGTTGGTCGAATATCTGCCGCTCTCTTTGCAACGAGGAGACTCTCGTTGGCACGACCCATCTCGTTCAACAATAGCGCCTTTTGTATCAGAGCGTTAAAATAAAGTTCAGGAGCAGCCAGTGCCTGATCATACAGTGCTAAGGCTGCCTCTGGTCGCCCAGTAGCCGACATGATTTTCCCTTTTGCAACCAGTGCGGCGGGTGATGTGGGCGATAATGCCAGAGCGGCCTCACAAAGTTTGGTCGCCTCGGGGAAATCTTTTTGATAGGCGAGAATCCGTGCTTTAATACAGAGTGCCTCAACACTTTGACTATCCAGTGCCAATGCGCGATCCGCCGCCGCCAAAGCTTGCGAATCCTGTTCAGATTGGAGATAACAATCACCCAGCAGAACCCATGCTTCCACAGAGTTCGGATCGTCGTCTAACGCTTGATTCAATGCTGCGCGTGCAGGGATGTAGCGGCCATCTGCGAGATACGCGCGTCCCCGAACCAGGTTTTCCGACATGATGACACCTCTTTCTTGACGTTCAACAAGTTGATACTTTATACTATTATGACATATAATGGTTACAAATGCCATTAAAATATCTGTGATTTAATTTCATCCAGCGGAAGGTGATATTTGCGCAAATTGAATTGCCTGGTTTATCCGTTTCTTTGTTTTATCTCCAGTTTACACCATCTGATGAACAATGGCATATAATTTAGCAGAGTGTTACAACTTATCCAAGTAGCAAGCAACAAGTCGATTTTTTGCAAAGGAGCATTGTCATGGCTGAGGAAGCTGTCCCCCTGCCGCTGAATCTCGCAGAGTATGAGGCTGCCGCGCGGGCGATGTTGCCGCGCATGGCGTTCGATTATATCGCCAGTGGCGCGCACGACGAGGTGACGGTGCGCGCGAACCGTGCGGCCTTCGCGCAGTGGCGGTTGCTGCCGCGCATGCTGGCTGGCGTGGCGGCGGTAGATACGACGACGACGGTGCTGGGGCAGCCCGTCGCGCTGCCGGTGTTGCTCGCGCCCACCGCGTTTCATCGCCAGGCACACCCCGAAGGCGAATTGGCCACGGCGCGGGGTGCCAAAGCCGCCGGCACGATCTTCACCCTCAGCACGGTCGCCACCAGCGCCATCGAGGAGGTCGCGCCCCAGGCGGGGCCGTGGTGGTTCCAACTTTACGTCTACCAGGACCGCGCCATCACGCGCGATCTGGTGCAGCGCGCCGAAGCGGCGGGGGCGGCGGCGCTGGTGGTGACGGTGGATGTGCCGAAGCTCGGTCGCCGCGAGGCCGACGAGCGCAATCACTTCACGTTGCCGCCCGGCGTGGTGGCGGCGAATTTCGCCCAGGCAGGGCAACAGACGTTGAGCGATACCAGCGCGGGATCGGGCCTGACGGCCTATATCGGCGCGCAGTTCGATCCGGCCCTGAGTTGGGACGATCTGGCCTGGCTGGCGGGCATCACGAAGCTGCCGATCATCCCCAAGGGCATTCTCGCGCCGGATGATGCGCGCCTGGCATTCCAGAACGGGGCGCGAGCCATCGTCGTCTCGAACCACGGCGGGCGGCAACTTGACAGCGCGGTCGCCACGCTGGACGCGCTACCGGCGGTGGTGGAGGCCGCGCAGGGCCAGGGCGAGATTTACCTGGATGGCGGCATCCGGCGCGGGACGGACGTGCTGATGGCACTGGCGTTGGGCGCGCGGGCGGTGTTGATCGGGCGGCCTTACGTCTGGGGGCTGGCGGTCGGCGGCGCGGCGGGCGTCCAGCGTGTATTGAGCCTGCTGCACGAAGAAATCGCGCTGGACATGCTGCTCTGCGGCTGCGCCAACGTCGGCGCAATCGACCGCGCGCTGGTGGTGCCGGTGGGACCGCTGCGGGCTGGCCCCACCCCCTAACCCCCTCCCCATCTCCGATGGGGAGGGGGAAACGATGGGCGAGGGGGGCGATGGCGGGCGGGCGAGTGGCGATGGACGGGCGCGACGAGGCGGGCGGCAAGGCGGGCGAGGCGAGGACGGGCGGCAAGGCGGGCGAGGCGAGGACGGGCGGGCGGTTGAAACCGCGCCTTAGCGCCTAACGGCGACGAAGTCCGCCGTCGCGGACTCGGATCCCAACCCGCGACGGCGGGTTTCGTGGCGGCACGCCCCACCGGCGCGGTTTCAACCGCCCGCCGTCCCCGCGCATCATCAACCGCCCGCCATCCTCCTCGCATCATTAACCGCCCGCCGTCCTCCTCG
>DAIDGU010000027.1 GCA_027459785.1 Ktedonobacteria bacterium | reverse complement strand
ATGATGGGGGCGGGACCGGCACCGCTTCGGTACCCAGTAACGGTGTCATGGATGGCTCCTGGCGGACGAGGACGAGTCGTCCACTCTGGACCATCCTACCCTATTTCAGCCCGCGTTTCCAGGTTTGGAAACGCCCTCAATGTATATATTCTAGCTAGTTGATTGAGTGATACGCCTTGACGAAATACGGTCGAAAGACCATAGATCATCGGTTCATAGCGATCATCCGGCTCATAACGCTGCATCAGATGTTGACCTGCCTGCGGAGCTTTGAGATCACCCGCACGAATGACGATTTCGGTAAGTTGGTTGATTGCACTTAAATCGACTTGGATAGCTGTAGGCTTTGGCATCGTTCCACCTTCGCACCTGGGCTAGCTTTGACGTGATGGCTGACGTAAATCGTTGCAGAATCTTTACTTGCCACCAAACTTATTACTGGCGGTAAGTCGTTTGATTATCGTATCACGTTTATCCATCTGCTATACTGAGAGACGAGGTGTAACCATGAAAACAACCCAGCCGCCCATCACAAACGATCAGGAGCTTGCTGGCTATCGTGCGGGCGCAGCGAAATTGGAAATCCTCATCAATCGCCATGAGGACGATTTGATGCGCGAACGCCAGCAGAGTCAGCCTGACGCACGGCACATCAACCAGATTCGCTACACCCTCGCGCGTCTCTATGGCTATCACAAAGGCATCATGGATGCGATTGAGGCTTACATGCAGCAGCATCAGCAAACGGCATGATATGCATTGTTGTACTATGCATGCAGAAGAAGAAAAACGAGGAGGAACAAACATGCACTATACTCACATCACCATTCAAGCTGATAAGATGGGCGGTGTGCCTTGCATCCGCGGCTTACGCATCCCTGTGGCAACGGTAGTTGCGATGGTAGCTGACGGGATGAGCAATGAAGAAATCCTTCAGGCATATCCCGATCTCGAACTGGAGGATATCAAAGAATCGCTTCGCTTTGCAGCAGAGGCAGTGCGCGAACGTGTCTTACCCTTGGTCGATGTCGCATGAGGTTTCTCATCGATAATCCTTTGATACTGATTTTGGAACTTTGTTATCGTTACGGAAAGAAACTAAACCCTCAGTTATCTTGTTACGCCGCATCAGTCGCCGCCCCACAGAGCAAGCGCAGATCATTCTTCTTAATCTTGCAGCCATAGAGGATGCTCTTTTGCAAGGGTGCATTGTCATTTTTGACCAATCACGCATTCGTATTCGCATGCTGCCCATCGCAGAATGACGCGGCTTTATCAGCAAGCCGCTTCTTTTATTAACTCCTACAGTGACTTCCAATAAAATCGCTCACGCTTTCGGCCCCCGTTCCTCAATCACAATCTCAGAGAGCGGTTTGCCTTGCCCAAACTTTTGCGCCAGGCGTTCACGCTCACCTTGTTCAGCGGGATCAAATGGTTGGCGGGGTGATCATCATCTGGTGCGCCATCTGTATTCTCCTGCCTATTTGATTTGATCTTGTCATTCCCGTTACCGGCTTGCATAGCCGAGATCCCTCAGATCCTATACATCCTATCCTACCACTTCCGTGCTGATTGGCTCAGCGCCAAACAGTAGGGATTGTATGGTAGGGAATGTAAGGAAAATGTATAAAGCAGGGCGATATACCGTATTCTTCTCTGGCGGATGGGCGCGTTCAGCACTAAACTGAGGTTATCGCAATGCTGCGACCGCGTACACGTTGCGCACAAGGGTGCCGCACGAGTCCTCCGCACCGCGCCGGGGCGTCCTGCATTACGCTCCGGTTGCCACACAATGAATCTATACCTGTGGGAGTACCAACCATGATCGATTCTCCGGCGACGCCGCAGCCGCGCCTGAGCAAAAATGAGGCATTAGAGCGCATTCGCCAACTCAAACGCTGGGTGGTCGGCGGCAGCATGGCGACCTTCCTGGCGGTCGGCGGCCTGATCAGCGCCCACACCTTCAACTGGACCCTGCCATCAATTCAGAGTGATAGCAATCAACAGACTCAGCAAGATACCAATGGCGGCTTTTTCAACCAGGGCAGCCAGACGAATGGAGGCAGCAATGTCGGCACATCCAACGGCAGCCAGCCCGTCACCGGCTCCGGTTCATCCTAACTATCGCTTGCCAGCGGGGATCGGGCGAGCGGCCTGGCCGGCGATGGGGACGACGGTTGTCGTCTGCGCGCCAACGGAGCGCCTAGCCGAAGCTGCCAGCCAGACGCGCGAATTGTTTGCGATCTGGGAACAGGCATTGAGCCGTTTCCGCGACGACAGCGAGCTGGCACAGGTCAACCAGCAGGCGGGCCACAGCGTGCCGGTCAGCGCGCTCTTCTGGGACGTGTTGACGACGGCGCTGGCCGCAGCGCGGGCAACCGACGGCCTCTACGATCCTACTCTGGGGCGGCAGATGCTCCGCATCGGGTATGACCGCACGTTCGCGGCGATCGCCGGCGGCATCCTCGCCGGGCCAACGGCACGGCCCCTCGCCGGCGGCGGCTGGCAGGGCATGCGGCTGGACCCCGCCGCGCGGGCGGTCACGCTGCCGGTGGGCGTGGCGCTGGACTTCGGCGGCATCGCCAAGGGCATGGCGGTGGATGCCGCCCTGGCCGCGCTCACGGCGGCGGGCATCGCGCCCGCGCTGGTCAACGCCGGCGGCGACCTAGCGGCCAACGGCACGCCGGAAGCTGGCTCCTGGTCCGTGGCCGTGCCGGGCGACCGGATGATCGCGCTGTACGCCGGCGCGCTGGCGACATCGGGGACGGACCGGCGGCGCTGGCAGCAAGGGGCGACGCCGCGCCATCACCTGATCGATCCGCGCACCGGCGAACCGGTCGTCACGGATGTCGTCGCCGTGACGGTGGCCGCGCCGCGCTGCGCCCAGGCGGAAGTCGCGGCGAAGGTCGCGCTCATCCTGGGGGAACGCGCTGGTCGCGCCTGGCTGCGCCAGCACCACCTCGCCGGCCAGTGCCTGCGGGAGAATGGTGAACTTTGGGCTACGGCAGGTTGGCCGGCTAAGGAGGACCAATCGTGACCTTCTGGCAAGCCGTCACATGGGAAACAGCGCGGGCAAGCGGGATCGTCGCCTATCTGCTCTTCACCGGCTCCGTCGCCGTCGGTCTGGCACTGACCCAGCACTGGCAAAACGCGCGCTGGCCGCGCATCATCAACGCGGAGATGCATAATTTTTTGGCGCTGGTCGGCCTGGTCTTCACCGCGCTGCACGTCACCGCCGTCCTTGTCGATCCCTTCACGCATTTCGGGCTGGGCGATGTGCTATTACCGTTCGTCAGCCATTATCGCACTTTCTGGATGGGCCTGGGCATCACCGGTTTGTACGTCGGCAGCGCCATCCTCATCAGCACATGGCTGCGCCCACGCATCGGCTACACGTGGTGGCGGCGGCTGCATGGTCTGACGCTCGTCGGCTACCTGCTGGTGACGGTGCATGGCCTGGGGACGGGCAGCGACACGCGAACGTGGTGGGGCTTTGTGCTTTATGGTGGCAGTATCGCGCTCATCGGCTACCTGCTGATCCAGCGCCTGATGGAGCCGGCGACAGTGCGCGCCCAACGGCATCCGGTCATCGCCAGTGTGGTCGGTGTGGTGCTGGGGGGAGTGGTCATCTGGGCGCTGGTAGGGCCACTGCAAGCGGGCTGGAACACGCGCGCCGGCGGCACTATCGCCAGCGCCGCCGGCATGGCGCAAGCTGCGACCGGCGATCCCTATAAGGCCGGTTTCTCCGACACCTTCACCGGCACGCTGGCGCAGAGCGGGCCGGATGACAACGGCAACACGACGTTGACCCTGCATCTGACGCTGGCGACGATCACCGGCGGCACCGCGCAGGTGCAGATCCAGGGCCAGGACGATTTCGGCGGCTTAAACGCCACCGGCGGCACCGTGACACTCGGAACCGCGGCCCAGACTCAGTTGTATACCGGCACGATCACCACGCTGGATGGCCGCCGCGCCTGGCGCGTGCAAGCGCAGGTCAGCCACGGCACTGACCAACTGCAAGTGACCATCATCCTGAACTTCACCGGCGACACCACCATCAGCGGCAGCATCGCCAGTGGTCCCGCCACGACGGCAACTTCGGTGTGACGCACCTCATGACGGCTGGCCGGAGGTCGGCAGCAGTTTTCGTCGGCGCTTAGCTGCTCGGCGGGGATGGTGGCGCGGTGGGTGGTGTCACCTGGGGCGCGGCGGGCGGTTGTGCGGCTTCGTTCGCCTGGCGCGTGGCGGCGGCGCGCAGGATCTGCGCGAATGGTTCAACCAGATCGATCGGCAAAGGAAAGATGATCGTCGAGTTCTTTTCCACGGCGATCTCCGTCAGCGTTTGCAGGTAGCGCAGTTGCAGGGTAGCCGGCTCACGCCCGATGATGGCGGCGGCTTCACCCAACTGGCGCGATGCCAGCAATTCACCATCGGCGGCGATGATCTTGGCGCGTTTCTCACGCTCGGCCTCGGCTTGCTTGGCCATCGCGCGCTGCATGTTGAGTGGCAATTCCACGTCTTTCAGCGCCACCGTCGTCACCTTCACGCCCCACGGCTCCGTCTGCTCGTCGATGATCACCTGCAAGCGATGGTTGATGATCTCACGTTCCGCCAGGATTTGGTCCAGTTCGGACTGCCCCAGCACGTTGCGCAGCGTCGTCTGGGCGATCTGCACCGTCGCGCGCAGGTAGTCCGCCACGTTGATGATCGCTTTCGCCGGATCGACCACGTTGAAGTAGACCACCGCGCTGACCTTCATCGTCACGTTGTCGCGCGTGATGATCTCTTGCGGCGGCACCTCGATGCTGAGGGTACGCAGATCCACCTTGCGCACGCTGGTGATCCACGGTGTCACATAAAATAGGCCGGGGCCGCGCACGCCCGCCAGCCGCCCCAGGCGAAAGACAAGGCCGCGCTCATACTGATTGGCGACGCGCAAACCGGAGAGCGCGCTGAAAAAAGCGATGAGCGCCACCACACCGCCCCCTACCAGGAGAAGGGTTATAGGATCCATCGAATGCTGCCTCGTTTCGGATGCCAAATAAGCGTTCTTTGTTGTATACCGTGGGGGATACAGGGATGCTCAGGGGTGCGGGAGCGGGGGTAATGCACCGGCCTGGGCCAGCAGTTCTTTGACCGGCGGCGTGACGATCACGCGCAGATCTGCCACGCCGACCACGCGCACGGGTTGCCCGGCGGGGATGACTTGGTCGCGGAAGGCGTCGTCCAGCACAGCGGCCCAGTCTTCGCCTTGCACCAGCACGCGCCCGGTGGGCGCGAGAGCGACGAGGACGGTCGCCGGGCTATTCAGCAGGCGCTGATACGCGGGCAGACCGCGCTGGAAGCGTGCCGCGACCAACGTCACCAGCGCCAGCCCCGCCAGAGCGCACGCGAGCGCCGCGAAGGCTGCCGCCGCGAGCAACGGCGCGATGCCCCCCGTCATCACCAGCACCGCCAGCACCACCAAGGCCACGCCGCCCGCCACCATCGCCGCCCGCAAGCAGCCGTGATGCCCGATCAGCGCGCTCACGCCATGCTGTGCCATCGTTATCACGCTTTCACCAGAAAACAAGGGAAACAGCGGCAGCTTTTCTGCCAGGCGCGTCCCCTTATGCTCATTGTACGGCTTGCGCGCTTGCCCGTCAACATCCAGTCGCCCTGTGAGTGAATACCCGTATGAGACAAACAGGGCATGCCCTATCGCTATTTGCAATACGGGTGGTATACTGGGATTGAATCATATCGTTCGTGTTGTAATACGATGCCAAAAGAGGATAAAGATTATGTTTACCCAACGTTCACGGTGGATCGCCAAGATCGCCGCTGGCACCCTCGGTGCCGCCCTGCTCATGATTGTCGCCGGCATTGTCGCGCCGGCCCAGGCCACCAGCACGTCGCCCCGCGCGCATGTCGCCGTGGCGTGGGCCACGCATGCGGCACAGGTCGGCACCACACCGGCCCTGATCGCCTTTGGCCAGTGCGTCACGCTCTATACCCAGAGCGCCACGTTTGCCAGCACGCCTTTCAGCACGTCGCCGGCCAGCCACACGTGGATCTTGCATCCCACGACCACGTGCAGCCAGACCACGCCCGTGCAACATCCGCTCCTGCCCAGCCTGCCGAATCCCGGCAATTGGGCCGTCATCCCGATCAACAATCGCTGAGCGCCGATCTGTCACTGGCACCCATCCTCGTTGTACACTGATACTGGGAATTGCCGCAACATCTGCCCACCGTGCCAGTTAGTGTACACGAGGATAGCGCCGTATGAGCCAACCGAACCCCGATGCGCCGGAAGTCGCCGCCGCTGTCGAAGACATCGCCGCCAGTTGGGCGCGGATGGCGCAGCGTTGGCCGTGGATGCGCCAGCAGTCGCTGCGCCCCGTCTACATCCTGGCGGGCGAATTGTTGCAGGCGCTCGTGCGCGCTTACCCCGCCATGCTGCGGTCCAACCAGATGCGTTGGTATGCGCGTGCGGTGCATGACACACCCAGCATCTACGTCCTCTTCCCCGATCTGTTTCAGACAGAGGCGCAGAAGCGCCTGGGCGGGAGCGATCCCCATGCGCTGGAAGGTAAGCAGGTGATCTCGTTCCTCTACCTCGCCAGCATCGACGGCCAGACGCAAGCGGCGAAAACGCTGCTGGCCACGACCGAGCTGCACGCGCCGATGTTCCGCGCCCAACTCGCCCATGAATTGCTGAACTGCGCCACCGCGACGGAGTATGATGGCACGGAACTGCGCGCGGGCTGCCGGCGCGTCACCTTTGGCGCGGGTGGTCCCGTGCAGGCGAGCGCGAACCTGAGCGATCTGCTCATTGACGCGCTGCTCTTCCCCTTCCTGCCCACGGCCACGACCTATACGACGGCGACCCTGCTGGAAGGCGCGCAGGGACCCTACTGGCGCATCGCCCAGGCATGCGGCGCGCGGCTACCACACGCGGCCATCCTGGACGCCCTCTTCGGCCCGCCCGACGCGGTTGACACGTTCGCCGGTTTGCTGAACGAGGTCTTTGAGCGCGGCGACGCCGCCGCTTGGCTGGACGGCCTCATCGCCGACCGGCGCTGGGACGAACTCACGGACGCGCTCGGCTGAGCCTATCGGCGGCGAATCATGTACACTGGTGGTACGTTTGCACTAGAAAAGCGCATTTTGCACTTCTTTCAAGCAGATGCTATAGTGAGAATCTCCTTGAGGTGCAGAGTTTGGCTGCGCCTTCTCGCCGCCAGCCGCCTGTGGAGAGTCAGCCTCGATGAATAACACCGCGATTGAGACGAAGCAGCTACCACTACACGACATCTTTCGTGATAATTTCGCTTTCGTCATCCCGGCGTACCAGCGCCCCTATGCCTGGGAAGAAGAGCAAGTACAGGAATTATTCGATGATCTATACGATTTCTTCGAGAGTACACGTGGCACAGAATCGATTTATTTTTTAGGCTGCATCGTGGTAGTGCATGGCAAGGGCAAAGAGGCCGAAGTCGTGGATGGGCAACAGCGACTGACCACGCTGACGATGTTGCTGGCGGCATTGCGCACGCGCGTCCCCACCGCCGAGAAAGATGACATCACCGCTTATCTCTATGAAAAGGGCAACAAATTTGCCGGCACGCCGAATCGCTATCGGCTCTGCCTGCGTGAACGCGACCGCACCTTCTTCCAAGCGTATATTCAGGATAGCGATGGCATCGCACGCTTGCTGACCGTCGAGCCAGCCCAACTTGCCAACGATGCGCAGCAACGGCTGTTTCACAACATGCGCTATTTCATGGAGCGCGTGCGTGCGTTATCGCCCACCCAGGCTTCGGACTTCGCCGCCTTTATCATCCAGCGTTGCTATATCGTGATGGTGGCGGCGTTGGAGCGCGATTCGGCGTATCGCATCTTCTCCGTCCTCAATGATCGCGGTCTGGACCTCTCGCCGGTCGATATCCTGAAAGCGGAAATCATCGGCGCGCTGGCTGAGGCGGATCGACCGCAGTATACCCAGCAGTGGGAGGACATCGAGACGAACTTGGGGCGCGACGGCTTCACCGAACTGTTCGCGCACATCCGCATGTTGGCCGTGAAAGCGCGGCCCCGCGAGACGCTGCTCAAGGAATTTCGCACCGCCGTGCTGCTGGATGGGCAGCAGCAGCCGCGCGATGCGCGGCGCGTCATCGACGAGGCGATTGCGCCGCATGCGCAGGCGTTCACGATCATCCGCAACGGCACCTACCAGAGTACCCAGGACGCGCCGGCGATCAATGATCTTTTCGTCTGGCTTAACCTCATCGATAACGCCGATTGGACGCCGGCGGCCATCTATTATCTCACGAAGCACATGGCTGAACCGGCGGCGCTGCTGGCGTTTTTCACGCGCCTGGAACGTCTGGCAGCATCGATGATGATCCGCCACGTCACGTTCAGCAAGCGCGTCGAACGCTATCGCGCGCTCCTCACCGCCATTCAGCGCGGCGACGAAGCGACCATCGCTGGCGTCATGGCCCTCACACTTGACGAGCGCCACTACACGCGCACCTCCCTTGATAGCGAAATCTACCGTTCACATGCCGCCCGCTACGCGCTTTTGCGGTTGGATGCCTTGTTGGGCGACGGCGCGGCAACCTATGCCCATCCGGTCCTCAGTATCGAGCACGTGTTGCCGCAGAAAATCCCTGCCGACAGCACCTGGGCAAAGACCTTTCCTGATCCCGAATGGAACGCGGCGAATGTCCACCGCCTGGGGAATCTGGTCCTGCTGACGAAGCGCAAGAACGCGATGGCCTTCAACTTCGACTTCGCTACGAAAAAGGCGAAATATTTCACGGGGCGCAACGGCGTTTCCACCTGCGCGCTGACAACCCAGGTGCTTAACGAGCCAGACTGGACGCCGGAGGTGTTGCTCCGCCGGCAACAGCACCTGCTGACAATGCTGAGCGCCCTCTGGCAACTGTAACGCCGCACAGCACCGTCACATGCGCTAGATAGAATGCTACCTGCGCAGCAGTTTCCGCTGCTGTTGCGCCTGCTGCAAGACACGCGGATTAGCGGTAAAAAGCTGTATACCTGGAACACCCGCGAAATCACCATCATGCGTAAGAATTTTTGTAATGCTGCTTGCTTTCATCGCTTCCAAATAGAAAAGATCGTAGCCATCCAAGGGGTGCCTGGAGAACCGTTCCAATGCAGCATTCGTCAACGCATCACCGATGGTGATATCCATTGGCTTGGCTGCTTGTTTGACATACTCCCATGCTGCTTGAAGTTGCCGCACAACTTCTTCGCGCTCATCAGGATAATTATGGCGGAAGTCCTTGATATTCTTCAACAATGTCCCCTCTTGCATTCCTTGTTGTGTTTCGAACAACTCGCATCGCTTTCTTTCAATGATATGCGCTAGCTCGGCCATACTCAAGCCGCAATAAAACATGGCGCTTTTGGCTTTGCGCAACGACTTGAAGTAACGCGGATAAGCCTGTTCAGGCCGGTTGGTGAGCGAGGTTGGATCGAACAGTGAGAACCAAACATTTGTATCAATAAAGAAGACATCTTCCCGTCGCGGCACATCCTGTGCTACATCCACGACATCGGCTTCGATCTTGATCAAATGCGGCATCAGCGCCCCTCAGCGATCTCATCCAAAACGTGATCGACGAGTTTACGGTAGTCTTCTTCAGCGTAGAAACGCTTTGCATTTGCAATAACCTGTTTTAGCAAGGTGCGTGCTGCTGCTGACAAATGCTTCAACTTTAATTGCTTGTCTAATGTTTCAGGCTGCAAATCCCGCAACAATTGACCAATGGCGGCATTGAAAAACGGCGATGCAAAAAACTCGACGCCAGCAAAGTCAAGCTCGACATTTCTGCCTGCCACTAATTCGGGGTGAATACGCGCATAGATTTCTTGTCCATCATCAAGGGTAATGCAATCTTCGCCAATAAGATCTTTTACTTGAACTGTCATCGTTTTATCCTCCTGAGAAGAGATCATTGTCATCCTCTTCATCTACCTCTGATGGTAGCACATAGTATCTACCATCACACTGTAAGTTGATTTGAACTATCGTCCCCCTAAACGCTGGGCTGAAGTCCTCGTACACTTCTTTCTTTTCATCAATAAGCACTCTCCCATCGTTGCTGTAGATCTGCAAAGTACCTTTATTCATTTGAACGAAGTTTTTCAGCAGATGTAACCCCATTCCGCGACTGATGCCTTGATCCATTTTGGTAGACATCGATTCGCTGAACGCCCATTTGAGAACATCTGTTACTTCCATTGTATCATTCTTCAAGAACCGCCGCACATTGGTAGCCACTCCTTGCCCAAAATCAACCACGCATAGTGCCAATTGTTTCAATTTCGGATAGTACTGTCCACAACTTAGCACTCCTATGGGCGATTGTGCATGTTCAAATGCATTCGTGTAAATTTCGCTTACATGCTCAATGATGACTTGCCGTAACCGTGGACTCGCGTCTATCCACTCCTGCTTCAGCCATTTCTCCGTTAAATACTTTCTAATTACAAGGGGATCAAGCTCCCTATGTTCTCGAAATGGAACAACGGTGGGCCACTGAATCGTCGGATATTGCTGAGGAAGAAAAGTTGGCAAAAACTCACTATACCAGAGGTAAGAGCGTAACCGTTCTGAAATTTGAGATCCTGTGGTTTTTACACGCCCACCTCGTGCTTGAACCAGCCTAACCATACCACCAAAAAAGGCAATTGCATTGGGGCGTAGAAAGTTCGTTTGGCTAAAATCGAGCATTACATCAAGATCATGACCTTGCACCTGTTCCCATATCTGACAGAGTTTGGTAAAGTCACTGGGCGCGTCGCCAATGCTCCACGGGATACTTATAACGATTTCATTACTCATGATACCGTCTCCTTGCATACTTGATAAGTTTTGGCAAACACTGGTTGATCCTTTGGCCGCGCGAAGACCGAGCTTATGCTACTCTTTCGCTAAGGTTGTATCAAAAATAGCGCAATCATCCGCTCTATCGTCGCCCCTGTGCCAGCAGCGCGGTGAAGGCTTGCACGGCGGGACTCAGCGGGCGGCCTGGCACGTCCAGTTGCCAGAGTTGGCGCGGGATGGTGAGTTCTTCGACCGGCAGGCACACCAGGCGGCGCGTGGCGATCTCTTCAGCACACGCCGCTTCCGGCACCAGGCCCAAACCGGTGCCACCCATCACCAATTGCTTGATCGCTTCATTATTGCCCACCTCCATGATCGCGGGCAGCGTGATATCGTGCCTGATGAGGTGCGCATTGATCAACCCACGGCTGGCTGATCCCGTTTCGCGCAACAGAAAAAGTTCGTGGGTGAGGGCGGCCAACGGCACGCGCTGGAACTCCCTGGCGACGTGCTGCGGCGGCGCGATGACCACCAGCCGATCACGCAGCCACGGCTGCGGCTCCACGTTCGCGGCCTCCACCGGTCCTTCCACGAAGGCCAGGTCCAGCGGGCGCTCGACCAGTTGCCGCACCAACTCGTGGGTGTTGCTGATCACCAGCGACAGGTGTATGGCTGGATTCGCGCGGTGAAAGGCGCTCACCAAGGGCGGCAGCAGGTAAATGCCGATGGTCGTGCTGGCCCCGATGATGAGCCGGCCCTGCTCTAAGCCGCGCATCTGGTCCAGCGCCGCCTCGGCCAACCGCTCATTGGCGAACAGGGCTTGCGCGTGGGTATATAAAATGCGTCCCGCCTCGGTCAAGGGCAATTGCGCCTGCGAGCGATCCAACAGCGTCAACCCCAGTTGCCGTTCTAGGGTCAAAACGCCTTTCGAGACCGCCGGCTGGCTGATATTCAACTCATCGGCGGCGCGGCTGAAGCTATGTTCCGTGGCGACCGTCAGGAACAGCCGCACCAGGTGGAGATTAAGCGCCATAACTCACCATTATCCTTTTATGGGGTCTATGTCTTGCACTCATAGCATACCATGCGGTAAGGTTAGAGTGCCACCATTATGATTCCGGTGAGATTTTTAGGAGTTTTTGCATGGCTACTGTGCCTTCGATCCGGCCTGCTCACCAGGCGGGCGAAGAACCATCACAAACAAACGATCGTGACGCCCTGGTGCGCCAGGCTGAGCTGATCATCAGCTACGTGTTGCGTGGCGGCGTGCTGCTGAGTGCCGCCGTCATCCTGCTGGGCCTGTTGCTGTTTGTCACGGGAGGCGAGCGGGCGCGCGTCTTCCCCCACACCATCCCGGCCATCTTCAGCAGCATCGGGCAGGGCAACCCGCTGGGCGTGATCGTGTTAGGGCTGGTGATCTTGCTCTTCACGCCGGTGCTGCGCGTGGCGGTCTCGATCATGGCCTTCGCGGCGGAACATGACCGGCGCTACGTGGCGATCACTTCGCTGGTGCTGGCGATCTTGCTCATCAGCATCATCGCGCTGGGCGCAATCTTCGGCCACACCACAGCGGCAGCGGCGAAGCCGGCCAGCTTCGGTTTCTTCGCGCTAGTCTTCGTCGCTTCAGTTGTCGCCGGCCTGGTTGGCTCGCTGGTGGGGCTGGGCGGCGGCATCTTCGTCGTGCCGCTGTTGACCATCGCCTTCGGCTTGCCGATTGACGTGGCCGTCGGTGCCTCCATCGTCTCGGTCATCGCCACCTCCAGCGGCGCGGCGGCGGCGTATGTGAAAGATCATCTGACCAACCTGCGCGTGGGCATGTTCCTGGAGATCGCCACGACCATCGGGGCCATCAGCGGCGCGTTCCTGGCCGTGGTCCTCGCGCCGGCGGCGCTCTTCATCATCTTCGGCGTCGTGCTGCTGATCAGTGCCGCGCCGCTCATCAGCAAACTGGGCGAGGAGTTGCCCCATGGCGTCAAGAATGATCGCTGGGCCGACCGCCTGGCGCTGGCCAGCACCTATCCGGATGCCCAGCAGGGCGGCATCGTGGCCTATAATGTCACGCATGTGCCGGAGGGTTTCGGCATGATGTACGTCGCCGGCCTCGTCTCCGGCCTGCTGGGCATCGGTAGCGGCACGTTCAAGGTGCTGGCGATGGATACGGCGATGCGCCTGCCGATGAAGGTGTCGTCCACCACCAGCAATTTCATGATCGGCGTGACGGCTGCCGCCAGCGCGGGCATCTACTTCCAGCGTGGCGACATCCTGCCGCTGGTCGCCGCGCCCGTGGCGCTGGGCGTGCTGGTCGGCGCGTTGGTCGGCGCGAAAACGCTCGCCAAGCTCTCGAACCGCACCGTGCGCAAGCTCTTCGTCCCGATCCTGCTCGCCATCGCCATCGAGATGATCGTGCGCGGCATCAGCATGCACCACTAGCGCGGCCCCATCCCGTCGCGGCACGGGAACCCTGCCCCCGGCCCCTCCCCATCGGCGGATGGAGAGGGGTGATCGCGGGGCGGATATACCTATCCGGCACGGGCAATGATTGGATTGACAGCATACAGGATTTCATCCGTTTTTCATCAGCACGCCTTATAATCAAAGAGGCAAAGGTACAACCCCGTGAAAGATATACTGAGTGTTAGGTTGAGGATGATGGGGCATGGCGGATAACTGGCATGGGAAGATGTATCAGCGGTGGTCGGCGCAGGGCGTGCAGGTACGTGACCAGGCGCGGGTGTACGCGGACCGCGTGTGGGTGCGGGCGCGAGAATACGCGGGGCGGGCGGGCGCGAGGCTCGCCGTGGGCTGGCACCGGCTGGCGCATGCGCGGTGGGTGCGCCGCCTGGGATTGGTCGCGCTGACCCTCTTCCTGCTTTTCAGTTCTCTGGTCGTCTGGACGTGGAACACGACGCCTTCCGCCGCCGGGCTGGTCTCGCTGGTTCACCATGTCGATGCCGCCCACAATGATCCGTATACGCCGTATGCCGCCATCGCACCGACGGTCTCCCGCGCTTTGATCGCCGCCGAGGACGAGCATTTCTACCAGAACCACGGCATCGACGTGGTGAGCCTGACACGGGCGCTGTGGGACGACCTGCGTTACCGGCGGCTGCTGGAAGGCGGCAGCACCATCACGGAGCAACTCGCCAAAAACGCCTATCTGAACGACGACGATCACACGCCCTGGCTGAAATGGCAGGATATCATCCTGGCGGTGAAGGTGGAGCAGCGTTATAGCAAGCAGCAGATCCTGGAACTTTATCTCAATCTGGTCTATTTCGGTGACGGTTCCTATGGCATCGGCGCGGCCTCCCAGCATTATTTCGGCATGCCCCCCTCCCAGTTGGATCTGGCGCGGTCGGCGGTGCTGGCCGGTCTGGTGCGCGCCCCCTCGTTCTATGATCCCTTCTGCAATCCCCAGGCGACCCTGGCCCGCCAGCAATTCGTGCTGAGCCAGATGCTGGCGGATGGCATGATCTCGCCCCCCCAGGCGCAGGCGGCGGCGCACGAAGCCGCTGGCTTCTGGCCCAATGGACCAAAGGCCGGCGACCGCTTTTGCAACGGGTGACGCTCCTGGCACCGATGCATTGATCAGGCGACGCAGCATGGGCTATACTACTTTCAGAAAATGTCGTTTCACCGTGATAGCTGGGAGGAGTGCGCCATGAGCGCGTATCATACCACCTTCATCAGCCATGCCCATGCGGATAACGCTACGGTCGCCGATTACGCCGCGCGGCTGCGTGCGCAAGGTATCGATCTGTGGCTGGATCTCAATGATGCGCAAAAAGGGCATGACCTCTCCGATGATATCACCGGCCAGTTGGAGCGCCGCTCGGCATTTCTTTTGATGGTGACGGCGGCGGCGAATGAGTCGCGCTGGGTGAAGATGGAACTGAGCAATTATATCGCGCTCTATAACAACCAGCAAAAGTATATCGTCAATGGCGTGGAGCGGATGATCTTGCCGGTGCGGCTGGCCGACGTGCCGATCCCTGGTCGGGTGGCGTTCGCCAACTGGATTGATGCAATCGGGCGCGACCGCCAGCAGGTAGTGGATGAGATCGTTCGCGCCCTGCTCGTGCCAGATTCGCGCGTACACAATGCGACAGTGGTTCACGCTCCACCGTCGCCGGTGCAACCCACCTGGGACGAGATCGCCATTCCTGCGCGGCTGGACCGCCTGGGCTTCGCGGGCTGGCGTGACAAAAAGACGAGAGTATCCTTCATTATCCCGCCGGTGCGCCCGGTGGCGGCAGGCAAGTTCACGATGGGCAGCGATCCCACCGATCCCCAGGCGTATAACGCTGAGAAGGGGCAATATAGCATCCCCGTCGGCGCATTCGAGATCGGGACGTATCCGGTGACGGTGGCCGAATATGCCCTCTATCTGCAAGCCAACCCCCAGGCCGACAAACCATGCGATTATGCATTTCCCAAGTATGCCCAGTGGGTCGCGCCGGAATGGCGCGGCAAGACGCTGACCTGGGCAGCGCAACAGCAGCGAGCGGATCATCCGGTTGTCTGTGTCACCTGGGCGGACGCCTTCGATTACGCGCACTGGCTGGCGCAGATAACCGGGCAGCCCTGGCGCTTGCCAACCGAGGCGGAATGGGAGAAGGCCGCGCGGTGGGATGCCGCGCATACCCACGCGCGAGTCTATCCTTGGGGCGACCAGTGGGACACGGCGCGGGCGAATACCTGCGACGGTGGACCGAAGTTCACGACGCCAATTGGTCACTATATGGACAAAGATGCCAGCTCGTATGGCTGCCATGACATGTCGTGTAACGTGTGGGAATGGACCAGCACGCTCTGGTACGCAAGCCTACCTTACGATTCAATTAAATACGAGAATGATAGTGATAAAACATCTGCTCGTGTGCTGCGTGGTGGCTCGTGGAGCGACGATCCTTGTAACACGCGCGCGGCGTTTCGCAACGAGAACGGCTGGGACCACTGGGACGGCAACTGGGGTTTCCGCGTTGCTCGTGGGCGGGCGGGCTAGTGACTTGAAACATGAGTTCTCGCCTGCTTGTTTTCTTTATACATTACAACAACAAAAATGTCAGTGAAGCTATGTAAGCGTGGGAGTGCGTCAGCTTCTTACGCGCGTAGCCCGATCAAAATTTTGAATTTTTGGGGTGGGGTATGGACGATGCGCCGGTGTCAATCTCCAGCAACCGCCGGCCTCCCTCGCCCACCGCTAGCGCCTGCCCGCGACGGCGGGCGACGCCGCCTGGCGAGGCCGCGCGAAGAGGCGCATCAGCACCAGGAAGCCGACCGCGCCCGCGCTGGCACCGTAGATCGCGCGCATGAAGGGTTCGCTGCTGTCGCTGCCGGCCATGACGCCGTGCGCCGTCACCAGCCCAAAGGCGACGAAGCCTAGGTAGTGCAGCGCCCGCCAGGCACCGTGGGGGATCGCGTTTTTCAGCCACGAACTGAGCAGCACCGCGACGATGGCATATAGCGCGTAGACGCCAAGGATCGTTGCCAGCGGGCGATAGGGTTCGTGCAGCGGCGTGACGATGTTGAGCAGCGTGAACGGCAGGAAGGGATCGAAATAGAGCGAGATCAGGTGGCCCGCGATGAGCAGCGCTGCCAGCACCGTCAGCGACGTATGCGTGATGTCCGTCAGCCAGGAAAGCCGCTCGTTCGTCGTGCGCGCGATGGGCCGCAGCATCCCCAAGATCACGGCCAGGGTCAGCGTCACATACCCCGCCACCGCCATCGCCCGTGTGACATACCACAGCAACGGACTCGCTTGCGTCGCCGCTAAGACATGCGCCATAACTGGCCCCCTCCATGTTGAGCTAAATATTCGTTCAGATTCGCCGAACACACCAGGCTGCCGTCGCCCATCACCATCAGTGTCGCCACCCCATCGGCTCCAGTCCGCGACGGCGGACTTCGTGGCGGCACGCCCTTAGGCGCGGTTTCAACCGCCCGCTCCCCCACGGTGGGGAATGTCCGCCCCGCGAGCGCATGAGCGCCGCCCAGCAGCGCCACCTTGGCGGCGACCTCCGCCGCCGCCGCCGTCGGGGCGAGGGCGGTCACCAGCGCGACGAGCGGCTCCCCCAAGCACTCGTCGCCCAGCGCGACCCACACGCGGGCCGGTTCCCCCGTGCGCGGATCAATGACGTGGTGCCGCCGCGCGGCCCCCTGATGCCACCACTGCCCCGTCGCACTGCTGGACGCCACTCCGCCAGCGCCCAGCGTCAGCGTCGCGGCCAGCGGTGGGATGCTTGGTGCGTTGGTTGGCGCATCTCCTATGGCGGTCTCAGCCGGCGTGGGTGCGGACTTGCGCGTGGGATCTTGAACGCCGACGGCCCATAGCTCCCCCGGTTGCGGACCGCCGCGCAAACGGAGATCGCCGCCCAGGCTCACGATCACGTTCGGGATCGCCGCGCAGAAGCGCTCGACCGCCTCATCCGCCGCCCAACCCTTGGCGATGCCGCCCAGGTCCAGCCCCACGCCTTTCGGCAGGCGGATGCGCCGGTCGGCGGGATCGAGCGCGATGCCGCGCCAGCCGCCGGTCGGCGGCGCATCCTGCGCCGGCGCGGCGCCGATGTCGCGCCGCGCGATCTGCGCATAGTCGCGGTCATAGCCGATCTGCGTCATCTGCGCCAGCAGCGTCGGATCGAAGAGGCCATCGCTCGCCTCGGCGGCGGCGAGCGCAAGTGCCGTCACGGCATAGAGGGTTTCCGACGCGGCGAACCACGCGCCGGCGGATCGATTCAGCCGGCAGAGTTCGCTAGTGGGATCGAAGCGGGTCAAGCAGCGTTCCACCGCGCCCAGCCAGGTCAGCGCGGCATCCAGCGCCGTTGCCGCCGCCGGTGCGGCGTCCGCTGGCACAGCGGCGTGCAGGCTGGCGGCGCAGCCCATCACCCGCGCCCAGCGCGTGATCGTCTGATATTCCATCCTGCTGATTAGCCTCCCTGCGACGGTCCCGTCACCACGGTCGGCTGGGGCGGCGGTGGCACCGGCGTCGCCGTGGGCGGGGGTGGGATGGGCGTGGCCGTTGGCGGAATGGGCGTATCCGTCGCCGTCGGGGCCGGCCCTGGATTGCCCCCGAAAACGGGCGTCGGCGTATCAACTGGTACGTTCGTCGGCACCGGTGTATCCGTTGGCGGCACAGAGGTCGCGGTGGGTGCGCCTGCGCCACCCGGCAGGGGGGTGGCCGTCGCGGCGGGCGCGGCAGCACTGGCCGTTCCCCAGCTCGCGGGACGATGGTCGGTCAGTTGCCAGGTGCCAAAGAGCAGCATGCTCACCACCGCCACACAGGCTACGCGCGTCAGGGCGCGCTGTGCGCCGCGCGCCGTCTGCACGGCACCACGCCGCGCGGTATAGCGCCCGCCGGCAAGCAGCGTGATGTCGCCATGCGGCTTCGCCACGCAACTCAGGAAGTAGCCCGACGACCGCTCCGCGTGGGTCAGCGCCACCGCACCGGTCTGATCGACGCGCCCGGCCAGTAGCCGCAGCTTGCAGGTGCCGCAGGTGCCGGCACGGCAACTGAAATCGGGATGATAGCCCTGGCGTTCCAGCGCGTCCAGCACCGTTTCGTTGGCATGCACATCCAGCACCGCTTGCGTCTCCTGGATGGTCATCTGTGCCACGGGTGGCCCGCCCCGGCCCGCCGCCAGGCTGAAGATGCCGGTAGCCGGCTTGCGCTGGGTGGCGAAGACCTCCACGTGCTGTTGTGGCACCGGCACACCATACTGCATCAGCATCGCCTGCATCTCGTTGCGCAGCGCGTCGGGACCACAGATGTACCAGTGCGCACGGCGCAGCAGCGGGCCGGCAGCGGCGGCCACCTCCGCCGGCGTGAGCGTCTTGCCCAGCGACGAGAGGTAATGGTATTGCTTCAGCCAGGTCATCTGCGGATCGATCTGCGTGAGTTCCTGGCGATAAAGGATGTCTTCCGGCGCGCGGGCGGCGTAATGGAGTTGCGCCTGGGGCCGCTGCCCGGCGGGGACGCGCGCCAGCGCCCGCAACATGCCACGAATCGGCGTGATGCCGCTGCCCGCCGCGACGAAGATCAGCGGCACATCGCGCCGCAAGGGGCCAGGCAGGGTGAAGGTGCCGCGCGGCGTACTCACATACAGCACCGATCCCACCGGCACCATGTCGCACAGGTAATTCGAGATGCGCCCCTTGTGGACGCGCTTGATCGTGATCTCCCACGGCTCGTTGGCCGACCCACGCCCGCAGAGCGAATAGGAACGATAAAGAGTTTCGGTCGGCGTCGGGATCGCCAGCGTGACGAACTGCCCCGGATAATAGCCGGAAGGCGGGCGCTGGGTGCCTGGCACAGCCAGGAAGAGCGAGATGGCATCCCGCGCGACTTCCTGGCGACCGATCACTTGAACGGCGAGCATATTGGGGGGCGGTTGGATGATAGGCACCTTGCCGGTTGCGGCCATCGCGGATCTCCTCGGTGTGCGGCAGCGCCCCTGCAAAGAAAGGAGGCACTGCGCGTGCGTCTTTCCCTCAATGCTACCAACATCAGCGCCACGAATCAATGCAATGCTGTAAAGTTTCTATGGGATGACGCCACTATGTGAGATAGATCACGTGAGGCAACGGCGGGTGGCGCGCTACACTGAAGGGGTACCATTTTCATCAGGCAGTGCGAACGAGGTTAGGATTTTCATGCAACAGCAGGCATCTTGGTTCAGCAATCGCATCGTCATCGCGGTCGTGGGCGCGCTGCTGGTCGGCGGCTTCGGCGCGTTCTTCGCCGTCAGTGGGCTGCCGCATCACGCCGGCATCGCGCAGGCTGGCTCCGCGCCAGGCAACGGCACCGCCAGCACCGCCGCGCCGACTGCCCCCACCGCGACGCCTCCCGCCGCCACTGGCACCATCACCATCGTCGGCACCGTCATCAGCATCGAGCCGCTCAACGGGCAATTCGCCGTCCTCGAAGAGACCGGCGCGACACAAAATGTCACCGTCACCAGCCAGACGCAGTTCACCGGCAATGCCACGTCGATCAGCGATCTCCAGACCGGCGCGCAGGTCTCCGTCACTGGCACGCAACGAAACGACGGCACCCTGCGCGCGACGACGGTGGATGTGACCGGCTAGCCGCTAGGGCAGGATAATCGGATCGGTCATAATGGTGCCAGAGATAGGATGGGTCCATAACAAATGGCCGGTGGCGCTATCCAAGGTATATACCGTGTCAGCCAGCGATGTCTGGCCGGAAAAATAGAAATTAACGCCGAAGGTGACGATGTTGTTGGCGGCGCTCAGGCAACTGACCGTGGCATATTGCTGATCGAGGCTTGTCTGCCATAGTTTTGCTTGCCAAAGTACATGGCCATCGCTCTGGCGCACCGCCATCAGCCCGCCGTTGATATGGGTATACAGCGCCTGCTGATCGCCCCAAATTCCCAGGCAATACGGGGCGCAGGGGACGCTCCAGAGCCTGATCCCCGTCGTCATATCGACCGCGTCGATCACCGTGGATGTCGTGTTATTCCCGGCGAAGCCGTAGCCGATGCGCCCATCACCGCTGGTGATGAGATCGCTCGCCGCCACCTTGCCGTTTTGGCCGTCGGTATAGTACGTCTGCACCATGCCCGTCGCTTTGTTGAGTACATAGGCACGAGTGAACTGCGTCGATTGATAGCCCGGATAGGCATAAAATATGACGGCCTGCGCCGTGATCGCCCGCAGTCCCACTCCGCTATAGCCACTCGGCAGTTGGGGCTGCCATTGCCAGACGGTCGCGCCGGTCTGCACATTGAGTGCGGTGATCGTCGTGCCGGTGCTATCTTGCAGGAAGACCAGATTGGGATCGAGCGGGAATTGATTCGCGCCGGAGCCGGTATACATGAGATGCAGATTCGAGCGCCAGGCGACGCTGCCATCGGCGGCGTGCAGCACCACGGTTTGATGGGTGTTGGTGCTGGCGAAAATCAGATCTCCGTTCATCCCCACTAAGTTCGCATCATGCACCTGCCACAACACCTGGCCGCTCTGCTCGTTGAGGGCATACAAGGTGGCGATGCCGGTTTGTTGATCGGCGGGCGGCTGGCCGACTACATACACCACGCCGTTGTGGATCGCCCCCGGCCCCACGGAAAAGTCACCTTCGTTGAAAGTCCACAACACCTGCCCGTTGCTGGCTGTAACCGCCGTCAGGATCGTGTTTGGTTGAATATCGTCGGTGATCGTCACATGGAACAAGATGCCGTCGGCCAGGGTCACTTCGCCTTTCGGCAGCGCCGACCAGGAATAATTGGACGCGACGGGGAAGGCATGGGACCAGGCTAGCGAACCATCGGCGGCGTTGAGGTTGTCCAGATTTTGCTTGCTGGTGCTGAAGATGATATGGCGGGCGGGTGGCACAGGAGTGGCCGTCGCAGCACGCTGTGCCGTTGCGGTCGCCGCCATCTTGCTCGTGGCATGCGCCCCCGTTGACGTGGGCGGTGCAAACGTCGCGGAAGCGATAATCAGTACCAGACTGATCAGGAGTACCCCTAATAACGCCAGCATGCCCCCAAGGAGAAATTTTTGATTACTTCTCATCCACTTCGCCCTTCTTCACAGAACATCCCAACCGAATCAATCCAGCCCTACTATAACATGACCCGGCAACAGGGCGATTTGAGACACCGCTTATGCCCCCGCGCTGCCCAGCACGGCCAGCACCTCGTTTGCCGCGCGTGCGCCGGATTGCAGTGCGCCATCCATGTAGCCGTTCCAGACCGGCACCGAGACGGCGACGGCCCAGAAGAGGCACCCGATGGGGGCGCGTAGCCCCGCGCCCACGATGATGACCGATGGTGTGTCCATGCTCGCTGCTCCCCCCTATAGTTTGATCCATACTATAGCAGAACACGCTGGCATTGTGCTCGATCATGCCGACTGACGCCAGCAACCGCTATACGGCGAAGGACTCAGCTAGCGCACGAGCAGCAGCACTGCGAAAGGACACCCTAGCCATGACCACCCGCACTTTCCTCGCAATCGAACTGGATGACACCACGCGCGCCTTCATCGCGGCGCAGGTGGCACCGCTGCGCGCGGCGCTGCCCGGCGTGCGCTTCGTCGGCAGCGCGACCTGGCACATCACGCTGGCCTTCCTGGGCGAACTGGACGACGCACAGGTGATCGCGGCGCAAGGGGCGGCGCGTGTCGCGGCCACGGCCAGCGCGCCTTTCGTGCTGCATGCCGGCGGTCTGGGAACCTTCGGCGACCTGCACGCACCACGTGTCATCTGGGTGGGCGTCGGGGGAGACGTGCAAGCGCTGCGGGCGACGCAGGCGCGCGTGGCGGCGGCCCTGGCGGAACATGCGCTGCGCCACGACGAGCGCTTCAGCCCGCACATCACCCTGGCGCGGCTGCGCCAGCCCCTCGCGCCGCCGGAAGCCGCCGCCTTGCACGACGCCCTCGCCGACCCAACCCAGGGACCAAATCTCTCCGTCACGGCAATCAGCGTCATGCGCAGCGACCTGGCCCCTACCGGCGCGCGTTACACCTGCCTGGCCCGCGCGCCACTGGGCCAATAAGGCAACTCGCCTATGATTGTCATATTCTCATCCGCCCAAACGATTGCTGTATGGGCATGATGCAGCGCGTCCGCGTACCCGCTGTTAGCTGTGATAAATCTTGCCACGGTGCGCTATCATATCGCTGATATTGATATTCAGCACCACATCTTTTCATCATGGCAAGGCGACTTCGTGAGCGTCCTATCACGCTATGGCACCGCGACGCACAAGGAAACGCTCGAATTGAAGGTGCAATATGCTGCTGAAGAAGTAGCCCACCTACTCATAAATTGGGTAGTGACTCTATACAGGAGTGGTAAGAAACGCCTGCCACGACCACACATGGTCAGTCAAGCCGAGAGCCATCGCCGGGGAGGAGTGGTGATAGCGAGCATGCTGCGCAAGAGGACTGCTGAGCGGGCGGCGCAAGGCACGATGGGGGCGGAGCCACTTGTGTTCGAACAGCGCCAGGGTGACGAGGGCATCCCATGTGGCATCTCGCTTGGCAAAGGCATGGGTTTTGCGCGTGAGGGCGTTGACGCGATCCCGTAAGCTGCCATTGACGCGCTCGATATGCACGGTGCCTGGTGTCTCAGCCTGCTTTCCCAGCGCATCCACGATTTCGACCGCGCGGAGATGGCCGTGTGCAGCACGATGTTTGACACTTTGGGTCAGGCACAGCGTCTCTGGAACCGTCAAGCGGGGCGCCCACGCCGCCCGGTGTAGAGCGGCTGGCGATAGGCGCGGACGAGGATGGCCCGATAGCCCTGCCAGCCATCGCTGTACCACGTCAGAGGACGCCGCTGGCTGCGTCTCACCGTCTGCTGGACCGCACGGTCCACGAGGTCCTCACCGATGCGTCCGGTGGCGCTGGCTCGCTGGCCGCGCTGAAGCGGGTCGGTCGGTCTTGGACGAGGCAGCCCCAGCGTGCGCCGGTATCCGCTCGGTCGCCGTTTTTTTCTGCACGAACGACCAAAACTCATCGATTTCCACTGCACTCAGGTGGAGATCCTGGCTCATCGCCTCGCTTAATACCACCGCATGCTCGGCAGCACGCCGCAGCCAGGTCCCAATCGTTTCATATTTGTGGCCCGTGATCTCCTCCGCCGCACGCAAGCTCCCCCGCCGCATGACGACGAGCAACGCTTGGGCAATCTCCGCCACCGGCGTCTTCAAGCCGTACAGCGGCGTCCCTTCGGTTTCTCCCCAGAACCGGCCACAGTCGCGGCAGTGATAGCGTTTGCGTCCATTCTTGCTGCCATTGCGTATGACATGCGGCTGGGGGCAGTCGGGGTTCGGACAAGAGGGCTGGGGGGACTCAGGAGACATCGCTCTTTCCTTTTTCTGCGTATTGTACCACTCCCTGCAAGAGTCACTACCGGTTATTCTAACACAGAACAAAATCAAGCCATAATGGAGGCAAAATGCTATCTCACCCCATAGCGATACTCTTAAAAGATGAGACGTTGATTGCCAGACGAGCTGTGAGGCACAGCACAGGATCAAGACCGTGACCATCGATAGTTGGCTTCATAATAGCGGGTGGCAAAGCCCAGACGGCGATAGAGCGGTTCGCCTTCTTCAGAAGCTTGTAAAACGGCGTGATGATAGCCTCGTTCGGCTGCCATGCGAAGGCATGCCAGGGTGATAGCCGTGCCACAACCACGGTGCCGCATCTGTGGTGCCGTACTCACATCATAGATTCCTGCCAGCCCGCCAGCTAGCAGAAGGGTGGACGAGGTCACAGGTGTAGTATCGGAATACCCAACGAAGTGCTGAAAGGCTCCTTCTGGCGCGAAACCCAAACAGGCATACGTGTTATAATAGGGCTGCACCTTTGGCATCTCGGCCTCGAAACCTGCTGCCGAGGCTATCAGCCAATCTTGCAGCATCGCCTCATCGCGCACCGGCTCGATGCGCAACTCGGCAGGAACGGGCGTCTCCCACGCTACCTGTGTCAACGGCACCGTCATTACGGGATGGCGCGCTTCAGGCGTCAGCCCACGCGCCTGGAGGATCTGCGCGAGATGTGGCGGCTGGGGAGCAGGTTCGGTCAGCCATTCAATGCTGTGAACACGCCGTGCCACCTGTGCCAGCACCTCTGCTACGCGCGCTTCGGCATTTTCGGTGGTGAAGTCGCTTCGCAATATGACATTGCCCGGCGCGCCGAAGCCTAAAAACCAGGTGCAGTCATCCTCTTCGTGATATTCGCAGTGTGGCAAGCACGCGAAGCCTTGGAAATACGCGCGATAATTGGCCACGGTGGCAGCAATGATGGCATCTGAGGCGGCAGATGCAGGCAACATATGATCTCCCCTTGATGACCAGATACTTCACTATACTGCATTGTATGGGACACGCGCAAAGCAAACACAGAGGACGGAAAGGAATATTTCAACGGTTATGCATCTGAGCAATATGTCTCATAACTCATCTATGGGCGCTTCTTTTGCAAAAAGCTCTAACGGTGAAATCACCCTTCTCGCCGTGAAAGATCGGCCTGTATTTTTTTATTGGAATCGATCTATATCGCCGGTTGTTGGTTGTACTGCTTTCCTACTATGATGCCTCCTTTATAGTTTGTTTAGATCTACTGCGATACCAGCAGCCTTGATTTCCTTTGCCAACTGAAACTCCCATGAACCATCCTCTAGAGATTTCCACAACATGCCTTGATAATCTGAAGGTAAATCAACGTTTCTTTCTAGCAAAGCACATACTCGACTTCTCCCAAATTTCGCTAAAAAATAGCCAAGCTCTAAAATAACGTTTTGTCTGGCTCGTGGCTTTACTTCTTTTGATTTATTTTTAGGATAACCCATATCATCAGCTGTCAACAAAACAATCGCAAAACTACAGAAATTGGCGTAGTATTCAAATTTTTCGATAATCGTTTTTCCTTGATCGGCTTGCTCATGAAGAATAACAACCTTAAGCCCTATGCGTTCCAGAAATCGAGCAACTTGATTTTTTACATCAGCATTATGGCCATGAACAACAAAAACCGAATTATTTGCTGGCACTGATGATAAAATTTGCGCTTTTTGTTCGATTGCTAATGACACTGGAAATAATTCCAGACGTTCAGCAACCGATCGTAGTTTATTTAATTTCCTGTCAATATCCTCATTTAACTCTGCTATTTTCTCGCCTAAACTACGCACCCTTAGTGAGCTAATATAAATCAAATCGCGATATTGTCTGATAATCTCGCCAGTATTAAACAACAACCTGAGTAATGACACATTATAATCATCCCATCTATAGTAAGCTGATTGTCGTTCTTCAAATTGCTCAACACTTGAAATATCTTCGTCCCGTAAAACAACTCCCTTTGTAATTTGATCGTTAATTTTACTGGCAGCTTCTTCGCGAGAACACATTAGTTGTAACGGCTCATTTGACTCATCTGGTTGTTGAGATTGTTTCCGAGACATTCGTTCCTCCATTTGGTTGAAATAGCACCTTACACATCATAGCATACAACATTAGGCAACCCTAGCCCAGAATGACGAAATTGTTTACCATGACGGGTGCTTCTTTGACGAAAAGATCCTCGGTGAAATCGTCCTTGACGCTATGGGAGACCACCGGTGTTTCTTATTCAGTTCGATCTGTATGCCTAATGCTTGGTTGTATTACTTCGCTATGTTCTTGCTCTCCTTTCTATGTATTTAAAGTAATAGCATCTTTAACCGAGCCAAAAAGTCCTAGCACATCTCATCCGCTTCATTACTCTAAAACGGCGATGTTTAAGACGTGATGGAAGGCTGGATGTATATAAAAACTGGAGATCGATTCTAAGTGATCGGTAGCCCTTTGAGCACGTTCTTCTTCTAAATATGAATATATTACTGTTGATCTTGGACTACGGCTATCTCTTGTCCCTTGTTTTTTCGCCACTCCTAAAAAAGATATCTTAAAAAGTAAACCGAATAAATCCCCGTAATACTTATACCATTCTTCCAAAGAAGAAAAATTAGAATCAATTGCAGCTTTACACATAGGTGAAAGCCATTCTTTACCTTCATAGCTTTCGTCAACAGTTAGCAGAGCAATTTCGTTGAAAATTGCTGTTAGCTCCTCTCTATTGAGCCGTGAAGAAGCATTTTGAAACTTTAAAAGTACTTTATCAATATCTCGATAAGGATCTTTCCATTCATCGCGAAGTGCAGTTAATCGTTCTTCTGAATATCTTTTTTGGGCGTTGTGTATATCGTTCATAGTAATTGTTTCTTTTCCCACAGCTTGGGTTAAACACTCATTCGAGTATGAAATAACATCGCGAGGTCTTAAAAACGTCCGCTCCAAGATATAATTTAGGGGGTCGACCGCGTTTTGGGAGCTTGTTTGTGTCAATATATTACCTAATGTCCAAGGAGGATCGATTTTATATCGTATAGATGCTGCGTGAACCCGTTCTTCCAAGAGTTTCTTCAAATCTGATGGCTCCCACCTCAATCGCAATACAAGTGAAGAATGTTTCTCTTCTTGCTGAGTGTTTCGAGCAAAGTCTAATTTTTGGAAAATATTTGTTCGCAAAGCTACAAGGATTTTAAGATGTCGAATATGATGAGTAAGATCCAGCACAACATCAAAAAGGCATCGAATGAGAAGTTGCGCTAAGTTACTTTCTACCCAATCTTTATCAAGATCATCTATTACAAGATAAAGATGCTCTCTAGGTGAACCTAAAAGATCCTGATCTACGGCTCTAACCACCTCATTCAATCGAGGGATTTGAGATTCGTTTACGATTGTTTGAAAGCGAAAACGAAGGTTTCGCTGTATCTCAGTAACCTTACTAATTTCTCTTTCCTGTTTAACGCCAAACTGCAATGGCCAGCTAGGAAGTAATCCTTGCGCAGCATTATTAATTTTTTCTTGCAATCGCTCTACAACTTGTTTGACTATAGTTTCTGTATCTTGCCAAAATGTTTCCCCGTAAGAATCAACGTATGCAATTGCTTCACGTCGCCCCTTAGATTGAAAAAGACTTCGCAACCAGCTCAATCCATCACTTTGATTAGCACGCGACGTTTTATGCCTAATTACAGCCACCATGATCACGTGTGTCCACAGTGCTCGAAAAAAAGGCTCTAGATGCACGTCCATCCCTTGCAGGACATCAACAACTCCTATATTGAGAATATAATGAAGAGCTAACTCTTGAGGATCAACTCGGACGACTTTGCTAGGAAAACGCTTTTCAAGTTGTTTAAAGCAGGCAGATTTACCACTTCCCGTTCTTCCGATAATAAAACGACGAGAGTCGTCGTAAGCCTCAATTGCAAGGTAATCACTTGAATCGAAAAATGCATCTGCAAGAAACTGATCGTACTCAGCAACAGGAGCACCAAACGTAAAGTTACGAGCGATTGTATTTCCCACGATTGTACTCTCCTTGTGGTTAATGACACAATTATACCTCTCATCCTTGGTTAACATGAAAGCATAGGATAAATTGGCTCCTACAAAAAACCTCAGCCCACACGCCTAAAATTGATCACCGTGACCGGCGCTTCTTTGGCAAAAAGCTCCACCGTGAAATCCCCCCTTTGCGGTGAGGGAGACCGCCGTGTGCTTCTTGTTCAGTTCGATTCTGCCGGGTGTTTGGTTGTATGGAGGCAAGCGCAACCGGGCCAGCAGCCTCAGTGGAACAGGTGGCTGAAGAACGAACTGGAGGTTGCGATGCTGGCGAGGGCGAGCAGCAGCGGCAGCACGATCCCGCTGATCACGCCCAGGATGACCGTGCCATCAATCGGCCATTCCGTCATCTCGCGGACCTCTTTGAAGAGATCTTCTTCCTGAGAGCGGTCGAAGTTGCGCTCACGCACTTTGGGATCGTTCAGCCAGTGTTCCAGTTCATCCAGGCGCGACTGCTTGGCATCTTTCATGGCGCGATGTACCTGAACGACGCCGCTCACGCTCAGCAACAGGGCCAGCAGCGTCAGCCCGAAAATCGCCACAATGCTATAGACGATGGTGTCTGAGGAGCCGCCAAAGAAATATTGGCTGAGGACCAGCGTCGTGTCGATGAACAGGATGCCAAACGACAAGGCGGTGATGATGGCCATGAACTTTGTCCAGAGCAGATCGCCAAATTTGGTCACGCGCAGTGGGAAGGAGGCGTAAAACGTCCCCGAACTGTTGAAGGTTTTGCCAAAGACCAGGATGATCGCCGCCCCGACACAACCCACCAGCGACGCGCCCGCGAAGAGGAAGATCTGGATGAGCGTGTCGATCGTCAGCGCGGCACCACTGAGCCAGAAGGTGAGGAGGTAGATGATGACGAGGAGCGCGAAGGCACAGCTATACGCCATGTTCGTGAGCCAGACGCGGAACGTTTGCCGCACAAAGTCCGCATTGCGCGCCACCCACAGATATTGCAGGCGCTCCAAAAACTGTACAGGGACGGGAGTTTGGTTTAAGCCCAGTCCGTCACACAGTTGGCAGCGAATCTTATTTTGCGCGCCTTTGCCCTTACAGGCGGGGCAAGGCGGCATGAAGGCACCGGAATGGGCGCACCGTTCGCAGGTGGCGCGCTGCGCCTCGTCGTTCAGGCAGGCGGGGCAAGTGATCGTCGCGCGCAGATCACGGTACAGCATCTCCGCCATCTGCTGCCGGGTGGTGATACGCTGGTTCGTCTGCGGATCAAGTTGGTCTTGCCAGATCTCCCACAAGGGTTCGGCGTAAAAGATGCCATGATCGTAGGTGTCGCCCCGTCGCCCTTTGCCGCGCCGGAAACCCGCGACGCTATCCAGCATGATCGTTTTGATCGGCCCCAGCAACAGACCCCACGGACGCGAAGACAAAAGCGCTTTTCCCCGCGTGTTTTTCAAGCGAAAGGCCGCCGGAAAGTCGCCGTTTTTGACTTGATTTTGGAAATCCGTCAGCGTCGGCGCATCCAGGATCATGCGCAGTTGCAAGGACGTGACCGCCTCTAAGTTGGTTTTGAACCACCATTTCATGCGAAAACGATAGTTGCCCAGACGCAAGGAAGGCCGAAAATCATCATGGTCGCGCAGGGAACGCCAATCCTGAAACACCAACACCGATTCCGCCACATAATCCCAGATGCTCACCGTCAAACGTTTGAGATTTTTGACGTTCCAGATCGCCACGAACGTGAGCGCCACATAGATCGCGGAGAGTGCTGGTGAGGTCGAACGCAAGGGCGCGGGCAACCACGCGACGATGGCCGGGTCCGGTGTGGTCTGGGCGAGGATGGCCAGGACGGTATCCGCCAAAAACAGGCTGAGGATGACACGCACCACCAGCGACCAGAGGCTCCAGCCGCGCTCCAGGGCTTCGTAGTGTTTGAGCGCCTGGGAGGGCCGGACGACCCGCCGATTGGGATCGAACCGCAGGATCAAGTTGATGGCCCCCAGGAAAATGACGGGAAGAATCAGTGCGAAAAGGCGTCCGAATTGGATCGTCTGCGAATTATTCACTGCGCTATCCTCCTGAAAGTGAAAAGAGCGGACCTGTACGCGAATGGTGAGATCATGATATACTATGGGCGCTACGAGATCAAGGAGTTTTATTATGTCAACATCAGCAGATGTGGCAAAGCAAACGCAAGTTCTAGCGCAGGTCGGCGTCCTGATGATTCATGGCTTGGAGCGCGGTCCCGCAGATTATACTGAGCTTGCCGCGCGGCTGGCGGCGCAGGGCGCACTGACGGATGCCATGTTGCTGCCGGGCCACGGCGTGCCGGCACGCCAGGCGCGCCAGATTGGCTGGCCAGCGTGGGCGGCGGCAGTGCGAGAACACGCGGCGGCCCTGGCCCAGCAGCGGCAACACATCATCCTGATCGGCCACTCGCTGGGCGGCGTCCTCGCGCTAGATTACGCGGCGCAGACTGACGACCTCGCGGGGATCGTCGCGCTCTGCGCGCCCATGCACGTGAAGGCCACCGTGCGCTTTCTCGCCGCCCTGGCCAATGGCATCTGGCCGTATTATTGGAAAGCCAGCGAAGATAACGGCGATCCCGCAACGCGCCAGGCGTACCAGCCGCACTGGGTGGCCTGGCAGCCCTTGCGGTCGCTGCTGCACACGTTGCCGAAGATCGTGCCAGAACTCGCGCGGGTGCAGTGTCCGGCGTTGATCATCGGCGGACGTGAGGACCGCGTGGTCGCCTGGGAAGAGGCCAAGTTCATCTATGATCACATCGCATCGCCCGCAAAATCGCTGTTGATTTTGCCCCAATCACATCACGCTGTTTTGCAAGATGTTGACCGTGAGCAAGCTATGGCCACTATTGTTGATTTCGTCGCCGCACGCTCAGCGGCGAAGAGCGGGTAACAGATCAAGCAGGCGCTGGCCGCGACGGCAAGGGCAATGTTGCATCCCCGCGCAGCGCGTGATTTTCCCGCGAGATCGCCGCAATGGCGCATGTCGCTGCGATACGTTATACTGATCGGCATGAGCAGAGCGCGGGCGCACCATGTGGTGTGCGGTTCGCGTGGCAACGCGCCGAGGCATGCGCGGCACAGCGCCGTGCTGTGATGAGAGGAATGTGCGATGGATTTCCAGTTGACCGACGAGCAAGAGTTGATCCGCCAGACGGCGCGACGCATCGCCCGCGAGGTGATCGCGCCCCGCGCGGCGGAATTGGACGAGACGGGCGAATATCCCGAAGATATCTATCAGGTCTTCAAAGAGACGGGCTTGCTGGGGCTGAATTTTCCCGAAGAGTATGGCGGCAGCGGCGCGGGGACCATCGGCCTGGGTCTGGCCGTCGAGGAGGTCGCCAAGGCCGATAACTCGTGCGCCCTGATGCTGTTGCTGACCAAGCTTTCCACCTCGGCCATCATGCGCGGCGGCACCGAAGAGCAGAAGCAGAAGTATGGGCGCGGCACGGCGGAAGGCACGCTGCGCGGCGCATTTGGCCTGACGGAGCCAGGCGCGGGGTCCGATTCGGCGCAGATCCAGACCAAAGCCGAAAAAGACGGCGACACGTATCGCATCACCGGCACCAAGCACTGGATCTCCGGCGCGTCAGTGGCGGACTTCTTCCTGGTCGCCACCAAAACCGACCTGAATGCTGGCTCGCGCGGCTTCACCGTCTTCATCGTGGACCGCGACACGCCGGGCTTCCGCGTGGGCAAAGCGGATCGCAAGATGGGCGTGCATGGCGTGCCAACCTGTGAATTGATCTTCGATGAAGCGAAAGTGCCGGCCAAAAACATCGTCGGCGCGGTCAACCAGGGCTTCAAACTGATTATGTGGAATCTCAATTCCGTGCGCCCGATCGTCGCTTCGCGCGGCCTGGGGACGGCGGAAGGCGTGATCCAATACGCCATCGACTATGCCAAAACACGCCAAACGTTCGGCCAGCCGATCATCAAGCACCAGGCGATCCAGATGATGATCGCGGATGTCGCTATGCGCATTGAGGCGGCGCGCTGGCTGACGTATAATGCCTGCCTGACGGTGGACGCCGGCCACGCTGACAAAGACCACGCCCACATCCTTTCGATGGCCAAAGCCTTCGCCACGGAGACGGCAACGATGGCGGCGGATACGGCAGTGCAGATCCTTGGCGGCAACGGCTATATGATGGACCATCCCGTCGAGCGCTATTTCCGCGACGCGCGCCAACTCACCATCGTCGAAGGCACCAGCCAGGTACAGCGCCTGATCATCGCCCGCAATATCGAGGACGACATCCTCAACTGGCGCTGATCGCAGCCTTGTACGGGCGCGATTCATCGCACCCACGGTTCCCGCACCCTCGTATACTGATGAAACCTCAGTGCGGGGGAATGCAAAAGCCCCGCATCTCACACCGTAGATGCGGGGTTTGTGTGATGTACAGAACTGCGGATCGTCACCAGGGCTTAACCGTCTTTGGCGTTGTCCTGATCTTTTTGAAACAAGGCGCGCAGTTGCCGCGCCTCTTGCCGTTCGCGCTCGACATATTCATGGAGGGCGATAAGCCGTTCGGCTTCTTCTAACGTGAAGCCCTGGTCCAGTAAGGCATCAATAAGCAGATCTTCGTACTGTTGCATCGGTCGCTTCCTCCTCTTGGTTGTTTAAGATAGTGGGAAACGCGGACGCGCCTCCCCGTGGTTCAGGCGACATTGCCCGAACCAGGCGTTGTGTGTGGCACGAGAACTGATGTGGCGGTGGTGGTGATGCGCCGCCGGATATCCCGCACGCGCCGACCGACGCGGTCCGCGCGGCGTGCAGTTGCTACGCCCGGAGTGTTTGATATGGCGCAGATATCACTATACATTCTATAGCATAAGTATTACGGTCTTGCCAAGAGGCACGTATCCCTTTTCCCAAGCTGTGAGATAATGTCCTGTTTGCGCTGGCACCCGTCACGATGTTACACTTCTGATGGTAAGCGCCGACCATTCACGCAGCAAAGGATCAGCAGATGAGCCAGGATTTCGCGGATTTCGAGACCCCCGATTACTTCGAGGCTGAGGCGTTGGGCCAGCCTGGCAACCGCCGCTTCCGGCTCATCGCCAAGCAGGGCGCGCAGACGGCGTGCCTCTGGCTGGAACGCGCCGATGTCGAATTGCTCATCCAGGGGATGCAGCAGACGCTGGCGGAGATCACCGGCAGTGATGTGTTGCGCGTGGAGGGCGAACAAACGGCGACCGCTGCTCCTTCGCCACGTGCCGACTTCCCGGCGAACCCCGACACTGAGTTTCAGGTAGGCCGCTGGGCGCTGGGCTATGATCAACTCAACGGCACGATCATCTTCGTGGCCGCGTCGCTGGAAATGGCGCTGGAAACAACCGAGGAAGATGAACTCATCCCCGAATTCCGCGTGGCGCTGTCGCAAACTGAGGCCGAGCGTTTCGCCCAGGCGGCGGAAGGTGTTGTTGCCAGCGGGCGTCCGCGCTGCCCCCTCTGCGGCGTGCCGCTCAGCCACCCCGACGAAGAACACGGCTGTGTCAAAAAGAACGGCCACCACAAGCTGGACCTGAGCGGCGGCCAATAGCCCCACCCAGGTGGCCCCACCCCCCGACCCCCCCCATCTGCGGATGGAGAGGGGGAGTTGCTGTGGGGCAGTTAGGTATGTGCGGTGCAGCGTTCTATGCTCACAGCATAGCCTGTGCAGCCACCTATGCTCACGGCATAGCCGCGCTCTTGTGGTGTTACCCCCGCTGGTCTTATCCTCCGATCAACGCGACGCGGTGCGTCGCGCACCCTGGTACCAGCGGAGGAAACTGCTCATGGGCTTCCATGCACCCTTACCCACGCCCGTCGTTTTCGAGCGCGCCGAACCGGCTCGCCCGGCGTGGGAATATCACACCGTCGTCGTCGATCTGCGCGAGGTTGATCCGCTGCCAGCGGATGAACTCACCGCCTTGGGCCGTGATGGCTGGCTGCTGGCCGGCCTTTTCGAGGACACGCGCCGCGCCCGGCTGCACTACCACTTTGTCCGCGCGGCTTAGGAAAGGAGCATCCCAATGACTTACACGGCTCAGATGGTGATTCCCACCGTCATCGAGCAGGGCGCGCGGGGCGACCGCGCGTATGACCTGTTTTCTCGTCTGCTGCGCGAGCGCATCGTGCTGGTGAACGGCCCCATCGAAGATAACCTGGCGAGCCTGGTGGTGGCGGAACTGCTGTTCCTGGCCAGCGAGAGCGACGAGAAGCCGATCAACATGCACATCAGTTCGCCGGGCGGCGTGGTGACGGCGGGACTGGCGATCTACGACACGATGCGTTCCTTGCGCTGCCCGCTGGCGACGACCTGCGTGGGCATGGCCGCCAGTTTCGGCACCGTGCTGCTGATGGCCGGCGATCCAGGCCGGCGCTTCGCGCTGCCGCACGCGCGCATCCACATGCACCAACCGTTGATCACGGGCGGCGGCATCAGCGGCCAGGTGACGGATATCGACATCCACGCCCGCGAACTGCTGCGCACGCGCGACATGCTCAACGAACTGTATGTGCTGCACACCAGCCAGCCGGTGGAACGCATTCGTCGTGATACCGAGCGCGACTTCTTCATGAGTCCCGAAGAAGCGCGCGACTACGGCATCATCGACGAGGTGCTGACGTTGCAAGACTGGCGGGCGCGTGGGGCAACCCACCTCACACGGTGATATCCCATGTCACCGGCGTGCTGCCGAAACTATCGTCGTTGTAGAGGAAGGTGAGGTGGTGATCGCTGGCCGGCACCTCGAAGGCGATCTGACCACGCAAGATGTCGCCGGCGCTGATGTTGCCGTCGGGGACGCTTTCCGTCGAGAAAAAGGTCTGTTGGTGGACTTCGCCGGTGGAATCTTTCACCGAAAAGTCGATATACCCCAACAGATCTTGCGTCTGGCTGGAAGCGTTCTTGATGGTGATATCGACGATGACATACGTGTCGCCAGCCTGCAACTGCTGTTGGTCGAACTGGTCGCCCATGCTTTCCGTCGCGCCGTTGACGGTCATGACCCAGGTGCTGCCGATGGCGACGTGGTCGCCAACCTTATAGTGCTGCGACGACGAGCTGAGCGATGAATGTGTCGATGTGACAGCGCTGATGATGCCGATGCCCGCGCCGATGACGACAACTGCCGCGATGACGCTGAGCACGACGATGAGCGTCGTATTGGCGCTGGCCGGACGTGCTGGTACCGGTGGCGTGGCATAACCAGGATAGCCGTAGGGCTGTGCCGAGGGTGCGCCCATCTGTTGCGGATAGCCCGTTGGCGGCATCCCCGTCTGTGGTTGGTAGCCGGCAGACGGCAGACCCGTTGGCGCATAACCCGACGGCGGCATCCCTGCTGGCGGCGGATAGCCGGATGGTGGCATAGTCGGCGGCGGCATATACCCCGGTGGCAGCGCGCCCGATGGTTGCTGGGACGGCGGATAGCCGGATGGTGGCATATTCGGTTGCTGGGGCGCGGGATAGCTGGGCGCGGGATAGGCCGGCGCGGGATAGGCCGGCGGCGCGTAACCCGGCGTCCCGCCGCTGGGCGGTAGCGAATAGGCCGCGGGCGGCGCGTAAGGCGACGGCGGATAGCCGGATGTGGGGCCGCTGGGTGGCGGCGGCGGCGGATAGGCCGGCGGGGGCGCGCTGGGCGGATAGCCGGGCGCGGGCGCACCATATAAGGGCTGCACCGGCGGTGCGGGGTTCGCCCCCGGCGCTTCCAACGGATTCGGCGGCGACATGCCCGGTTGATCAGATGGGGAGGGTGACTGTTGCGCTGGATCGGGTTGCATGATGAGGAATGACTCCTTTGGCCTGCGCTGAAACGCACACTGGTGCATTGACATACTTTTGTCTGACACACTCGCGTCTGACACACATTCGTTTGAACGCTCTCATGGTACATTCCACGCGCGAACTGGTCAAGTAGTTGCCGTGGGGATACTGGACATGTTATCGAAAGGCGCGTAAAACCCCTGCCTTCTCGGCATGGGGATAGCAGCGCCGTCGCCGCAGCGACACCGTACCCCTTGTATCCTTACTGTAGTGTGTGGTATACGGTACGCATGCAACACGAACGTGCGTACCGCTACCGCTTCTATCCGACGCCCGACCAGGAGGCCATCCTGAGCCGGACGTTTGGCTGTACGCGCTTTGTGTATAACTGGGCCTTGAAACTGCGCACGGATGCCTGGTATGACCGCCAGGAGCGGATGTACTACGAAGATACCTCGGCAGCCCTGACGGCGCTCAAAAAGGACGAGGCGACGCACTGGCTCAACGAGGTGTCCAGTGTCCCCTTGCAACAAGCCTTGCGCCACCTGGACCGCGCCTTCCGCAACTTCTTTGCGGGCCGTACCAACTACCCTGTCTTTAAGAAGAAACGCCACCGCCAGGCCGCCACCTATGCCAGTTCCGCCTTTAGCTGGGACGGGGCCACCCGCACGCTGCAACTGGCGAAAATGGACGAGCCGCTCGCTCTCGTGTGGTCGCGCCCGATGCCTAAAGATGCCCGGCCCAGCACGGTGACGGTGACGCGCGATGCAGCGGGCCGCTATTTCGTCAGCCTCCTGATCGAAGAAGCTATCCGCCCCAAAACCGTCACGCCCCAGATGGTTGGTCTTGACCTGGGCATCCACGATACCGTGACCCTCAGCACCGGGGAGAAGGTCGGCAACGAACGCTTCTTCCACCAAGACGAAAAGAAGCTGGCCCATGCGCAGCGCGACCTTGCCCGCA
>DAIDGU010000026.1 GCA_027459785.1 Ktedonobacteria bacterium | reverse complement strand
CGGGACCGGCACCGCTTCGGTACCCAGTAACGGTGTCATGGATGGCTCCTGGCGGACGAGGACGAGTCGTCCACTCTGGACCATCCTACCCTATTTCAGCCCGCGTTTCCAGGTTTGGAAACGCCCTCATTCCTGTCTGTCGGTCACGCTTCCCCGGAGGACAGACATTCTTGTCTGTCCGGTCACGCTTCCCTGGAGGACAGCCATTCCTGTCTGTCCGGTCCAATGACCACCATCTTTCCCCGCAACGAGTTCATAGGTTCGTTGTGCCGTCTGGCGCAACCAGCGCGAAGACGGGGCGTTGCCAGCGAATCTTGCCAGTGGCGGCGTCGAGGGCATAGGTCTGCGTAGTGCCTAGCGTCACGTAGATCGACCCCTGGTAGGTGAGCGGTGCCATCATACCCATAGTTGTCACGCCAAGCGGTGTTTGCCAGCGCGTCGTGCCGGTGGCAGGATCCAACATGGCGACAGCGAGCAGCTCGTCGGAGGTGCTGAACGTGAAGGCGATGACTTGCCCATTGCCCAAGCCGGCATTGACGATATCATTGACCTGGGGTGCGTGGTGCCAGCGTACCGCGCCGGTTCGCGCATCGATGCCGTATAACACCATCTGACTGTCGTGGGGATTGAACTGTTCTACAATCAAGGTCGCGCCGGTGCAACCTGGCACGCCGATAACGTATTCTGACAATAGATCGCGTTGCCAAAGCTGCGTGCCGTCGGTGAGGCGATAGGCGCTGAGAGCGACATGCGCCGCTGGATCGCTGGTAGCAGTCGCGGGATAGGCACTGGCGTAAACGACATCGTTTTCCACGCACGCCGCTGTGCCGAAGGCAGATCCCGCCGTGTGCCAACGTTCAGCGCCGGTGGCGAGGTCGAGCACGGCGATTGCACCATCATGGACCAGCAGCGTTGTCCCCTGCACGCTAACCGGATTCATATACTCCGCTAAGTGGGTGTAGTGCCAGCGCACCGCCCCAGTGCCGGTATCCAGCGCGGCCAGGGTGAGAGCATGGATGGGATTGATGCCGGTGGCGCCTACGCCGACCAGCAGCAGATCGTTCGCGCGCATCAGTTGAAACGCGCGTACCTGGCTGACGCTATATTGCCAGCGCAGGTGGCCATCCGCCAGGGACAGCGCCAGCAACGTCGCGCCAGGCTGGGTCGCCCCGCCGGTCGCCAACGCGATATACACGGTATCAGCAGTGAAGATCGCTTGGGTGAAATCGACATGCAGATTGATATGCAGCGCGTAGTGCCAGCGCACCTGGCCGGTCGCGGCATCGAGCAGCGTCAGTTGCATAGGCTGGGCCGCCAGCACGCGCTTGGCCCCGGCGAAGACACTGGTAAAAGGGCCACTCACATGCCATTTGATGCTGCCGTCGCTGGCCGCGATGCCTTCAACCTGATTGCCAGTTGCCGAAAAAAGCAGTACGGGTGGTGGTGAGGTACGATTGCTGGCGAAGACAGTGAAACGTAACCCAACCGCGACCACGACGACCAGCGTGAGCGCAGCCAGCAGCCAGCGCCGCTGCCCAGCCAGCCCTGCCCGCGCGCCTGCCAGGAGTTCACTCATAGCCTGGACCTCTCTACAAAATGGGCAAACGATCATCTCACCGTATGCTAACACAATTGTGCCAGGTTATCGCCTTGCATAGCCCGTTCGCCCACGCTAGCTATCAGCCGTGCTAATGCCGTAGAATGCGATCAACAGAAATATGTGGGAGGATGTACATTCGATGGCACAGACAGAGCCGCAGGTAGCGGCATACGGTTCGTGGCGCTCGCCGATCACCGCCGCCTCGGTAGCCCAGGGCAAAGGGGCGCTGGGGCAACTCGCGTTGGACGGCGCGGATGTCTATTGGTCGGAGTCGCGCCCGACCGAGGGGGGCCGCAACGTCATCATGCGGCGCACGCCCGCCGGAGCGATCAGCGAAATGACGCCCGCCGGCTTCAACGTGCGCACGCGCGTGCATGAATATGGCGGGGGCGCGTTCACCGTCGTGCAGGGAACGGTGTATTTCGCCAACTGGGCCGATCAGCGCGTCTATCGCCAGGAGCAAGGCGGGCAGCCGGAGGCGATCACAGCGGGGCATGACCTCTTTTTCGCCGATTTCACGCTGGATGCACCGCGCCAGCGCCTGCTCTGCGTGCGCGAGGATCACCGCCAGGCAGGGCAGGAGGCCAAGAACGAGATCGTCGCGCTGGATCTGCACGCCAACCCAAGCGGCACCGTTTTGGTCACGGGCAATGCCTTTTACGCCGCGCCGCGTGTCAGCCCCGATGGGACGCAACTGGCCTGGCTCACCTGGCACCACCCCAATATGCCGTGGGACGGCACCGAACTGTGGGTTGGCACTTTCCACGCCGATGGCACGCTCGGCAAGGTTCAGCGCGTCGCGGGCGAACCAGGCGAGGCCATCGCCGAGCCGGCATGGTCGCCGGAGGGCGTGCTGCACTTCGTCTCCGACCGCTCCGGCTGGTGGAATCTCTATCGCTGGCAGGGCGATCATGCTGAACCACTGTACCCGCTGGCGGCGGAGTTTTGCCAGCCGCAGTGGGCGCTGGGGATGTCAAGCTATGCCTTCCTCGCGCCGCAACGCATCCTCTGCGCCTATACGCAGGAGGGGACGTGGCACCTGGGCATCCTCGACACGCGCGAGCAGGGCGACCAGCAAAGCCAGGGCGACCACCAGGGTGCGCCCCTACAGACGCAGCGAGACGCGGGGCAGCAGGCATTGACGCCGGTGCCGACGCCGTATAGTTACATCGTACAGGTGCGGGCGGATCAGGGACGCGCCGTTTTCGTCGGTGCCGCGCCCACGCAGCCGCCGGAGTTGGCGGAGCTTAATCCGCAGACGCTGCGGCTGACGCCGTTGCGCCAGAGCGACGAGCCGCTGCCGGATGCCGGCTATATCGCGGTTCCCCAGGCGATTGCCTATCCCACCGAACGCGGTCTGACGGCGCATGCCTGGTTCTATCCGCCGCAAAACAAGGATTACGCCGCACCACAAGGCGCTAAGCCGCCGCTGCTGGTGATGAGCCACGGCGGACCGACCTCAGCCGCGCCGAACGTCTTCGATCTACGCAAGCAATTCTGGACGAGCCGGGGCATCGCCGTGCTGGACGTGAATTATGGCGGCAGCACGGGTTATGGCACTGAGTATCGGCGGCGGCTCAACGGCCAGTGGGGCGTGGTGGACGTGGACGACTGTGTCAACGGCGCGCGCTACCTGGCGCAGCGCGGCCTGGTGGATGGCGACCGGCTGTTGATCACCGGCGGCAGCGCCGGCGGCTATACGACGCTGAGCGCGCTCACCTTCCGCGACACCTTCCGCGCGGGCGCGAGCCATTTCGGCCTGAGCGACCTGGAAGTCTTCGTCGGTGACACGCACAAATTCGAGTCGCGCTATCTTGAAACGCTGATCGGCCCCTTCCCCGCGCAGCGCGAACGCTACCGCGCCCGCTCGCCGCTGCACGCCATCGAGCGCCTGGCCAGTCCAGTGATCTTTTTCCAGGGTCTCGAAGATAAGATCGTGCCGCCCAACCAGGCGGAACTGATGGTGGCGGCCTTGCGCCAGAAGGGCGTGCCGGTGGCCTATGTGCCATTTGAAGGCGAACAGCACGGCTTTCGCCGCGCCGAAAACATCCAGCGCGCCCTGGAAGGCGAGCTATATTTCTATGGCCGTGTCCTCGGCTTCACGCCGGCGGATGACATCCCGCCCGTGGCGATCGAAAACCTCAGTTGAACGGCCCAGCTAAAGGCGACCGCAGGGACCGGGTGGCCCTCCGCCCTTGGCTCCGGCGGCCTGCCCTCACGGCTTTTTGCGGGCGCGTCGTTTGCGCATCCGCGCTTGGATGCTCTGGATGCCCGCGAACATGCGCCCCTGCTGGACCTTGGGATGATCCGGCTCGAATAGTGGATCAGGCGCTGACTTCTGGCAGCATATCATACTCTTTGCCGACGCTTGCGCTCTTGATTCTGAAACAGCGCAGCCTGTGCGGGGCAGAGCGGCGTCAGCTTCCGCGCCTGGTATCGTCGTTGCGGGACTTGCGTATACAGGCATAGCAGGTTCGATAGGTAACGCGAATATGCCGGATTGAGAAAGGAACACAGAGTATAATGGCAGCAAGGATGAATCCTCGCAACCCGCAACCGATGGATGATGACACCAACGGCACACCCCTGAATGATGGCACCGCCAGCCCAACCGTCGATAACACAGCGGCGCGCGTGGTGCGGCGCACGAACGCTCCACCGAACAACATGCGCCCGGTGGATGAGGTTGTGACGCCGATGACGACGACGACGACCGCCATGAATGCTTCCCCTGCACCCGCAGCCGCCGCGCCGGCGGATAGCGTGCGTTGGGGGACGATATGGGCCGGGTTGTTCACGGCCCTCACGGTCTTTCTGGTGCTGGAAATGTTGGCCGCGGGTTTCGGCCTTTTCAACACCGGCGCGAACCACGGCCCCAGCAGCTTAACGGCGTGGATCACGGGCGTGATCGCGCTGATCGCCTTCTTCGTTGGGGGACTGATCAGCGAATCGGCATCGTCGATCCGGGGCAGTAGCGCGGGCGTGATCAATGGCTTTCTGGTGTGGGCCTTGGGCATCACGCTCATCATCGTGTTCTCGCTCTTCGGCCTCAGCCAATTGTTCGGCGCGGTCGGCAGCGTCATCGGCACGTACCTGGGCGCGGGCCGCACGATCACCGCGCCGGGTGTCAATCCCACCCAAGTCGTAAGCATCACCCAATCAGCCGCCTGGGGTGCCTTTGCCACACTGGTGCTGACGGCGATCTGTGCGATGCTCGGTGGCTGGCTCGGCTCGTCGGGCAATTCACCGTTCGGGCGACTCGTGCGGCGCTAGCCCCACCCCCCGGCCCCCTCCCCATCTGCGGATGGAGAGGGGGTGACAAACGTGGGGCGGACATTCCTGTCCGCTGGTCCCCCTGGGCATCCCCCCCGGTTTCAGCGCGCGATGTCTTTGCGCACGAAGCGCGCTGCCGCCAGCGCGAGCGCCGCCGCCGCGACGACCAGCACGGCCAGCGTATCGCCCACGGGCAGACCGTTCAGCAGCGGTGTGCCGTAATAATACAGGGCGGAAAGGCGGAGCACGCCCGCCGGCCAATTCAATTCCGGCCCGACGAAGGTGATGAAGAACCAGAGTACCAGCAGGAAGCTTAACAGGCCAGTATCCACCGCCGTGCGCAGCCAGCCGGCCAGCAGGTAGCCGAGCGCGGCGATCAGCAGCCCCAGCGGGATTATACTCAGCGTCGCCGCGGCCAGATGCCCGCCGTCGAGTTTCAGGCCGGTAATCGCGGTGGCCAGCGCCGTCGCGGCCAGCGTCACCACGCCGATCAGCACTGTCGCGGTGGCTACCGCGCCAAAGCGCGCCAGCACGACGGTCAGGCGCGTCTGCGGCGTCGCCAGCACCAATTCCTGCCGGCCATTCTCCTCATCGCTGGCCCAGCGGCTCGCCTGGGTGACGGCGAAGGCCATCAACACCAACGGCATCAGAACAAAGAGAAAGCTCAAAAGGGTGGCATTGGTCGTGGCAGCGCCCCCGCCAACCTTGGTGAAAATACCTTTCAGGAGCGGCGAACCCGCGATAAGTCCTGGCAAAATATTTTCGGTCTGTTTGGCGATCACCACCATCCAACCCGCGAAGCCGGCGATGCCCACCGTCCACCACAGCGTGGGCAGCGCGACGGTCGCCAGGCCACGAGTATAGACCGAGCGCAGGGACCAGGCGTTCACCGGCAGGGCGCGGGCTGGTTGCGGGGCGCGCTCCGGCAGGCGCAACCAGCCGGGCAATGCGACCACGTCCCCGACATCCCGCCGCACGAAAAGCCCCAGCGCCGCGCCGCTCAGCCCGACGTTCAGCGCCACCAAGACGAGCAGCGCGCCAGGATTGACGCCGTAGGAGGGGATGAGGGGCTTGCTCAGGTTGTAGTAGTAGATGGGGGAGAGGCGGCTCAGCCATTCCGTGCTGGGGAAGACGCGGTGCAGCATATCCAGCACGATGCACAGCAGCAGCAAACCGCCCGTCATGCCCGCCGCCACACTGCGTTCCCGCGTGAACTGCGCGATCAGCAGCGCGATGCTCCCGAAGACGCCGCAGATCAGCGCGAGGTTCAGGCCGAAGATCAGCCCACCCCCCAGGCCGAAGTTCGCATGCACGCTGGCTCCGCCGGCGAAGGCCAGCAGCCCGATGATCAGGCCCATCGCCAGCAGCGCCGTCCACATGGCTGCCACTTTTTCCAGCGCCACGCGCGCCCGCCCACGCGGCACCGCCAGCAGCACATCCAGCGTGCCACGCTCCTCTTCGCCGCGCAGCATGCGGCTGGCCACCAACAACGGCCAGAGGGCCATCACCAAAATCGTAAAACCGTACTTCCAGGTCGCGTAGCCGCCCGGTGTCGCCACCTGGATCGGCTCGGCGATCCACTTGAACAGGACGGCGGTTTCGATCAGATAGGCGCGTGCCTGCGCGGTCGTCACCAGCGACGGAACGGCGATCAGCACCGCATAGATAAGCAGGCCGATGCCCGCGCCCCAGCCCAGGATGGCGATGCGAAAATCGCGCAGGGTTTTCAAATACACGCTAGTGAACCACATGGCTGGCCTCCTCGGTCTTCTGCGCCGCCTGGCCGTCGTTCGCGTAGTAGCGCAAGAAGACCTCTTCCAGGCTGGGTTCGCGCGCCTCGATGTTCGTCGCGCCGTGCTGCGCGGCGATCTGGATGACGCTGGTCAGGTCGCCTTGCACCGTCAGGTGGATGCTGTGGTCGTCGCTGTTGCGCGCCACGTCGCTGGCGTTGGCCACGTCGCTGAACCAGGCGGGTTGCGCCGTCGCCGGAAAGGTGATCACAACCTCGTGGTGCTTCAGGTCGCGCAGCGCGCTGATCTGGTTCACGGCCACCAACTGGCCGGCGCGGATGATGCCGACGCGGTCGCAGGTATGTTCGACCTCCGGCAGCACGTGCGACGAGAGGAAAACCGTGCGCCCGTCGGCGCGCACCTCGCCGACCAGCGCGTAAAATTCTTGTTGGTTCAGTGGGTCCAGGCCGCTGGTAGGTTCGTCCAGGATCAACAGGCGCGGGCGGTGCATGAAGGCTTGCACCAGGCCGACCTTCTGCTTGTTGCCGCGCGAATACTCGCGGAAACGCTTGCTCGTATCCAGCCCCAGGCGGTCGCACAGTTGTTTCACGAAGGCGGGATCGACGCCGCCGCGCAGGTTGCCCAGGTAAGCCAGGATCTGCGCGCCGGTCAGGTTGGGGTCCAGCGCCAGTTCGCCGGGCAGATACCCTACCAGGCGCTTGACCGCCGTGCGCTGCGCCCACACGTCCAGCCCGCCGATGGTCGCGCTGCCGGCATCCGCATGCAGCAAGCCCATCAGCACGCGCATCGTCGTCGTCTTGCCCGCGCCGTTCGGCCCCAGGAAGCCGAAGACCTCGCCTTCCGTCACCGCGAAGGTGACAGCCTGAATGCCCCGGTTGCGACCATACGATTTGGTCAGGTCGCGCGTCTCGATGATGTTCGCCATAAGTCCTCCTCGCCCTGCTAAAAGGGCGCACGCAGCTCGCACCGCGACAAAAATTATTGTGCGGCGCAAACAATTTTTAGCTTTGCCTTAATAATAATCCGACTTCGGTTAAAAGTCAAGCGAGGGATTGCGGCGTTGGGGTGGCATCGTCGTGTCCTTTGCGCGCGGCCTGGCGCGCATACCAGCGGTCGCGCATCGCGGTATATTCCTCGATGCAAAAGTCGCAGAAGTCGATGGTCTCTGCCAGATGCACGCGCGCAGTGTCATCCGCCGGTGCCAGCGCCGCCAGGCCGCGCTCCGCCAGGCGGCGCAGTTGGCGCGTGCCTTCCAGATTGATCTCGAAGGCGCGCTCCCAGGCGTTTTGGGTATAGTGATAATAATCACGCCGGTCGCCAGGTAGGCTCACCTGCTCCGCCAGGCCGGAGGCCACGATCAGGCGGATGTTGGTCGAGATCGAGGCGCGTGAGACGAGCAGCCGGCGGGCCATATCATCCAGCGTCAGGGGCCGGTCGGCGATGATCAGCAGCGCCAACATGCGCCCGCCGATGCGCGCCAGGCCGTACTGCTCGAAATACAGCCCCATGCTCTCGATGAATTGCTGCATCCCTGGCCCAAAAGTCGCCTCCGGTTCGGTCATCGCGGCTCCTCATTCACCTTCATTTCATGTAGATAGTATAGTACATTCAGAACGTTCAGTCAAGACTAACATAGAGGAAACTATCTATGTGTGAGGCATAGGCATTTCAGGTAAAGACAGTGGTCAGCGGGGCCGGACAGACAGGAATGTCTGTCCTCCGTGGTTAGGGAGAATGGCTGTCCGCCGGATGGTCGTGGGGCGGACATTCCTGTCCGCCGTGGTGACAGACAGGAATGTCTGTCCTCCGATGATAGGGTGATCACCCGCATCGGCTGTAACGATACAGCGAAGAGGTCGCCGTGCTTCAGTTGAGATATTTCTGCATATGCTATAGTATGCGTTAGGAGATGTCGTAGAAGCCAGGAGTTGTATGTGAATTCCCATCAGGCGCTGATGTTGCTGCTCTTGACCGGCGGAGCCTTTATCGTGCCGCTGTTGAGCGAACGCATCGGCTGGTTCAGCGCCCCTTGTGAAGTGCTTTACGGTGCCGTCATCGCCAACTTTGTGCCGGGGGCGAATCAGCCCAGCATCTTCGTCACCTCACTGGCGAATTTCGGCTTCCTGTTGCTCTTATTTTTGGCCGGATTAGAGATCGACTTCACCTTACTCAAGCAGCGGGGAACAAAGGCCGTCTTATGGGCGCTGCTCGCCGTCTTCGCGCTGCAAGGGATCAGCTTGGGCATCGGTAGCATCATATTGCATTGGTCATTTTTATTTTCGCTGTTGCTGGGGGCGATGTCAGTCAGCATCATTTTGACGGTATTGAAGCAAGATAACCTCGCGCAAAGTACGTTTGGGCAAGCCGTGCTGCTGATCTCCGTTATCGGTGAATTTTTGACGATTTTAATCATGACCGGTTATGACCTCATCTACCGCTACGGTTTTGACTGGCCGCTGGCGTGGGCGGCGCTGAAACTCAGCGGCTTGCTCGTGTTGGGCTACATCGCCATGCGCAGTATGGGCGCGCTGGTGGATCGCAATCCCCACCGTTTCGCGCGCTTCTTTATCGTGAACGATCCCTCGGAAGTCGGCGTGCGCGCGTCTCTGGCGCTGCTGCTCAGCTTCGCCGCCTTCGCCGTGCTGTTGGATGTCGATCAGATTCTGGCGGCTTTCATCGCCGGGGCGATATGCAGCTTCGCCTTCCGTCGCCAGCAGGTGTTGACGGAAAAGCTCTCCACCATCGGCCAGGGCTTCTTCCTGCCAATCTTTTTCATTTCGGTCGGCTTGCAATTGGATCTGGGGGCGTTGTTACATGGGAGCGCCTTGCTCCTGCTCATCCAAATCGTCGTCGCGGTGCTGGCGGTGCGCTTGCTGGCGCTGCCCTTCCTGCGACTCACGGGCATATCCTGGCAGATGGCGATTCCAGCGGCGTTCTTACTGTCCGCGCCCTTGACCTTGCAGGTGGCCATCGTGCAAGTTGGCATCGATCTGGGCCAGTTGGATACGCGCTTGCAAGGCGGTGTCTTGGGCGCGGCCATCGCTGGCGCGATCATCTTCCCCTTGCTGGCACGTCCGCTGGTGAAACAAGCCGCCAAGCCAATCAAGGTACGCCGCAAAAGCACATTCGTGGTCGCCGTCCCCAACGCGACCATGCCCAGAATCCGCATGCCCATCGGCGGCCAGGTGAGCAAGCGCAAGCCTACGTTCGCACAGCCGCTGCCTGTTTCCGCGCAGGAATGATCAGCTCATCGTTGACTACGCCGGTTGCTGCTTGGCGCGTCGCTTATTCCCAGATTTTGCCTGGTCAGCGCCGTTGGTGATGGCGTGGCCGTTCGTGGCGGCGTCGGTCGGTGGCGCATGGGAGGGCGCGGCGGTAACCGGCTGCTCGTTCTTCCAGGCGGCGGCGCGGTCCAGCAACTCGGCGGCGTTGCGCGCGGCGGAGGCGGTGGCGACGCCCCCCAGCATCTGCGCGATCTCCAGCGTGCGGGCTGGGGCATCGAGGTCAGTGACGACGGTGCTGGTGCGGTCGGCCACGACACGCTTGGCCACGTGCCAGTGCTGATCGCCGAAAGCGGCCATCTGCGGCAGATGGGTCACGCAGATCACCTGATGCCCGCGCGCCAGTTGCCATAACATCTCGCCGACGATCTGCCCCGTCAGGCCGCTGATGCCGGCATCGATCTCATCGAAGATCAGCGTGGGCGTGGCATCTGCCCCCGCCAGGATCGTTTTCAGCGCGAGCATCAAGCGTGCCGTCTCGCCGCCGGAGGCGATACGCGCCAGCGGGCGCGGCGGCTCCCCAGGATTCGGCGCGATCAAGAACTCGACGCGATCCGCCCCGGTCGGCGTCACACCGACGCGCTCACCCGTGCCGAACGGCACGCCCTCCGGGTCGGGCCGCTGCTCGATCTGCACCAGAAAGCGTGCCTGGCGCATATTCAGGTGGTCCAGCGCGGCTTCCAGCGCGGCGGACATGGCGACGGCGGCGGCCTGGCGGCGTGCGCTGAGGGCAGTGGCTTGCTGGCCGATTTCCTGACGCTGCTGTTCGATGGCGCGTTCGAGGTCGGCGATGCGCTCGTCGCGGTGTTCGATCTGCGCCAATTCCGTCGCCGCTACCTCACCGTAAGCCAGGATCTCCTCGATGGTCGCGCCATACTTGCGGCGCAAACGATTGATGCGGTCCAGCCGCTCTTCGACGGCGGCCAGGTGGGCGGGGTCGGCCTCCACGCGCTCACGATAGTCGCGCACCGTCGCGGCGATGTCTTCGAGTTGATAGCGACACTCGTCGAAGGCGGCCAGCGTTGTGTCCAGGGTCGCGTCGATGCGCGCCAGTTCGCTCAAGGCGCGGTGGGCGCTATTGAGCAAATCCAGCGCGCCAGCCGTCTCGCCATCGTCCGCGCCGGCCAGCGTGGCGTGCGCCGTCAGCGCCAGTTCGCCCAGCCGCTCGGCGTTCGCCAAGACGGTGCGCTCCTGTTCCAGTTCGGCGATCTCACCGGGATGCAGGTCGGCGGTGCTGATCTCATCGACCTGATAGCGCAAGAGTTCGGCGCGGCGCTCCAATTCGCGCTCGTCGCGGCGCAGCGTCGCCACCTCGCGGCGCAGTGCCTGCCAATGGCGCACGGCCTGGGCCAGCGCGGCGCGCTGCGGCAGCGTTTCGGCATAGCGATCCAGGAAATTGACGTGCTGTTCGGGATGCAACAGCGACAGATGCGCGCCCTGTCCATGCACATCCACCAGCAACGCGCCCAGCCGCGCCAGCACGCTCACCGGCACCGCGCGCCCATTCACGCGCGCCACGCCGCGCCCGTTCGCCGCGATCTCGCGCGTGACGATCACGCTATCGTCATCCCCCTCCAACCCATATTCCTGCAATAAATCGATCACCTGCCGACGCGGATCGGCCTGCTCCTCCGTATCTTCACCGACAGCATTCCCGTTCGCCGTGCGGTCGCCGGGGGTTAAACCCCCCGGCTCGGAACCGGAACCCCTTCGGGCTGAGGACATTGGCGCAGCAGATATGATCGCATCCTCATTATTTGATCTCCCCCTCTCCATCAGAGATGGGGAGGGGGCCGGGGGATGGGGCCGCAGCCACGGCAGCGTGAAGATGCCCTCGACGATGGCGCGGGGCGCGCCCGCCCGCACGACATCCGCGCCGGTGCGTTCGCCCAGCAGCGCGCCGATGGCGTCGAGGACAATCGATTTGCCCGCGCCCGTCTCGCCGGTGAAGATCACCAGCCCTTCGGTGAAGCGCAGGCGGACGGCCTGAATGATCGCAAAATCAGTGATCGCCAGTTCTTGCAACATCAGATGTCATCGGGCGCACCGGCCTCGATCAGCCGGGCATACCAGCGCCCGCTCTCTTTGATATAACGCGCTTGCGTGGCGTAATCGGTATACACCAGCCCGAAGCGGGGCCGCGTACCGTACGCCCACTCGAAATTATCCAGGAAGGACCAGACGAAGTAGCCTTTGAGGCGCGCATCCATCGCCGCCAGCGCCGTTAGGGCGGCGCGTGTGTGTTCGCGTAGGTAATTCACCCGCTGCGGATCGTGAACCTGATGCGCGTCGTCCAACGTGTCGGAGAAGGCCGCACCGTTCTCCGTGATGTAGAGATCGTGGTCCGGGTAGTCCGTGGCCAGGCGGCGCACCCAAGTGGCCAGACCGGCGGGGTACTGCTCCCAGCCCATCTCCGTGCGCGGGCCGGGGGGCCAGGGCGCGATGGTGAAACCGCCATAGGCGGTAGGCGCCGCCTGGGCCAGCAAGCGCATGTAGTAATTGATGCCGATGAGATCGGTCTTGCCGCTGATCGTCGCCATGTCGCCACTTTGGATGAGATCGATGGGCATCTGTTCAGCGATGAGCGCGGGATAGCGCCCGCGCAGCGTGCTTTCCAGATACGCGCCGTTCATGTAAGCATCGCAGCGCGTCGCCGCCTCGATGTCTTCGTCGCGGTCCGTCGCCGGCTGAATCTCGGCCAGGCTGAAAGCGATGCCCACCTGCGCGCCGTTCACGTTCTCGCGGATCGGCTGCAAGCCCAGGCCATGCGCCAACAACAGGTGATGCGTCACGGGAAAATAGAGCGTATAATCATGCAGCCCTGGCGCATGCTCGCCGGAGACATGCCCATGATCCGCCGCGATGAACGGCTCGTTGAGCGTGATCCAGTTTTTCACGCGGTCGCCCAGCCGGCGCGTCACCACATCCGCGTAGTCTTGAAACGAGCGAGCCGTGTCACGATTGACCCAGCCGCCTTTGTCTTGCAGCGCCTGGGGCAGATCCCAATGGTAAAGCGTGACGAAGGGGACGATGTTGCGCGCCAACAAACCATCGACCAGATGATCATAGAAATCCAACCCGGCGGGGTTGACCGTGCCGCGCCCCTGGGGCAGAATGCGCGTCCAGGCGAGCGAGAAGCGGTAGGCGCGCAAGCCCATCTCTGCCATCAGGTCCAGGTCATGCTCCCAGCGATGATAATGATCGCACGCCACATCGCCCGTCTCGCCGCGCTCGGTCTTGCCCGGCGTATGCGTGAAAGTATCCCAGATGGACGGCCCCTTGCCATCCACGTTATAGGCTCCCTCGATCTGGTATGCCGCCGTCGCGGTCCCCCACAGGAAGGCGCGTCCGGCACGGGGTTCGCGGGGAGTGGCCTGGGTCATGGATATGTTTACCTCCGCCAAGAATTACTCGATAAATTGACAAATTCAATGTAGCGCTCACGCAGGCCACGCAACGTCCTGAAGATCACAAAAGCGCATCACGCGACCCTTGCTGAAAATTTTCGCGCTGCTTCGTGGCTTGCGTGTGCGCGCCTGCCGTCCGCCGGCATCACTCGTCGTCGATCTCGACGCGCTGAGGGAATTGCAGGTCGGCGCGGGTGTGTGCGTCGCGTTGCTGCGTGCGCAAGCGGGTATAGACGCGGTTGAAGATCGCACGCATCTGCGGACCAGTCAGCTTTTTGTCGCTCTCATAATACTCCAACGTCACCGCGCCAATCGCCCACGTCCCCGCGCCCGCGATTGCGCCGGAAACGAGATCGCCACCGAACGGCACCGCCTTGGCCGCTTCTTCTGCCAGGTAGCGAAATGCCAGACTGCCGGCCATCGCCCCCAGTAATTCGCGCACATGCTGGCTGCTGAGCGGCTCGCCATACATCGCGCCCAGCCGCAGCACCATGCGGATCTGCGCGCCGAGGATAACGGGGATATCGACCAGCGGGATCGGCTCCAAACCTGCCGCCAGGCAGACCAGCGCCGCGTTGCGTATCACTTTCTCAGCGGCGGTGCGCCGATATTCCGGCAGGCTCTTGCCGATGGCGAGCGCCGCTTCGGGGCTGGCGTCGATGATCGTGGGGATGAGGTCGCTGGTGATGTTCGCGCCGGTGATAGCTGAGATCGGGATGACATCATCCACGCCGAGTTGCGCGGCGAAGGATGCCGCCGCCGTTTCAGGATTGCCGCGTACCAAGTCGGCTTTGTTCATCACCACCAGCAGCGGGCGTTTCAGGGATTGCAGCCGCTCGAAAAGCTTGCGGTCGTCCGGGCGCAACGGTTTCGTGCCGTCCAGCAACATCACGATAACGGCGGCATCCTTCGCGCCGGTCTCTTGCATGTCGGGCAGGTGGCCGGGGGTATCGACGAGCGTGAAGGGACCAAACAAGCCGTGGATCAGCGATTGCGTCGTGCCAGGCGTGGACGAAACAACGGACTGATATTTGCCGCGCAGTTTATTAAAAAGAGTGGACTTGCCGGCATTGGCCAGGCCGGTGATGACGACCTTGCGCTGCAAGTCGCGCTGCACGTCGTCTTCCGCCGCCTTCCAGTTCACGGCGTCCATGAAACCGCGCAGCGTCCCCAGTGAAGAGGGGATCTTCAGCAGATTATTGACGGAAAACAGATTGCCCCGCCCCGACTTCCCAGATCGTTTCGTCGTCGCCATCGGTGTTTGTCCATCCCTTCGTCGCATCCACACTACCTATATCGTAGCATATTTCTCATGTAGAGCGCGAATCCGCACCAAACGTGCCAGCATAAAAAGCGCAAGGCGCGTGGATTGGAAGGCCACGCGCCTGCTACCCTTGTCAAATCATGGCTCCGTGTATCGACGGCCAACCTGCCGGCCATACCCCTCGGAGGACAGACATTCCTGCCGGTCATATCCTCGGAGGACAAACATTCCTGTCTGTCATACCCCCGGAGGACAGACATTTTATATCTCCGGAGGACAGACATTCCTGTCTGTCCGGGCCTGTTATGTACAATGCCTAATTCTCAGGACTAGCAGGCATGTGATCCGCTGCCCTTAAACCGGTGGGGCGGGCGGCGTTGTGGCACCCGCCAGTTCTTCCTGCTTGCGCTGGTCGTCCAGGCAATACTGCGCATAGGGCAGGACGGCCAGGCGACGTTCGTCGATGGGCTTGCCGCAGATCGCGCACAGGCCGTAGGTGCCAGCGTCGATGCGAGCCAGTGCGGTCGTGATCTGGTCCAGGATCTCGCGCGCATTCTCGACGAGCGCCATATTCGTCTCGGCATCGGACATCGCATCCGCGTCGTCAGCACTGTCGTCCGAAAAATCGCCGGCATGATGGGGATCGCTAGGGATGACCTGCTCCTCGCCGGTGGTCATATCGGCGATGATCGCCTCTTGCTCGGCGCGCATCCCCTCCAGCCGTTCGCGCGCGTGCTGTAATGCTTCTGGTGTCATGGAATCTTCCTCCCGCTCTTTCTGACGACGGACCTGCGACGATAGCGCATGATGGCCGATTGCTACTGGGGATGCGCCGTGTCCTTGTATTCGGTATCCCTGTGTAGATTGTACGCCGGAAGCGGGGTGGGCTGCACGTGTTGGCCTATGCGCAATGTCACAATTTTTAGGGTAAAATTTGTATGCGCGCGATGGTAACGAGCGACATGCCCGTACACAGGTACCGCGCGTGTACGGACGGGCGGCAGCGCGCCGGAGCGGCATCAGCGGGCGAGGTGCGCGCGGGTCAAGTGCAGCGCCAGCACCGCCAGCGCGTGGCGGATCGCCCCCTGCGCGCAGAGGGCCAGCGCCTCATCCAGCGCCACCCAGCGGCGTGTGATGACCTCGGTCGGCTCCGGTTGCGCCGCCACCGGCGTCAGCCCGCGTGCGAGGTAAAGATAGCTGGTCTGCGCGGCGATGCCGGGCGTCGTCCAATAGGCACCCAGGTCGTCCCATTGGTCCGCGACCAAGCCACCCTCCTCGCGTAGTTCCCGCGCCGCCGCCACAGCGGGCGCTTCCCCCGCCTCCACCATGCCGCTCGGCAGCGCCCACGCCCACGCCTGCATCGGGTAAACGAAGTCGCGCACCAGCAGCACGCGCTGCGCGGCATCCAGCGCGACGATGGTAGCATTATCCCCCGGATCGACCACGCCATAAATGCCCGGCTGGCCATCAGGGCGAATGACAGTATATTCCGTCACGATCAACCAGGGATTGCGGTAGGTTTCGCGCGCGGCCAGCGTGCGCCACGGGCTAGCCGGCGCATCACCAGCGGGGCGGGCAAGACGTTCATCACTCATCTCGGCTTCTGACCATAGGCGACGTAGAAGGGTTGGATGCTGCCGCGATAGGTCTTCATCGCCTCACTCATGCCGCGCTGCACCGCCTGGGCCTCTTCCAACGTCGCCATTTTGTATTGCGTCAGGGGCGCGATGATGCCGGTGACGGCGGCCTCGACATCCAGGCGCATCAAGGTGCCGATGCGCCCGCCCCAGTCGCCGATGGGAACATCCAGCCGGTAACTCTTGATGTTCGCCAGGCCGGCAGCGTGCAGACGCTCGGCGATATGTTCGCCAGCGGCGACATCGTAGCCGCGCGTGGCCGTCATCTTGCTGAACCACGCGAAGAACTGCTGGTGTTCCGGCGAGCCGACGGCATCGCGCATCACCGTATCCACCAGCTCGATCCACCCGCCGGGCCGCGTGACACGCACGACCTCCCGCACCAGCGCGGGCCAGTCGGCGGCGGCGATGGCGACCACCAGGAAGCGCATATGCACGAAGTCGAACGAGTTGTCGGGGAAGGGTAGCCCCTGGCGCACGTCGCCCTGCAACAACACGTAATTATCCGGCGCGGTGGGCCGGCCCAGCGTCACCGACGGGCTGGTGGCATCCGGCGCGACGATGTCGATGCCCACGACATTTGCTTCAGGGAACTCATAGGCCATCTCCGCGCCCCAGCGCCCGGACCCGCACGCAACGTCCAGAATGTCCTTCGGGCGTGTGTTCATGCGCCAGAACGGCACGACGTAGTTGCCGCGCATAGCGAAACGAATGACATAATGTTGCAGATTCAGGCGTTCACTCTCGGTCAAATCATTCGGCAGGGCATACGCCGACTCATTGGCGATGCGCCGCCCCGCGATCCACTTGAAGCCGCGCGGGTTCGCCTCCGCCGTCACCAACAACGGCTTCTGCTCGCGCCGCCACCAGGAAAACAGTCCCATGTCCACCCTCTTCTCTTTCAGGCCACACACTCAACGGTGTGCATCTATGGTACGTGCTTGCCCGCTCATCGTCAAGAGGGTGTTTTCCGATTTACGCCTGGTCGCGGCACGTCGGGCAGCGCCCAAAGATCTCGACGCGATGGCCCGAAAGGTCGAAGCCGGCTTGCAGTGCGATCTGCCGGAGCACGTCGGGGGCGACACACGCGCTGACATCCACGACGCGATGGCACTGCTCGCAGGTCAGGTGGTGGTGGTGGGTGCCGGGGGCGATGGCGTGATAGCGTTCGCTGCCGTCGGCGAAGCTGATGCGGTCCAGAAAGCCTAGCTCGGCCAGCACTTCGACGGTGCGAAAGACCGTCGCGCGCCCGACATCCGGCGCGTGTTCGCGCACGGCATGCCACAGGCCATCGGCGGTGAAGTCCTGGTCGGCATGCGCCCAATCCGCCACCTGCGCGGCCAGCGCCCGGCGGGGCTTAGTCAATCGCAAGCCGGCCTGGTTCATCGCATCCAGCATCGCCTCAACGCTGATCTCCATGCTTGCCCTCCTAACTCCTCTCTAGCATACCACTCGTGAGCATCCATCCCCACTGGTATTGACACTTCGTATCAGTTTGTGGTATCTCTTAAACATACCGGTACTGAGACAGTGTATCACATGACCGGGTGAGTTGTCACCATCCAGCCGTTGAAGCTGAAAGAGGTTCCCGTGTTTTCATTGCGTATGCATCTCCTAGCGCGCGGGGCGGTCGGTAGCGCGCTGCTGGTTGTCCTGCTGCTCGCGGGCTGCGGCACGACATTCGCCAATTCAGCGAACAGCAAAGTAGTGCAGGTGGTCGCGGCGGAAAACTTCTGGGGCAGCATCGCGGCCCAGGTAGGCGGCAGCCATGTGCATGTCACCAGCATTATTGTCGATCCCAATGCCGATCCCCATAGCTATGAGCCGACGGCGCAAGATGCCCGCATAGTTGCTGACGCGCAATACGTGGTCATCAACGGCGCGGGCTACGATCCGTGGGCGAAGCAATTATTGCAGGCTAACCCCGTCAGCGGGCGGTATGAACTCGATGTCGGGGAGTTTCTGGGCAAACACGCCGGCGACAACCCCCATATGTGGTACAATCCCGATTATGTGACAGCGGTGGTGAATAAAATCCGTGATGACCTGAAGGCGCTCGATCCCGCCGATGCGGGTGCCTACGATCAATCGGCGCAAGCCTTCCTGACCACCGGCTTGCAGCGCTATCACGCGCTGATCGCATCGATCAAGGCGACGTATAGCGGCACGCCTGTCGGCGCGACGGAAAGTATCTTCTCCTATCTCGCACCTGCATTGGGCCTGAATCTCATCACGCCATCATCCTATCTCAACGCAGTGTCGGAAGGCACGGACATCGCGGCGGCGGATGAGGCGACCGTCGAGACGCAGATCACCAGCAAGCAGATCAAGATCTTGGTCTACAACAGCCAGAATACGCCGAACAATATCCAAGCAGTGGTCAATCTGGCGCGTAGCAACGGCATTCCGGTCGCCACAATCACGGAGACATTGACGCCCGCCACAGCATCGTTTCAGGACTGGCAATCAGCACAATTGCAGGGCATCGCCAATGCCTTGCATACGGCAACGGGCAAGTAAGGGTAATGCACGGGGAGCGCGCTGTAGCGCGCTCGTACAAAGATGAACAACTTATTCGCGGAGGTTGTGGGATGATGACCGAACACATGGATGCCCCGTCCGTCGTAGCACCAGCGGCGGAGCCGGTAATTCAGGTGACGGGGGCAGCGGTGCAGTTGGGCGGGCGCACGATCTGGCAGGATGTGGCGCTCCGCGTGGCACCGGGGGAGTTCCTGGCGATTCTGGGGCCGAACGGCGCGGGCAAGTCCACCTTGCTCAAAGCCATTCTGGGCCTCATTCCGCTGGCCGCCGGATCGATCCGCGTGTTGGGGCAGCCGGCACGACGAGGCAATCCGGCCATCGGTTATGTGCCGCAACGCCGCCACTTCGACGCGGATGTGCGGGTGCGCGGAAGCGACATCGTGCGCCTGGGGCTGGACGGCGGTCAGTGGGGGCTGCCTCTGCCGTTCCTCCAGCCCGACAAGGCCCGCGTCGCCCGCCAGCGCGTCACTGAGGTCATCGATCTCGTCGGTGCGAGCGCGTATGTTGATCGGCCCATTGGCGAGCTTTCCGGCGGCGAGCAGCAGCGTTTGCTCATCGCGCAAGCTCTGGTGACGCAGCCGCGCATTCTGGCGCTGGATGAGCCGCTGGATAGCCTGGATCTGCGCAATCAGCAGGGGGTGGCCGGCGTCATCCGCCACATCAGCCGGGTGACGGGCGCGGCGGTATTATTGGTCGCGCACGATGTCAATCCCATCCTCCCCGCGCTGGACCGCGTGGTTTATGTGGCACACGGTCAGGTCGCCGTGGGTACCCCTGAAGAAGTCATCACGACGGAAACCCTCTCGCGGCTGTATGGCACGCCCATCGAAGTGCTGCGGGCGCGCGATGGACGCATCATCGTGGTAGGCCAGTCGGCAGAAGAAGGGGTCAGCTATCATGCCCATCATTGATACGCTCGGCCCATCATGGGATCTCGTCGCGGATCTGCAAATCTTGCTGCATTATCACTTCATGCAGAATGCGTTTCTGGCGGGGACGCTGGTGGCGCTGGCAGCGGCCCTCATCGGCTACTTCATGGTGCTGCGTGGCATGAGCTTCGCGGGCCACAGTCTGGCGAACGTAGGCTTCGCCGGCGCTACCGGAGCCGTCCTCTTTGGGATCGCGCCGGTCGTCGGGCTGTTCTTCGCGGGACTGCTGGCGGCGCTCGGCATTCACACCCTCAACCTGGGGGAACGGCAGTCACGGCAAAGTGATATCGCCGTAGGGGCGATCCTCACCGCCAGCCTGGCGCTGGGCTTCCTTTTCATTCACCTCGCCACTGCCGAATATGCGGCGAATGTCTATAACATCCTTTTCGGCAACGTGTTGGGCATCAGCGACGGGGATGTCGGCGTGATTCTGCGCGCCGTCGGCGCGCTGCTGGTGGTGCTGGCGATCATCGGACGTCCGTTGCTCTTCGCCTCGCTTGACCCTGACGTGGCCGCGGCGCGTGGTGTGCCGGTGCGCGGGCTGGGGCTGGGCTTTCTGGTGCTGCTGGCACTGGTGGTGGCCGTCGCAGTGCAGGTGGTAGGCGTGCTACTGATCTTCGCCCTGCTGGTGACGCCGGCGGCCATCGCCCAGCAGGTGACGGCGCGGCCCGCGCTGGCGCTGATGATAGCAGTAGGCTTAGCCGAAATCTTCACCTGGCTGGGGCTGGCGGTCGGTTTCTTCACGCCCTATCCTGTCGGCTTTTTCATCACTACCTTCGCCTTTGTCGGCTATATGTTGGCACGTGGCGGACACTGGCTGATCCAACGGCTACAACAACACGGCGTCGCAATGTCGGAAGGCGGTGTTGCGTGAACATCATCCTGGCGCAAACGAGCCACCTGCCGCCCTTCACCCTCAATCTGTGGCACGACGCGCAAACCATGCTGCATTACGATTTCATGCGCCACGCGCTGCTGGCCGGCTCGCTGCTGAGCATCCTCGCGGGGCTGGTTGGCTATTTCGTCGTGCTACGCCATCAAGCCTTCGCTGGCGAGGCACTCTCAGATGTCGCTTTCACGGGTGCGCTGGGCGGCGCGGCCTTCGGCATCAATCCGCTGGTGAGCCTGCTGGTGCTCACGGGTGCCGTGGCGCTGGCAATGGGCGCTTTCGGCGAGCGGCTGCGCGGGCGCGATGTCGCCATCGGCACAGTATTGGCCTGGGTGCTGGGCCTGGGCGTGCTGTTCCTGAGCCTTTTCACTACCCAGACCAGCGGCAAAGGAACCGGTTATTCCGGCGTCACGGTATTATTTGGCAATATTTTAGGCATTACGTCTGCGCAGATCGGAGCCATCGCCGGGGCCGGCGCACTCGTCGTCCTCGCCCTGCTCTTCCTGGGTCGTCCCCTGCTCTTCGCCTCGCTCGATCCGGATGTTGCTGCCGCGCGAGGTCTGCCGGTGCGGGTGATCGGCCTCGCGTTCATGCTGCTGGTGGCCGTCACCGTGAGCCTGGCGACGCTCGCGGTAGGCGCGCTACTCGTCTTCGCGCTGTTGCTCTTGCCTGCCGCTGTCGCCCAGCAGATCACCGCCAATCCCACCAAGGGCATTGGCCTGGCCGCCCTGCTGGCACTGCTCGTCACCTGGCTGGGCATCGTCGTCGGCTTTTACACTGGCTTCCCCAGCAGCGTATGCATCAGCCTCCTCGCCTTCGCAGTATATGTGCTGGCCATCGGCGGACAGAACGTGGGGCGCTACCTCATAGTACACCGCCTGGTAGCGGAGAGCACAGACATCACATCCATCAACCGTGAGCGACGCGCGAGATCGGCTGGCGGGTAAACCCGCCGGGCGGCCCCACCCGCTGATCATCTCATCGGTGGCTGATCGGCTCCGCTGGCTGGCCTCACCACGTGATCCTGTTCATTTTCGCGTGATCCTTCATGGCTGGCTGACCTTGCGCATCTTTCGCCCCGCGCGATCATCCACGCCAATAGCCCGTCAGGGTGTCCGTTTCGCGTGAGGCGCAAAGTGCTTGCAGTACGGCCCTCGCAACCCCCATCGAAGATGATCATGCGCCGGTTTTGCCTCTGCTCACGGCTGACCTTGACATTAACCGCTTCATGCTGTTATCGTATGAGGCAGAACAATCACATAGACAAACGGGAGCTTGGGGCAGCCAGGCTGAGAGGGCGGACGAACTCCGCCGACCGTCGCAACCTGAACTGGGTAATGCCAGCGTAGGAATTGTCGTCGCATCACCCCTCTCACACCTGCCCCCGGCAGGTGTCTTTTGTTGCCTCCGCAACAGAAACGAGCGAGTGATGCGACCATCGCAATCCGCAACTCCAGCCGCAACGGAGCCGCCATTCACGGCGGGCGTGCCGCCCGCCGCCAGCATCGCGGCGCGCGGCATCAGCCAGGTGTATGCCGGCGACGACGGGCGACCGGTGCCAGCGCTGGACGACGTGACGCTTGCGGTCGCGCCCGGCGAGTTCGCCGCGATCATCGGCCCCAGCGGCTGCGGCAAATCGACGCTGCTCAACATCCTGGCAGGGCTGGACGCCCCCACGGCGGGCGACGTGCTGCTGGACGGCGTCGTCACGCCGCCACGCGCCCGGCTGGGCCAGGTGGGGCTGATGCCCCAGCGCGATCTGCTGTTGCCGTGGCGTACCGCGCTGGGCAACGCCGTCGCTGGCCTGGAAGTGCGCGGCGTGCCGCGCGGTGAAGCGCGCCGCCAGGCGCGTGAGCTTTTCGCGCGCTTCGGCCTGGCGCAATTCGCGGGTGCGTATCCCTATGCGCTCTCTGGCGGCATGCGCCAGCGGGTGGCGCTGGTGCGCTCCGCGCTCGCCGCCGGCCCCGTCTTGCTGCTGGATGAACCTTTCGGCGCGCTGGATGCCCTGACGCGGGCGGACCTGCGCCACTGGCTGCTGGAAGCCTGGCAGGCGCTGGGCAAGACGATCATCCTCGTCACCCATGATGTCGATGAGAGCTTACTGCTGGCGGATCGCGTGGTCGTGATGTCGCCGCGCCCCGGCCAACTGCGCGGCATCATTCCCGTCGCGTTGCCGCGCCCGCGCGACCTGGCCGTGCAGGCCAGCCCCGCCTTCGCCGATCTGCGTCGCCAGGTGCTCGATCTTTTGGAGGCGCACCCATGATGCTCACCTCCGTCGCTCGTGCGCGCGTGCAGGACTGGTGGGCCGCCATCGACTGGCCCCAGGCTCGCCGCGCCACGTTCCGCGCGCTGCGTCGCGCCGTCGCGCCGGTCGGCGCGCTCGTCGCGCTGCTTGGTGCCTGGCAAGCCTATGTCGTTTTCAACGATATCAATCCCTTGATCTTGCCCGCGCCATCTCAGGTTTGGCAAGACACGCTGGGCGATTGGTGGCAGTTGCAACCCGCCCTCGTCGTCACCCTGCAAGAGACGGCGGTCGGCTTCGCTTATGCGTTCGTCTTCGGCCTGGGAACGGCGGGGCTGCTTGATCTCATCCCGCTGGCGCGGCGGGCGCTCTACCCGCTTTTCGTGGCGTCGCAGAGCATCCCGATCGTGGCGCTGGCCCCGTTGCTGCAACTCTGGTTCGGCACGGATCTGACGGCCAAGGTCATCGTCATCGTGCTGGTCTGCTTCTTCCCGATCACCGTCGCTGGCCTGGACGGCTTGCGCGCGACCGATCCCGACCTGATCCGGCTCTATCGCGGCTTCGGCGCGTCGCCCTGGCGCATCTTCCGCGCCGTGCGGCTGCCGAACGCGCTGCCGGCGCTCTTTTCGGGCGTGCGCATCGCCATCACCTATAGCGTCATTGGCGCGATCTTCAGCGAATATGTCGGCGCGGATCAAGGGCTGGGCGTGTATCTGCGCGAGAAACAGGCGGCATTCCGCGTGGATCTGGTCATTGGGGCCATCGCCGTCACCGCGCTCGCCAGCGTCGCGCTCTTCCTGCTGACGCTGCTCGTCGAGCGCCTGGCCATCCCGTGGTTTTACGCCGAGCGCCGGCGGGTAAACGGCGATGGATAGGGTATGTTTTTTTCGAACACGAAAGCACGAAAATTCACGAAGGCCACGAAAGGGATTGTACGAAAGGGATCGTAGAAAGTCTTTTCGTGTTTTTCGTGTTGTTTCGTGGCTTTCGTGTTCGATATTCCTGAGCATAGGAGAAAGCTATCATGGCTACGATCACGGTCGCCCTAGATTGGGCGCTGAACCCGAACCACATCGGGTTGGTGTTGGCGCAGCAACGGGGCTACTTCGCCGCTGAGGGCGTGGATGTGGATGTGCTGCCGGCGGAAGAGGCGCGCGGGCCGGTGGAGATGCTGCGCGAGGGCGCGGCGGATCTGGCGTACGCTTTCGCGGGGACGGTCATGCTGCGGCAGGCGGCGGGGGAGCCGTTCGTTGCCGTCGCGGCGGTGGGGCAGCGCCATCTGTCGTCGCTGGCCGTGCTGGCAGGCAGTGGCATCGCGCGGCCCAGGGATCTCGCAGGCAAACGCTACGCCAGCTTCGGGCATCCCGCGCTGGAACGCGCCGTCATCACGGCGATGCTGCGCCACGACGGCGCAACGGACACCGCGTTCGATCTCACCGTCACGCGCTTCGCCTCCGTGGATGGCTTGGTCAACGGCGATTTCGACTGCCTGTGGATCTACGATGCCATCGAGGGCGTCGAGGCGCAGGCGGAAGGCATCGCGCTCACCACCTTCGCGCCCGGCGACTACGGCATCCCGAACTACTATGCACCGATCCTCTTCGCCCACGAAGCGCTGCTGGCCGATCCCGCCAAGCGCGACGCCGCGCGCCGCGCCATGACGGCTATCCGGCGCGGTTATCTGGCTGCTATCGCCGATCCCGATGCCGCCTTCGCCCATCTCAACGTCAATACCCTCCCCGTCGGGAGTTGGCTCTTTACCAGTTCCGCTGCGACCGAGCAGAGCCTGCGCATGCTCAGCCAAAAGTGGCAGACGGATGACTGGGGTCGGCAACAATTGGACGCTTGGCAGGGTTTCGCCCAATTCCTCTGGCAAAACGGCGCGCTAGGACCAATCCCTGCGCCAGATTACCAGCGATATTTCACAAACGACCTGTTGGGATGATCGCGTGGCGGGAGCAAGTTCAGCCAGCGGGTAATGCCTTTTTACAATTTACTCTGGACACGCCCGATCCTAGCCCGAAGGGGTTTCTGTTCCGAGCCGGGGCAAATGTGTTTGCAGCACAGCCCCCAGCTTGCGTGCGGCGGGGCATGTCCGCTTTATTTTGTAAAACATCATAACCCGCGTTTGCGATCACAAAGCCTCCCTACGGAGGCAGGGACGGGGCGGATCACGCGGGGGAAGGTGAGCGCAGGGCAGCGCGGCGGACAGGAATGTCCGCCCCACGATGTAAGAAATCCGTCCCACGATCTATCGTGCCACTGGGTCTGTAGGGGCGTACCCTTGTGGTCGCCCTGGTCCTGGAGTAATCCCGCTTGCCACTGGGTCTGTAGGGGCGTACCCTTGTGGTCGCCCTGGTCCTGGAGTAATCCCGCTTGCCACTGGGTCTGTAGGGGCGTACCCTTGTGGTCGCCCTGGTCCTGGGGCTGGTCGCCCCGGCCCCCAATGATCCTCTCTTGCCATGCAGTCTGTCGTGGCGGACAAGCAATAGATATGTAAGGAGTACCAACCAACATGCGACAACTTTGGGTGCGGGCGGCGCTGCCGCTCGTTATTTTCGCCGCGCTCGCCGTGAGCGCGTGTGGGCCGGCGCAGGTCGGCACAACCTCGACGGGACCGGCGACCAACGTGAAACTGGCGCTCGACTGGATTCCGAATACCAATCATACCGGCATCTATGTCGCCCAACAGAAAGGCTATTATCAACAGCACGGGCTGAACGTCACGCTGGTACCGTATGGCTCAACCTATCCCGAAACGCTGGTGGCAACGGGGCAGGTGCAGTTCGCCATCAGCTTCCAGGAATCGGTCGCCATCGACCGCGCCGCCGGCCAGCCGCTCGTCTCCCTCGCGGCGATCATCCAGCACGACACTTCCGCGCTGGCGGTACTGAAAAGTTCGGGCATCACCCGGCCCTCGCAACTGGTGGGCAAACGCTTCGCCAGTTCTGGCGATCCCGCCGAGCAGGCTGTCATCGACATCATGGAGGTCAATGACGGCGCGAGCAGTCCAGGGTATAAATCGACGTTGGTGAGCGACGCGAATGTGGCCTCGCTGCTGACCGGCAAGTTCGATTTCGTCTGGATCTATCAGGGCGTGGAGGGCATTCAAGCGCAGGATAAAGGCGTGCAACTGACGCTCTTTAATCCCAGCGACTACGGTGTGCCGGATTTCTATTCGCCGGTGCTGATCACCAGCGAACAGGAGATCAAAGATCATCCGGAGGTCGTGCGCGCATTCGTCGCGGCGACGGCACAGGGCTACACCTATGCCGTGCAGCACCCACAGGAGAGCGCGAAACTGCTGTTGCAAGGCGCGCAGGCGCAGGGCGGCACGCTATTCGACACGCCGCAGGTGGCGACCGATAGCCAGGTGTATCAGAGCGCGCAGTATACCGCCGACGCCAAGTGTTGGGGCCAGCAAACGCTGCAAACGTGGACGGGCTTCTCACGCCTGCTCTATCGCGCCGGCGCGCTGGTGGATGCCAACAACAAGCCGCTGACGACGGAGCCGGACTACAGCGCCATGTTCACCAACGCCTTCTTGCCAGCGTGCTAAGCGCGGCCCCATCCCCCAGCCCCCTCCCCATCGCTGATGGAGAGGGGGTGATCAGCATAAGGACTGATCGGCGAGATCTGTGTTATCAGCCTGCAATGGCTGCGCTCCCCTCTCCATCCGCAGATGGGGAGGGGTCGGGGGTGGGGCCGTCTCGTCTCCCCTCTCCATCCGCAGATGGGATGTAGGGGCGATGCCTTGTGCTCGCCCTGGGGGTGGGGCCGGCCCTCACGGTCGCCCTGCTCCCACCGGCACCTGCGTGTTCACCTTCGGCGGCTTAGCGTTCGCCTGTTTCGGCGGCTTGGGCGCTTTCGGTGGTTTCGCCGCTTTCGGCGGCTTGGGTGGCGCTTTCACGCCGCTGCGCTTGAGCCGTTCGTAGCGATAGTCGCGTACCTGGCCGCCCTCGCTGAGCGTGATGAGCGCGTCCTGGCTGAGCGCCTGCGGGCCGTCGCTCGGCGACACGTCGCGTCCATTCAGCTTCCAAACCGCCGGTGTCTTGTCAAATAGGCTGCGCCGTACACGCAGGGCAACGCCGCCGCCGTAACTCACCCGGAAGGTGACGTTATTCGGCAGTCCCACTTGGCCGCCTGGCAGGCGGTTCGGCGCGAAGTAGCGCCCCAGCGACCAGCCACGCCACACCAAGGGCTTCGCCGGCACCACGCCCGGCGCGGGGCGCGTATCCACCAGTTGATTGCGCCGGCTGGGCTTGGACCGCAGCGCGTAGTTGATCGGCCCATAGATGCCGAAGATGGCGACGAGCAGCAAGAGCGCGATATAGAATGCGGTGATCTCCCAGGCGCGCGTCTGCGCGCTGGCGGGCGGCGCGGCCAGCACCACCGTCACCGGCGCGGCCACGGCCACGGGATTACCGAAGGCGTCTTGCGGGCTGCCCGCCGCCGTCAGCACCACGTTGAAGGCACCCTGCGCGCCCGTGGGAAAGTGTAACTCGAACGTGCCGCCGGGCAGGTTCGTCACCGTCACCGCGACGGGTTGGCCCTGCGCGTCGGTCGCCGTCGCCGTCACCGTGCCGCTGGTATATGGCTGCATGCCCTTGCCCGTGCCGACCACCGTTTCACCCATGATCGTCCCAGACGGTGCCAGGCTGTAGCCACTGAGCGGCCAGTCGCGCGGGTGCCATCGGCCCACCGTCGCATCGAAAAGCGGCACATGTGTATAGAGGTAGCTGAGCGCGCCGGCCCAGCCCGTCGCCGTGGCGCGTGCCGCGCCGCTCGTCAGGGTGCAGTTCGTCGCCGGATCGACCGGATTGCAGCCCGCCGGCGTCGTCGGCATGATCGGCTGGCCGTTCGCGCCCAGCAGAAGCGGCGTGGGGAAAAGCGCGAACTTCACGCCAAGCTGCTGCTCGCCCGCGCTGACCGTCCCTTGTGTCGCCGTCACGTCGATGTTGTACGTCCCCGGCGCGGCGGTCACGGGCAGCGTGAAGGTGCCATGATACGTCCCCGACGTGTCGCGGTCTTTCAGGAAGACGCGTAGCGCCTTGCCACCGCCCGGCGGCGTGATCAGCGCCTCCACGTCATAGGTGCTATCCAACACGATGTTGCCGTTTTCAGAAACCGTCGCGCTCAGCGTCACCGGCTGGCCCAGCGGCAAGGTGCTGCCGTCTTGCGGCGCGGTCACGTTCAGCGCCAGCGTTGAAACCGTCAGGCTATCCACCAGGAAGAGGCCGGAGCCGTTGACATGCAGCGTCCACGGGCCGTTTTGCAGGAAGGGCGCGGGGGCATGCGCTTCCAGGCTGAAGATGAAGTAGTGCGGGTCGGTCGAGATGAAGTTGCCCTGCTGATCCGGCGCGAAGGGCTGGCCGTTGGGATCGGCGAGGGTGATCGTCGTCGCGGGGGTATCTTTCACCGCGATCACGTCCAGGTGTGTCACGGCGTCGCCGATGTAAAATTGCTGCGTCGCCTGGCCGGCGACCTTGGTCGGCGCGATGGCGGGTTTCAGCGTGCGCCCCTCGTATTCGCGGAAGATGTCGGCGAAGACGCGCGCCAGGTTCAGCGGTGAAACCCCCTGGATCGGCCCTTGGCTGTCATCATAGGCCGTCCCTTTTGTCCTGGCGGAGATGCCGCTCAGGAAGCCGCGATAGCTGGTATCCGTCCCCAGCGCGATGGTGTCGATGGGCCAGTGTTTGGCGACGAACTGCGGCACGATCTCCGCGTTCACATCGGCCACCTGCGCATCGCCCTGCGGATCCGGATTGCCGTCCGTCAGCAAAATCACCGATCCTGTGAGGCCCGCGTGCGCCCCCAGAAAGCCGTTGAGCATGCTGTAGGCTTTCACCAGCGCGTCATAGGTGGGGGTGTTGCCGTTCGGTTCGCAGGCGTGGGACTGCGTGGTGATGATCTGGCGCAACTGCGCGCGGTTGGCCGCCACGTCCGTCGCCAGGGGCGGCGACCAGATCTGCGCCAGGCGGAAGTCGTGCGCGCCGCCGCTCGGCCCGGTGGCGTTCACGTTCGCCAGCCCGATGATGCCGACATAATTCGTCGCCTCCGCCGGATTCGCGCCGCTCAGGTCGATGTAAGCGTTCGCGGCGGAACAGCGCAGACCCAACGGATCATTGGTACTCATCGAGCCGGACATATCCAGCACGATCACGGTTACGTGTCCACCAGTGGCAGGCGCGGCCACCTGGGCGCGGGCGACGGCGACCGGCAGCGTGGCGCACAGCGCGAGCGCGCAGACGAGGGGAACAAGGCGACGGAGATACAACATACGATGACTCCTATGACGACGACCCGAAATGGCAACCATTCACCAATGGCATGCGGCGCGTTATTCGCATTGTACCTGCTCGCCCTCCTGTTAGTACTATGATCCCATTCGCCATAAAAGTGTGCATAGCTCACATTCCTTATTGACAACAGAAAGACAAGCGGTTATGCTCTGCGAATCAGCAGGCGTCGTTTCAGGGAGGGCAGGCGTAGCATCCCGCGCGGCTGATGGGGAAACACAGAGGTTTCCCGAAAGGAGCGGCCTGTGAACACATCCCGATTTTCGCGGTTTGGCTGGCTCGGCATCGCGCTCGTCTCCACCAGCGCGGTCATCGCACTCATCGGCGCACTCTTCCTGCATCCCCTCGCCGTCAGCGCCGCTGGCAATCCTACGTTCGGCGCAACGGCACAATCACCGGTCCTTACCGGCTCCCCCAGCATCGCCCGCCCGAATAACAAGTACAATAACAAGCTGGTGGCGCAGAAATTGAAGCGGCTGCACAAGCTGGTAAGCAGCAACATCAATTATGGCTATGTCTCATCGAATAGCTGGCCGGTCGTCTTCGTCCACGGCTTCAACGGCAACGCCTCGATCAACTGCACGTCCGGTTATTGGGGGACGGCGACGAGCTTCCTGCGTAACTCCTATGGCTGGCGTGGGGGCCTGTATACCGTCGGCTATTACAAGGGCGACAGCAGTTGCTCGGCCTACCTGGGCAACTATGCCGGTGACTGCACCCACGACTATGCCGGCAACCAGGGGACGACAAACGAGGACATTCGCCACATCGGCTGCGAACTCTCGTGGTACATCTGGGACAATTTCACGCAGTATGGCCAGAACGTCCAGTTGGTCGGTCACAGCATGGGTGGGCTGATCATCCGCTGGGCGCTGTATGCTACGCCGTTCGACTACTACCTGCCGCCGTATATCATGGTGCAAGATACCGTCACGATGGCGACGCCCCACACCGGCGTGCCGATCTTCGGCGCGAGCATCTTCATCTGCGGCGGCTGCCTGCAAGGCCAGCAGATGCGCAGCAACAACACCTTCATTACCACGCTCGAAAACTACGGGCAAGTTCCGCAGGGTGCCGGTTGGGGAACCGACTGGACGATGTTCGGTAGTTCGTGCGAGTCGTGGTATAACATCTTCGATCCCGGCGTCGATTGGCACTCCTCGCTGGGCATGAACGGTGGCCACAAGACGGAGTATCTCAATCCTCCTTGCTATGATCACGGCGGCTACCTGAAGGATACGTCCACCTCTTGGAATGCTTACGCCAACTGGTGCGACTATTGCGCCTCGGATGTCGTCAGCAACTACGCCACCGACTGGCCGCACGCCCTCGAAAACGTGGGCATCAGCCTGCAAAACTCCGGCTGGTAAGACGAGATCCCGGTCGGATTTGCCCCCACGCCATTCTCGCATTGCTGCCGGGCGTGGGGGCTTGTGCATATGTGTCAGGGGTGCTGTTTGGAGGCGGCCTGCGTTCGTTGGCATCTGCATGCAAATTCCCTCTATCATAGGACATAGAGACATATACAGGTAGCGTGAAGGCAACCAAATGCACAACTCGCCGGAAATCGACCAGGACCAAACAGAAGCCGCCGCGCACGATAAAGTGAATCGGGTGGCGAATGCGCGCACGGCCCAGCCAGGGCGGGCGCTTGACCGCAGCAATATCATCGCCACGCCCGCACCTGCGCTGCCTGATACGCGATCAGCGCCGTCCGGCGGCATCGCGCGCGGCCTGATCGCGCTATTCGCCGTGGCAAGCGGCATGGCCGTGGCGAACATGTATTACGCGCAGCCGATGCTCGCTACCATCGCACGACACATGCATACCAGCAGCGGCGTCGCCGGGCAGATCGTCACCGTCACGCAGGCGGGCTACGCGCTTGGGCTGCTCTTTCTGGTGCCGTTGGGCGATCTGCTCAACCGGCGGCGGCTGATCGTCGGTCTGCTGCTGGCGCTCGTGCCGGCGCTGCTGCTGGCGGCGCTGGCCCCGACGATCGGCGTGCTGTTGGTGGCTGCGCTGGTGATCGGCCTGGCGGCTGTCGCGGTGATGGTACTCGTCCCCTTCGCGGCAAGCCTCGCTGGCCCGGCGGAACGCGGGCGCGTCGTCGGCACGATCATGAGCGGCCTGCTGATCGGCATCTTGATCTCGCGCACCGTCTCCGGCGTGGTCAGCCAAGCGTTCGGCTGGCGCATCGTTTTCGCCGCCGCTGCCATCCTGATGTTGCTGCTGGCGGGCGTGCTGTGGCGTGTGTTGCCGCGCCGTTCGCCCCAGGCTGCCACGCTCCCCTATCCGCGCTTGCTCGCCTCCATCGCCGCGCTCGTGCGTGCAGAGCCGGTGTTGCGGCGGCGGGCGCTGTATGGCGCGCTGGCCTTCGCCATGTTCAGCGTCCTGTGGACCAATCTGGCGTTTCTGCTGGCGCATCCGCCGTATGGCTACGATCAGGCGCTCATCGGCCTTTTCGGGCTGGCGGGCGTGGGGGGCGCGGCGGCGGCCTCACTGGCGGGCCGTTGGGCCGATCGTGGCTGGCACAGGGCGACGACTGGCGGCTTCATCCTGGCGAGCCTCGCCGCGTTCGGGCTACTGGCGCTGGGCGGCACGGCGCTCATCCCACTGATCGCCGGCATTGTGCTGATCGACCTGGGCGCGCAGGGCATCCATGTCACGAACCAGAGCATCATCTATCGGCTGCGCGGCACGGAGCAACTCAGCCGCATTACCACTGCATATATGGTGACGTACTTCATCGGCGGGGCAGCAGGATCGGCGGTCTCCGCGCTCGTATTCGCGCAGCACGGTTGGCTGGGTGTGTGCCTGGTGGGCGCGCTCCTCGCCCTCGGCGCGCTGGCGCTCTGGCTGAGCGAGACCCTCCCGGTCCGCCAGCACCAGCCGTGATCGATCTGCCCGCGATCCGCCCGATGATGCCGACGACTGAGCAGAGCAGCATATACCCCTGTGGTCAATGGTAAAGATGCCGATAGAGAACACCGCAGCGTATAGCATGTGCCGCAATCTCCCTGGCCGCTCTGTGCGGCGAAAGGACGCCGTCATGTCGTCGCCACCCACCCAGCCCAGCGCACCCCCGCCGCTCCTGCCCGTGGGGGTGCGCCTGGGACTGCTCGTTGTCGCCGTGCTGGCCGCGCTCGCCGCCGCTCTGCTCGCGCGCCCCGCCCCCGTGTGGCTTTGGCTCGTGGTCGCCGCCGGTGCTTTGCTGCTGCTCACCGCTGGTGGGGGCATCTTCTGGCATGCGCGCCGCCCGCTGCCGCGCGCGATGGCCATCCCCCCCGCCATGCCCACGCCCTATGCCCCGCCGCAATCGCCGCCGCCAGCCGCCACGCCGGCCCTTGTTGCAGATGAGCGACAGATACAAGAGATCAGTACGGTCGTCGCGCAGATGATCGAGCTCGCGCGCACCGGCACCGCGATCCTCGAACGCCAGCGCGCCGCGCTGGACGCGCTGCACCAGGCGCGCATGGCGCTGCCACGCTCCGTCGTCTATGATCCGCTGACGGGCGCGGTCACGCATACCGCCCTGATGACGCGCCTGGCGACGGATGTCCCATTCGCCGTGCAGCATCAGCGGCCCCTGGCGCTGATCGTCTGCGACATCGACGATTTTCGCGCCATCAACACGCGCTACGGCTATCGTTTCGGCGATGAAGTGCTGTGCACCCTCGCCGAGCGCATCCGCACGCGGCTGGCGGAAGGCGATCTGCTGGCGCGGCTGGGAGGTGATCGCTTCGCCATCCTGCGCGCGGGCGCCGACTTCCCGCAGGTACAGGGCTTGGTCGAGCAGATTCGCGCCGCTGTACACTACGCGCCCTTGTTGGTGCTTGACGAAGCCAGCCCGCTACCGGGCCACCAGGAGCCGATCCAGGTGACACTGCGCGTCGGTGTGGCGCTTTGCCCGGATGACGGCGCGACCGCAGCAGCCTTGCTCGCCGCCGCCATCGAGCCGCTCGCCCACCCCATGCGCCACAATGTATTGCACGCCAACGCCTTGCGCGCAGAGCCGGCACCAGCACCCTTGAGCCAAGCAGTATACGAAGCACAAGCGGGGGACGATCTGCCCACCGCCGATGCGCGCGCGCCCAGCGGCCCAGCGGCGGGTGCCTGGCACATCAGCTACATCGACGCGATGATGCAAAAGTATACCAGCATCCATGCGCTGACCGCTGCGATGGAAGCCCAGGAAGTCACCTCCGTCACCGAGGCGCGCACCCTGGCGGAATTGGCGCAAGAGACGGCGCTGTTGCTGGGCCGCTCCATCGAAGAAGCGCGCCTGGTAGGATTAGCCGCGCTGCTGCACGATGTCGGCAATCTCGGCATCCCCGCCGCCATCTTGCAGAAGACCGAGGCGCTGACGGCGGAGGAATGGGCCTTCGTGCGCGAGCATCCGCACCTGGGCGAGCGGCTGCTGACCAGCGTGGGGGGAGTGTTGGCCGCTATCGCGCCCATCGTCGCCGCCCAGCGCGAACGCTGGGACGGCCTGGGGTATCCCGCCGGCCTGCGCGGCACAGCGATCCCCCTGGGCGCGCGGATCGTCGCCGTCTGCGATGTGTATGGCGCGCTGATCGCGGCCCGCCCGTATCGCCCCGCCCGTTCGCCCGCCGAGGCGCTGATCGAACTGGAACGCAACGCCGGCACACAGTTCGATCCGGACGTGGTGCGCGCCTTCATCACCGCCGCCACGACGCAGTGAACGCGCTGTGGCCCACAAAAGATGCGCCAATGAACGTTGTTCACGCCACCAGCCCATTTCTACTCCGCCAGCGCCACGTCTGCGCTGATGGGCGCTTCTTCCAGGGCGCGGGCGATGATCTCGGCCAGGTCTTCGACCTTGAAGTCGTCTTTCTTGCCCTTGGCGGTGATGCCGTCCTCGAACATCGTGATGCAGAAGGGGCAGGCAGCCGCCAGCGTCTCCGCGCCGGTGTCGATGGCTTCTTGCACACGGGCATGGTTGACGCGCGTGCCAACCTTCTCTTCCATCCACACGCGCCCGCCGCCGCCGCCACAGCAGAAGCTGCGGTTGCGCGTGCGCTCCATCTCCGTCACGCCGTTCTCGTTGATCACGTTCAGCACGCGGCGCGGCTCGTCATAGATGCCGTTCCAGCGCCCGATGTAGCAGGGGTCATGGTACGTCATCTTGCGCCGGTCGAAGCCTTCCGGCAGCTTGAGCTTGCCCGTCTCGATCAAGAGGTTGATGTACTGGGTGTGGTGCATCACGGTATATTCGCCGCCCAACTGCGGGTACTCGTTCTTGATCGTGTTGAAGCAGTGGGGGCAGGTCGCCAGGATCAGGCGCTTCCTTGTGGGAGCGACGGTGCCGGGCGCGGCGCGTTCCGCCTCGGCGTTGAAGGCGGCCAGGCGGCGATTGAAGCCGTAGCCGTTCAGCACCTCGATGTTTTGCTGCGCCAACGTCTGCCACAGATATTCGTTGCCGATGCGCCGCGCCGGATCGCCGGTGCAGCTTTCTTCCGGCCCCAGGATGGCGAAATTGACGTGCGCCGCCTGCAAGACCTTGACAAAGGCCGTCGCCACCTTGCGGTTGCGCTGGTCGAACGATCCCATGCAGCCGACCCAGTAGAGGATCTCGCACTCCGGCGCGTCCTGCATCAGCTTCACGCCCAGGTCTTGCGCCCACTCGGCGCGCGTGTCATTGCGGATCTGCCAGGGATTGTTGTTGCGCTCCAGGTTGGTGAAAAGCGGCGCGACCTCTTTGGGGAAGCGGCCCTCCTCTTCCATCACCAGATGGCGGCGCATATCGACGATCTTCGTCACGTGGTCGATGTTGACCGGGCAGATGTTGACGCAGCCGCCACAGGTGGTGCAGGACCATAGCGTCTCATCCTGGATGCGCCCGCCGACCAGCGGCAGCTTCAGTTCATCACTGGCGTCGGTGTATTGGCCCGCCAGCATCAGGCCGCCATCGGCGAAAAGCTGCTCCTTGACGCCGATGATCACCTCTTTCGGCCATAGCGGCTTGCCCGTGGCCAGTGCGGGGCAGACGCTGTTGCAGCGCCCACATTCGGTGCAGGCATAGCCATCCAGCAGTTGCTTCCAGGTGAACTGGTTGACCTGCGAGACGCCGACATTCTCTTCGCGCTCGAAACGCCCTTCGATGTCCGGGATCAGCGGCAACGCGCCCGCCGGCTGCGCTTCAGACTTCTGCAAGAAGACGTTGAAGGGCGTCGCCATCAGGTGCAAATGTTTGGACCGTGGGATGTAGATCAAGAAGCCCAGGACGGTCAAAATTTGCGCCCACCAGAAGGCGCGATATAACACCGTCGCACCGGCAGCGCCCATCCCCAGGAACGGGGTGCCGAAGAACGCGCCCAGCGGCGACCAATCCTTGCCGCCGGTGGCGGCAAAGGCGAAGGCTTCGATGCCGACCAGCGTGAAGACGACCAGGAAGATCAGGCCCAGGATGATCAGGCCGTCTTTGGGATCATGCGTCTGGCTGGCGAGTTCCGGCGGGCGCTGAATGACGCGCCGATAGGCGAAAACGATCAGCGCCAGCGTCACAAAGACCAGGAAGACATCCAGGATCACGGCGAAAGCGGACGAGCTTACCAGCGGCAACGAAAAGTTGAAGCCGTTGGCCCACAGGTTCAGGGCATCGATCTGCAAGATGATGAAGCCCCAGAACGTGAAAAAGTGCGCCAGGCCGGGGATGGGATTGCGCAGCACGCCTTGCTGGCCCAGCACGCCTTTCAGGAAAAAGCTGATGCGCTCGCCCAGGTGGTCGAGTCGATTTTCTGGCTGGCCCAGGCGCAGCAAGCGCACCAATTCGCGGATGCGCAGCCCGAAGGCCGTCCACGCGCCCAGCAGGACCACGCCGAAAAAGATCGCGCCGATGATGTTGCCCGTAGGCAAGATGGTGGGTGCGCGGAAAAACATGGCACCGCTCCAATTCTAGAGAGGATGGAACACGAAGGACACAGAAACCCTTCACAGAAAAAGTAACGGAACACGAAATGACGCGAACTAAACGCGAGATAACGCGAAATGGTTCTGTTTGATCTCGTGTCATTTCGCGCTGATCTCGTGTCATTTCGTGTTCCCGTCCTCGTCCCTAGTGGCTCGCCTTGTAGTCTTGGACGAGCTTGGTGAGTTCGGGGATGATCGCCTTGAGGTCGCCGACCACGCCGAGATCGCAGAAGGTGAAGATCGGCGCGTCTTTGTCCTTGTTGATGGCGATGATGTATTTGCTGGTCTGCATGCCGGCCTGGTGCTGCACCGCGCCGGAGATGCCGCAGGCGATATAGAGTTCCGGCTTCACCGTGCGGCCCGTCTGGCCGATGTGGTGATGGTGCGGCAGCCACTCGTCGTCCGTCACAGGGCGCGAGGAGCCGACCGCGCCGCCCAGCGCCTGCGCCAGCGCATCCAGGTCCGCGAAGCCTTCCGGGCCGCCGACGCCGCGCCCGCCGGAAACGATGATCGCCGCTTCTTCCACGTTGGACCGGCTTGGCGGCGGCACATATTGGGGGTGGCCGTTGACCGTCGTCATATGGCCCTCTTCCGTCGCGCCTTCGGTGCCGAAGGGGCCGCTGATCTTGGCCCCGTTCGCCGGCGCTGCCGGCGCGGGGAGCGTCTCCGTCGTCGTGCCGCTGCCGGTTTTGGTGGCGGCGAAGGCGTTCTGCCGCGCCAGAATCAGGCGCGTGCCGTCGCCGGCGAAGGTCGCGTTCACGTTGAGCTGGCCACCGAAGGCCGGCACGACCATCGCGATCTCGCCCTCCGCCACATCGGCAGAAGTGACGTTATATTCCACGCCCAGCCCCAGGCGCGCGGCCAGCCGGCCCGCCACGTCGCGCCCGGTGACGGTCGCCGGCAACAGCACGGCCTTCGGCTGGCGCTGCTGGATCAGTTGCGCCAGCACGTCGGTCGCCGGCTGCACCAGGTACGTATCGTAGATATCGGATTCGCTCACCAGCACGGCGTTCACGCCCGTCGCGCCCAGCGCGGCGGCGGCAGCCTGCGCGCCCTGGCCCAGCGCCACGGCGGCGGATTGCCCGCCCAGCGCGGCGGCGAGTTGCGCCGCCTTGCTCGCCAGTTGGAGCGAGATATTTTTGAGCTTGCCGCCTTCCAGTTCAGCGACGGCCCAGATGTCGTTCGTCATGGTTGTCTGTTCCCCTCGCTCCGCTAGATGACCTTGTTTTCCACCAGGAAGTCAAAGATGCGCTGGGCCGCCCCCGCGCTGCCGGTGATGATCTCGCGGCGGCGCTGCGTGGCAACCGGCGTCGCGCCGGTCACGCGCTCCTTAGCCGCGCCCGTGCCGACGGTGCCGGCATCCAGCCCCAGGTCGGCCAGCGTCCAGGTGTCCAGGGGCTTTTTCTTCGCGCTCATGATGCCCTTCATCGACGGATAGCGCGGATTGTTGTTGATCGCCTTGGCGATGCTCACCAGCGCCGGCAGGGGCGCGGTGGCCTTCGTGTAGCCGACGTCAGCCTCGCGCTCGATGGTGACGGCATTGCCCTCGACCTCGACCTTGGTGGCGAACGAGAGCAGTGGCACACCCATGAACTCCGCCGTGATCGCTGGTACAATGCCGCCATAGGCATCCGCCGAGGATTGGCCGAAAAGCACGAGATCCGCGCTCAGCTTTTTCAGCGCCGCCGCCAGCACGCGGCCCGTTGCCACGGCATCCGAGCCGGCCAGCGCGGTGTCCGACACCAGCACGCCGCTCGTCGCCCCCATCGCCAGCGCGCGGCGCATCGGCTCGGTCGTCGCGCCCGGCCCCATCGTCAGGATGACGACATCACCGCCGAGCTTCTCTTGCTGGCGCAAGCCTTCTTCAATCGTGTATTCGTCAAAGGGATTGATGATCGTGTCGCCGGGGTTGCGCGCCAGACGCATATCCGCGCCGAGGGATTTGGGTACCTCGGTCGAGGGCGTCTCTTTCATGCATACGACGATTTTCAACGTCGATTCCTCCAGATCCAGGGAAAGCGGGGCCAAGAGGGGCGGCAGACTTTGCCGTGGAACGCCCTTGTTCCCGCGAAAAGACTTTTCCTCATTGTAGCCCTGTTTATTTGCCGCTGTCAATGTTGCTGGGTAACGCGCCATCAATTTCCAGCTAACAAGATAGCATCTCATAGCTAGGTAAAGTAAAGGTTTTATTTGATGCGGATGGAAGTAGCACAAATAGGCCATTGTTCCTGACAGACGGTTCCATTCTTTATATGATACGATGCAGCTGATCCACCCTGCCGCAGAATCGTGCCGCTTCGCCATGTATCACATCGATGCATCGCACCATAGCCGAGGATATTCGTTGATGTTAAACTCGATGCTGAACTCCCCATTGTTCCGCCGCCTCTTCCCACAACGCATAACTGATGTCAGCGATGCGCCAACCCAGCAGTTACCGCTGACGCTGCTGCGCCGCCCCGCGCGCGAATGGTGGATGTTGGGTGGGCTGCTGGTCGTGGCGCTGGCGATCCGGCTATATTATGCGCCGAACCCTGGCTTTTTCTACGATCTCCACGCATTTGTAGTGTGGGGGCAGGCATTCAACGCGCACCCTTTAACCGTTTATTCCCAGGTGTCAACGGCCAATTACCCGCCGCTAGCGATCTATCTATGCTGGTTCGGCGTCAAGGTCATGCCCATCGTCAATCCCTTGCTGCATCAGCCGATCCAGTATAATATTTTCCTTCCATCTGACCTACCGATTTTAGAGAAGATCCCGACGATCACGAGTGATCTGATTCTCATCACGGCCTTCTTTCTGATGGCCCGCCGTTACCTTTCGCTCTGGTGGAGCTTCGGCCTGGCGGCGGCCTATGCGCTGTCACCGGCGGTCATCCTCATCGGCGCGGTGTGGGGGCAAATGGATGGCATCTTCGCGCTATGCCTGGTGTTGGCATGCTGGTTCGCCATCCAGCGCCAACCGGTATGGGCCGGGATCTTCTTTGGCATGGCGCTGATGCTGAAACCGCTACCGGTGGTGCTGACGCCCGTTTTGCTGGTCTATCTCTGGCAGCAAGGCTGGCGCGAGTTACTCAGAGGCGCAGCGGCAATCACCGCGACCTGTGTGGTAATTTGCCTACCTTACATGATTCCCCCCAAATTGCAGGTTTTCGTCTTGCTGCACAACATCACTTCAAGCCTGGTGCCGATCGATAGCAGCTACGCTTACAACCTTTGGTGGGCCTTGAATCTTCAGACTCATCACTCCACCCAGCATGTGTTGGGAGGCCTTTCCGCCGCTGCCGTGGGTTGGACGCTTTTCGCCGTGGTGCTGGCGGTCGTTTGCCTGGTGGTCTGGCGGCTGCACACGCCAGTCGCCCTGATCGTCGGCTCCGCCCTGGTGATGTATGCGTTCTTCGCTTTCACCACCGGTCAGCATGAACGGTACATTTTCCCCGTGCTGCCGCTCTTTCTGCTGGCGACCATCTGGCAACGCCGCTACCTCTTCTGGTATGCCTTTACGACCGTGACCTGTTACTCTAACATGTTGTCGATCATCCTCCGGCGCTACCACCCCAAATCGCGGCTGAGCGCATATCCGCTGGCCCATCCGTGGATCCTGCGCGACTTCTCGTGGTTGGTGGTGCTGGGGTTCTGCATCGCCTTCGCGCTGTTCCTGTATGATGCTTGGTCAATGCTTCGCCCCGAACCAACTCCGCCGCCCGCGCCGATTGCACTAGCGGACGCCGAGACCCTGCACATGCCGCGCATTCAACAAACCGGCGTGGCATCGTCGTCGGCACCCCACGCCTGATGATGGATGGCTGGGTTGGGTTAAAAATTCGGTGAAAGACTGGTTATTCAGGATGCCGCATGGTATGATAGGGAAGTACAGCACAAGGGAGGTTTTTCCGGCGATGAACCATTGTGAATTCTGCAATGCCCCGCTCCTGAGCATCACCAAGGTGTGTCCGAACTGCCACCGCGAGCAGCCACCCTATCCGCCCGTGATGCCCGGCGGCGGGGGCCAGAGCTTTCGCGGCTGGTCGAATATCCTCTTTGGGCTGGCGGCGTTCTTCCTGATCCTGGGCATCGCCATGTTCTTCCAGGCACCCTACAGCGTCCCCAGTGCGTACGTGTACGGTTCGCCGTCGTCCTACATCAACACCGGTACGCCAACCTATCTGCTGGCAAACCCGGATGGTTCCGGCGGCATCTATCCGGGCTACGGCTATCTGGTTTTCTGGGGCGGTATCGCCCTCGCGCTGGTGCTCTGGGGCTTTGTCAGCCGCAATCGGGGCAACCGCATCGACAAGGCCAACGATCTGATCCTGCAAGCCTTGCAACACAACGGCAACGGCACCAGCAATGGTAATGGTAATGGCGGGCAGTCCTAGCGGCTCTTGCGGCAGGGGGACGTATGCTGCTACAATGCAGAGGACGCGATCACGTCCATTGCAGCGTAGAGGTAACACCCCATGTCCAGCACCATCGAACGTCGGCCCGACTGGCTGAAAGTGCGCGCCCCCAGCGGCGAGAATTATGAAGAACTCAAGCGCCTGATGCGCAGCAAGGCGCTGCATACCGTCTGCGAAGAAGCGCGCTGCCCAAACATGGGCGAGTGCTGGGCGCACCGCACCGCCACCTTCATGATCCTCGGCAGCGTTTGCACCCGCAGTTGCGGCTTCTGTGCCGTGGCGACGGGCCGCCCGATGACCGTGGACTGGGAGGAGCCGCGCCACGTGGCCGAAGCCGTCACCCAGATGGGCCTGCGCCATGTTGTCGTCACCTCCGTCAACCGCGACGAGATGCAGGATGGCGGCGCGTCACTTTTCGCCGCGACCATCCGCTGGATTCGCCGGCTGAATCCTGAAACATCGATCGAAGTGCTGACCCCCGACTTCAAGGGCAACCGTGCGGCGTTGCAAGTGGTCATCGACGCCAAGCCCTCGATCTTCAACCACAACATCGAAACGATCAGCCGCCTCTATCGCCGCGTGCGCCCCCAGGCCATCTATCAGCGCACGCTGGACGTGCTGGCGTGGGCGAAGGCCATGCGCCCGGAGATGCCCACCAAGTCCGGCTTCATGCTGGGGCTGGGCGAGGAGCGCGCCGAGGTCATCACCCTGCTGGAAGATCTGCGCGCCCACAACGTCGATATCGTCACCATCGGCCAATATCTGCGCCCCAGCTTCGATCACCTGCCCATCGAACGCTACGTCACCCCCGCCGAGTTCCGCGACTACGCCGAGATCGGCAAAGCGTTGGGCTTCCGCCATGTCGAATCCGGCCCGCTGGTGCGCAGTTCATACCATGCCTGGGATCAGGCGAAAGCGGCGGATGTGGCCGACGTGCCAAAGGCGTAATAGCTGGCAGTTGCAGACGCGCTCGCTGGCGAATAAATTCGCGCCTGAACGCTACGCGACGAAACCCGTCTGCACGGGTTGCCCATAGACCGCCGTCACTCCTGTGCCGGCTACTCGCTTTCGGCGACAATGATGCCCATTGCGCGGATCAATGCCAGGGCTTGGTGGGTGTCGATGGTGGCTCCCCGCAATTCCTGCGGCCCCACGCGCACGCCTTCGATGGCGCAGCCGCGCAGGTCGGCCCCCTGCAAGGTCGCGCCGGTGAAATCGACATTGGTGAGGTCGCAGTGCGCGAAAACGACGCCGGTGAGATCGGCCTGGCGGAAATCCGCGCCCACCAGCGGGCAGCGATCAAAGCGCACCCCGCGTGCCTTTGCGCCGTAAAATTGGGCCAGATCGCCCTTGCATTCGCTGAAACGGACATCGTGGAGCAGGGCGTCCGGGCAGCGCAGTCCCGTTAGCCGGCAGCCGAGGAATTCGACGCGACTGCACGCGACCTCCGGCCAGGCGGCGTTCGCCAGATTGCCGCCCACCACGCGCACATCTTCGAGGCGCAAGTGATCGAAGCGCGTTTCCAGCATGGTGACCTGCGCCAACACAACGGCATCGAAATGCAGGCGGTCCAGCGCGCAACCTGTGAAGTTCGCCTGTTGGATGGTGCCATGCGTGAAGGCGTCACGATCAGCCACCTCAGCGACCGCAACCGGCAGGACGGGCAGATCTTTGGCGAGCTTGGGCGCGGCGATGCCGCCAGTTTTCTTGCGCGATGTGTCGGCCATGCTACCTCACCGGCCCACTGGCTCCGCCACCTCGTCGGGATCGTGTTCTTCAACTAGCACCGGATAGTTGCCGGTGAAGCAGCCGGTGCAGAACTGAGTTGCCGGCAGGCCAGTCGCTTCGATCAAGCCATCCAGGCTGAGGTAGTGGAGGCTGTCGGCCTCGATGACGCGCCGGATCGCTTCGACAGAGCCACCCAGTTGCGCGGCGATGAGTTGGTCTTCCTGCGCCACATCGATGCCCAGGTAACACGGATGCCGGAAGGGCGGCGCGGTCACGCCGACATGCACTTCCGCCGCACCCGCCTGGCGCAGCAACTGCACGAGCTGGCGCGTGGTGGTGCCGCGCACGATGCTGTCGTCAATCATCACCACACGTTTGCCGCCCAGCACGTCGGGCAGCGCGTTGAACTTCAGCCGCACGCCACGTTCGCGCAGCCGCTGGTCTGGCTGGATGAAGGTGCGTCCGACGTAGCGGTTCTTGATCAGCCCTTCGGCGAAAGGCAGGGTGCGTGCCGCCGCGTAACCGGTGGCCGCAGGCGTGGCGGAATCCGGCACAGAGATGACGACATCCGCCGCGACGGGCCACTCGCGCGCGAGCGCCTGCCCCATGCGCTGGCGCGCGGCATAGAGTGAGCCGGAGCCAAGCACGCTGTCGGGGCGCGAAAAGTAGATATGCTCGAAGAGGCAGCCGGCGCGCTGACGCGAAGCCATGCCCTGCGTGCTGTGCAGGTGTGCCGGTCCCGCGCCGTCGATGCGCACGATCTCGCCGGGGGCGACCTCGCGCTCCAGCTTGCCCCCCAGGATGTCTAGCGCGCAGCTTTCGGAGGCCACCAGCCAGAAATCACCCAGCCGGCCCAGCGAAAGCGGGCGCACGGCAAAGGGATCGCGCACGGCGATGAGGCTGGCGCGCGTGAGGATGACCAGGCTATACGCGGCGGAAAGCTGCGGCATCACGCGCTGCAAGCGTTCCTCCCACGTGTTGCCAGGGACGAGCGTCAGCAGCTTGGCGATGATCTCGCTGTCGCTCGTCGTCGCAAGCCCATGCCCTTGCCGCGCCAGCCGACGCTGGAGCGCCACGGCGTTCGCCAGGTTGCCATTATGCGCCAGCGCGAAGGGGCCAAGCTGTGGATCATCCATTACAATCGGCTGGGCATTACAGATCTCGCTGCCGCCGGTGGTGGAATAGCGCGTGTGGCCGATAGCGATGTCGCCCTGGAGATCGGCGATGGCGGCCTCGTTGAAGACCTGGTTCACCAGGCCCATGTCGATGTGCGCGCGGATGCGCTTACCGTCGGCGACCGCGATGCCGGCGCTCTCTTGCCCGCGATGCTGCAAGGCATACAGGCCGAAGTAGGTGTCGCGCGCGACATCATGGCCGGGCGCATACAGGCCGAATACGCCGCACGCCTCATGCGGTCGCTCTAGTTCTTCGAGATCGTCCACGGGTTCCTCGCTTTTGGGCTGCTGGATGTCTTCACCCCTATTTTACAACGCGGGGGACTTTTGGAACAACACTAGCCCATACATATGCGCTGTATCACAGCCCAGGTGGCAGAGGTTTGACCGTGGCGGGCGGGCGCGGTTAGCCACCCGCCCTGCATAGTTAATGGATATTGCAGATGCCCATCGACCAAGTGACGCCGTTGGGAACGGTACTGCCGTTCGCTGTATCCACCGAGAAGGTGGCACGCCCTTTGTACCAGGCCGACCCAGTCTGCTGGCACGGCGCGAAGAGGGTTGGCAGCGGCCCGAACGTCCAGCCCAGGCGCGGCAGTTCGGTAGTGAAGAAGGTGTTGACTGAAGCGGCGGTGCCGGCGCTGCACATGCCCGTGTAGCCATCCGCGTCATACGCCGTCTTGCTGAAGCCGCTGCCGAGGCCGAAGAGCGTGAGCGGCGGCAGGGGTACGGAGCCACCATCGGTCCAGGTGGACTGATAGGTCTTGCCAGAATAGACGCCGAGCGTATCGCCGACGCTACAGCCGGGCGCGGTGGGCGGCACGAAGAAGCGCAGCGTGAACGTGACATTGCCGCCGCCAGCATCGGTTACAGCTTCCAGGCCCACGTAGCGCGGCGCGGTGTCTTTCGCCCAGCAATAAGCGTCGCCGCAAGGTGCCTGGTAGCCGCCGTCGAAGGGCAACGTGGGCGCGTAGGCCCAGCCATGCGCCGGCAACTGCGTGGCATAATAGCTCCGCACGGCGCTCGCTGTCGTGCCAGGTGCGCAAGCGTTTTGCAGATACACCGACCATAAACCGGTGCCGGAATGGTGCAAGGTCAACCCATTCGCCACCGCGCCCGTGGGATAGCTCACATCAGTGAAGGCCGTTCCCGCGCTGGCCGTCGTCGCGCCGCTGACGAGCGTCGCACAGGTAGCCGGCGCGGTCGTGGTTGATCCCGTTGTGCTGGTGGATGTTGAACCTGTCGTGGTGGCTGTTGTCCCGCCGCTGCCAGTGGTCGTCACCGTCGCTGTCGCGCCACAGGCTAACAACACTGCTGCCGTCAGGAAAATAGCAAAAATCGCAGGAAGAGTACGAGTTTTATGCATAGCACACGCTCCCTCTGAGTGATGATGAGGCGACAACCGCCATCATCAACAAGAACGCACGCGCCCAGCTATTTCTGGTGCCACTCTTTTGCATTGCATTGGCGCTGATCGCCATGTGTTATCATTGACAGGCGCTCTTAATCTGCCCACTAAACGAGGAGTACAACGATGGCGACCCCCGAACCCTATCGCATCGTGTTGACAGATGTCGCCGACAAGCAGGATCGGCAACTGGTGGAAGATGGATTGGTGGCTTTCAACGCGACGCGCTCGCCCTATCATGCCGCCGCCAGCGAGGGCCAGCACGACCAGCCGCTGGACGTCTTCGTGCGCGACGCGGACGGCACGAACCTGGGCGGCATCGTCTGCGCCACGCTGTGGGGCTGGCTGAGCATCGACCTTGTCTGGCTGGACGAACGCCTGCGCGGCCAGGGCTACGGTTCGCGCCTGATCGCGCTGGCGGAAGATGAGGCGCGGCGACGCGGCTGCACCCGTAGCCGTGTGACCACCTATAGCTTTCAAGCACGGGGCTTTTATGAAAAACTCGGCTACCGTGTCGTCGGCCAACTCGACGACTTTCCCCCCGGCGGCGCGCACTATACCTTGCGCAAAGAACTGGTATGAGCATTTCCGCCAGGAGAGCCGGAGGCGCGGACTGAGGATGGCGGGCAGGGGACGGCGGGCGGTTGATGATGCACGGGGGGACGGCGGGCGGTTGAAACCGCGCCTAAGCGCCTGGCGGCGACGAAGTCCACCGACGTGGACTATGCCAGATACAGCCCGGAGAGGTTCGTAATTCCGAGCCGGGGCAAATGTGTTTGCAGTACAGCCCCCGGCGACCGCACGGCGCTGGGAATCCTACCTCCGTATCTAGCTGTGATGCTAGCTTGCTGCTTGGTTCAATTCACCCCGTCTTCATCCTCGTGGCGGCCTTGGTGGCCGCTGCCCTCGTTGACGGAGGCCGGCGCGGGCAGGCGCGGCAAGGTGACGGTGAAGGTGCTGCCCTGGCCGGGATCGCTGGTGAAGGTGATCGTGCCGCCGTGGCGCTCGACCAGCTCGCGCGTGATATAGAGACCCAGGCCCACGCCCAGGCGCGACCCCGTCTGCACTTCGGCTTCCGGCGCCCGATAGAAACGCTCGAAGATGTGTGGCTGCGCCGCCAGCGGGATGCCGATGCCGCGGTCGCGCACCCACAGGCGCACGGTGGCTTCGTCGTGGTCCACGCCGACCGTAATGGGCGCGTTGGGCGGCGAATATTTGGCGGCATTGGTGATAAGGTTGATCAACACCTGGCTCAGCCGATCCGGATCGACCTGGGTCCAGAGGGTGGCCTCTGGGGCGCAGAGATCGATGGTGCGCTGCGTGTCGGTACCCTGCTCGTCGATCACCTGGCGGCAGAGCGCCACCAGATCGGTCGGCTCCTGGCGCAGACTCAGTTTACCGGCCTCGATTCGCGCGCCGTCCAGCAGATCGCTCACCAGCAACTCCATGCGCCCGATCGCGCCTTCCATGCGGGCAACCAATTCGCCTTCAGGGCGGTCGGCGTGGACCAGGCGTTTGCGCGTGATCTGCGCCAGCGCCTTGATGCTGGTGAGCGGCGTCTTTAACTCATGCGCGGCGATGCTCATGAACTCTTCTTTCGCCGCCAGCACGTCCTGCAACTCGCGCGTGCGCGCGGCGACGGTCGCTTCCAGCGCGGCGGCGTGCGCGGCCAGCGTGCGCTGTTGCGCTTCCACCTGGCGGCGCAGTTGGCGTGCTTGCACGGCGCGCTGCAACGACGCGACGAAATATTCACGCTCGATAGGCTTTTGAATGAAGTCATAGGCTCCGCCACGCAAAGCCTGGATCGCCAGGTTGTCTTCGCCGTGGCCCGTGATGAGCAACGTCGGCGTTTCCGGGCGCAACTCGCGGATGTGCGCCAGCAGCGCCAACCCGTCCATGCCGGGCATCTTGATGTCGCTGACGATGGCGTCGTAATCAACCTTGGCGATGCGCTCCAGCGCCACCTGGGCCGATTCCGCCGTATCGACGCGCACCTGGCGCATCCGCAATTGCAACGCCTGGGGTAAGGCTTGCAGCAGGGCGGCGTCATCGTCAACGATGAGGATATGTGATCGGTTCATACTGATGGTCCTCCTCGCGCGTGGCCGTCGCCAGTGGCAACCGTAGAGTAAAGATCGCTCCCGCATCTGGCGCGTTCATCACATCAATCGTCCCCTGATGGTCGCGGATGATGCCATAGGTGATCGACAGGCCCAAGCCCGTGCCAGCACCCACTTCCTTCGTGGTAAAGAACGGATCGAAGATGCGCTGTTCCAACCCCGGCGGAATGCCCGGCCCGCTGTCGCGCACCTGCACCTCAATCCACCCGTCGCCGCACGCGCCCTGAATGGTGATGCGCTTGACCGCGGCATCAGTCAGCGCATCGCGCGCGTTCGTCAGCAAGTTGATGAAAACCTGCTCCAATTGGATCGAGTTGCCGATAACCGTCATCGCGTTTGCCGGCAGACTGACTGCGACCGCGATTTGGCGCAGACGCAGTTGTTCCTGCATCAAGGCGAGGGCGCGGTCGATCACCTGATTGAGCGCCACCGGCTCATGGCTGACGGAGGCCGCACGGCCAAACGTGCGCAGGTGCGAGATAATCTCCGTCGCCTTGCGCACCTGCTGCATCGCCTGCAACAGTTCGCGCAGCACGGTTTCACGCTCCGGTTCGCCCAGTTCGATGAGATCGATGGCGTTACCGATGAAGAGACCAATGTTGTTGAGAGGATTATTCAACTCGTGCGCCACGCCCGTCGTCAGTTCGCCCAAGGTCGCTAGCTTGCCCGCCTGCACCAATTGTTCCTGTTTGTCGCGCAACTCCTGCTCGCGCCGCTGAATCTCCGCCGTCGTCTCGCTGAGGTCACGCATGATGTGGATCATGGCTTTGCGGCTATTTTCCAGGCGCTGCTTGGACTGATGGGAGTCCTGCAAGATGTGGATGAGCGCGCGGCGCGAATTATCCAGCCGTTCGGTCTGGCTGGCCATCCGGCGACGATCCTGCTCGTAGTCACCCAGGATGTGCAACATCGCGCGGCGCTGGTCCGCCATCTTGCGATTCGCCTGGTTGAGATCGTCCATGATATGTACCATCGCGCGGCGGCGTTCCTCGCTCTTGCGCACGCGCAGCGCCAGGGCGTCGCGCTCTTCCAGCAGGCGGGTGTAGGCCAGCCGCAGTTCCGCATCGCTCAGGGCGGCCACCGTGGCGGGCGGAGCCGGTGGCGCGGGAGGTCGCCGCGTCTTCATCGGCCCTGCTCCCGCAGCTTTTCGACCTCGCGCTTGAGACCTTCGATCTCTTTTTCCAGCGCGATCATCTTCAATTCGCGCCCGACCACCACTTCTTCGAATTTTTCCAGGTCCAAAATCTTCTCTTGCAACTCGGATTTCGATTCTTGCAAGTCGCGCACGGCCTGCTCATAAGCGCGCATATCGCGCAGGATGCCGATGGCACCAATCACCTTGCCATCGGTGTCGCGCAGGGCGGAAGCATTCAGCGTCGTCGGGATGACCTCACCGGAGGCGCTACGGGGATTCAGCCGGGCGTTGCGGGTGACGCCGCGCTCAATGACCTCGCGCAGGGCGGCCAAGAATTCGCGTGTTTCCTCCACGCTGATGAAGCGCGAGAGGGACTGTTCCAGCACTTCGTCGGGCCGGAAGCCGAGCAGCGCGTAAACAGCATCGTTCGCTTGCAAGATCTTGCCTTCCAGATCGCTGACGAACACCGGGTCCGGCGCGTTCTTGATCAAGCTATCAGAATAGGCCAGGGCTTTATCCAATTCACGCATGTCGCGCAGGATGCCGATGGCACCGATGACATTGCCTTCGGTGTCGCGCAAAGCGGAGGCGTTCAAGCTGGTGGGGATGACCTCACCGGAGGCGCTGCGCGGATTCAGGCGCGTATTGCGCGTGACGCCACGCTCGATGACCTCGCGCAACGCGGCGGTGAAATCGCGCGTCTCCTCGGCGCTGATGAAGCGCGACAACGATTGTTCCAGCACTTCGTCGGTACGGAACCCCAGCAGATCATATACCGCGTCATTGGCCGACAGAATGTTGCCTTCCAGATCGCTGACGAACACCGGGTCCGGCGCATATTTAATCAGGCTATCGGCATAGGCACGGGCCTTGTCCAGTTCGCGCATGTCGCGCAACATGCCGATCGCGCCGATGACGTTGCCTTCGGTGTCGCGCAGGGCGGAAGCATTCAAGCTGGTGGGGATGACCTCACCGGAGGCGCTACGTGGATTCAATCGGGCATTGCGGGTGACACCGTGTTCGACCACTTCGTCCAATGCGGCCAGGAATTCACGTGTCTCGGCGACGCTGATGAAGCGCGAGAGCGATTGCTCGATCAATTCATCGGTGCGGAAACCGAGCAGCGCGTAAACGGCGTCATTGGCCGACAAGATCTTGCCTTCCAGGTCGCTGACGAACACCGGATCGGGCGCGTTCTTGATCAAGCTTTCCGCATATGCACGGGCTTTATCCAATTCGCGCATGTCACGCAGGATGCCGATGGCACCGATGACCTTGCCCTCGGTGTCGCGCAGGGCGGAGGCATTTAAGCTGGTGGGGATGACCTCACCGGAGGCGCTGCGCGGATTCAGGACGACATTGCGCGTGACGCCGCGTTCCACGACTTCACGCAGGGCGGCAGTGAATTCGCGCGTTTCGGCGACGCTGATGAAGCGCGAGAGGGACTGTTCCAGCACTTCGTCGGGCCGGAAGCCGAGCAGTTGCGACACGGCATCGTTGGCTTGCAAAATCTTGCCTTCGAGATCGCTGACAAAGACGGGGTCCGGCGCATTGGCGATGATGATATCGGCATCCAATGTGCCATGCGACTTAGCACTATGAATATTCGAGCGTGCGGACGCAGTTTGCGACGAGACGACGATGTCCGACATGCGGGCAACCTCCCGGCAGAAGCACAAAAATCAGTAAACGGCACGTAACGACGGCGGCGTTCACAGCTTATCTAGGCCATAAGCCGCAGACTCAGCCGCAAGATCCGTGCCGAAAGCGAACAGACGAGGGCGCGGAGATGGCCGCGCTCAGGCCGTTTTACCATGTATCCTGGATACGCTCACTCCTAGCCCAGAGGGGTTCCTTTTCCGAGCCGGGAGGTTGATCTCCCGGCGACCGTGCGACGGCTGGCCACTCCCCCGGCGGCTGGTTACTCCATCCCCCATCGCCCTCAGCAGTTCACGCCCGGCAACCCGTACTGCTGCTGCCCGTTGAACATGCTGTTGGCGTCGGCATAGTAGTGGTTCTGGTGGTCGCAGCCATAGAAGAAGAACCGGTAGTTCGTGCCGATGATGTCGATGGCCCCATACAGCGCGTTCAGCCCCGGTCCACTGATGGCGCTGGGCGGCAGCCCTGGCACCTTGTAAAGATTGTAGGGATTGCTGGCGAGATTGGCCGGAGTATCCGGTAGGTTCGGCCAGGGATTGCTGCCCGTCGCGCCCAGCCAATATTGCTCGGCGGGATCGGCCCCCAGGTAGCCGCCCGGATCGACGCCGGTATCTTGCCAGCGGTTGTAGTATGTGCTATCCACCAGAAAGAAGTGCGGCGGGGTGCGCGCCTCGCGCTGTGCCAACGACGCCAGGATGAGCGCCTGCTGCAACGTGAGTTTCTTCGCCCGCAGTGCGTCGAAAACGCCGATGGGCTTGCCCACCGTCGCCTGGTACTGCGACGGGATCGTCGGCGGCGTGATCGTCGCCTGGTGCGCCTGGCACTGCTGCTGGTTCAACACGTACTGGTCCGGCGCGCCGCTGGGGCCGGGACAGAGCGCCTCGCCCAGCCCGTTGAGCATCGTCTTGATGATCGCCGTCGCGTCGGACGTGGGATCGACGTAATACGTGTTCGGGAAAAGATAACCTTCCAGCTTGGTCAGCGCGTGGCCCGATCCCGTCGTCCACGGCTGCACGAACCAGTATTGGTTGCTGCCGGCGAAGCTGCCGGTGGTGATGGTGATGGTATTGAAGTCGCTGGCCTTGAAGTTCGGCAGCGCCTTCTGCCCTTTCAGCCCGTCATCCTTGTTGCCTGGATCGTGCAAGACGGCGGTGTTCAGGATATCGGCGGCATATTGGCTCAGCCGGTCGCCTTCTGGCACCGTAAACTTGACGAACGCCGTTCTGGGCGGCGTGTTCAGCGTCGCTGTGATCGTCCCCAGGTCCATGCCCGGCGAAAGGCAATATTTGCCCGGCTCTGCGTTGAGCGTCTTGCTGTTGAGCCGCAGATAGAGCTTGAAGATGAGGGCGTTGCGGATTAGATGGGCCGCTTCCAGATTATCGGCGATGGTGTTGACGCTGTCGCCGGGATTCACCGTGAAGGGCTGGCAGGGCGTAGTGGCGCTGGCGACCGGCTGGTTCAGGTCGCTCTGCACCGTATAAAAGCCAAAGCCACAGCCCCCAATAAGCAGCACGGCGACGACGGCCAGCACGATCAACCCGGCTGGCGAAGGACCACCGCCATACATCCTTGGTCGAATAGCCATACATACCTTCCTTCTATCAACCCGGAGCGTTTTGGTTATGACTTCATCCTACAACGATTCGTCCATGCAACAAAATGCATAGCACGATCATCGCCATTTCCTTCTGCTAGCAACCATACTTTGCTTGATTAGCGTCCTGCTCTGCGGCGGTCGCTGCGTAGTGGTTGGTATTATCACAGCCGAAAAAGAAGTAGTAATAGCCTGTATCCGGCGGAAAGATGCCGGCGTATAAGGCATCCTGCGCTGGGCCAGCGATGGCGCTGGGGGGCAATCCATGAGTAAGGTAGAGGTTATACGGGTTATTGGCCTCATCGCCTGGTAGTTTGCCCGGCCCCCAAACGGCGACAAAGGTTGGCCAGGGGTTCGGTTGACCGGGCTGTGCGCCTAACCAGTACTGCTCGGCGGGATCAGCATTCAGCAGCCCTGCCGTTTCTGCCGAAGGTTTTTTATAGCGGTTATAGTAGACGCTTGCTACTTTAAAATGATGTTCGGGGGAACGCGCTTCGCGCTGTGCCAACGAGGCGATGATCAGTGCTTGCTGCAAAGAAGTGAACGCACTCGTCGGGGGATAATACTTTTGCAAGGCGTCAAAGACGCCCAACTTGGTGCCTGCCCCCGGCACGTTTGCCGGGACCGTGATGATCGCCTGGTTGGCTTTACACTGTTGCTGATCAAAGATGAACTGGTCGGCACTCGTCTGATCAGGGCAAAGATCTTCCCCCAGCCCATTCAGCATCGTCTTAATGATATCCGTCGCGGTGGCCGTCGGCGCGACCTGATAGGTATTCGGCGCGAGATAGCCTTCCAATTTCGTCAATGCTGGGCTGGTCCACGGTTTAACATACCAATAGTTTTCGATGCCGGAGAACATCCCCGTTTTGATCGTGATATTTAAAAAATCGGTCGCACTGAAATTAGGTAGCGCTTTCGCCCCTTTCAGGCCGTCATCGGCATTGCCGGGATCGTGCAGCACGGCGCTGGCAAGGATATCGCCCGGATACTGGGTCAGCCGATCACCGTCGATGACCGTAAATTGCACATACGCCGCGCTGGGCGGCGTACTGAGTGTGGCGACGATATCTTGCAAGCGCATGCTCGGTGAGAGGCAGTACGATCCCGGCTGCACGCTCAGCGTCTTGCCCTTGATCTTCAGATACAGCTTGAACATCAGCGCGTTGCGGATGATGTGCTGTTGCTGCATGCGATCCGCGATGGCGTTGATCGTATCGCCGCTGCCGATGGCGAAAGGGGAACACGCCACGTTGCCCTTGGCAACCGGCTGCGCCAGGTCGGCCTGCACGACCAGCGCGCCATAGCCGCAACCGAACGCGAGCAACATCAGGATAACCGCGAGAACGATGACATTCGCCGGCACTTTCTTCGGTTCGGGGACCGGCGGTGGTGGTGGCGGCGCGGCGGGTCTGCGCCCGCCTGGTGGTCGGCTGGCCATGTGACAAATAGCTCCCTTGTTCGCGGCCCCACCCCCCGGCCCCCTCCCCATCTTTGATGGAGAGGGGGAGATCAACCTTGCAGGCTGATCAGGGTATTCTTGGCTGCCCTCTCGCCCATCGATCTCCCCTCTCCATCTTTGATGGGGAGGGGCTGGGGGTGGGGCCACCTCTCGTCTCCCCTCTCCATCCGCGGATGGGGAGGGCCGGGGGTGGGGTCACTCAATCATGTTCTGGTGGTGGTGGCAAGACCGGTGGGATGTGCGCGTCGAGGTAATCTTGCAGGATCACCCCGGCGGCCACGGCGTCGATCTGCTCGCGCCAGCGGTCGCGGCGCACGCCGCGCTCGCGCAGAATGCGTTCGGCTTCCGTGGTGGTATAGCGTTCGTCCCAGGTGACGAGCGGCACAGTGATCTGCGCCGCCAGCGTCGCCGCGAAGGCTTCCGTGGCGCGCGTCTGGTCGGAATGCGCGCCAGAAAGGCTCAGCGGCAGCCCGACAACCACGCCCACCGCCGCTTCCGCCGCGATGGCGGCGACGATCTGCGCGACCGCCTGGACCTGGGGCCGGCGGCGAATGACGCGCAGCGGCGTGACCACCGTGCCGGAAGGATCGCTCACGGCCAGGCCGATCCGCACCGCGCCGACATCCAGCGCCAGCAGTCGCCACGAGGGCCATCCTGCCTCCGTTGCCATGCCGTCCGCTCCCTCCAACACACTTCAAACCTTCGCTATTGTACGGTGTGCCGCCCCGGATGGCAAGTCCATCCACCATTTGGGGGAAGGACTGACTTGCAGTGCATCAGCCGTAGGTGTTATGCTCAAAGCAACCCGTTCGGATTTGCACCGATTTTGCGGATACTTTCATCAGGCTACGATGTGATTCTGCCTCCGTCAGCGTGACAGGGGCATCCCTGGAGTGCTGGCATGCAACCACCCCGTTTGGCTACTTACGATGACACGCCGATCTATAACACGCGCGCCGCCGTGAAGCTGACTCAGGTGGAAGCGCCGCGCTTGCGCGCCTGGGAGCGGCGCTACGCCATTTTGGCCCCCCACCGCAGCGCCAACAAATATCGCCTCTATTCCGAACGCGACCTCGCCATCATCCGCTGGCTGCGCGACCAAGTAGATGCCGGCATGACCATCAGCCAGGCGACCTCCTATCTCCGCGCCGTCGATGGCACCGCCGCGCCGGTCGCCGCACCACCCCCCTCTCTGCAACTGCACGATCTGGTGCAAGCCCTGGTCGAATCAGCCTATCGGCTGGACGAAGCCGGCGCGCTGCGCATCCTCAGCCAAGCCTTCGCCGTGTATGCGGTCGAGGAGGTTTGTGAGGAGTTGGCCATGCCGGCGCTGTATACCATCGGCCAGGAGTGGGACGCGGGCAAAGATGTGATCGTGGCGGAACACTTCCTCTCGAACATCATCCGCGCCCAACTCGACGCCGTGTGGCGGCTGACCTACCAGCCCGATGCTGGCCCCGCCGTGATCGTCGCCTGTGTGCCTGGCGAAAATCACGAATTGGGGCCGTTTATGCTGGCGCTGTTCTTGCGCCGACGCGGCGTGCGCGTGCTGTACCTGGGGCAGAATACGGATGCCCCGTCGCTGGTAAGGACCGCGCAGGCGACGCAGCCGGGGGCCGTCTGCCTGTCGGCCACGCTGCCCGCCAACCGCGCCCAACTGCTGGAACTGGCGCAGGCGGTGCGAACCGTCCCTGGCGTCCAGATCTTCGTCGGCGGCCAGGCACTGCACGGCGTTCCCACGACGAACGGCCACTCGTTGCCGGCGGGCATCACCGCGCTCCACGAGGCGGGGTCCGCCGCCGCGACCACCATCAAACGGAGCATCACCGGATCATGACCATCACCGGCTTTTCTTTGCGTCGCCTCGCGCGCGTTCCCGCCCAAGCAGGCACGACGCCCTTCCCGCGCTCCGGCTGGTGGGGCGTCGGCCTCTGCGCCGTAGGCTGGATCACGGCCTGGCTGCCGTCACACCCGTTTTCCGCTGGCTCGTTCGTACTGTTGTGGGTGGGCCTGATCTTCACGCTCGACGGCTTGGTCTACCGCCGGCGCGGCACGTCGCCCGCCCACGCCCAGCCGTGGAAGTTCGCGCAGATGTTCGTCTTCTCGGTGCCATTCTGGTGGCTTTTCGAGGCGTTCAATGCCCGCGTGCAAAACTGGTATTACGTGCTGGATCACCCTTATGGCCTCACGTGGAACACCGCCAGCTATAACATCATGGCGACGATCTGTTTCAGCACGGTGCTGCCCGCCGTGATGGAGATGGCCGCGCTCATCACCACGTTCGCGCCTTTCCGCCCGCGCCTGGCCCACGACGCGCCCGAACCGCGCGTGCCGCGCGCTATCCTAGTCGGCGAGTTCGTCGCGGGCCTGGTCACGCTGGCCGCGCCCTTGCTCTGGCCCCATTACTGCTTCGGCATGATCTGGCTCGGTCCCCTGTTCGTGCTAGATGCCGTGAATGCCGCCCTGGGCCGGCGTTCCGCCATCGGCCATCTGCGCGCCGGCGACCGCCGCTTCATCGCCGCGCTGGCCGTCGCCACGCTCATCTGCGGCGGCTTCTGGGAGATGTGGAATTACTGGTCGCTACCCAAGTGGCAATACACCATCCCCTTCGTCGGCTTCGCCAAGGTCTTCGAGATGCCCATCCTCGGCTACCTGGGCTATCTGCCCTTCGGCGTCGAACTCTTCGCGCTCTACCAATTCCTGCTGTGGCTGACCCGCCAGCGCGAAGATGCCCTGCCGTTTTAACAACAGAGAAGGTATGCTGTATGACTGATCGCCAGGTTGCCCCTGCCTGCGCGCTGGCCTTCAGCGGCGGCAAAGACTCCATGCTGGCGCTGGACCGGCTGCAACGCGCCGGCTATACAATCACATCCCTGGTGACGCTGTATGACGGCGCGACGGGGCGGGTGCGCTTCCACGGCACGCCGCTGGCCGTGATGCAGGCGCAGGCGGCGGCGCTCGGTCTGCCCTTGCGCGCCTATCCGACGGAGCCAGCGACCTTCGAGGACGTTTTTCTCACCGCCCTGGCAGATTTGCGGGCGGCGGGCGGCTCAGCCCTGGCTTTCGGCGATATCCACCTGGCCGATGTGCGCGCCTGGTATGAAACGCGCGTCATCGCTGCCGGCCTGGCGCACCTGGAACCGCTGTGGGGCGACGCCCCGGCTGATCTCGCGGCAGAGGTGATCCAGCGCGGCTACCGCGCGATCATCACCTGCATCGAAGAAGCGACAGCCGATTCCGCATGGCTGGGCCGCGAACTGACGCCCGATCTCCTCGCGGCCTTCGCCGCGCGCGGCATCGACATCTGCGGCGAGCGCGGCGAATATCACACGCTCGTCACGGACGGGCCGGCTTTCCACGCGCCCCTCGCCGTGCGCCCAGGCGCGGTCCATGCCGCCAACGGCTTCCGGCAACTCGACATCCACCTCGCCTGATCACCACCCCGCCTCGCGCTAGACCGTATGGCTGTCCCGCTTGACATCCGCCGTTTGTCTGATACGATAAGCAGCGTATCAAACAGTGGCTAAAGGAGCAAGCGATGGCAGATACGGTGCAGCGCGATAGGTCACGGAATAGCGTTCAGCAGACGGTGCGTTCCTTGCGCCGCATGCCAGTCTCGCGCTGGCTGCTCTTCGCGGGATCACTCGGTGCGCTATTGATACCCTTCTTGCCCTGGTTCACTGCACAGCAATGCCCCCCGTATGAATTCTGCGGTCCAACTGGTCCTTATCTCACCTACACGTATAATCCCCTTGAATTCTACCTGCGTATTATCACAGTTCGGTTGCATGTTCAGTCCTTTGAGCCGGCGCTGTTGTCCGCTTCTGTTGTTCCCGGCATGCTATGCAGCGTGTGGGTGCATGGACGCATACAAACGTGGGGGCAACGCATCGGCATAGTCGCATTTACCATATGGTTTCTCGCCCTGATCGGCCTGAATAGTTATGCTACGTACTGGTTTTTTACGGCGTATTTTAACAGATATCCCATAGCCGTCAGTTTGGCACCTACCATTGGAGCCTATCTGTTGGTGCTAGCGTGCCTGCTGCTCTGGTTCGGCCTCTTGCTCCTCTGGCGCGAACTGCTCCGCAGCCACCGCACGCCGCTCCATAGCGACATCCAGCAGCAAACACCGTGGGCATATACAGGAGCGGTGCTGACGACAGCCGGCCTCCTTGTATGGTTCATTGGATATTACGGCATCTATTGGTTGTTACCGCCTGGTTGTTTTGCACGGCTCTTCGGCGAAGCGCCCTGCAACAATCGTTTCAGCGCCCAGATCGGCTTTAACTCCTTATTCCCTCATTATACTTTTCAATACGCCGCCACCTTCGTCTATTGGACGCTGGCGGCACTGGTCGTCTTCGGTGGTTTGGCGCTCCTCGTCGTCCTGTGGCTGCGCCCCACCACGAGTGTCGATCTCCCCTGGATCACCACCTGGGGAGCCTGCCTTGCCATGCTAACCGGCGGCAGCTTCATAGGCATGCTTCGCCTGCCAGCCAATTACGCTGGCGACCACTGGACGAACGGCCCGCTTGTCACGCTCGCGGGGCTGGCGCTGCTCGCCGCTGGCGCGCTCCTCCGCTGGCGCAGCGAGGCCACGATCCTCCACCAAACAGGGCAATCCTTGCCGACAGGACGAGAAGGTCCGCCCCACGCTAATCGTCAGCGGACCTCATAGCCGCCAGCTCTCAAGAAAACACCAGCAGAAGATGCGCGACGTAATGCCATGCGCTAGGTCGCATGTATGGCGCAGATAAGCGCCGGTGTTCCCATTTTCCTGATATCTATCGCCCGCGCGGGGCGAAGACGTAGCCCAACACCAGACCAGAGATGAGGCCGCCGAGGTGCGCCTGCCAGGCCAGGCCGGGATCGGCGATGTTGAAGACCACGTTGAGGCCTAGCCAGAAGAACCATTGCTGCAACATGCCGCTGCCAGCGGGGCCAAGGCGACTGCGAAAGGCGAAAAAGAACGCGCCCAGCACGCCGAAGATTCCCGCGATGGCCCCTGATGCGCCGACCGCTTGATCAAACATCGAGTTGGGTGGCACGGCGATGAGGAACGCCAAGCTGGCGATCAGCCCTGTGCCAAAGTAGAGCGCCAGGAAACGCCCGGTGCCATAGATGCTCTCGACGAAGGGGCCGATGAAGAAGAGCGACAGCATATTGAAGAAGATGTGCGTGATGCTGGCGTGCAGGAACATCACGGTGATCAGTCGCCACCATTGTCCTTGCAAGATCAGCGCGTTATCTTGCTCGCCCCAGCCGGTGATGGCCGGGAAGGCGAGTTGCAGCAGGAAGACGACGACGCAGGTGGCGATGATCGCATAGGTGGCGACAGGGTAGTTGCTGGCCAGCAGGCGGGCGCGGATGGACGTGCGGCGCACCGCCTGAGGGCGCTGCCACTGGCGCGGCTGCACGGGTTCCAGGCGCGGGGCCAGGCCACCAGTGGTGCCGCCGTTGCCGTTGGGGGTACTGGCGGGCGCGGCATCGGTGAAAGGTGCAAGGGCGAGGGGCGCGGCACGCTCAACGCGCGGGAACAGCGCCCGCAGGTCCACGCCGCCGGCCAGGCGCGCTGCCTTCGCTTCCGCCAGGGCGGCATCATAGTCGTTGCGCAAACAGCGCAGCACATAGCCGCGCAGCGCATGCACATACGGTCGCCCCGGATCAGTGCGCGCCGCCTGATCCAACACTTCGAGCGCCTGGTGATAGCGTCGATCCAGGCACAGGAGCAATGCCTGGGCGATGGCGGCAGCCGTGGTGTCGGGTGCGAGATGCTGCACATACTCCGCCGCCGCGCGCGTATACTCGAACTGGCCCAGGGCGAAGTTCGCCTCGGCCATGCCCAGGTGCGCGCCCAACAGGTTCGGCGCGAGTTCCAGCGCCTCCGAATACAACCCTGCCGCGTCCGCCGCTTTCGTTTCGTGCAGCAACAACGTATTGCCCCGCGCGACTAGCTGTTCCGCCTCGTCCTGTTGTGCCGCCTGCGGATCGTTGACGCCACTGCTCACATCGAATGCCATGATTCCGCCCCCCGTCCGGCGGCTCAGATGCGAACCGCCGGAACTCTGTTCAGTCCAGCTATGCGCCGTGGTGCGTCGGCTGATCCCACACATCATCGCGCAAAAAATTTCATCACTTGAATTATAGCATCTCTGCGCCCAGGCTGTAGGGGCAACCTGTAAAAAATTTCCACATACCGGGAGGACAGCGATTCTTGTCGGCCACAACACACGCGGAGGACAGACATTCCTGTCTGTAACGTGGCGGACAGGAATGTCCGCCCCACGATCATTGTACGGCTGGCGATGTATCGCGCCCCGTGTTGCCCCATCATGCTCCCGGTTGCTATGGGGTCTGTAGGGGCGTACCCTTGTGGTCGCCCTGGACTCCCACGACCATGTTGCCATGCGGCGTACCCTTGTTGTCGCCCTGGACTCCCACGACCATGTTGTCCCACGTGATCCGCCCGGTCTCCCACGACCATGTCACCACACGTGGTCGCCCTGGTCCCCCATGTGGTCGCCTTCTGGGAGTGGGGCTAGCGCCGCACGCCGTAGTTCGGCGCTTCTTTGGTGATCATCACATCATGGGGATGACTTTCGCGCAGGCCGGCGTTCGTGATGCGAATGAAGCGTGCCTGCTGTTGCAGCGCCTGGATGTCCGCCGCGCCACAATAGCCCATCGCCTGGTGCAAGCCGCCGACGAGCTGTGTGATGATCGTCGTCAGCGGTCCTTTATAGGGAACGCGCCCCTCGATACCCTCCGCGATGAGCTGCGTCTCTTCGCTCACGTCGCCCTGGAAATAGCGATCCTTGCTGTAGCTGCGCTGTTTCATCGCGCCGATGCTGCCCATCCCGCGATAATCCTTGTAGCGTTCGCCCTGCGAGATGATCAGGTCGCCCGGCGATTCATCCGTGCCAGCGAGCAGGCTGCCGAGCATTACCGTGGCCGCGCCAGCGGCGAGCGCCTTGGCGATGTCGCCGGAAAACTGGATGCCGCCATCGCCGATGACCGGCACATCAAACTCCGCCGCCGCCCGCGCGCAATCAAAGATCGCCGTGACCTGCGGTACACCGGAGCCAGCGACGATGCGCGTGGTACAGATCGAGTTATGCACTATGGCGTTATCGGCGATGAAGCTGTGTGACGGGCAATCCACCTCAATGTCATAGACTGGCATAGCCACGCCCAGATCGCGCCGTTCCAGCACTTTCACCATCTGGTAGGCTTCGGTATGGCGTTTGGCATGCGACACATTCAGTCGCGCGCGATAGCTTGGCAAACACCGCTCGTCGCTTGTTCCCACCAAACCGCCCGCGCTAGGCGCTTCCGTCTCGCAATTCGGGAAACTGCCGTGCAGCATGAAACACAGGATGTTGAAAAGTTCTACCAGTGTAGGCGACGTATTCTTGAAACCAAGCCTCCCATCTTTAGCATAATGGCCGTCGCTATCCATCAAACCATCGAAGAGGCCGCGCAGATACGCTGGATCGCTGCACAAATACTCCGTAGGCAGATGTTTCGCCTGACGCTTGCCAAGCTGAGCCAGCAACCGCGCCCATTGCAGCGAATACAAATGGATATGGATGACTTTTCCACGGATGTCTACCGTCGCTGGGACACCTGTTACAGACTGAAGTGCTGCCAGTAGCTTTTCCGCGATCTCCCCTTCATGCAGCGCGAAATACCACGATACACGACCTTGAATGGAATTGCGTGAAGGCGCGATGAAAGCATGCCCGTCACCCAGGAAGGTGCCAAAGATGTAGCCTAGATCATAGGATGGCGCGATCTCCGTTTGGTAGCGTTCTAGCTGTTTAGCCTGACGGATGGCGAAGTCATGGAGATCGATGGTGAACCAATTCGGCAGATCGAAGGCGATCTGTTTGGGCAGGAGGCACACATCTTGGGCCGTCTGGCCGATCTCTTTCCAGCCGAATTTCGTGGCACCTGTACGTGTGGACTGTTCTAATAATGCTACATCACCCCGATTGGCAATCGTCGCTACCGACACCGAATTGAGGTCGCCGACGAAGAAGCGATGATCAGGTGTGACAACCGTTTCACGATACGACGACGTATGACGCAGCGCCAGCACCTCGCGCACTCCTGTACACCAGGCGCGCACAACAGTCACCGGCTGGCCGTGCATGTTGATCACGCGGTCGCCTGCCACTACGTCTTCGATATTCTTGTATGTAGCATTCGCCATCAGCACGCGCGTTCCCGCCGCCAGGCAGCCGGGTCCGATACCAACCTTGATGCCGTCCGCGCCCGCCTCGATCAGCGCCCGCGTCGCTTCCGCCGTCGCCACGTTGCCAGCCAGAACCGTCGCACCCTTGAAGTCGTGTTTCACCTGACGCACGGCGTCGATGACCATCTTGGAATGGCCGTGGGAGGTATCGACGACGATGACATCACACTCTTCGGCCAGGAGGGCTTCCACGCGCTCGTTGCGGTCCGGGCCGACGCCGACCGCCGCGCCCACGCGCAGCCGCCCGCCGCTGTCTTTCGCCGCGCGGGGATACTGGATTTTCTTCTGGATGTCTTTCACCGTGATCAGCCCGCGCAGGGTGCCGTCGTCGTCCACCACTGGCAGCTTTTCCACTTTGTACCGGCGCAGCATCTCATAGGCATGTTCCAGCGTGGTGCCGACGGGCGTCGTGATCAGATGATCTTTGGTCATCAGCTCGCGGATGGGCCGGTCGGGATCGGACTCGAAGCGCATGTCGCGGTTGGTGAGGATGCCGACCAGGTGGCCGGTGTCGTCGGTGATGGGGATGCCGGAGATATGGTACGTCGCCATCACCTTCTGGGCCTGGCGCAGCAGATCGTCGGGATGCAGCGTGATGGGATCGGTGATCATGCCGGATTCCGACCGCTTGACCTTATCGACCTCATTCGCCTGATCCTGCACCGATAGGTTGCGGTGGATCACGCCCATGCCGCCTTCGCGGGCCAGCGCGATCGCCAGGCGGGCTTCGGTGACGGTATCCATCGCGGCGGAAAGGATGGGGATGTGCAGGGTGATGTCGCGCGTCAGGCGCGTGTCGGTGGCGACATCGGCGGGCAGCACGTTGGAAGCGGCGGGGATGAGCAGCACATCATCGAAGGTCAGTCCTTCGGTGCCGAACTTATACTGCCAGTCGGGGATGGTAGCCATTGCGAGGCCAGGCTCCTTTCGGGAACAGCGGCTGGGACGCCCACGGACCACATATGCCACGGGCCGGTGCGTCCGCGACATCCGCCGCGCGTCGCGCCAGGCAGTCCCAGCGCACGCGCAGGCATCATCGCCCCCCAGCAACACCGGCCCCACGAGAATGTATGGAATTTGAAGGAGTATATCACGCTGACCACCCACACGTCAAACGGGGGACGGGCGTATTTTTCCGGCAAAACTCAGGCGTGGGAACGCTGCTAAGTTTGTTACCACAGATGCGTTTTCCTTTGCGATAACGCACTATCTGCATGCAACGCACTATCTGTATGCTATGATCGGAAATGCAAATGGGAGGAGCGCGATGGACGCCGATGAGACAAACAGCAACGAAATCCAGCAATTGCAAGAGCAGATCGCCGGCTTGCGCGTATCGTTTGACATGCTGACCGACGATGATATGCGCTGGGAAGATTGCGCGCGTTATGATGATTGGGGGGGAGAACATTGGATTTTAGGACATATCAATTTGGCGAATATGCTGGACGAGCTTGCTGCTCTCGTTCTTGAGCCGGAACGCACACACTATCAGGATGAGGTGCTGGATGCTGTATCTGCTGTCTTCGCGCCGTTCCCTGTAACCATTTTCACCCGTCGTTATGCACGCGATATCTTTGCAATGGCGCTCGTCGATCAAGGGTGGTACTTCATCCAATTTGCCTTGCGTCGCCGGGAAGAAAAACGCGCGGAGCTGCTTCTTGCAGCACTGATGGCCTTCAAAACCGCTTTGCATATCTACAAGCGTTCTCGTCCGCTCTGGGGATCGTGGCGCTTTCGCGCTGCAAGTAATGATGACAATATCGCACGAATCACTGCAAATCTGGATACGCTGGCGGAAGCATACCAGCACGCTACGCAGCCCGCCCTGCAGGAGGCACGGTTGCGGGCGCTGCTGGCAGCGCAGGGGATCAGCTTGGCCGAATGATGCCGTCGTCCCTGGGATTGTGCTACTGTATAACTTGAATCGATGCCGTCAAACTGATCTTGCGAGGAGGCAGCGTCATGACCGCTCAGGAGCCGCAGCACGCGCACAATGATTCGCTGGAAAGTGTTGCCACGGAGGTGCGCGGTTGTGTACGCTGCGCGCTGAGCCAGACGCGCACGCAAGCCGTGCCGGGCGAGGGACCGGCAGATGCGGAGATCCTCTTCATCGGCGAGGGGCCAGGGCTGAACGAAGACCGCACCGGGCGGCCATTCGTTGGCGCGGCGGGGCAATTTTTGGATGAATTGCTGGCCCAGGCGGGGTTGCAGCGTTCGGCGGTCTTCATTACCAATGTCGTCAAGTGTCGCCCGCCGGAGAACCGCGATCCCGAACCAGGCGAGATCGCCGCCTGCGCCGGCTATCTGGATCGGCAGATCGCGCTGTTGCAGCCGAAGCTGATCGTCACGCTGGGGCGCTTTTCGATGGCGAAATACTTTCCCGGCGAAAGCATCAGCCGCATCCATGGCAAGCTACGCAATGTCGGCGGTCAACTCGTGCTGCCGATGTTCCACCCCGCCGCCGGGCTGCGCCGCCCTGAAACGCGCACCGCGCTGATGCAGGACTTCAAGCAGATTCCCCTGGCGCTGGCTGCCGCGCGCAAACAGCAGGTTCCCCCGCCGGAAAAGCAGCCGGAAGACGAGCCACCGCCCCAGCAGATGACCCTGTTTTAAATATACGAGAAAACTCAGCCAGCCGAACAGAGCTTCGAAGGAGTATGTGAGCATGACACATCCACAGGCGAACCTGACGCAGTTGCAGACCGAGGCGGCACAGCGGTCGCTGATCGAGCGCGAGCTGACCGCGCGTTTCGCCCCCGAAGATGAGGTGTTGCGCGACGCCCAAGCGCGCGCCAGCGCGGCAGGCATGCCGGCGATCCAGATCTCGCCGGTGCAAGGCAAGCTGTTGCAGGTGTTGGCCACAGCGTGTGGTGCGCGTAAAATCTTGGAGATCGGTGCGCTGGCCGGTTACTCCGGCACCTGGCTGGCGCGGGCGCTGCCGCCGGAAGGCCGGTTGATCACGCTGGAAGTCAGCGCAAAGCACGCCGGCGTGGCGCGCGAGACCTACGCGCAGGCGGGCCTAGCCGACCGCGTGGACCTGCGCCTGGGGCCGGCGCTGGAGACGCTGGCGGGCCTCACGGGCGAAGCCCCCTTTGACCTCATCTTCATCGATGCTGATAAAGGCAACTATCCAGGGTATCTGGACTGGGCCGTGAAACTGAGTCGGCCTGGCAGCATCATCGTCGCCGATAACGTCATCCGCAGCGGTCGCGCCTTCCAATCGCCCCCGCCGGATGAATCCGCCGAGGGCGCGGCGGCCTATAACGCTAAGCTGCTCGCCAACCCGCGCTTGCTTTCCGTCGCCTTCCCGATGGACGACGGTGGACTGGACGGCTTCGCCATCTCCGTCGTCTTGCCCTAACGCCCCACGCGGACGGAGGTAGGCGCGATAAATCGCGCTCCACCTGCGCTCCCCTCTCCATCCGCAGATGGGGAGGGGCTGGGGGTGGGGCTGCCCCATTTGGCATGCGGTGATTGACGTGGGCGTGCGGGCGCGTTACACTGGCAGGGAGAACGTGAGCGGGAGATGACGGATCGATGACGTGGGAACGCGCACGCGCCGGCCTGGTAAGCGGCGTCGTCAGCTTCGCGCCCCTGGTGCTGGTGATGCTTGCCACGAACCTGGGCGTTGCGTCGGGGGATGGCGCGGTGACGCTGGCGCTGCTGGCCTTCCCTTTGAGCATCCTCTTGGGTGGCGGGCTGGCGGGCTACCTGGCAGGCCAGGGCAAGCGGCGGCGCAGCGAGGCTAAGGCCGTCGTGGGCGGCGCTGCTGGCGTGGTTGCCGCCGTGCTGTTTGGCACGGGGATGGAGGCGCTGTACCTTATTCGCGCCGCCGGCGAGCAGGGGAGCATCCTAGCGATCCATCCGATCCGCGTGTTCTTCGCCATCGTGTTGATGAGCGCGCTGTTGGTGGCTGTGGCGATGCTGGCGGCACAGCTGACGGCCAGACCACTGCCGCCGCCACGCCGCACCCGCCGCCTGACGGCGCAGATGCCCGCCGTCCCGCCGCCCACCCCGCGCGACGCGGGAACGAGGTTGCCCACTCGCTAGCACGACGCCCGCATGCTACTCACGCGGGCGTGTTGTCCTATGTCGGGTGGCATGGGGACGGCGGACAGGAATGTCCGCCCCACGATTTACATGTCCGCTCCACGATGAGAACGCCACCCTTGGTCATTATATGGGCGCGATGAATCGCTCCCTGCGTCCCTACACCGTTCCCTTGGGTGTGTTGGCGCTGATGAAGCTCAGCATGCGCCGCCAGGCATCGGCGGATTCCTGCTGGTATTGCGCATAGGTGCGGTCGAAGAAGCTGTGCGGGGCATCGGGGTAGATGACGATCTCATGGGGCTTGCCCCCTTGCGTCAAAGCGTGATCGAAGCGCTGCACGTCCGCGACAGGAATGCCCTGGTCCGCGCCGCCATACAAGCCCAGGATCGGACACGTGATCTGATCGATCAGGTCGATGACCGGTGTGCCGAAGCGCGCGGCAGTTGGCGAACCATAGAAGGCGACGACACCGGCAAGCCCCTGCTGGCTGACTGCCTGCATCAGAGAGTTGAAGCCGCCGAAACAGAAACCGACCGTGAAAACGGCCTGCACATCCGGGTTATCCTGCTTCAGCCGTGCGACGGCCACGGTCACATCCTGCGCAATCTGATCCGGTTTGGTTTGTGCCACGTGGGGCATGAACTCGAAGTCCGCGCCGCGCGGGGCCAGGCCCGCCGTGCGGCCAAAGTAGTCGATGGCGACGGCGGCGACGCCGGCGGCGGCGAAACGATTCGCCAGTTCTTCGTAGAAGGTGAACAGCCCGCGCACATCGGGCAGGATGACGATGCCCGCGCCGTTGCCCGTGCTGGGCCGCGCGCTATATGCCGAAAACTGGGTGCCGTCCGCCGAAGTCAAGGTGAGGTGTTCTTGGCTGACGTTGCCTGGCTGGCCGTCGAAACGCAACGGCACGACGCCCTGGGGCAAGGGTGGGGGAACGGCATCATAAGCGAAGCACATGGGTGGCTCTAGCCTCTTTCTGCTGGCAAGATGTGTGACGCGAAGCTCACGCTCTGAATTGTAGCAAACATCAGGGGGTGGATGCAGGATGCTGGTGGCGCTGCGCGCATGGCGGTGTGGCAACGTTGCGCGAGTTATGCCATAATCGAAGGGCGACTGCGCATTTTTTGACCGGAGAGGATAGCAGAAATATTCATGGCTGAACCACAAGCGGCCCAGCGGGTGCTGGTTGTCATGGCCCACCCCGACGACGGCGAATTCATGTGCGGGGCCGCCATCGCCCGCCTGGCGCGGGAAGGCCACCACATCGACTATTGCTTGCTGACGAACGGCGACTGCGGCACGCGCGATCCAGCGATCAAGACCCGTGCGCAACTGGCACAGATCCGCCAGGGCGAGGCGCAGGAGGCCGCGCGCCGCCTGGGCGTGACGCGCGATGTGATCTTCCTGAACTATGTCGATTCGATGCTGCAACCCACGCTGGACCTGCGGCGCGACGTGACGCGCGTCATCCGCCAGACCCGCCCCCAGATCGTCATCACGCAAGATCCCACGACGTTTTACCACGGCCAGAGCTACATCAATCATCCCGACCATCGCTGTGTGGGCGAGGTGACGCTGGGCGCGATCATGCCTTCTGCCAGCATGCGGCTGATCTTCCCCGAACTTTACTACGACGAGGGGCTGGAACCGCACGACGTGAAGGAACTGTACCTGACCAACACCACCCACACCGATCGCTGGCTGGAAGTCACACCGGCGGATCTGGAATGCCAGGTGGCCGCGCTCAAGGCGCACACCTCGCAGATCTCGCGCGACCCCGCCGAGTGGGTGGAGGCCGGCGCGAAAGAAGAGGCCGCCGAAGCACGCCAGCACGGCCATGACTTCACCTATGCCAACGGCTTCAAATATTTCCGCTTCGGGCGCTGATGCTTCGCTAGCGGCGGCAAGGGCATCATCTCCCATATACGAAGGCGATTCAGCGCGCCGTTGCCGTGGATTGGGGGTGTTCGCGCCGATTTGCCATATCTCCTTTCGGCGTTATACGCTGGGGGGAGTGTTTTTTTCGCGAGTAAATGAGGACGACAGCCATGACCTATCCCGATGCTCAGGGAACCGCCGGCGATGAACTGGAAGCTATCGTGCGGCAGATCGAACTGGTGCCACCGGAAGAAGCGGTGGATTTTTTGCGCGCGGAGGTGCAGCGCCGGGCGCGTATCCTGCGCACCTTCATGCATACCGCGCCCGATGACGCCGAGGTGGTGGCGCAACTCGACGAGGTGGATGTGAAGCGCGTCGTGCAGCTTGTCGGCACGGCCCGCACCGCCCTCAGCATGATCGCCGCCGCCATCGTCGAACTGAGCATCACGGCGCGCGGCATCGCCGACACGATGCACTGGATGGAACTGCGCCCCGTCGGCAAGCAGAGCGGGCAGCCGCACCTGGGCATCGACATCACGTATATCATCGCCTATCGCGCGCTCACCCGCGAACAACGCTGGCTGCTCCATTCGCTCGCCGTCTGGGCCGCGCCACCCGCCACCCTCAGCCGCGAACATGCCCTCACCGTGGCCCGCGAGAGCGCGGCGGTGCTGGAGATGCTGGTGACGGCGGATGATCTGGATCGCCTGGTGGCCTTGGGCCTGGCGGACCTCGCCGACCTCAGCGTGGACGATGGCGATGTGCTTCGTTCGCCCAGCACCTACCGGCGCATCGCGCTCGATCCGTATGTGCGTGCGGTGGCGGGCAGCGGGCTGGCCACCTGGCGGGCGGAGGGCGTCGATCTGCCGCCGGACCTGGCCCACCTCACGCCAGCGGAGATCGCCTTCGCCACCTTCACCAATTGGGCGACACGCTTCGCCACGATCATCGCCGGCCCGACCCTGCCCACGATCGACGCGGCGGCAGAGGACGAAGGCGATGCGGAGCCGGATGATGCTGATGACGCCGGCGCTGGCCTGACGCCTGATCCCGCCCTGGAAGCCCTGACGGATGTGGAGGCGTGGGTGGCGCTGGCACCGGAAGCGCCGCACGTTTTGCTGGCCGCTGACCTCGCCCGCCAGATGCGTGCGCCGGAATACGTTTACCACCTGTGCCAGATGTTGGTGCCGCTGCTGCGCCGTCGCGCCACGCCAGAGGCTCGCGCCATCCTGCGACCTCTGCTGGAAACGGGGTTGATCTGCGCCCGCGCCGCGAGCGCCACGAATGAGACGCTCCTCCTGGCGACGCAACTGGCGGATGTCGCGCTGGACGACGAGGACTTCGCCCGCGCCACGCTCTTCGCTGATGAGGCGCTGGTTGCGGCGCTCGCGGGGAAAGATCTGCGCGCCATCGGCTTCGCCACCCGGCGGGTGGCCGCGCTGGCCCTGCGCGCCGGCGACGCCGCGCGGGCGCTGACGACGGCCCGCCAGGCCGTGGCGCTGGCCCAGGCGGAACGCGACGAAGCCACGCTGCGCGAGAGCATCGCGCTGCTGGCGGCGGCGACGCGCCTGGCGGGCGACGCGCCGACCTGAGCGGCGCGAACGCCCCCTTCCCTTCCTGTGCCAACCGTGCTATAGTGGTGGCACTGATCGTTCGTTTGGGCATGAAGGGAGCAATCGATTTGAAGCCGGAACCTGAATATGGCCTGGTGCGGACCCGCCGCCGCTTCAAAAATGTCGCGTGGGAAGCGGTGCAACACCCCGAAGATCGCATGGCGCTGGACGCGCTGAAGAAGATCCCGTTGCTGGACCAACTGATCGCCTTCATTATTCAGCACGGTTGGGAACGGATTCTGTACGTACAGAATATTTCGAGCAGCGTCAAGGTGACGCCGCGCCAGTTCCCGCGCGTCTGGTATCTCTTCAATGAGGCGAATACCATCTTGGGTGTAGAAGACCCCGCCGAACTCTATGTCACGCAGCATCCGATCCTGAACGCCTACACCTATGGTCACAAGAAACCATTCATCATGCTCCACAGCGCCAGTGTGGACGGCTTCAATGACGATCAGTTGCTGGCTGTCATCGGCCATGAGATCGGCCACATCCTCAGCGGCCACTGCTTGTATACGACGATGGCCGTACTTGTCCAACCGTTGATCGAGATGGGGCTAAAATGCTTGCCGGGCGCGGGCATCGCCATCGCCGCGCTGCGCATGGCGCTCTTTCGCTGGAGCCGTGCCAGCGAGTTGACGGGCGACCGCTTCGGCCTGCTCACCTGCCAGGATCCCGAAGTCATGATCCAGGTGATGATGAAGCTGGCCGGCGGTGCGGTGGACGAGCAGCGCGACCACATGGAGTTTCTGTCCCAGGCCAGCGCCTTCAAGGAACTCGACAACGACCTGCTGGATAATCTCTATAAGCTGTTACAGACGACCTTCCTCACGCATCCCCTGGCCGTGGTGCGCGCGGCGGAGGTGATGTCCTGGGCGCAATCGCGCACGTACCAGAACATGGTCATGGGCTGATCCGCGTGGGACGAACCACAAAACGTGGGGCGGACATTCCTGTCCGCCGCTGTGACAGACAAGAATGTCTATCCTCCGGGTTGACTGACAGACAGGAGCGGGCATACCCTCGTGTCTAGATGATATTTACCGAGCGCGAGACGAGCAGGACGAGGATAAGCAGCGAGATGATCGCCTCACTCATCATCATCAGCTTGGCGCGGCGCGTCAGCGGCATCGTATCGGCAGGGCTGAGCGCGGTGGACGTGCAGAAGGCGAGAAAGAGGTAGTCGATGAAGCCGGGGAACCAGCCCTTTTCCGGCTTCCCGCCGCTCTGCTGGGGGAATTGAAAGTCCGAGGCGACATGCTGGTGGCGGCGACGATTGATCGGGCCGTTGCCATCCATCTCCCAGAACCAGATGCCGAAGATCAGCACATTGCAACTCCACAACAACACTGCCGGTTTCAGCAGATCGATCCCCCGGCTGATATAAACGATATTGTGGATGAGCAGCGCCAGCGAGCCGATGAGCGCTGCCGTCAGCACCACCAGCAAACTCAGCGTGAACTTGCGGATCAGGTGATGCATGGGGCCGTGGTCGGTGGTGAAGACGATGAGCAGCGCCGGAGCCAGCAGCGCCACCGTCGCCGCCAGCGGCACCCAATTCGGGCCGACGGTCAGCTTTTCCGGCAATTCCCAATAGATCAGGCCGACCATCAGCGCGCCGATGGCCGCCGCCACCAGTTGCGGCACGTCCGGCGCGGCATCCGCGCGCGTGATCTCATGGCTGATCTGGTTCGCGGCGCTGGCCACTGGCTTCGTGCTGTTGACCGGTTTTTTCGTGGGGATGGTGCCTGGCTGCGACGTGGTATTCACAGGGGTGGTTTTCATAAATATTTTACTCGTTTCTTTGCGGTATTCCCTTCTATTATACGCGCAAGGCATGGCGGATGGCGAGGGAATGGGAGGGACGGGGTGGGGGCGCGGTAGGAACCATGCTATTTGAGAAGCTAGGGCAATTACGTGGATTCGTGCTATACTAGTACCAATCCGAGGAAACGATCCAAGCAGGCAATTCACGGTTGCCGGAGAGGTGGCGCGATGGCCGATTTACAGGAGATGTTGGGCAGCACCATTCGGCGGGCGCGGCGTGAACGCCGGCTGACGCTGCGCGAATTGGCCGACCGTGCTGCGCTCTCGGAGGTGTACCTGGGCGAGATCGAGCGCGGCCAGAAATATCCTTCGGCGCGGGTGCTGGAAGAACTGGCCCGCGCGTTGGAGTTGGACATCGCGGAGTTGCTGGACCTGGTGGCGCAGGAATTGCGCGCGGCCCAGCCGACCCTGCTGCCGCAGCCCGCCGCGCTCACGCGCCCGCCCGTGCGCGACGCCCGCCGCGCCGGCGAACCGCGCATGGCCGTCGCCACGCCTGTCGCCACCCCCAGCGAGGTCGCCGTCATCGCCGTGATGGGCGCGGCCTGGGGCGCTGGCATCTTCACCCTCACAGCCGGACCGTGCATGGTCGTGCTATAGTTGTAGCGAGACTATGTGCGCGGGACGGCCAGACAACCGGATGCTACGAACCTATTTCCAGCGGCTGCGCGCCTTGCAGCGCAATGCGCGGCTGTTTTTGCTCAGCAATGCCATCGTCAATGTCGCCACCGGCGCGATCAGCTTGCTCTATGGCATCTTTCTGACGCGGCTCGGCTATGGGACGGACTTTCTGAGCGTGCTGCTGGTGGTGGGCATCGCCGGCGCGGGGCTGGGCCTGATTCCCGCGCTGCTCATCGCCGACCGTTATAGCATCCGCTCGCTGCTGATCTGGAGCAATCTGATCGGCGGGGTCGCGGCGGCGGGCCAACTCGTCTTCCCCCTGGCCCCCGTGCTGATCGCCACCACCTTCGTCGTGGGCGCGTCGGCCTCGATCTATATCGTGCTGACGCCACCGTTGCTGACGGCCACCAGCACAGCGGTCGAACGCACGCACCTCTTCAGCATCAACGCCACGGTGGGCGCGCTGACGCTGGTGGTGGGATCGCTGCTGGGTGGCTTTCTGCCGGTGATCATGGGATCGCCGCTGGTGCTGCACGCGCCGTTCGTCGCGCCATTCCGGCCCATCCTGGTGCATGGCAGCGTGTTGCCGCTGCAACTGGCGTTGTTGGTGGCCGGCCTACTTGCCATCCCGTCGATCTGGCCGCTGGCGCGTATGGACGACGCTGTGGCGCAGACGCGCGAGCGAACGGCAGTTGCGGCGGAACGGTCCGACTGGCGTGCCTGGCTGCAACACAACCTGCACCCCGCCGCGCTGCGGCGCTTTTTGGCGTGGCGCGGGGCGCGCTTCACGGCATATGAAGCGATCCTGGGGTTGGGCGCGGGCCTCTTCCTGACCTACATCAATCTCTATTTCGTCAACCACTTGCATGTCAGCACAGCGACGTATGGCATCATCGCCTCGGCCTCGACGATCGTGCTGGCGGTGGCGACGCTGGGCGCGCCGTTGCTGGCGGAACGCTTCGGCGGCGTGCGCGGGCCGGTGAGCGCGCAACTGCTTTCCGTGCCGCTGCTGCTGGGCTTGGCCTTCATCACGAAGGTGCCGGTGGTGGCGGCCTTTTATCTGCTACGCGGGACGTTGATGAACCTGGGCGGTCCGGCGCTGCAAAGCTTCATGATGAGCATCCTGCATCCCCGCCAACGGGGCGCGGCCAGCAGCGCCTTCAACGTCGCCTTCCAGGTGATGTCAGCGGTCGGCGGCGTCGCCAGCGGCGTCCTTATCGCCCACGGCGGCTATGCGCTGGACTTCACCCTGGCGGCGATCTGTTATATGAGCGCGATGCTGCTGCTCACCCCCTGGTTCGGGCGCGAGGCGCGGCTGCTGCGCGCCTCCCAGGCCGACGCGGCCCAGCCCAGCAAGACGCAGCTTACCGTGGAACAAGCGGATGGTTGAAGCAGTTTGACGAAATCATCGGGTTCTCGGTGGCTTAGGGGACGGCGGGGCGGAGACGGCGGGTGAAAAAGAATCTTACGGAGATCGACATGACACAAGTTGATGATAACGCCGTGACGGGGGCGATCTGGGAGAAGCATGTCTTCGTCTGCACGACGGGCGATTGGTGTGCGACGATTGATGGCGATGGGCTGGGCGTGCATGCGCGGCTGAAGCGGCTGGTGGGCGAGGCGGGCCTGCACGGGCGCGTGCGCATCAACAAAAGCGGCTGCCTGGACCAATGTGGTTTCGGGCCGATGGTGGTGGTCTATCCCGACAACGTGTGGTACTGGGACGTGCAGCCCGCCGACGCCGAGGAGATCGTGCGCGAGCATCTGCTCAATGGCCGCCCCGTCGAGCGCCTGCGCTATCGCAACACGCCCGGCGCGCATAAGCTGAAACGCGACGCCGCAAAGCATCCCATCGGTCGCCCGCCGGCTCCGGCGCGTGAGGGCTAGCCCTTGGTCGCCGTGCCGACGTTCGGATTGATATACTGCTGGCTGCCGATGGTGAAGACCGCGCTCACCGTTGCATTATTTTGCGTGCAAGCCGGCACCTGGATGGTCGCTGGGCCGGCGTCGTTGCCGTTGGCATCAAGCTGCACGGGATTCGGGGTCGGCGACGCGGTGCAGTTGGGATCGTTGCCGAATTGCAGCGTGATCTGCATCTGTTGGTTCGGCTGCGGCTGATTCGCCGTCTGGATGTTCGTGATGGTGGCCGTCTGGCCAACAACCATCGGCGTGATGATCATAGTGACGGTAAAAGGCTGGCCGGCGGCGGGCGTGCCAGATGGGGTGGGCGTGGTGGAGGCGCTGCCGGTGGGCTGAGGTGTGGGGGTGGCCGGCACGGGGGGAGTGACGGTGGGGGTGGCAGTCGGCGAAAACGTCACCGTGGCCACGGGGGTGCCGCTGGTCAGCGGGATATCCGTCGCCCCCGCTTGATCGGTGGCGAGGGGAAAGGTGCTGCCGTTGTTGGCATTGCCATTGATGATCACTTGCGCCTGCGTGGGACTGGACGGTCCGTTGAAAAAGCCGGAGAGGACATTGGTTCCCAACAGGGCGCAGCTACAGAGAAAGAGTAGGGCCAGAGCGCTGCCGAGCGTACTCCACGTCGCCCGGAAGCTCGCTTGCGTCTCCCAGCGATCCTGAAAGCGTTCGATGAAAGCGTCGAGTGATTTTTGGAAGCGTTGCACCATGATCGCACTACCCTACCCTGATCGTTTCAGTTGTGCCGACGGCTATTGTAGCAGGGGACAGGGCGATCCGGCAAGGGCCGTGCGGCTCCACTAGGAAGATGGTCCTTGGGTAGTCAGGCATACCGTTTGTCCCCACGCCACACGAGCGCCTACAATGTACTTGTCAGGATCGCAGAGGGGACGTGGGGCGGACAATGATCATCGTGGGGCGGACATTCCTGTCCGCCGAGCTTTACTACAGCAGACAGAGGAGCTTCTTCCATGCAATATCGGCGTTTAGGCAGCGCGGGATTACAAGTGAGCAGTGTCGCGCTGGGCGGCTGGATCAACTTTGGCGAGGGCAAGATGGCCCAGGATACTGCCCAACAGATCGTGAAGACGGCCTATGATGCTGGCATCAACTTCTTCGACCTGGCCGACATCTATGCACGCGGCGAGGCCGAACGGCAGATGGGCAAGGTCTTGCAGCAATTTCCCCGGCAAGCGCTGGTAATCTCAACCAAGGTCTTTTGGCCGATGAGCGACGCCATCACCGACCGTGGCCTCTCGCGCAAGCACATCATCGAGAGCATCGATCACAGCTTGCAGCGGTTGGGAACCGACCATGTCGATATCTACTTTTGCCACCGCGCCGACCCAAACACGCCGATCCTGGAGACGGTGCGCGCGATGGACGACCTGATCCACCAGGGCAAAGTGCTGTATTGGGGAACATCGGAATGGAGCGGCGACCAGATCGCCGAGGCGTATGATCTGTGCCAAAAGCACGGCTACTATCCGCCGCAGTCCGAGCAGCCGCAATATTCGCTGCTCTATCGTGAGCGCGTGGAAGGCGAGATTCTGCCGGTGACGGAGCCGCGCGGCATCGGCCTGGTGGTGTTCTCGCCGCTGGCGCAGGGCATGCTGACGGGCAAATACGATGCGGGCGTGCCAGAAGGCTCGCGCTTCGCCAAAGAAGATTGGGTGCGCGAGCGCCTGCTGAACGACGCCAACGTCAACAACGTGCGCGCCTTGAAAGACGTGGCCGATGAACTGGGCATCTCACGCGGCCAACTGGCGCTGGCCTGGGTGCTGCGCCAACCCGGCGTGAGCAGCGTCATCACCGGCGCGACCGAACCGGCGCAAGTCGCGGAAAATCTCAAAGCCGCTGAGATCACCCTCACGCCGGAGATCCTCGCGCGCATCGACAGCATCGTGCAGGGCTGAGGTAGTCGAACACGAAAGCCACGAAAAATTCTCGAAAGCCACGAAAAAAGCGCAAATGGGAAAAACTTTGCGCAAATGGGAAAAGCCTTTTGCGCTTGCACGCGATATCCTTATTTTCCTGGCTTTTTCGTGGCCTTCGTGCGCTTTTCGTGGCTTTCGTGTTCGAAAAATAATATCCTCACGCCAAGCGGATGCGCGGATCGATATAGGCATAGGCGATATCGGTCATGATGTTGCAGAAGAGCGTCAGAATACCCAAGAGGACGATGTAACCGATCACCAGTGGATAATCGTAGCCTTGCGCGGCATTGACGAAGAGCCGGCCCATGCCCGGCCACGCGAAGATCTGTTCCGTGATGACCGCGCCACCGACCAGGCCAGGGAGCGCGAGGCCGATGTTCGTCACCTCCGGCAGGATGGCATTGCGCATCGCGTGCTTCCAGATGATCATCTTTTCCGGCAAGCCCTTGGCGCGGGCGGTGCGGATGTAATCCTGGCCCAGCACGCCCAGCATACTGGCGCGCACATAGCGGCTGCTGGCCGCGAAGCCGCTGGTGACGAGTACGGTGACGGGCATGATCATATGGCGCACCAGATCCGTGACCGCCTCGATGGTATGTGCATGGAAATACTGCCAGTAAGCGTCGGTGCCGAAGACGGTGCCGGAAAGGCGCACATCGTTCATCCCATTCAGCGGCAGCCATTGCAGCGCCATGGCAAAGAGGACGATCAACATCAGCCCGTACCAGAAGGTCGGCAAGGCATAAAGGACGTAGGCGATGACGGTGAACAGTTGATCGAAGAAGGAGCCGCGCCGTGAGGCGGCATAGAGGCCGAGCGAAATGTCGCTGACCTCGCGTAAGATCAGCACGGTTGCCAGCAAAAGCACGGTCGGCAACAGGCGTTGTTGGATGGCGGCGAAGACGGGCATATGCTCCGTCGTCGAGTTGCCCAGGTCGCCACGTGCCAGATTGCGCAGCCAATAGAGGTACTGCGCCGGCAAGGGCTTATCCAGGCCATACTTGTGTTCGGTGGCCGCGATCACGCTGGCCGGCACGGACTTGCCTTGTCCCAAGATCGAGGTCAGGGGACCGCCGTTCGGGTTGGTGGTGGTGATGAGCCAGGCCAGCACCGTGATGCCCAGCAAAACGGGGATGGCGGCGAGCAGCCGTCGTAGCGTGAATGCCAGCATCGCAACGCACCTCCGCGCCGAATAGCGTTCCTGCCCCTGTGTACGAGATCGACGAGCAGGCATACACCCCGCTGCCTCGCAGATTAGAGACAGTATAAGTGAATGCTGGCAAAGATGCAAGATCACCCGCGCGTTACCAGGCGGCAATTATGCGAACACGAAGGCCACGCAAAGCGCACGAAAAATCCGAAAGAAGCGCAAACGGGAACAGTTATCTTGTGCTTGCACTCGACATTCCTGTCTCCTTTGCCTTTTCGTGACTTTCGTGGTTTTTCGTGGCTTTCGTGTTCGAGAAGGACATCATTTGCCCTTGCCGGCGCTCTTCTTGGTTCGTGTCGCCTTGGGTTTTGGCGCGGATGCGGCCAGCTCCGGCCAGCGGGTGTGATAGTCGGTCACGCGCTGGAAGGCGTCGGCCACGCGCAGGAGCGTTCCCTCGGCGAAGGGCTGGCCCAGCAGTTGCACGCCCACAGGCAGACCATCGCTGAAGCCACCCTGGAACGAGACGCCGCAGATGCCCGCCAGGTTCGCCGGAATGGTGAAGAGGTCCGACAGGTACATCGCGTAGGGATCGTCCACCCGCGCACCGATCTTGAAGGCGACGGTCGGCGAGGTGGGCGAGATGATGGCGTCGCAGCGGGCGAAAGCGGCGTCGAAGTCGCGGCGGATGAGCGTGCGCACCTGCTCCGCGCGCTTGTAATAGGCGTCGTAATAGCCGGACGAGAGCGCGTAGGTGCCGAGCATGATGCGCCGGCGCACTTCCGCGCCGAAACCCGCCTGGCGCGTCGTCATCAGCGCGTCTTGCAGGTCCGCCGCGCCGTCGCGCAGCGACAGGCCGTACTTCACGCCGTCATAGCGCGCCAGGTTGGCGCTGGCCTCGGCGGGCGCGATGATGTAATACGCCGGCAAGCCATAGCGCGTGTTGGGCAGCGAGATGTCGATGAAGTTTGCCCCCAGCCCTTTGAGCGTCTGGATGGCCTCTTCCACGACTTTGACCACGCCCGGCTCCGTCCCCTCGACGAAATATTCCTTGGGGATGCCGATGGTCATGCCCTGGATGTCGCCGGTGAGCATGGCGGCGTAATCCGGCACTGGCACGTCCAGCGAGGTCGCGTCTTTGGGATCGTAGCCAGCGATGTGTTGCAGCAACGAAGCGCAGTCGCGCGCGGTGCGCGTGAAAGGGCCGATTTGATCCAGCGATGAGGCGAAGGCGATCAGGCCGAAGCGCGAGACGCGGCCATAGGTCGTCTTCATGCCGACGGTGTTGGTTAGCGCAGCGGGTTGGCGAATGGAGCCGCCGGTGTCGGAGCCGAGCGTCCCCATCGCTTCGCCCGCGGCCACCGCCGCCGCCGAGCCGCCGCTGCTGCCGCCCGGCACGCGCTCCAGATCCCACGGGTTGTGCGTGGGACCATACGCCGAGTTCTCCGTAGACGACCCCATCGCAAACTCATCCATATTCAGCTTGCCCAGCGAGATCGCGCCGGCGGCGCGCAGCCGCTGCACGACGGTGGCGCTATACGGCGGCACGAAATGTTCCAGGAAGCGCGATCCCGCCGTGGTTGTGACGCCCTCCGTCACCAGCACATCTTTGATGCCCAGCGGGATGCCGGTGAGCGGCGTGAGGTCGCGGCCCTGCGCCAGCCGCGCGTCGGCGGTCTGAGCCTCGGCCAGCGCGGCCTCCGCCGTGACGGTCAGGAAGGCATGGACCGCGCCATCCACGGCCTGGATGCGGTCCAGGTGCGCTTGCGTCAGTTCGACCGAGGAAATTTCTTTCGCGCGCAGCTTCTCCGCCGCCTCGGCGATGGTCCAGCGCCAGGGTTCGGTGGGAGTGGTCGGTGTGGTCATTATTCCAGCACCGCCTTCACGCGCAGATAGTTGTCGTCGCGCTCTGGCGCGTTCGCCAGCAGCTTGTCCGGCGGCAGCGAGGGCGCGGTGGCGTCGGGACGGAAGTGGTCGATGGGCGGCAGGGTGCCGGCGCTGGGCGGCACATCGCTGACGTCGGCTTCTTGCAGCACGGCGATGTGTTCCAGGATGCCCGCGAGTTGGTCGGTCGTGAGGGCCAGTTCATCTTCGCTCAGGCGCATGCGCGCCAGCAGGGCGATATGCTCGACATCCGAGCGGCTGATGCTCATAAAAGTTTCTCTGTCTTTCTAGTCCTTGATGGTGAACGTTGACGGAATATCATCGCGCGGCGACCAATCTTCGTTGACCTGATCTACTCGCGCGAAGCGCGGCCCCTGGCGCAGCGCGGCCAGCAAGTGAGTGACGGCCTCGCGTGGTCCCCGCGCCACGACCTCGACCACGCCGTCGGGCCGATTACGTGCCCAGCCGCGCAGCCCTAACGCCGCCGCCTGGCGCTGCGCGAAGGCGCGAAAGCCGACGCCCTGCACCGCGCCGGTGACGAGCGCCGTCAGGGTGACATCATCTGCGGAAGCCATCGCGTGCCTGCCGCCTTTCGGTAGGGATGTTACAGCAATGCTGCTTCCATCATAGCACATCGCGGGTGAGCCAGCGGGGCAAAGGGGGTTCGTGTTCCGAGCAGGGGTGAACCCTTGGAGATTGCAGGGCAACGATGACCGTCATTATTTTTGTCAATCTGCATCATCGCGCTTTCCTTTCTCTATCGTTTTAAAGAGCAATGGTATAAACATCTCAGATTGTCCCATAGTTTTGTTCTGGTGTGTCTCTTATAACACCAGGCATTCCGGCCACCTAGTCAAGAGAGGTGATCCCTCACAGCCATTTGCTTCATAGCAACGCCGGTGCTACACTTGGCGAAAGAGATCTTAACGTATCCAACTGCTTGTATGATGTTGGTTCCGGTTTGTTCGCTGCCAATCCGCGACGGGGGGGTGGCCACAAGGGTACGCCCCTACACCGTGGAGGAACGCTCCTAGGCGCGCACATTGGTTTCGATCAATACCGCCCGCCTGTGTGCCGGAAGCGTCATTTGGTGGCCTGTTGGCCCCGGTTGTTGTCTCGTGAAAGGAGCGTGGTGCGTCGCAGGTGCGCGACGCGCCCCATAAGCTACAGTGATCACCGAAGAAATGCCATCTGCCGCCGTGCAGATGATTCAGACCCTGACCGAGCGCGTCGTCACCAACGTCAAACGGGTGATCGTGGGCAAGGACGATGCCGTGCGGCTGACGCTGATCGCCGTGCTGAGCCAGGGTCACGTCCTCATCGAAGATGTTCCCGGCGTCGGCAAAACCGTGCTGACCAAAGCCATCGCGCGCTCCATCGGCTGCACGTTCAAGCGCATCCAATTCACGCCGGACCTGCTGCCCAGCGACGTGACCGGCGTTTCGATCTTCAATCAGAAGACCGACAATTTCGAATATCGCCCTGGGCCGATCTTCAGCCAGTTCGTGCTGGCCGACGAGATCAACCGCGCTACGCCGAAGACGCAGTCCGCCCTGCTGGAAGCGATGGAAGAGGGGCAGATCACCGTCGATGGCACCACGTATAAGTTACCGCAGCCCTTCCTGGTGATGGCGACGCAGAACCCCATCGAGTATGAAGGCACGTTCCCCCTGCCCGAAGCGCAGCTCGACCGCTTTCTGATGAACATCAGCCTGGGCTACCCCCAGCCTGCCGACGAGGTAGACATCCTGGCGCGGCAGCAGCGCCAGCACCCGCTGGAGACGCTGGGCCAGGTGATCTCCGGCGAGGAGTTGCAGCAGATGCAGGCCGCTGTGCGCGATGTGGCCGTCAAGCGCGAGATCGCGCAGTACATCGTCGATATCGTCGCCGCGACGCGCCAACATCCGAACGCCTATTTGGGAGCCAGCCCGCGCGGCTCGCTGGCGCTGTATCGCACCTCGCAGGTACTCGCCGCCATGCGCGGGCGCAGTTACGTGCGCCCGGACGACGTGAAGCTGCTGGTGCCAGCCACGCTGGCCCATCGCATCATCGTCGCGCCCGCCGCGCGGCAACGGCGCGTTACGGCCACCGCGATCCTCGAAGAAGTGATGGCGCAGGTCGCCTCGCCGGATACCCCGGCCAATTTCAGGCGGTAAGATGGTAGGCGGTGATCCCTATGCGTCCCTGGCAGATGTACCTCGCCATCGCTGTCGTCGGCTTGGCGGCGTTGGCGTCCGGCTGGCACCCGATGTATCTGGTCTTCTGGGTGCTGGTGCTGACGGCGCTCGGCTCGGCGCTGTTCTCCAATTGGGGCAGCCGGGGGCTGGCCTTCGCGCGCACCCTGCCCGGCGGGCGGGCGCAGATGGGCGAGGTGCTGGAAGAGCGCCTGCGCCTGGAAAATCGCTCCCGACTGCCCAAGCTCTGGGTGCAGGTGACGGATAATTCCACGCTGCCGGGGCATCACGCCGGGTATGTCGCCAGCATGGGCGGGCGCAAGCGCATCGACTGGCGCGTGCGCACCACCTGCACCCACCGGGGGCGCTTCTTCCTGGGGCCGGTGACGGCCACCATCGGCGATCCGATGGGCATCTATACCCGCACGATCCCGCTGGCCAGCCAACGCGAACTGATCGTCCTGCCGCAGATCCTGCCGATCAAGGGCTTCAATCTTTTCCCCGGCGCGATGCCGGGGCGCGGGCGCGGCTCGCAGCGTTCCTTGCAGACGACGACGAACGCCGTCACCGTGCGCGAATACCTGCCGGGCGATGCCCTTTCGCGCATCCACTGGCCCACCAGCGCCCGCATCGGCCAATTGATGGTGAAAGAGTTCGACCTCGACCCCACCATCGACGTGTGGATCGTCCTCGACCTGGATGACCGCTTTCAGCGCGGGCGCGGCAAAGAATCGACCGAAGAGTACGGCGTGACCATCGCCGCGACGCTGGCGAACTACTTTCTCTATAGCGATCTTTCGCTCGGCCTCATCGTCAATGACGGCCACGACTCGCTGCTGCACATCGACCGAGGTGTGCGCCAACTCGACCGCACGCTGGAGATCCTGGCGGTGACGCATGGCGGCAGCACGCCGCCCCTGGCCGAATTGCTGAACCTGCACGAGACGAAATTCATGCGCAATAGCGCGCTCATCGTCATCACGGCCTCGCCCGAAACGGAGTGGGCGATGGGTTTGCGCCTGCTCGAACGCCGGGGGGTGCATGCCAGCGTTGTCCTGCTGGATGCCGCCAGCTTCGGCACCGCGCGCAGCCTGGACGACACCCTGGAATATCTGGTCGGCGCGGGCGTTCCCATCCTGACCGTGCAGCAAGGCCAGGCGCTCACGGAAACGCTGGAAACCGGGATCAGCACGCGCTAGCACGAGCAACTTTATTGTGATACGATCCGCGATGATCGCGCTTTTTCCGCCCCTATGCACGCGCATGTGGCGGATGAATGAAATTAGGTAGGCGTGGCTATGGCAACGACAACGCAGACGGCAGCGCCGCCCAAACGGGGCTTACCGTTCCCGCTCAGCCCGTCGGAAGGCTGGACGACCGTGATCTTCGCGGCGGTGCTGGTCCTCATTACCGTCGGCTGCATCCAAAGTCTGGCGTGGACCGCTGGTTCGGGTATTCTGACGGCGACGACGCTGGTCGGCATGCTGCTGGGCTTCATCCTGGCGAAGCAACGCCGCGTGCCGCAGTGGCTGGCCGACATCCCTGCGCTGTCGCTGGGCATCGTCTTCGCCTTTTACCAGACAGCCCAGGCGGATGAGGGCGGTCATGTGGGCGTGCTGTGGCGGCACTTGCTGGCGTGGAGCGGCACTGCGCGCGCTGGCACGGCCAGCACCGACGACGCCATCTTCTTGCTTTTTTTGGCCATCCTGACGATGTTGCTCGGCTATGTCAGCATGTGGCTGATCTTTCGCTCGCGCAGCCCCTGGCTGGCGGCGGCGGCGAATGGCGTCGTGCTGCTGATCAATCTGAACTATGCCGCCGATGACAAGACGATCTACGCCGTCATCTTCTTGTTGACCGCGCTCATGCTGATCGTGCGCTTCAACCTCGTGGAACGCATGCGCATCTGGCGCAGCAAGGGGTTGCGCTACCCGTCGGAGTTGAGTTGGGATTTCATGCAGGCGGGCGTGATCTTCATCATCGTTGTCGTCATCCTCGCCGCCACTTTGCCGAGCAACCTGATCAATGGACAATTGCAAGATCTGTGGAGCGGGCCGCAGTCGCCGTGGCAGGGTGTGCAAAATACCTTCGGGCGCTTGTTTCATATCGACGGCGGCAAGAGTCGCCTCGACCGCGTGGCCTTCGGCGGCGATCTCTCGATTCAAGGTTCGGTCAACCTACCCGATATCCCCGTGCTGACCTATACCACCAACGATATATCCAATAGTTATCTGCAAGCCGTGACATTCGATCATTTCGATGGCCATAAATGGTCGCAAACGCAGAGCGGGATCAAGACCTTCACGCTGCCAGCCAATACGTCGCTGGCACCGGAAACGAAAGATTTCAGCCTCGTTACGGCGACGATTCATATCATCAACGCGCCGGATGGCTCCGGCATCTATGGCCTGGCTGAGCCGGATTCGTTCTCGCTGCCGACCGTCATCCATAGCGACGGCATCGGGCTGGACACGCAGGATGCTGTCGGCTCCTACATCGACTGGCAGACGCAGCCGCCGCTGAAAAACGGGCAAGTGTATCAGGAAGTCTCGTATGTCTCCACCGCGACGGCGGCAGATCTGCGCAATGTCGCCGCTCCCGACGCCCGTCCGGACCTCTATCCCTCGGCGCTATTGGCGCAATACACCCAGTTACCCAATGACCTGAAAAACGATCCGAATGATCCGGTGCGCGCGGCGGCTCTCTCTTGGACGCAAGACAAGACGACGATGTACGACAAGCTCGAAGGTATCATCGCGCACTTCGTCACTGACGGATTTACCTACTCGACGCAGAATCCTGATGTGCCGGCTGGCACCGACGCGGCGGCGTTCCTGTTGCAGCAGCGCACTGGCTATTGCACGTGGTTTTCGACCGGGATGGTGATGATGGCCCGCGAACTGGGCTTCCCGGCCCGCGAGGTGGAAGGCTTCATCACCGGCTCCTTTGATGTCAAGACGAATAGTTACAGTGTGATGGGGACGGCGGCGCATGCCTGGGTGCAGGTCTACTTCCCCGGCTATGGCTGGATCAACTTCGAGCCGTCGGTAACGTTCAGCGATCACGCCTTCCCGCGTCCGGTGAAAAATCCGGTGGGGACGACTAACGAGCCGCCGGGACCGCCGAAGAATCGTCCGAACCCCACGCCGAAGCAGCCAACGCACGGCACTACGACCACGCCGCAAGCGCCGGTGGTTGGGCCTGCCGTCGGCCCCGGCAACGCCGTGGTAGGCGCGGTGACGCTTTCGCTGAGTACCCTGATCGCGCTGCTCTTGCTGGTGGCACTGGCCTTGGCGCTCTGGTGGCGACTGCTCTTCCGCAAGTTCTCGCCGATCAGCCGCACCTTCGCGCGGATGACGGTGCTGGGGCGGCTGGCGGGCGTGCGTCCCAGGCCGGCGCAGACGGCGGCGGAGTATGGCGCGGCGCTGGCCGCGCAGATTCCCGATCAGCGCGAAGAGATCGCGGCGATCACCGAACTGTATGTGCGTGAACGCTGGGCGCCTGATGCGCCCGATCCGGCGACGCTGAGCGAGCGCTGGCGCGCGGTACGCGACCGGTTGCTGCGCCAGATCGCGCGGCGTGTGCCGCGCCGCCCGTAGCCCCACCCGCCACCTTAAATAAGGCCAGCATTACTGGCTACGGCGCAAAGAAAGTACCTACAGTCCAAGCAGGCAAACTTGACGGCGGGGTGGCGGCGCGCATGTTGGTTTCAATCAATGTGGCCCGCATGCTCGATGCCCCTGCAAATTGCGCTAGGCGGGAGCGGCGGTTTCAGCCGTGGGGGCGGCCTCGTCGCTGCTGGGCGTGGAGGCGGCGGGATGGCGGCGGGCGCGCAACGTGTCGCGCAGGTCCAGCGCCCAGGTGTAGGGGTAGTAGACGAGCGGATTCAGCACCAGTTCCATCGTGGGCATGACGCGGTGAAAGAAGCCACCGAAGCCCTTCTTGAATTCGTAGACGCCGTACATCGGCTGGCCCTCTGCCAACACTTCCGGGATGTTGCGAAAATCAAAGAAGTCGCAGCCCTGGGCTTTGGCCCAGCGGATCGCCTCCCATTGCAGCAGGTAATTCGGGCGCAGTTTGCGCGCCTGGGCGTCGCTGGTGATGCCGGTGTGCATGCTCCACGCCCACTTGCCGAAGGTCGCCACCGTCGTCGCGGCCAGCGGCTTCCCCTCGTATTCGGCGATCAGCAGCGTGAGGATGGCGGTGGCATCGCGCGCGGCAGCCTCCGGGGCATAGTGGTCCAGCATGTCACGGAAGACCGACTGGGGATAGAGATAGAAGTGTTCGCGCTGGGCCGTTTCCGCTTGCAAGGTGTAGAAGATGGCGAGGTCGGCCTCCGTCGTTCCCTGGCGGATGGTGACGCCGCTGCGGCCCGTCTTGCCGATGTTATAGCGCCACGTTTGCTTCATGTCGTCCAGCAGTTGCTTTTCGGTGGGGCGCACGTCCAGAATCCAGGTGTTGCGCAGATAGATGACATGGGGCGAGGTATGGAAGCCCAGCCGCTCGAAGGCCGCGCGCCACTGTGGCTCGTCGTCAGGCATATTCGGTTCCACGCGCAACGCGAAGCCGCCCCCCTTGCGCGCCAGCCGCGCCGCCGTCTGCATCAACAGCGGCAACACGGGACCGTCGGCTGCGGGGACGACGGGGCCACGCGGCGCGTAATAGAGCGCGCCCGGCACGCCGGCGAGCTTGCTGCGCAGCAGCAGCACGGCCCCCACCAGCCGGTCGCCATCCAGCACGCCCACGCGCAACGCCTGCGCCCGCGCCGCCGGATCTTCCCCATGCTCCGCCCACTCATACGTCTGGCACAGATGCCCCGTCGGCGTGTCACGGACGAACTGGTTCCACTGCTTGCGGTCGGTGATAATGCGCGCTTCCATCTGCCTCGCGGCCTCCCCAAAGCTTGTGCTATCCTATGAGGACAGCACCAGTATAGCATGCACGCTGGCCACAACAAAATGCTCTACCCATTTAGGGGAACATCGCTTTGAGCAAACACCATATACATTGCTTAATTGAGGTATAAAAAAACCAGGCTGTTTAGACCTGGTGACCCGGCAATCAGCCGGCTAGCCCTAGATACTCCCGTAACAACCTCCATACGGTAGGTGTTCAGACAATATCAAGTATAGCACATTCCCATTGGATTTTGCTCCATTCTGCTGTTGTTTATCTACCCCGCTAGATGATGTTGTATGCTGCTCTATGTCTCGGTTTCACCAATCAGTACCAACGAGGAGCTTAAACGTGGCGATTGCAGATATACACGCGGCGGTCGCAGCGCACCAGGGCGAGATGATCGCCACGCGGCGCGACCTGCACCAACATCCCGAACTGGCGTTCGAGGAGACGCGCACGGCGGCGATCATCGCCGACCGGCTGCGGGCGCTGGACCTGGAGGTACGCACCGGCATCGGGCGCACGGGCGTGGTGGGCGTGCTGCGCGGCGGGCAGGCGGGCGCTGGCGCACGGACGATCATGATCCGCGCGGACATCGACGCGCTGCCGGTGCAAGAGGCGAACACGGCGGACTATCACTCGCAGGAGCCAGGCAAGATGCACGCCTGCGGCCACGATGGGCATGTGGCCATTGCGCTGGCGGTAGCGGCGGTGCTGGCGGAACGGCGTGGCGAGATCCCTGGCAACGTCGTCTTCGCCTTCCAGCCGGCGGAAGAGCGCGCCAGTGGCGCGGAGGAGATGATCCGCGACGGCGCAATGGCCGATCCGCAGGTGGAGGCGGTCATCGGGCTGCATATCTGGAATCAGTTGCCGGTGGGGACGGTGGGTGTGCGCCCCGGCCCGATCTTCGCCAGCGCGGATGAGATCATCCTGACGGTGCGCGGGCGTGGTGGACATGGCGCGATGCCGGAACTGAATATCGATCCCGTCGTGGCGGCGGCGCAGATCGTCACGGCGCTGCAAACGCTGGTCAGCCGCGAGATCTCGCCGTTCCACCCCGCTGTCGTCACCATCGGCGCGATCCACGGCGGCACGGCCTTCAATGTCATCGCCGACGAGGTGGTGCTGCAAGGCACCGTGCGTACCCACGACGCCGCCGACCGCGCGCACCTGATGCGCCGCATCCCCGAACTGGCCGCGCAGGTGGCTGGCGGCTTGCGCGCCTCCTGCGCGACGCGCAGCGACATCGGCATCCCACCCTGCGTCAGCGACGCCACGATGGCGGATCTGGTACGGCGGGCGGCGGAAGCGACCGTGGGCGCGGACCACGTGACGGCGGACTGCATCCAGACCGTCGGCGACGACATGGCCTTCTTTCTCAATGCCGTGCCAGGCTGCTACTTCCTGGTTGGCGCGGGCAACCCGGCGCGCGGCATCACCGCGCCGCACCACAGCGCGCATTTCGACATCGATGAGGGCTGCTTGCCTATCGGCGCGGAAGTGCTGGCCCGCGCAGCCTTGGCCTACCTGGCGGGCGTGGCATAGTCCCCCAGATCTCACATAAAGTTACACAATGTTTGACAATACCTTCTATCCTGGCACATAATCGGCTACACGGTGGTCCAACGGCGTACCACTTGACAGAAATTATGGCCTGGTGGGGGACAAGGATGGGGTTGGCCATAGTTGATACCGTGCAGGGCGTTCTGTCACGGTGGCAGCAAGCATGTATTCAAACGTGGCAGGCTAGCTGCATGGCGCTGCGACGGTCGGTATTGGCGCGGCGGACGGCGGTGACGTTCGGTATCACCGCGTTGGTGGGCGTGGTCACGACGCCGCTGGGCGCGATGCAGCCGCTACTGCCGACAGGCGCGGGGGGCATCCTCCTCATCATCGGCTTCCTGGCGTGGCTGACGGTGGCGCTCAGTTGCCGGAATGGGTTGCGCGTCGTGGGGGGCGGGCTGCGCATCGTCGGCCTGTTGGCCGTCGTGATTGGTGCCGCGCTCGTCGGCAGCGCGCGGATGCATCTGCCGCGCACGGCGGCGCTGGCGACGCTCGCCGTCAGCATCATCGGCGGCCTGGTGTGCCTGCTCGTCTTGGCGGAAGCCAGGCCCGCCCGCCCGCCACCGCGAACAGCCCATCTCCACATCTCCGGGCTGCAACTGGCGGAAGGCGTGTTCACGCTGGTCATCCTGGGGATCTTTCTGCTGCCATTAGGCCGGGCTCCCCTATTGACCGATCCCCGCGCCTTCACGGTCGTGCGCTTCACGCCCATCACGCTGGGTGTCGTCACCGCATGGAGCCTGATCGATCAAGGGGGCGAACCAACGGTGGTCCGCGTCAACATGGCGCAAGGCATCGGCTGGCTTGGCCTGGCGCTGCAAGCCTTCCTGGTGCTGAGTCCTGTGCCGTTTACCCTCGGCTGGACGATTGCGTTGGGTTTGCTGGGCGCGCAGATGCTGGGCCTCTATCTGTGGCAACAGCACCGCCTGGTGGCCGCCCTGGATGCCGCCCAAGCCGATGCCGCCGCGCAAGCCCGCCGGCTGCACGCCTGGCGGCAGCGTCGGATCGAAGCGGATAAGCAGCGCGCTGCCATGTTGGCGCTCGGCGCACACGATGCCAAAGCGCCCCTGCACCTGATCACCATGCTGGCCTCGCAGATCACGCATGTCGCCGACGCCCCCACCCCGGACCCATTGTTGCCGGAATACGCGCGCCGGTTGTATTCATCCAGCTTGCGCCTGAGCCGCTTCATGGATCTTTTCCTGGATTTTGCCGGCCAGCAGGTCAACGCACCGCTGACGCTGAAGCTTGAGCGTCTCGCGCCAGTGGAGATGGTGCAAGGGGTCATCGCCGATGAACAGGCGCTGACCAATGGGCTGATCGCGCTGGAACTCACACCGCCCGCCGGCATGACCGGTATGGCTTTGGCCGCAACGACGACGGTGTTGTGGGACAAAGCACGCATCGAAGCGATGGTGGTGAACTTGCTGTCGAACGCGCTCAAATTCAGCCGCAACACCCCCGTGACGGTGCGGTTATGGCAGCCCGACGCCGCACACATCGCGTTGGATGTCGCTGATCGGGGGCAGGGGGTGGCACACGCGGCGCTCGACCATATCTTCGAGCCATACTATCGGGCCGACAATGCCCAGGCGACGCGCGGCCACGGCCTGGGCCTGGCATTGGTTAAGCTCATCGTCGAATGCCACGGCGGCACGATCGACGTGCAGAGCAAGCTGAGCCAGGGGACGCTGATGCGCGTGATCCTGCCCCGCGAGGTGCCGGCAACGGCCACCGCGCCAACACCCAGTTTACCGGATGCTTGACAAGCACGAACAGACAGGAATGGCTGTCCGCCGTGAGAGGGAATATGCATCCGCAACAGCGGTTATTCCGTGCCACCAAGCTTGCCCGTCTGCCAGATGAGAGCGATGACCGCGTCTTCGTAACGCTCGTCAGCGGGGACGATTTCCGGTGCCACGGCAGCATCCGCTGGGGCGCGCAACAGGGCGAGATAGGCCGGCTGATCGTCATCCGCCGAGGGTGTCACTGAGGTCGGGCGGATCACGCGCCAGCCGGTGGTCGCGCCGTGTGCCTGCAAATGTTGGTCCAGCGCGACGCTGGTGGCGCGCTCGGTGGCCAGCCAGGCTTCCCACGCAGCGACAGAGGTGGCGACGCGCAACCCCCGCAACACCGCTTCGGCCCGCGCCTGAACGCTGCCACCAACCAGGGTGACATCTTTGCCTTGCTCACGCGCCCAGGTCAGCACTTGATCCAATCCGGCGATGGCGGCAAGGTTCGGCGCGGCGGCGGGCAACACCAGCGCAACCTCGGCGCGTGGCACGTGCTTGAGCGCGTGAAACACCGTATGCAGTTGCGCGCCGTCCGGCATCTGGATGATCGCTTTATGTGAACGCACGGAGTCACTCTTTCCGCGCCTTTCCCTGCGCTGTGATTGATCCCTTTGCTACTATGATATGTCCCCATACCGCATTATCTTGTTCCATATCACGCAAAATGGCTAGCGGGGATTACCCCAAAAGGCTATTTAAGTGAACGGAAGATTATCGTTTACGATTCCTTGTGTAGCCCATCGTGCGGCGGGCATGCCAATCCGCCCCATCATGGGGACGGCGAACCGGAACGCCCGCCTATAAGGATCGCTGCCCGCCCTACAACACGCGGAGGATAGACATTCCTGTCTGTCACCACAGGCGGAGGATAGACATTCCTGTCTGTCACCACAGGCGGAGGACAGCCATTCCTGTCTGTCACGGAGAGGGACACTATCAGCCTTCGATGAACTCGTCGTCTTCTTCGTCGTCTTCGTCATCAAGGAAGTCGGTCTCTTCGGCCAGCGTTTCATCGTTGAAGAAGCCGGCGTCTTTGCCGACGTAGACGCTCACCAGCAGGTCGTCGCGCGGGATGTCGGCGGAAAGCACCAGATCTTCATCGATCTGCTCGATCAATTTGACCAGATCTTCGCGCTCCATCTCGCGTTCCAGGATGAGCGTGGCGCGGACGTTGGTGGCCGTGAAATGCAGATCCACCACGCCCAGGCGTGTCCCCACTTGCACGATAAAATACCCCTCGGATGATGGGGTGCGGAATTGGCGGTCAAAACGAATATCTTCCATTGGCGCTGGCCGCGCCGGCTGGCGCAGCCGATCCTTTCTGTTGTGTGGCTCGCCACGTGGGCGATGAGACGGCGCTACAACATCTATACCAGCGGGGCTGGCGCTCAGCCGTCGCCCGCGTGGAAGCTGGTGAGGTCCAGCAGCAAGGCGCTGCCGGGCATCCAAAGATCGAACGTGCAGCAGGGAATGAAGCCCAGCCGCTGATAGATGCCCTCTGCCATCGGCGAGGACGTGAGCGCGGCGACCGTCGCCCCCTGTGCCTGGGCATCGCGCAGTGCCTGGGCCATCAGCGTGGTGGCCACGCCGCAGCGACGGGCGTTGGGCGCGGTGGCGACATGGAAGAAGCCGGCCACCCCGCCGGTGATCTGCCGTACTAGCGCGCCGACAGGCACACCATCGATGGTGGCGAGATAGGCGACGAAGGCGGGGTTAGCGATGCACCAACGCCGCATAGGTGCCTCTGGCAACCGGAAGACGGCGAGGATGAGCGCCAGCGCGGTCAGGGCATCGACGGAGGTAGTGGCGGCGCGCACCTGCACCTGCGCCGGAAGTGGTGGCATCTGCCAGCCACCGAGCGGCAGCGCCAGCCCCGGCGGCTGCCCCCACGTGCGCATCCCCAGCGCATAAAGTTGCTCGCGCAGCCCGGTGGGTTCCGCGCCCACACACAGCCACCACTGCAACGGTCGCCGCGCCGCGCGATAGGGGGCGATGACCGCTTCAAGGTCCGCCCGCTGCACCGGCTGAGCCTGCCGGAAGCGCAGGACGGCGTTCAGCAGCAGATCCGACGAACCGGGCGTCAGCACGCGCAGGAAACCGGGCGTGTCATCAACCTGGGTCGTGTCGTCAATGCCGAGCGCGCCCCACGCGCTGCACCAGGCATGCTCCACCGCCGCTGCCAAAGTGGCGCGCTCATGCGCGGTGGGAGATGTGAGCCGCATCGATCGTTTTGCCCTCCTGTGCAATAATGCACGGCAGATTCATAACCAGTATATGATCTCGCTGGATAGACGATTTGGCCGGTTTGGGAGCATGCCCCTTGCCGGAATGGCTGAAGCGTGGCATAATAGGCGCGATGCCTACACGGCGGAGGAGGTTTGACATGGCATTCTCTCGCGCACCGCGCGAACTGTTGGCAGATAAACGGGTGGTGACGATTGGCGGCGGCACGGGACCTTTCGCCGTACTCTCGTCCCTGAAACAAGCGCATTGTGATATCACGGCCATCGTCAGCATGGCCGATAGCGGCGGCAGTTCGCGCCGCCTGATGGATGAATTTGGCCAGTTGCCGTTCGGCGATCTGCGCCAGGCACTCGTCGCCCTTTCGCGCAATGGCGTACTCTGGCGCGATGTCTTCAACTTCCGCTTCCCCGCTAAACAAGAAAAAGAGGCGCTGGGCGTCGGTGGCCACAGCCTGGGCAACCTGATCATCTCCGCGCTGCAAGATATCAACGGCGGCGACCTGCTGGCCGCGATTCAAGACGCGCAGGAATTGCTGGAAACTGCCGGCAATGTGCTGCCCGTGACGCTGGACCACACGATGTTGTGCGCGGAACTCGATGACGGCAGTGTCATCCAGGGCGAGACCAATATCGATCTGCGTGGCGAGCAAGAAACCGGCACACTGGCCCCCGTGCGCCGCGTGTACCTGGACCATCCCACGCTGCCGTGCCACCAGGCGTTGCGCGCCATTCGCCGGGCGGACGTGATCATCATCGGACCGGGCGATCTGTATACCAGCATCATCCCGAATCTGCTGGTGGAAGGCATGGCGCGGGCGATCCGCGAGTCCGAAGCCGAAAAAGTGTACGTCTGCAACTTGATGACCAAACGCGGCGAAACCGACGGCTTCGCTGCTTCCGATTTCGTCGCGGTGATCCATCACTATCTCGGCGGGCGGGTTGATCGCGTCATTTTGCACGATGGCACGTTCCCCGATGCTCTGCTCGAAAACTACGCGGCGCAGGAACAACACCCCGTGCAGCCGAATGTGGAATCGGTGCAAGCGCTGGTGCCGGAAGTCGTGGTCGAACGCCTGACCGCGCCGAATGTCGATTACGTGCGCCACGACCCCGAACGCCTGGTGCGCGCCGTCCTCGCGCCCTATCTCGTCTCGTCATCGGTGACGGCACGCTTCGGGGCGTCGTCGCCGGGCGCACCATTCTAGCAGGCGCGGGAGCGCATTTTCGTGGTGAGGAAACATAAGGGCATGGGGGCGTGGTTGGTGGGCATCGGCAGCCTGGTGGGGCTGTTGCTCATGGCGGTGCTGGGGCTGACGTTCTGGCAGGCGGTGCGGCTGGTGCGGCCCGCGCGCGTGCCGTTCAATCTGCGTCCCGACGAGTTGGGTGCGCCGCACGAGGCCGTGCGCTTTCGCGGTGCCAGCGGCGATCTCGCGGGCTGGTACCTCCCTGGCACGAACGGGCGCACGCTGATCGCCCTACACGGCGTGGCGGCGCACCGCCAGCAATGGCTGAAGCCGGCAGCGGAGTTGCAGTCACGTGGCTTTGGCCTGTTGCTCTTTGATTTCCGCCGGCATGGCGAGAGCGACGGCCACAGCACGACTTTCGGCGATCATGAGGTGCGCGATGTCGCCGCCGCGCTGGCTTATCTGCGCGGGCGCGGCGACGTGGCGATGGACCACATCGGCGTGATGGGCCTCTCACTGGGCGCGATCACCGCCATCCTGGCGGCGGCCCAATTACCGGAACTCAAGGCTGTCGTCGCCGAGGCCGCCTTCGGCGATCTGTTGCAGGATCTCAGTCTGGCCTTCACGCGCTACACCGGCGCACCGGCTTTTCCCTTCGCGCGCATCATCGTTTTCTGGGGCCAACTCATCACCGGCGCGCGGCTGGACCGCATCCGCCCCGTCGCGGTGATCGAGCAGATCGCGCCCCGTCCGGTTTTTATCATCGGCGACCTGAAGGACGGCCTGGTGGACGAACCGCGCACCAGCAGCGAACTCTTCGCGTGTGCCGGCGAACCTAAGCAGCTCTGGCAGGTGCCGGAGGCGGCGCATGTTATGGCCTATAGCACCGCGCCCGCTGAATACATCGACCGTATCGCGGCGTTTTTCACGGAAGCACTCTGAAGCATTCTAAGGATCGCCCATGTTACGAATCCGCGTCAGCGAACTGAGCTTGCCCGACCGCAACCGGCTGCATGCTGAACTGTCGACGACGTTGCTCAACGACTTCACGTATCCGCCGTTTGTGGATTACCGCAGCGGCGCGTTGCGCATACGTCCGTTCAGCCAGGCGGATCGGCAGCGTGCCGAGCAATTCGTCGCCGGGCTGCGGCTGGACCAGCACGAGACGCTGGAGATCGCGTCCTCCGCCTTGGCCGAGCAACTGGCGGACATGCTGGTAAACTATCAGCGTGCCGTGCTGCCCGACCGCGCCCAGCGCCACGGCGCGGAACTGCAACGCCAGGCATTGCAGTTAGCGACCCAGGTGCAGCGGCGGCTGGTAGATTATGTGCTGAACGGCGCGAATAATGGTTTCGGGCAAGCGATCACGCCGACCTCGTGGGGTGCGGGGCGCAACCTGGCGCAGTCCTGGGAAGCGATTGCGCCGGGAACCGTCAGCCTAGCGACGGCGCTGGCGACCCTACGCGAAGAAGCCACGCCTGCCGCCGCACCACCACCCCGGCGCGTGCCGTCTACACCGATCATCGCCGCCGCTCCCCCGCCAGCGACCACGCCCGCCGTCCCAGAGATGGCGACGACATTGCTGCCCGCCGTTGGCCGACCGGCCTCCCAACCGCTGGCACCGCCGCCCCACCCACCGGAGGCGCTGCTGACTGCGCCCCTGCCGCGAGAGGTGGAAGTCCCCAAAGCGTCAGCGCCAGTGGAACAGCGGAGCGACCAGGCGGCCTTCTTGCAACTGCGCGAACAACTGCTGAGCGCGATGACCAACGCCGCCCGCAACTACGGCGTGACACAGCCACCGGGCGATCCCGCCGGCATCCTGGCGGCGCTACGCCAGCGCAACGCCATCGATGAGAGCGATCTGCGCCTGGCGGAAGGCATTCTGGCGCTGTGCGGGCGCGTCATCACGGCGGGGCGCGCGGGCATCGACGAGTATCGTGAGGCACTGATGCTCTATCTGCTCTTCAATCGCAGCCGTTTCGCGCGGCGCTAGTGTCGCTTGCCTGCGATTGCGCGGTGTGAGCGTGGTGCTACGAGGGCAGCTTCTTTTTGGCGCTCTTCTTCCGTCAGCATGACGCCCGTAGGCAAGAGGATCGGCTTGAGGCGCGGGTAGATATATTCCACGCCATAGGTGATCAGCACAACAGCCAGCAAGAGCATCGCCCAGTCAAAGGGGACACGCATGCGATAAAATTCGTCAGAGACATTCCCATTGGGGAGGACGGTACGATAGCTTAACATCCCCGTGAACGCGGTATCCAGCGTAACAGCCAGCGCGAGTGCAGCCGTCATGAGCGCCCGCCAATCACCTGAACTTCTGATCGCCCACACAACCGCTGCCATTGTCAGCACCGGTAACAGCCAATATACCAATAATTCACGTGGAGCAAACTTCAATAACCCCACCGCCAACGCAGCATGATAGGTGGTGGGAGCATAATCTCGTGGTACCTCTCCTAGCGTTGCAACCACATCTGGCACACCATGAGCAGTAAAACTGAAGATATTATGAAAGACGACATCATCATTGAAATGTGCGATGGGGGTAAAATAATGGACCTTATACTGCTTATACGCCTCCATAAAAAACCAGGGATCTTGCCGCTGGCCACTTTGCTGATACGTTGTGAGATCGCCACTAATAGCCATATCTTGTGAATCAGCCACGCCATTTTGCAAATGGTACTCCATAATTTTGCCCAAAAGATTGACGGTGCCGATATCGCTTAAGCCAAAGTAATTATATGTAACAGCATTGCCGACCATCGCACTCAGCATGATGCCATAGGCGAGAACGCTGCCAATCAGCAAGGGCTTCCAGGCCATGCGGAAGGTGTGGCGACGCAGCGCGCGATAAAGTAGCACCACCACGAGCAGTGCGGGAACATAGATGAAAAAAGGGCGCACGAGGATGGCAATGCCGGCCAGAGTCAGCGCGCCGATCGTCCATGCCGCATGATCGGTTCTGAGCGCCCGCTCGAATAGCACGAACACCGTGACGATGATCCAGAGGGAGAGCGTTTCCGTTAATATCTCGCGTTCCCAATCGAGGAGATAAACGTTCAAACCCAGCGCGACGCCGACGAGCGCGCCGGCCCAGCGATGAAGTGTCAGGCGATACGTGAGAAAATAGGATTCAAAGATCGCTGCGATCATGAGGATCGCCTGGGCAATGACGACCGAGGAGTAATCCTGGCTGACATAGTTAACTGATGTAATCGTCGAATGAGGACCGAAGAGCTTCATTACCATCCACAGAAAGACAGGATAACCAGGAGTGCGTGTAGGATCGAAAAAATGCCCTTGTGCAACATTCATCGCTAGCAGCAGGTAGGACGGGCTATCGGGGGTGAGATTGGCAAACGGCACCTGAGTGAGCGTGGCGATCTGGCCCAGCGCGCAGGCCAGGGCGACGGCGAGTAGCGCGAAGTAGTGCCGGTAGAGGCGTTTGGCCTGGGCTTTGCCCCAGGTGGGCAGTGTCTGTATGATCGGCTGCATCATAATTTCCCCCAATCCCATCACGTGGTGCGACTAGCGTTTGCGTGCGCACAGGCACAGATAGGGTACCTCGAAGGTCAGGCTACCGGCTTCGGCGGCTAACAGATCCAGCCGGCGTTCCAGTTCGTTGCAATGGAGCCAGCCATGCACATCCCTTAATCCTTTGATGGTACGAAAGTTAGGGGGACGTGTTCAAGCTCTTCGTTTTAGTTGGGTGGCCTATCAGGCGGAAAGACCTGTGGTGGTTGTACTTTATGGCTAGAAATGGGAACGGGCAACTTGAGTGTTTCATCTGCATCCTGTCCCTCTTTGGCGGTGGCTGTAATGGCGGGTCGCTTGAGGGTAGGCTGCAAATCGATGGTGGCAACTGTCGATGCTTGAATCGGTAGGATTTGCGTTTCTGCACCATCAATTGTCGAGGCAACCACTGTTGGCGCTTTCCCTTGCAACACTCGCGCACGCAGCATTTGAATTGCTAGGGCAGGTAGCACGATCACTAATAGCACCATCGCCCAATCGCAGGGGACACGCATCCGATAGAACTCATCGGAGACTGATCCATTCGGCGACGTAGTGCGATAGGTGAAAGCAGCGGCAATAAAGATATTGATCATCGCCAAAAGCCCTATCGTTCCCAATACAACAGCACGTGTATTCCGCGCATCGTAAATGAGCCAACCCAGTGCGACCAAGGCCGCCAACGGTAATACCCAATAGCCGAGTAGCTCATCCGCGCTGAATTGTTGTAGCTTGACCTGTATCTTGGTGAGGTGAATAGTATGTCCATAATCCCTTGGCGTCGCCCCCAGGACAAGGACAAGATCCTGTAAAGATTTCGCCGTGTAGGTAAAGGGATGGTGCAAAATCACATCATCGCTGAAGTGCGCAACTTGCGCATAATAATTATGTGTGTACGGCAGATAGGTTAACGTAAAGCCCCACGGCTCTAGAACCTTGCCTGGCGTATGCATGTACGTATTGAGATTCGCGCCAACGGCTTGATCAGTGGGATCAGTAGCCTCATTTTGCATGCGATATTCGATTACTTTGCCGAGCAAATTAATGGTGCCGACATAGGTGATGCCGGTAAACCCATAGGAGATGGTGTTACCGATGATGACCCACGCGGTAAATGAATAGCCAAGGATCAGGGCGAGAAGCAGCGGTCGCCAGACAGCACGGAGCTTCTGCTGCCGGAAAGCGCGGTAAACCATAATCGCGACCAACAGTACCGGCACGTAAATGAAAAAAGGACGCACGATGACCACCGCTCCTGCGGGAAGCATCGTCAAAATAAACCACCCCATCTTACCAGTGCGGATAGCTTGCTCGAATAACACGAATGCTGTGAGGACCAGAAAGAAGGCTAGCCCTTCGGTCATAATCTCACGTTCCCAGTCCAACAGAAAGATATTGAGAGCCATGGCGCTAGCAACCACAGTCGCCAACCAACGGTGCTGGGTCAGGCGATACGTCAAAATATATATTTCAAACATTGCGACGATCATGATCAATGCTTGGGCGAAAACCGCTGCATTAAAATTACCATGCAGGAAGAATACCAAAGCTAACAGCGCCGGATAGCCTGGGGGATCGTCAGGCGCGTAAATGGGGCCGCTATTGTGGATGACACGCAGGGCAGGATGAATATAACCATTGCTGTCAGCGGTGAGATGATAAAGTGGATGCTGACTCAGGGTTGCCGCTTGACCGATAGCGCAGGCTATACCCACGATGAGGAGGGCGATACCATGTCGCCGGATCAGGTGCTTCAGATAGACAAGTCCCTGGCTAACTCGCTGTTGCATACAGTTACCTCTTTAACTTTTGCGTGCGCACAGGCACAAATAGGGTACCTCGAAGGTCAGGCCACCGGCTTCGGCGGCTAACAGATCCAGCCGGCGTTCCAGTTCGTTGAAGACGAGCCGGCGCAGGGCGACATCCGGCACGATGGCCCGCCAGCCCACCATGAAGCCGAGCGCAATGACCGGCGACGTAAAAAAATCATGTGCGTCGGCGAAGTGCATCGTGAAGCTATCCGCGACCTCGCGCTCGATGTGCAGGCTGGTGCGCTCGATGGCGGCGCGGGCGGTGGCGATGGTGGGCTTGCCCTTGACCAGCGCCACCAGGGCATCCGTGCAGGTCGTCAGTTGCAGTTCGGTCAGGACGGTATGATAGAGATCCAGGAAGGCGCGGAAGGCCGTTTGCAGCGGTGTCGTCAGCAAGAACCAACCGTCCGGCTTGAGGAGCCGCGCCATGATCGCCAGCGCGCGGTTGCGGTCGGCAAAGCTCGTATAGGCCAGGTTACAGGTGATGAGATCGCAATCGTTTTCGGGCAGCGGGGCATGGGCGATGTCATCATGGAGGAACGCGACGTTGCGCAGCCAGACATCCGCCGCTTTACGGCGTGCGCGCTCGATGGCCGTGCGCCAGGTGTCGATGCCCATCACCGCCGCGCCCTGGCCCAGCACCCGCGCGATCTCCAGCGTCGGATAGCCCGTGCCGCACGCGACATCCAGCACATGCGCGTCGGGCGGACGCGGGATCACCAGCAATTGGCTGAGCAGCACGTCGGCGAAGGGCCGCGACCACTGCGGCACAACGACGGCATCATACAGTTCTGCCATGCCGCGCGCATTGAGGTCGAAGGTCGCCGTCAGGTAATCTGCCTGGGCGAACGTCACCACCGCCTCGCGTAGCGCGGGCGATTGCAGCGGATCGTCCGTTGCGGTCGCCACCAGCGGGGGCGTCGGCTCCGTATGGGTGGGGCGCTTGCCGAAGATCGGCGTAGGCTGCGGCCCCGTATCATCGGCGAACGGCCACCAGGATAGGTAATCTTGTGCTGACATGGGTGCTGACTCCTATCCTTTCGCTGCAATCAGTGTTTGGCGGGCGTGGGGGTCACGGCGGGCGTGGGCGTTTGCGCCGCCGGGATCATCTCGAACAGTACCGTATATGCCAGTTGGTTGTTATAAAGGATCTGCGCCTCGCCGAAGCCCGTCGTCGGCGGCTTGACGCCGAAGATCACTTGCAGGGCCGCGCCGGTTTTCGCCACCGTCTTCAAGCAACAACCAGGGTAAAGCTTGGCGATCTCACCGGTGATATCGACGCCGCTAAAAATCCATTTGACGCTGACGGTATCATTCACCTTCACCGCCGAGTTGAGATCCATGACGATATAGACGGTTTGGCCGACGGTGAAGAGGTCGGTGGGATTCTTGGGGATGGCGGTGTTACTGTTAGCCGGCGTCAAGATCAAGTTGTACGAGCGAATGTCTTGGATCGGCGTCTTGGCGTTTGGCACGGGTGTCACCAGGGGGGCACCGGGGGCATACGCCGTGGGAATGGTGACGAGCGGCACCGAACTGGCATTGCCTGGCACCGTCAGGCCCAGGAGCTTCGATAGGCCGGGGATGACGTTGTGTTGCACCAGCAAACCACTGACGCCACACATGCCCACGCAAAGGACCATAATGCTCAGCACGCCGCTGATGACGCGCCAGCGTCCGGCCTTTTTGCCCTTGCGCTCATCGGTGGCGGGGATGAACGCGGGCCGACGGATGCCGAGCGCGCGCTCTTCCTCTTCAGTCGGCAGCGCGGGCAGGGCGCGATCGTCGGGGGCCAGCAGCGCACCCATATCCGGCGCGACCATCAGCGCGCGCTCGTCATCGACCCCATAGTTATCCGCACCCTGGCCGCGTCGCGCATAGCTCTGGTTCGGGTCGCCACTCCGGCGTGGGTAGCTCTGGTTCGGGTCGCCGCTCCGGCGGGGATAGCTCTGGTTCGGATCGCCACTTCGGCGCGGGTAGCTCTGGTTTGGGTCGCCACTTCGGCGGGAAGCACTCTGATTCGGTGAACCCCAGTTTGCGCCGCTGCCACTCCGGCTGCGCGACGGATCGCCGCTGACCGGGCGACTGATCGGGCGCTGGTCAGCAGGATTCGGGCGGCTGACACGACTGCCATCGGGAGAGGCAGCCTGACCGCGCCAATCGCGCAGGGAGGAATAGGACGACGCTCCTGGTGGTGGTGCGCCGCAGTTGGGACAATCGCCCGTCCGTGGCCGTTCGCGGCCACAATTACTGCATTGCATGCAAGCTCCTCATCAACCGGGGGTGGAAACACAACCATGTGTCTTATTCTACACAGCCACAGCGTGTGTGTCTGTTTGATAGTACCAATGTGCCTTGCCCAAGAATAGCATCGCACGCCCATGAGGTCAAGATGCCGCGCCGATGGTCATGGTGGTGGTTTTGTACAAGGGGGTGGGAGGAAAAGCCAAGATGAAGGGGGCTGCGAGTGACGAGAAAAATCACGTGGAGGGGGAGCAACGCGCCACCCGCAGACGCGCTATCTCCCGCATGTTCGTTGCCAAGTCGCTGCGCCTGCTGCCTGCATAATAAGATACGAGCCGCGCAAGAAACTCCCTGTCCTACGTTTCCTGCGCAACCAGTCTAACAGGTAGAGTCAGCCACAACGCGACTTGTATTCCCACTGGAAGCGCCAGTGAAAATATGGTATACTTACGCTGTGACCTGCTCGCCGGCCTTGCGCCGCCCACGCTTTTTTTGCGGTGGCGTGTTGGCGCGGATTTGTTCCAGCGCTGGCGTCGTCGGATAGATCGACTCGCCACGCCCGCCCGTCGCAAGCTTGTCTTTCAAGGCAGCCGCGAATACAGCATTCGATTTGTTAATCGCTTCCTCAAGCGGATAGTTGTGATACACAAGCAAGCGATAAAAGGTGTCCGCCTCTGATCCCGCTTGCAAGCGCGCCCACTCCGCTGGTGAAAGCCCATATTCCTGGCGCAGTTGCTGTAAGATGTTGGTCTGTAAAGTGGCCACCTGACCAACATCATCGGCAGCATGCTGGAGCCGTTCGATTTGGTTCGGGTGAACACCGAGCCGTTGCAGAACGACCCATCTGGATTCGGAACCTGGCGGCTGGTGTTGCTCCAGAATTTCCGCGAGTTCCCCGGCAAAGAAGCCCATTAGTTGCTCTCTTCTCCTTTGTCAAAATACTGGGATTTGACAGGGACGCGACTATGTGGTACCATAATCGCAGGGAAGGGCTTCCACTTTTCCCAAATTCAGCGTGTAGAGGATCTCCCAATTCTCTGTACGCTCTCCATGCAAAAGCGGCAGGCGGCCACGTCTGCTGCTTTTGTATATCCGCCGATTCATACGTACATAGCTTTGATGCTCCTCACATCAGGCGCGGCCTTACGGGCAATTGCGCTGCTCATTCTTCCTCACCTGTGCTGCTTCGCAGGCTTACGTCCCCTGTGAAAGGCTACATGATATAGGTAGTACGTTGTGTGGTAACAAAACGTCTCAATGCATAAATTGTACCACTAATTACTCCTATATTCAAGAGCTTTTGAGAAGGAACCAAAATATGTGATGGTGTGAGGAGGTACTATATACGATTCATAGATAGCGGCATGGTGCTGACCAGTACATTCATCACATCTTGTATCGCAAACTCTACCTTGCGCCGGCATAACACGCTTTGTTTTTACACAGATTTTGCAATTGGTGGTATCATTCTCAATTCAAGGAGACTTCTTGGCGATACCGCCAGTGCAATGCCTGTGCTGGCGGATACCCTTTTTTGGATAAACGCGAGGCATAGCAGACCGGGACAGACAGGCATGGTTGTCCTCCAGCTTCCGACAGACAGGCATGGTTGTCCCAGATTCCGACAGACAGGAATGTCTGTCCTCCGGGCGATAATAGGAGGAAAATCCTATTTACCCTCTGCTCCATTGCAACCAATTTCATCTGCTTTAGCTAGTTTTTAAAAGAAATGGGGGCGCAAAAGCGCCCCGCCGCCGGCAAATACGATCATGGATTTTCGCGGTAATGGCCCACTGCCTCCACCCCTCTATCACTCCTTCAACAATGCGCGGGCGATGACGACGCGCTGGATCTGGTTGGTGCCTTCGAAGATCTGCGCGACCTTGATATCGCGCATGAAGCGTTCCAGCGGCCAATCGCGCGTATAGCCATAGCCGCCCAGTACCTGGATCGCATCGGTCGTCACGCGCATCGCGGTATCGGTGGCGAAGCACTTGGCCATCGCCGCCTCTTTGGTTGCCTGGCCGCGCTCGTCCAGCAGCGTCGCGGCACGATAGGCCAGCAGCCGCGCGGCGTCGATCTGCATCGCCATATCTGCCAGCATGAACTGGATCGCCTGGAACTCCGCGATGGCGTGGCCGAACTGCTGGCGCTCGCGCGCGTAGTCCCGCGCGATATCACAGGCAGCCTGGGCGACGCCCGTCGCACCGGCAGCGATATTGACGCGCCCGCCGTCGAGCGCGCTGAGCGCGATGCGCAATCCCTGGCCTTCCGCGCCCAGCCGGTGCGACACGGGAATGCGACAATCCGTGAAGATCAGTTCCGTCGTCGGGCTGGCATGCAGCCCCATCTTATGTTCGACCTTGCCGGCGGCGAGGCCCAGCGTCCCGCGTTCCACGAGGAAGGACGAAATGCCCGCCCCGCCCGGTGCATCACTGGTGCGCGCCATCACGACGATGACATCGGCCACGTTGCCGCTCGTCACCCACAGTTTGGTGCCGTTCAGGATGTAACTGTCGCCCACGCGCCGCGCCGTCGCGCGCAAGCCGGTAGGGTCCGATCCCGCGCCCGCTTCGCTCAGCGAGAACGCGCCCAGCAATTCGCCCGCTGCCATCCCTGGCAAGTACCGCTGGCGCAGCGCATCATCGGCCCAGCGCGCGATGATGCCGGCGACCATGTTATGCACCGCCAGCCACACGACCACCGAGAGGTCCGTCATCGCCAGCGTTTCATAGACGATGGCGAGGGTCAGGCGGCTGAGATCGGTCCCGCCATAAGTTTCGGGGATGGTCATCCCGGCCAGGCCGAGGTCGGCGAGTGGGCGCAAAAGTTCGCGGGGAAAATGCTCGCTGATGTCCCATTCCGCCGCGTGGGGCGCGATCTGTTCGCGGGCAAAGCGTGCCACGGTCGCCTGGATCGTTTGCTGCTCGTCGTCGAGCTGGAAAAACATCACTGTCACCTCAACTGTATTGGACCCCAAATTGCGCTGACGGACCACGGCCTGGTTCCCGCCCGCCATACGCGGCGGCAGCCTGATGGCGCGGTCGCCACCGCCCGTACCTCTTTATTGTCATGCGCGACGGCGAGAAAGATCAAGTTGTGATGCGACGCGAAAAGCAGCGCGCCACCCCGACACCCCTGCGCCGGTGGTGGGCCACCCGCACCGCTGGGATGGCTGAACGCTGGGCGACAGATGGTGGTTGCCGTGCCAGCCTCAGCCTGTTGCTGACGGCGCTTACCCTGGCGTTTTTGGGTGTTTGCCTGGTGGCGAGCGTGATGATGGCACATCTCATCGCGCCGCAGTGGTTCGCCGTCGATGATCATATCGCCACCAACGGCCTGCACCAGAGCGCCGATTATCCGATAGTCCCGCTCACTCCGTATCCCGCCCCGCCGGACCTCACCCCCATCGCGGTCGCCACCTCCGCCGAGAGCGCGCCCACCGCGATCCCTTCGCCCACACCCGTGCCAATCGCCTCCCCGACGCCGGCTTATTTCGGCGTGCCGACGCCGCCCGGAGCCACCGTTGGCCCCGCGCCTGTATGTCCCGCGTTGACGGGCCAGCCCACCCTCACAGGCCGTAGTGTGCAAGACGGTGTCGTCCCCGCGCCGCTCGTCGGCGGCTGCCCGGCGTTGCTGGTGATCGCCGCGCCCACGCAGACGAACGCGCCCATCTCCGGCATGCTGACGTTTGGCACGCTGGACCCTGCCGGCTGCACCATCTACCTCAACGGCACGACCGACAGCGGCGGCAACGCAACGTTGCGCTTCACCGTGCCTGGCACGGATTGCTTTCGCGGCAGTGTCACCACCAGCGGGACGCTCACCGTCGGCGGCGATAGTTCGGCCAATCCCAGCTTTCCGGCGCAAGGCGGCTAGGGCTGGGTCTGGGGCTGCGCCGCGCGCCAGAGCGGGCGATAGCACGAGGCGACGACGCCCAGGGCCAGTTGCGGCGTGGTGATGACGACTACCGTCCACCACGGCCCCAGCCATTGCAGCAGCGCGCCCGCCAGCGCCAGGCTCAGCGGCTCCGCGCCGAAGGCGATCAGCCGGAAGACGCTGTTCACGCGCCCTTGCAGGTGATCGGGGATCGATGCCAGCCGGTAGCTATATTGCGCGACCATGTAGACCGGCACGATGAGGAAGCCCAGGCAGTTCGCCACGCCCAGCAACCAGATGTTGCCAGCAACGAGGTAGAGCAGCCATTCCAGCCCCCAGAGCCAGGTGGCGACGACCAACACTTGCCCGAAGCGGAAGCGCCGGTTGACGACATCCGCCAGCAGCGCCCCTGCGATGCCGCCCAACCCGCCCGTGGCGAAAAGCAGGCCGATGGTGACGTTCGAGGCATGCAAGTTTTTGGCGAAGACGATGACGATCAGCGGATAGCCCATGCTGAACAGCATCAGGCCGCCGGTGAGGAAGGCGACGAAGCGCATCACCGGCTGCCGCCACAGCCAGCCGACGCCCTCGCCGATGGCCGCGCGCAGGCGCGGCGGTGGTCCCGCTGGACGCTCGCCCTGAAACTCCCGCCGAATCCAGCGCAGCGACACGACCGAGGCGAGGTACGAGACGGCATCCGCCAGGAACGGCACCGCCGCCCCGAAGCTATAGATCACGCCGCCCAGCGCCGGCCCCAGCAGGCCGGAGGTCTGGTCCAGCAACTGCCCCTGCGCCGTGGCCCGCGCGATCTGCTCCGGCGCGACGACATGCGGCACACAGGACGATTCGGCCATGTTATAGAAGATGAACAGCGTGCCTTCGATGCACGAGACCAGCGCCAACTGCGTCACGGTCAGGTGGCCCAGCACGTAGGCCACGGGGATGCTGCCGACGGCGAGCGCGCGCCCGGCATCGCTCAGCCACATCACCCGCTTGCGGTTCCAGCGATCCACCAGCGCGCCCACAGGCAGGGCGAAGAGCAGGTACGGTACCGAGCGCAGCGCGGTGATCAGCCCCGTCAGCAGCGGCGAGCGCGTGATCAGCAGCACCAGCAGCGGGAAGGCGAGCTGCGACACCCGCGTGCCGACAGAGGAAACGATCTGCCCGCTGAACAGCAACACATAATCGCGGTTGCGCCAGAGCGGCGTGGGGCCGGCGGGCGGGGTTGCCTCCGACACATGCTGCTCCGGTGGCGTGAAGAGTGTCTCTTGCGTCATGGTCATGGTCTGGTTCCTTTAGGGTGCATGGTGAAGGGGAAACGCCACGACGCAGCGCGCGGCGGCTCAGTAAAAAGCAGCCTTGATGCGCGTTGGAGTGATCTTCACAGGAAGGGGAGGAGGAAGAGAGAATCATCACTGTAAGGAAGCGCGCTCCACCTAGCTGAAGCTAGGCAGAAGCAACTCTCTGTGTGCCTTCTCTCGCCGCGTGAACGCAAGCATCCGGATCACGCGGCAAAACGGCTCATTCGGGAGCCTCGTCGGCCTAAGAGGACCAGCGCGAGATCCGTCCCGCCCAGGTAGGTGTTATAGGTATTCATGGAGCGTAGTATAGCACGTGCTTGACGGAAAATGCAAGCGCCTGCATGTCCACAACGTCTGGCGCTTGCAGGCGCAAAAGGCCAATGGGGGGCTTTTGTCAGTACCTCTAGTTTCACCGCCCCTTGGCGGCGCGTGGCGCGATGAAGGCTGCCGCCAGGATGAAAACTGCCATCCATGCGAGCAGCACGAGCGCGCTGGTCAGCGTTGGACCCTGGTTGCCGGCGATGTGCCAGCCCAGGTTGGCGGCCTGATAGGACGGCAGGAGTTTCGCAATGGCCAGCATGCCGGCGGGCATGATCGCCGGTGGCACCCACAGGCCGCCCAGCGCCGAAACGACGAAGTAGAGGCCGGTTGTCACGCCATAGGCCGAATCGGCGTTGGTGAGCGAGCCGAGAATGATGCCCAGGATGGCGAACGGCCACACCCCCAGCCACATCAGCGCGACCAGCGCCACCCACTGCGCGGCACCGAAGGCGACGCCGTGTACCACGACTGCCGTCACACACACCGCCAGGATGGCCGGCAGCGCGCTGCATGCCGCCACCACCGCGCGCCCGATAGTCGTGGCCGACGACGCGATCGGCAACAGTTGCAGATTCTTGAGCCAACCGTTGGTGCGGTCGCCGGCGATGCGCGGCGAGGTGACGACCAGGCAGCCCCAGATGCCCGCGAAGATGGCATTCGCCACCATGATCTCGACAGTACCAGGCAACGTCCCTGGCGCGTGTGGCCCAGACCCGAACAGCCCCGAAAAAAGCAGATAGAAACCGATGGGAACGACGATGCCCTGAAAGATGTAGAGCGGATCGCGCACGGTCCGCAGCAGTTCGACGCGCAGATAGCCTTGCATTAGTGGCCTCCCTGATGCACGAGGGTGATGAAGGTTGCTTCGAGATCGCTGTGCTTGACTTCCAAGCCCTGCCAGGGGAGCGCGCTGGCGATCAGCGCCCGCACCGTCGCGTCGGGATCTTGTGTGTGTAAGATGACCCGCTCCCCCTGGACCTCGCTCTCGCGCACGCCCGGCAGATGGTCAAGGTTGGGCAGCGCCGCGTTGCTGAGCGTAAACGACACCTGGGGGTCGCCGTAGCGATCCTGGATGGCCTGCACGGAGCCGTCGGCGATGACGCGCCCTTGCGCGACGATGACCAGGCGCGAGGCGAAGGCTTCGGCCTCTTCGAGATAGTGCGTGGCGAACACAATCGTATGGCCCAGCGCGGCATACGCATGCATGCTCGCCCAGAAATCGCGGCGCGCTTCCACGTCCATCGCGGCGGTCGGTTCGTCCAGCACCAGCAATTCGGGATCGCCGGCAATCGCCATCGCGAAGCGCACGCGCTGGGTCTGCCCGCCGGAAAGCCGGTCGAGGCGGCGGTTGAGCAGCCCACCGAGGTTGGCGAGATCGATCAATTGATTTTTGGGCAGCGGCGTGGGATGCAGGCTGCGCACGAAATCGATGAACTCGCCGACGCGCACCCCCGGCAGCAGCTTCCCTTCCTGCAACATCGCGCCAACGCGGCTGTGGTGGATCGCCGCATGCGGCGTCATGCCGAACACTTGCAGCGTGCCGCTTGTCGGCGACAGCAGCCCCAGCAGCATGTTGAGCGTGGTCGATTTGCCCGCACCGTTCGGCCCCAGTAACGCCACCGTTTCGCCGCGCCAGATCTCCAGATCGATGCCGTTCACGGCCTGCACGCCGCCATACGCTTTGGTGATGCCTTGCATGCGAACGACGCTGGTCGCTGGCGTGTTCACGGCACCGTCATCCTGGGGCCGCGTCAGCATCGCGGCACTCGCTGTATTCATCGTGTGTCTCCTCGAATCGTTGGTAGCGCCGATGTTTTCCGGCGTGGAAGTTCGTGCGTTCCGGTTCTGTCCTAAGTGTACTGTGGCGACAGCGCATCACGTAGTGCTACCTCACATCTCTTTCAGATGACATCTATCATATCCGGCTGCTTGTGGCAGCTAAGGTGCCAGGCGCATGTGCTATAGTTTGGAATAGAGAAACGACCTATAAGGTAGGCGGAAGCGGCTGAGGTCGCGCGCACGCATGCACGCCCCGATTGGGCGCAATGGCTCAGCACGGGCAGAGCGGACTGATCCCTAGCAGCGTGTACTGTTTCCCTTACAGCGGCATGGATGGCACCGATCTCATGCGGCAATCGGTCGAGCATGTCCTCTATGTGCTGATCACATGGTCTTTAAAAGTATGGATACTTGATTGATCTTCACGGAAAGGAATGACGTACATCAATGCCAATGCAATCAAATAGGCTCCGGCGTGGAGTGTGGCTGGTGTTGCTGGCTGCTGCCCTGGTGGGGTGTGCCAGCGTGACTACGCGGGCGCAGGTGACGGCGACCAGCACGCCGGCGGCTGCCTCGCCCGTACCGACGAACACCGCGACGCCAGCGCCCACGGCGATCCCGCTGCCCGCCTTGCCCTGGCGGCAAGCGCCCGCCGCGCCCGGCCTGAACTGGGCGTTCGCCCACAGCGATGGCAACACCGGCTATAGCTGCTTGGCTGGAACTAATGGGGGAACGACGACCGTCTGGGTGACGCATGATCGTGGGGTGCATGTCACCCGAACAATGCTGCCCGCCGTACCAGGCGACTACCAATGCGATCTCGCGCTTGATACCAACGACGCGGCGGTCGCGGTCGTCCGGATCAGCGGCTCCCTTTTAGCATCGTCCTTCACCGCAGCTAGCGACCAGGGTAACGCTGTTGGTATGCCCCATTCGATGCCCGGCCCCAGCGAGATCAGCGACTTCCTGACAGTGGATGGCGGCCAGCACTGGCGTTTACTTCCGTATAATATGACGATGGAGCTTTTCACAAGCGTGGCAGGGCGCATCTATGCTATCATCGGCACCAGTCCGCGCTTCGCCGGTGAATCGACGCAGCGCGACCAATCGTTCGTGGTGAGCGCCGACGGCATGGACGGTTGGCGGCAACTCACCATGCCTGTAACCTATCCAACCGCAAAGCGAGTGCGCGACACCATGCACTCGGCGCTGAGCCAGGCCATGCGACCTCGTGACGGTCAGCTCAGCTCGCTCCCTGAATTGTTCGCCGACCCTTACAGCGGCGAACTGCTTTATATAGATTACGATGTCACGCAGATTAGCGTGGTGATGAAACGTTCGTCAGATGGGGGATATTCCTGGGTGACGCTAACGACGCCCGCGACCCTCCAGCAATTCATATTTTCCCTCCCTGGCGTGCCGCAGCCGTGGACGTTGTGCTTCTCGCATGATACGGGCATTTGGTGCAGCACAGACACAGGGAGATCGTGGCAGCGTCGCTCCTTCACCGATCACTTGGATTTCAATTCCCAAGATGCCAGTGAGGTCGTTCTGGAAGGTATCGCTGCCAATGGCGATCTGGTAGCCGCGCTCCCAGATCGCGTTTTGCGCCTGCCAGCCCACGCGACCCATTGGCAGGTCTTGGGGGCGACGCCCGCCACTGTGATCGGCATCTTTGGCCCCGCGTCAGCCAATCTCCTGTGGGCCAAAGTGTCATCCTACAATCCGCCAGTGGCCTCCGCCTGGTACAGCCTCAGCTATCCATGACGAGAGTACCATGGGGGCAACCAGGGGCGCGGGGAGGACAACTAGGGGCGCGATGAATCGCGCCCCTACAAGGATGCAAACGACGGACACGTACTTCACTGCGCGCCCTCTGGCAAGCGCGTTAGGTGCATGCGCCTTGTGGCGCAACTTGGGGGGATGTCGCGCTATTCGGGCTGGTAGCGATCACCTCACCTATGCCTGGGAAGGTGTGATCGGCAGCCAGCTTGCCCGTCACTGAGTAGGAATAGGTGGCGGTCGTGTTCCCCGCCGCAACCGCGACGCTGGCATTAGCCGAGCCGCGCCCGTTGGTCGCGGTATACATGAACTGGATGATCCCACCCGGACTCTGCGACGCGATATGAAACGTGGCTGTATACGTGACAGTGAGGTTCGTCCCACAGGCCATGCCAGCGATGGAAGGCGGATTCACGGCCAAGCTGATGCTCGTCACCTTAAATGCCTGCGCGGTGCAGGTGCCTTGCGGAACAACCTGGGGGGATGTCGCGCTATTCGGGCTAGTGGCGATCACCTCACCTATGCCTGGGAAGGTATGGTCTGTTGTCAGTGCGCCCGTTTTCGCGTAGGAATAGGTGGCAGTGGTCTGCCCCGCTGCAACAGGAACGTTCGCGTTGGCCGAACTGCGCCCGTTGTTCGCGGTATACATAAATTGGATGGTTCCCCCAGGACTGGCGGCGGCGATATGAAACGTGGCCGTATACGTGACGGTGATCATGGTTCCGCACGCGACCCCGGCAACGGTGGTCGGATGCACCGCCAGATCGATACTCGTTACCTTGAATGGAGACGCTGCCGGTGGCGTTGTTGTCCCCGGCGCAGCACGACTATGCAGGACTTCGACAAACAAGCCGATGAGAAGGAGCGCGGCGACGATTGCGCTCACGCCGCTCCATAGGGAACGTGGTTTCATGGGGATGCGCCTTTCTGGTGGAATCCGCGTGATGTGCTGCTGAACCGGACGCCAAATGCGACTGCCCGGCGCTAATTCGCGTTGGTCGCGCAACTGTCTGCCGATGGCATCGAATTGCGCAAGATACTGCTGGCACGATTGACACAGAGGCAGATGGGCGGTGATTTGCGCCATCTCACGCGCGCCCAACAAACCATCACGCCAGACCGAAAGACGTTCGCCCGTCAAGCCGAGGACGCAGGGGGGTGGACTTCCGGCTTTCATGACCGCATCTCCTTGGCGTACATCTGGCGAAATTGTTCACGTCCCCGGCTCAACGTCATCTTGAGCGCACTCCGCGTGATGCCCAACACCTGCGCCACTTCCTCAGCGGTGAAGCCGTACACCTCGCACAAGATCAATGCGGCGCGACGGCGCGGCGCGAGCGCGAGCAAGATCTGGCGCACGAGATCGCTTTCGACGAAGTGGACAATCGGGTCGCTGACGGTTGCGCTTTCATCCTCATCTACCATGCTGATGTCTGCGCTAGCGCCAGGCTGCCGGCGCAGATGGCTGAGGGCCAGATTGGTTGCGACGCGGAAGAGCCAGGCGCGCGGTCGTTCATACGCGCGGATCGTGGTGAAATGCTGCCAGGCGCGCAAGAACGTCTCCTGGCTGAGATCAAATGCCGTCTGTTCATCGGCGGTCATGCGCCAAAGAAAGTTGAGGATCTGGCGCTCGTGCTGGTGAACGAACGCCTCGAAGAGGTTGATGTCCGCGAGCTGGGCATCACTGGTAGGGTGAGCATCGGCGTCATCGGACGAACTGGCCCGGCTGAATGGGCTATGGATTTGCGCGAACCAGTGGTACACGCCTTCCCATAGGATGACACCTCGTATCCGTTGTGATGCAGTGACCATGATTCGTCTCGTTTCACTAGCCGTTCCACACTCAATTTGCCCTCTTCATTAGGTGAACACGCCCAATAGGGATAAGCGTAACACTTTTGTACGACGCGCAGAAAATATTCATTCATACCCACGCTGTGACTGCGTCCCAGGCTCCGGATCCTAATATCCTTACCCTTGACCATGCTCTTCCCTTCACCCATCCTGCCGCTTCCCACATTGGATCGTAGAATGGTAGAGATAGAGTTGTTGCGAGAGGAGCCTGGATACCCATGCCCGCCGAACCACAGACGCCCGCCATTCCGTCCGATCCCGCGCAGCGCGCCGCGCGTGCTGAAGAATTGCGCCACCAGATCGAGCGCGCCAATTACGAATATTACACGCTCGATAACCCGACCCTGAGCGACGCGGCGTATGACGCGCTGCTGCGCGAACTGCGCGCCATCGAGGAGGCTGACCCCGAACTGCTGACGCCGGACTCGCCGACGCAGCGCGTGGGAGCCAAACCGGCGCAGGGCTTCGCCACGCACCGCCATCCCCGCCCGATGCTCAGCCTGGCGAACGCGCGCAATCCCGACGAACTGCGCGCCTGGGAGAAGCGGGCGCGCAGCATCCTGCCCGATGCGGTTTTCACCTACGTCTGTGAGCTGAAGATCGACGGGCTGGCGATGGCGCTGACGTATGAGCGCGGGCGGTTGGTGATGGGCGCGACACGCGGCGACGGCATCGAGGGCGAGGACGTGACGGCTAATGTGCGCACGGTGCATGCTATTCCCCACGAACTTGCCGGTGATAACATTCCCGCGCGCGTGGAGATTCGCGGCGAGATCTACATGCCGATCACCAGCTTCGAGCAACTGAACCAAGAATTGAGCGCCGAAGCGGCCAAGCATGTGAATGAAGACGGCACCTCGCCCGCTGCCAAGCTCTTCGCCAACCCACGCAATTCTGCCGCTGGTGCTTTGCGCCAGAAAGACTGGCGCGTGAGCAGGAGCCGCAACCTGCACTTTTTCGGTTATCAGATCGGCTACGTTGAGGGCATGCCGGAGCCGGTGGCGCAGACCGAGGCGCTGGATCGCATCCGTGCGTGGGGCTTCGTGGTGAACCCGAATGTGCGCGTCTATGACGATCTGGCTCAGGTGGAGGCGTTTTGCCTGGAATGGCAGCAGCGGCGCTTCGAGCTGAATTATGAGATCGACGGTTGCGTGGTCAAGATCAACGACCGGCACCAGCAGGAAGAACTGGGCGTGGTGGCGCGCGACCCTCGCTGGGCCATCGCGTATAAGTTCCCGCCGATCCAGGCGACGACGGTGCTGCGCGCGATCGGCGTCAACATCGGGCGCACTGGTACGCTCAATCCCTATGCCGTGATGGACCCGGTCAACATCGGCGGCGTGGTGGTGAAGCAGGCGGCGTTACATAACGAAGAGGACATCCAGCGCAAGGATCTGCGCGTGGGCGACACTGTGCTGGTGCAGCGCGCCGGCGACGTGATCCCCCAGGTGGTCAAGCCCATCCTGGAAAAGCGCCCGCTGGACGCCGAAGGTCATCCCCTCGTGCCACCCTACGAGTTGCCGAAGTTCTGCCCGGCCTGCGGCGCGCCCGTGCGCAAAGATCCCGACGAGGCGATGGCCTACTGCACCAATCCCATCGAAAAGTGTCCTGGCCAGCAGTTGGAATGGCTGCGCCACTTCGTCAGCCGAGGCGCGATGGATATCACCGGCGTGGGCGACGAGGTTTGCGCCGCGCTCATCGCCGCTGGTTTCGTCCACGATCCCGCAGATCTCTATTCACTGACGGCGGAGGAGTTGGCGACGCTGGAAAGCTTCAAGGAGAAGCGCATCGCTAACGTGCTGGCGAGCATCGCTGAAAGCAAGACACGCCCGCTGGGGCGGTTGCTCTTCGCTCTGGGCATCCGCCATGTGGGCGAAAAGGTGGCGCGCGTGATCGCCGATACCTTGCAGACGATGGACGCCCTGCTGGCGGCCAGCGCGGAGGAGATTGGCGCGCTCCCCGGCGTCGGTCCCGTCATCGGCGAAAGCCTGCACTCGTGGCTGGCGGACGACGCGCATCGCGCGCTGATCGCGCGGCTGCGCGCGGCGGGCGTGCGCATGGACGCCGACGCGCTGGCGGCGAACAACCCGCAAGGACCACTCAGCGGCCAATCTTTCCTGCTGACAGGCCGGCTGACCCAGATGACGCGCACAGAGGCCGAAGCCGCGCTCCAAGCCTTGGGCGCGACCATCGCCAGCGGCGTCAGCAAATCGCTCAATTACCTCATCGTTGGCGCGGACCCCGGCTCCAAGCTCGCCAAAGCCGAAAAGCTCAAGATTGCCATCCGCGACGAAGGCTGGCTCATCGATCTGCTCGCCAACGAGGGGCGCGACAGCCACGCGCCGGAGCCGAGGGAAGACGAAGAGGAATATGAGAATGGTGAGGAACAGTGAAAGGGCTTTCCAGTGGATCTCACTGCAATACAACAAACCATTCAGCTAGGATGGACGGTGGAGAGCATCCATGCGGCAAGAGAGGCGATTGCTGATAGCCTCAAAATTGCTGCTATTTGGGCGAGTATTGGTTCTTTAACAGCAGAGGTCATCGAGGATTATCCATCTGATCCGCGTGGCTCACGCTGCTTAATCTTGAGCTTCATCAATGGGCAACCGATCCACACGGTAGTTGCCCATCCGGCGAAACGCCGCGCCGCACAACTTGGCGTTGCCGCGCTGGCGATCCTGATCACAGTCTACCGGCCCGACCACCGCCCGCATGAGTGGAGCAGTGATTACCGCACTCGATTAGCGCCACCATAATCATAATCGGGTATACTTTAGAGGAAAAAGGAGGAAAATATGCCAACTTTACCAGAATTGATCGCTGGCATTCAATGCCCGCGTTGCGGACATGAAAATACTTATGTCATTCGTGAAGTCGAAGAGGTTCTCAGCATAGATGGCGACACTGTGGCCGTACGCATCACCGTTGGTGAATGCTCGTATTGTGGGGAACGGTTGCTGGATAGACAAGCCACCCATAAGCTGGAAGAGGCGGCTGAGAAGTTGCGCGCGGGTGCTACCACCGATTTGATCCATACTGGCGAAGCCTATCGCTACCCTTAACCGAAAGAGGTTCAACGTGACCCAGCCCACCCAACCCGTCGAACTCGACAGCACGATCCATTGCCCGGCGTGCGGCAGCACACACACCGAGCGCATGCCCGAAGACTCGTGCCAGATCGTCTATACTTGCCCGGATTGCGGGACCGTCTTGCATCCCAAAGCGGGCGATTGCTGCGTCTTTTGCTCGTATGGCAGCGTCCCCTGTCCGCCGATTCAAATCGAGCGGCAGGCCGGTGCGTAAAGCACGATGAACCGATAATCCTATATGTGTCGTGCGCCGTCCCTACGCCCGGCACATACCCGTTGCTTTTCGTCAATCTCCATCAACCATCCGCTCCCTCACACGATGCAGCCAGGTATGCAAGTTGCGGGATAATGCGCCACAACAAATACCGGCGGCGTGGCGCAGGGAGGCGCGGTGCGCCGCTGTTGAGGAGGCCACCGATGGCGCAAGCTGCCATGTCGCGCCGCGAAGAGTCGGACGCGAAACTGAAAAAGGCGCTGAGCCTGCACGATCTGTTTTTCCTGTCGATGGGGGGCATCATCGGCTCCGGCTGGCTTTTCGCCGTGCTGGGCGCGGCGGGCAGGGCTGGCCCCGCCGTCATCCTCTCGTGGATCATCGGCGGCGCGCTCGTCTTGATCATCGCGCTGACCTATGCCGAGGTCGCGGGCATGCTGCCCCGTTCCGGCGCGATTGTGCGCTATCCGCACTTGACGCATGGCGGATTCACCGGCTTCATGCTGGGCTGGGCCTATATGTTGACTGCCGTGACGGTGCCAACCATTGAGGCCGAGGGCGTCGTCTCCTACGCACAGTCCTACCTGCCCAAGATCTTCCCCCACCTGCATATCGCCCTCACGTTCACCGACAAGGCGACGGGCGTGAAAATTCTCAATGGGGCGGGCATCGGCGTGGCCGTGGTGCTGATGATCCTCTTTACTATCCTAAACTATTACGGCGTTAGGCTGCTAGGTCGGCTGAACACCATCATCACGTGGTGGAAATTTATTATCCCCGGCCTGACCGTCGTTCTGCTCTTCTTCGCGTTCAGGGGCAGCAACTTCGCCGCCGGCAAGGGCTTTTTTGCGATGGGCATACCGGCGCTGTTCCAGGCGATCCCGCTGTCGGGCATCGTCTTCTCGTACCTGGGCTTCCGGCAGGCGCTGGATTTCGGTGGCGAGGCGCGCAACGCGCAGCGCGATGTGCCGCGCGCCACGATCTATTCAGTGGTGGCCGCGGTCATCTTCTATGTGCTGTTGCAGATCGTCTTCATCGGAGCGCTGAACTGGCACAGTCTGGGTTTGTCGGTCGGCAATTGGGGCGGCCTGGGCAATTCGTCATGGGCTGACGGCCCCTTCGCGCACGAGTTGCAGAGCGGCGGCCTGGCGCTGATGGCGGGTTTCGCCTACTTCCTGTATCTCGACTCCTTCGTCTCGCCCAGCGGCACCGGCATGGTCTATATGGGAACCAGCACGCGCACGATCTATGGCCTGAGCATCGACGATTACTTGCCGCCGATCTTCACGCGCGTTTCGGTGCTGGGGACGCCCATCGCTGCGCTGATCGCCGCGCTGGTGGTCGGGCTGATCTTCCTGTTGCCGCTGCCCAGTTGGTATCTGCTGGTCGGCTTCATCTCATCGGCGACCGTGCTGACGTATATCATGGGTGGGGTGGGGCTGACCGTCTTGCGCCGCACGGCGGGCGAGTTGCCGCGCCCGTTCATGCTCAAGGGCGCACAGGTGCTGGCCCCGCTGGCCTTCATCGCGGCAGGCCTGATCGTCTATTGGTCCGGCACGGCCACGCTGAACTATGTGGTCGCGGCGGTCTTCATCGGCTTGCCGCTGTATGCCTGGTTCTACGCGCCGCGCCAGATGGGCATCTCTCAGCAAACCGCCATCGCGCTCGGCGTCGTCTTCCTCATCGCGGTAATCGCAACTGGCTACTTCGGTCCGTTTTACGCCGCTGGTCCAGCGTTCGTGAACCGGGGCGGTCTGGGCTTCTTGCCCTATGTCGGCTTGCTCTTCGTGGAAGTGGTGGCCTTCGCGGGCGCGCTCTATGCTCTGGCGAACGCCGCCGGCAAGCGCGAGATCATCGCCGGTGCCTGGTTCGTTGGCTTCCTCTTCTTGACCTATCTGCTGTCATACTTCGGCGCGTTCGGCCCGCTGGCGCACCCGCGCATCGCCTTCCCGCTGGATACGGTGCTGGCGGCACTGTTGGGCCTGGCGGCCTATTATGCGGCGGTGGTGTCCGGCTATCGCACGGCTGATATCGCCGCAATCGTCGCCCATGCGGATGCCACCGGCACCAATGCGGGCGCGACGACCAGCGCCAGTGAGTAAATACTCTTCCTCACCGGTGCCGGCGTAGCACCCACGCGGCGACGGAGACGGCGACGAGGCCCAGCGTAGCGAGCTGGCCGGCGATGATCGACTTGCCATAGCGGCGTTCGCGTAGCGCGGGCAATGCCCCGCGCAACCCCCGTGCCGGCTTGCCATCGGGTGAAGCGTTTGGCTGCGCCACTGGCGTCGGCGGCGCTTCATCCGGTTCGGCATCCGGCGGCTTGGGGGGGTGGGCTGCCGCCGGCACCACGTCGGTCAGCGCAGCGGCTTGCTTATCCACTTCAGTGAGGATCGCTTGCAGGTCGCCCGCTGTCTGACGCTTGCCGGCGATCCACGAGTTCACTTCAGCGCCGAAAAGCAGGATGAAGGCGAGGAAGTTGTAAAAGATCAGGATCACCAGCGCGAAGCCGGCGATGGACCCATAATTGTTGGGCCGCAGGAAGGTCTGGGTATACAGCGGAAACAGCTTCTCATACAACACCAGCAGCACGGCGGCGATCACCGTCCCCGGCCAGGTGGAACGCCAGTGCGACGGGCGGTTGGGGATGATGAAGTAGATCAGCAGGAACATGAACGCCGCTATCACGGTTGTGCCGACGAAAACCAGCACCTGATCCACCGTCGTCGCTACATAATAGTAGCTGCCGTGATGCACCAGCGTCAGCAGCGCGCCCGGCACGATGGAAAGCAACAGAAAGAATGGGATCAGGACCATGTAGAGCAATACCATCCCAATCGCCATCAGATTCTGGCGCACCAGGTCGCGCGACGGCACGCGATAGATGATGCCGAAACAATTTTCGATGACGATGAACAGCCGCGATCCCAAAAAAATCGCCGTGATGATGCCCAGCGCCAACAGCCAGCCCGCGTTGCGCGTGAGGTTGGCGGCAGTGGTGGTGACGAGGGTCGAGCCAGTCTGCGAGGGAAACACCGCGCTGATATTCAGGATGACCAGGTGTTCGAGGTCCGGCGAGAGCAGCCCGAAGGTGATGCCCAGCAACGCGAAGAGTACCAGCAGAAACGGAAACGTCGCCATCAGCAGGTTGAAGGCCAGCAAACCAGACAGATTGAGGAGCCAATCATTGCTCAGTTTTTGCCCGAAGGCCAGCCAGGTGCGCGGGATGTGTGGCATAGTCCCTTACCTCCTTGCTCACCTCAACATCACTTTCGGTGCCAAGCAGGACAGTTCATCATGATATTGTTGGCAAAACTCCACCCATCTGCCGTGCTTGCCAGAGGGCCACGCCGACGAACAGCAGCAGGCCGTACAGCGGCAGCAGGCCCAGATTCCAGGCGACGGCGGGCGACAGCGCCGGCGGAGCCGTGGCGCTGATCGGGATCGTCGCGCTGGCCGCGCCCTGCGCGCCGGTCATGCTGAGGTCGAGCAGCCACGCGCCGCGCACGGTGATGTAGACGCTGCCGGAGGTCTGGCCCGTCACGTCGGGCGCACCGAGCGATGCGGTGATCGGCGTGGCGAGCACGCCCCGTTCAGGCTGGGCGACCAGGGTATAGCTTTGCGGTATGGGGCTGCCGGCTTGCGGGGTGATCGTGAAGGGCTGCGCGTAGCCCGCCGTGGCGGGATAGGTATAGAGTGTCAGATTCAGGTGATAGGCACCGGCGCTGACGGGGAAAACCTGCGCGGCGGTGGCGCTGTGCAGGTTGGCGGCGAAGACGATCTGCCCCAGCGTGACCAGCGTGGCCCCCAGGGCCAACACGGCGACGCCGGCGAGCGCCGTCTGCCACCAGGGCCGCCAGGCACGCGGCGCTGCCCCCCGCCGCGCAGGGACCGCGACGAACGCCCGCGCAAGGGCGAAGCCCAGCCAGCCGCCAGCGACCGCACCAACCACGCCCAGCAACAGGGACGGCGCGAGCGCCAGCCGTAACCCGCCCGCCGCGCCGCGCGCCAGCGCCCGTTGCGTCAGCGCCACCGTGACCAGCGCGAGGAGGAAGGTCAGCGCGGTCGCTGTGCCGACCACCAGCCAGTGCGTGCGCGTGGGCGACCAGCGCCGCTCGCGGGCGAACCAGAATGCCCCGTCGATGCCCAGCGCGATCAGGAGCAAATAGGGCGACATGCCGACCACCGCGACGACGCTATGGCTGGCGCGCGGCAGGAAGGTCTGGTGCTGGAGCTGCACCAGCAGGTTCATGGCTGGCGGCACGCAGATCATGGCGAGCAAGCGTATACCCATGACCACCAATACGATGCCCGTCGCCAGGCCCGTCCAGCGCAGCCGCGCCACCGCCGCGCACAGCACGACCAGGCCCAGCAGCCCCAGGTACAGCGGATAAAGGCTGATGATCGTTTGCGGGCTAAGGTGCAGGCCGGTGCGCGGGCTGAGCGCGGGCGCGAGCAAGACCAACAGCGTCGCCATGCTGGCCCCGCCGCTGATGAAGACGCCCGCCTGGGCTAAGCGTCCCAGCGCGGTGGGTTGTGCCACGTTCGGCGGCAAGTGCGCCTCAGCGATCTCGGCGAAGTGTGCGACCAGGCCCAGCGCGGCCACTGCCATGCCACCAATGAACATCACATGGAAGGGCGCCCACAAGGAGACATCGATGCCGTTCAGCGCGTGCCAGTAGTTATCCAGCGGGAAGGCGACGGCGGCGGCGAGCGCCGCGAAGCCGGCGATAAACGTTCCCAGGCTGCCGCGCAGCAGGCCCATGAAGGTGACGGTGGGTACAGCGGCGGAGCCGCTCACGTGCGGGCGGCGTGTCTCAAGCAGCAGCGCGGCGAGCGCGGCGAGGCCGCAGATGGTGATGCCGCCGAGGATCAGATCGTGCGGCGGCGTGAAGGTTTGGTCGCGCCCGACGTTCTGGTGCCACTGGATGTCCCAGAGGCCACCGAACAGGAAGATGACCGCCCCCAAGAGCATCACCCCGCCGGTGCTGAGGCGTGTGCGCCAGATCCCGTCCGCCTGCGTCACCGCGACGGGCGTAGTATCCCCCGTCTGCGTGCTGCCGATTGTTGTCGCCATGCGCTTGCTGCCCCTTCTTGATCTTCCCTCATTACATGCTGTACCATACCATTTCGTTTCATGTTGGCACCTACCCCTTGCAATTTCGGCATAGCATATGTTACTATTGAGGTATGCCAAAATCTGCTTTGCGCCAACAATTGAATCTCAGCGAGGCCGTCGAGGACTACCTGAAGGCGATCTATCAGTTGCACGAAGCCGCGCAACGGGCCGGCGAGACGTCGGCGCGCGTGACGACGACCGCGCTGGCGGGCGCGCTGGGGGTGGCTCCCGGCTCCGTCACCGGCATGATCAAGAAGCTGGCCGATGACGGCCTGGTCAACCACCGTCCCTATTATGGCGTCGATCTGACGGCGACGGGCGAACGCCTGGCGCTGGAGATCGTGCGCCATCACCGCCTGCTGGAACTGTATCTGACGCTGGTGGTCGGCTTCGGCTGGGACGAGGTCCACGAGCAGGCCGACGCGCTGGAACACGCGATCTCCGAGGAGTTCGAGGATCGCATCGACAGCATCCTGGGCGGGCCGACGGTGGATCCTCACGGCGATCCGATTCCCTCGAAGGAGGGCTTGTTGCCGGAAATGGTGGCGCTACCGCTGAGCCAGTGCGCGCCGGATGCCGCGCGGGCGCTGGTCATCGCGCGGGTGCTGACCCAGGCGACGGATCTGCTGCGCTACCTGGCCGGCCTGGGCCTGGTGCCGGGCGCGCGGATCGTCCTGCTGGGGCGCGAACCGTTCGACGGGCCGCTGCATGTGCGCGTGGTGGGCGATGATGACACGCCACACGCGATCAGCTTCCAGGTCGCCAGCCTGCTCAGCATCGCCGCGCCCGATCCCGACACGCCCCACTGAGCCATCTCGATCCCACGCCATTGCCGCCGTGGTATGGCGTGCTGGCGCGTTGGCAAAGCAGATGGATGTCATCCATTGGGATGATGCTGCACATACAAAAACACAGAAGCATAGTGCTTGCAGGTTGGATGGGATGGTTGTTTATGGCTGGGAGTGATATCCGCATCGTTGATAGCGAGGGCTTGCCGCCGGAAGCGGCGCGGCGCGGCGATGCCGGCATGGTGCGCGCGGCACGGGCGTCGCTGGATGGCCACCGCACGGGGCTGGCGCGGGTGTTGCCCTTCCTGGGCCCGGCCTTCATCGCCTGCGTCGCGTATATCGATCCCGGCAATTTCGCCACGAACATCCAGGGCGGGGCGCAGTTCGGCTATGAATTATTATGGGTCATCACTGCCGCGAACCTGATGGCGGCCTTCCTACAAATGCTTTCGGCCAAACTGGGCATCGCCACGGATAACAATTTGCCCGCGCTCTGCCACCAACACCTGTCGCCACGCATGAACCTCGGTCTGTGGATCGTCTCGGAGGTCGCCGCGATGGCAACGGACGTGGCGGAATTCACCGGTGCGGCGCTGGGTCTTTATCTGCTGTTTCACATCCCGCTCTTGCCAGCGGCGCTGCTGACGGGCGTGATCACCTTCGCCATCCTCGGCTTGCAGCAACACGGCTTCCGCACGCTGGAGATCGTCATCACGGCGCTGGTCGGCGTCATCGCCGGCGCATACCTGCTCGAAACCATTCTCTCGCACCCCAATGCTGGGCAGATCGCGTACCATGCCGTCGTGCCGGCGCTCAGCGGCAGCAGCCTCTTCCTGGCGGTGGGTATCCTGGGCGCGACGATCATGCCCCACGTCCTCTATCTGCACTCCGCGCTGGTGCAAGGGCGCGTGCCAGCGCGCACCCCCCGCGACCGCATGCGCATCTTCGCGATGGAGCGCATCGACATCGTCATCGCCATGACGCTGGCCGGCCTCGTCAACGGCGCGATGATGTTCATGGCCGCCGCCGTCTTTCACGCCCACGGGCGCGCGGATGTCGCGGACCTGACGGTGGCCTTCCACACGCTCACGCCGCTGCTGGGCAGCGCGGCCAGCATCATCTTCGGCGTCTCGTTGCTGGCGTCGGGGCTGTCGTCTTCGACGGTCGGCACGTTGGCGGGCCAGGTGATTATGCGCGGCTTTTTAGGCTGGTCGATCCCCGTCTGGCTGCGGCGCGTGCTGACGATGGCCCCCGCGCTGCTGATCATCGCCCTCAACATCAATCCGACCCAGGTAATCATCTTCACTCAGGTGATCCTCAGCTTCGCGCTGGTCGCGCCCATCGCCACGCTGCTCTACTTCACGGCGCGGCGCGACGTGATGGGCGCGATGGTCAACCAGCGCCGCACGACGGTCATCGGCCTCGCCTGCGGAGCCGTCATCCTGGCGCTCAACGCAGTGCTGCTGGCGCAGGTGCTAGGGGCGATCCACTAGCAATAAATAAGCCCTGATCTTCAGCAAGATCAGGGCTGTTTTGGCGGAGGAGGTGGGATTCGAACCCACGGTGCTCATCACACACGCGATTTCCAGTCGCGCCCACTAGGCCGCTATGGGACTCCTCCACGGTGATGACGAAAGGGCCGCCACTTCGCAGCGCGGCCCCTGTGGGTCATCTGGCGGAGAGAGCGGGATTCGAACCCGCGATACCTTGCAGTATACCGCTTTTCGAGAGCGGCTCCTTAAACCTCTCGGACATCTCTCCGCAACCAGTATAGCACACCCATTGGCTCAGTGCAAGCGTCAATTGGTGGGAAACTCAGCCAATTATCACCACCAGGACGAATATCCTAGCGTTAGCGGCCACCGGGGACTGGCGCGACGCGCTATAATGAGATGAACCGCAGGACTAACAGGTAGGAGTATATTTTTCATGCTTGCCGCGTTGAACGCGCCCCAGCAGGCGCTGGCGTATATCGTCATCAACCTCGACCCCATCGCCGTGCAGATCGGCAACCTGGCGATCCACTGGTACGGGCTGGCCTATGTGCTGGCGATCGCCGTCGCGCTGTGGGCGACGTTGCGCTATGCCGACAGCCTGGGCGTTTCACGCGACCACGTCTGGAACATTTTCCTGGGCGCGGCCATCGCTGGCCTCGTCGGCGGACGCCTCTACTTCGTCATCCAGCAGCCGGATCTAGTGGCGCACTATCTGAAAGAGCCGATCAATATCATCGCGGTATGGAAAGGTGGCATGGCCTTCTTCGGCGCGATCTTCCTGGGCGCACCAACTGCCGCCTATCTGGCGTGGCGCGCAGGACTGTCGCCCTGGCTGGCCTTCGACATGGGCGCGATGTTCGCCGCCGTCGGCCAGATGTTCGGGCGCTTCGGCAATCTGGTGAATGGTGATATCGTGGGCTATCCCACCGGCCACCCGTTCATCCCCGGCAACGTCTGCCCGAACTCGCCCTGCCTCGGCTATGTCAGCGATCCCCACGTGTTGCCGTGGTCCACGGTCTACCTGAACCCCGGCTCGTTCATCGCGGAACGCGGCGTCCCATACCAGCCGGCGGCGGCATATGAGATGATCATCAACCTCATCGCCCTGGCGATCCTTTACCCCCTGCGCCTGTTTCTGCCCAAACGCATCGGCACCGGCGCGTTCTTCTGCCTGTATGTCGCGTTCTATTCCATCGGCCAGTTCATTGTCTTCTTCGCCCGGTCGAACGTCTTCGTCTCCTTCCTCGGCAACGACTCGCTGAAGCAGGCGCAGTGGACGGCGATCTTCACCTTCATCGGCGTGGTAATCTTCTACTTCGCCTTCATGCGGCGCGTCGGCACACCGTGGCCCTTCGACCGGCTGCATCCCGCGCCGCCACCGCTGCGCGCGGCGAGTGCCAACGGCGCGACGGTGGAGGCCGATGCCGTTTCCCGCCCGACGACTAGCCCGTCGGACAGCCCGGCGCTGCCGCTGGTGCGAGGCCGCGCGCGACCCACGCGGGGCGACGGCGGTGATGCGGCGCGCACGACGCCGTGATTGGTGCGTTTGTACACCGGATATGCTCATTCATAGGACCGCTGAACGAGCAAGGAGACTGATATCATGGCGCTGATCCTACGCGAAGATGATGTGCGGCGGGTGTTGACGATGCCGGTGGCGATTGACGCGCTGGATGTCGCCTTTCGTGACTGGGCGGCGGGTGCGGCGCAGAATATTCCGCGCCAGCGCATCGTGCTGCGCCCGCAGAGTGGCGTGCAGCATGTCTTGCCGGCGGCGGTGCCGGCGCTAGACGCGCTCGGCTTCAAGGCTTACACCACGTTTCCGGGCGGCGTGCGCTTCGTCGTCAACCTCTATCGCGCCTCCACTGGCGAGCTGCTGGCGCTGATGGAGGCCGATTGGCTGGGACGGATGCGAACCGGCGCGGCGTCGGGCCTGGCGACGAAATACCTGGCCCGGCAGGACGCCCACACGCTGGGACTGATCGGGGCCGGTGGCCAAGCGGAAACGCAGATCGCCGCTATCGCCGCCGCCCGCCCGCTGCGCAGCGTCCGCGTCTGGAGCCGCGATCCCGCCAAGCTAGAAGCGTTTTGCGCGCGGATGACGCAGCAGGCAGGCGTGCCGGTGGCGGCAGCGGACTCTGCAGAGGATGCCGTGCGCGCGGCGGATATCGTGGCGACGGCGACGTCCGCGCGCGAGCCGGTGGTGCAGGGCGACTGGCTGGCCACCGGCGCGCACGTGAATGCGATGGGCGCGAACTGGGCCAACCGGCGCGAAGTGGACACGAATACGGTGCTGCGCGCCGGCCTGATCGTCGCCGATTCGGTCGAGCAGGCGCAGATCGAGGCGGGCGACCTGATCATTCCCGTGCAAGAGGGCGCGCTGGACTGGGAGCGCGTGCGCGAACTGCGCGATGTCGTCGCCGGCACTATTCCCGGTCGCCAGAATGCCGACGAGATCACCCTCTTCAAATCCATTGGCATCGGGCTGGAAGATGTCGCGGTCGCCGCGCGCATCTATGATCTCGCCCGCCAGCAGGGGCTAGGCGAGGAGATCACGTTCCTGCCCTAGCGCCCTATGCCTGGCTCTTCATGTTCACCAGGGTCGTCAGCACGCTATCCGCCGTGGTGATGACTTTGGAATTGGCCTCGAAGCCGCGCTCCGCGACGATCATGTCCGAGAATTCACGGCTGAGATCGACGTTAGACATCTCCCGCGCGCCGGGGATGATCGTCCCCAGACCGTTCGTGCCGGGGACGCTGGCGACGCCGCCCGACGTACCCAGGTTGATCGCATAGCCCGTCTTACTCACCTGATCTGCCGCGCTGAGCGCGGTGGGCAGCGTGATGGTGAGACCGGCATAGACGATGGTGCCGGGCGGGCCGGCGGTGGTGGTGACGCCCGTCGTGGTATACGCCGCGCCGTTGAGCGCAACGCGCCCGTTGGTGATCGTCCCCGTCGCGGTCGTGTCGAATTGGATGCTGAGGCTGGTGACGGGTCCGGTGCCGGTGAAGGTGCCATACACCGTGGCGTTGGTGGGCAGCGTCGTGACGCCCGCCGGCACCGCCATTGATGGCACGGTCGCCTGGGCGCTGGTGCTGGCCGGGATCGCCGTGGCGTTGGCCGCGCTGGTGCCGGAAAAGGTCGGCAGCGTGGCGGGCGTGGTATTCGGCGTGCCGCTGTTGAGCGTCGCGGAATAGAGGTTGTTCGCTCCCATTTGCAGGCCGGAAGGATTCGGGAACGTCACCAGCGCCACCTGGCCCAGCACCGTCGGCGTGCCGGTGCTATTGACGCCGGTGATCGTGCCGTCCGCGCCGATGTTGAAGCTGGCATACGAGCTGGGGATATTGAGCGGCACGATGGGCGCGCTGGTGTTGACCACCGGCGGCGTGCCTTGCGCGGGAAAGCCCATCACCAGGCCGCCAGTCGAGGGCAGCACGAGATTCCCATTGGCGTCGCGCCCGAAGGCACCGGCGCGCGAATACGCGATGGACCCATTGCTGTTGACGACGAAGAGGCCGTTGCCCTGAATCATCAGATCCGTGGGGTTGCCGGTCGTTTCGGCGCTGCCCTGGGTGAACTGCGGCACGACGGTCGTAACCTGCACGCCCAGGCCGATCTGCTTGGGGTCCGCGCCGCCCAGCGTGGCGGTGGGAGCCGACGCGCCGCGCAAGGTCTGGCTCACCATCGTCTCGAAGGTGGATTGCCCGGCTTTGAAGCCGACGGTGTTGGCGTTGGCGATGTTGTTGGCCTCGACGTTCAATTCGGTCTGGAACGCCTGCAAGCCGGTGATGGCCGTGAAAAGTGACCCGATCATCCTTGACCTCCTGAATTCTGCTACGATTTTGCTACGGATGGGCGCGATTGGGCTACGGATGGGGGCGATCAATCGCGCCCGTACCGCGACACTGATTTCCACTGCTATGAAGTAGTGGGAGTGCCGCTGGTGGGAACGCCGGTGCCGACCTGGGTGACGGTGGTAACGTCCATGCCCTGGCCGTTGACGTTCAGCAACACCTGGTTGCCGACGACGTTGAAGCCGGCGACAGTGCCGGTGAGCGGCTTGCCGTGCGCCGTGCCGGTGACGCTTTTGCCGATGAGCGAACTGGCGAACCCTTGCTGTTGATACGTCGCGGCCTCCATCGTCGCCTGTGTCTGGTTGAGTTGCGCCAGTTGGGTGATCATCTGGCTACCGTCCATCGGCTGGTTGGGATCTTGGTTTTTCAGTTCGGCGATGAGCAGTTGCAGGAATGCTTGCTCCCCAAGCTGGTTGGTAGGAAATGCTGTACTCGATCCGGCGCTGGTGGTCGTCGTGGGCGCTCCCTGGTTCGCCCCGATGGGTGCTGTCATGGTTAATAACCTCCGTGTCGTGATTGTGGCCCCACCCCCAGGGCGACCACAAGGGTCGCCCCTACACCCCATCTGCGGATGGAGAGGGGGTGACAAAACGTGTGGCGGCCATGCCTGTTCGCCAGGTGACAGACAGGAATGTCTGTCCTCCGGGTGATCGTGTGGCGGCCATGCCTGTTCGCCGCTGAGGGGCGCGCGATACATGCGTCCGTACAATGATAAGCGGGACATTGATCGCCTTTCATATAGCTCAGGCATCGTAATCGAGGGCGGAGCGGGCGAGGCGCGTGCGTCCTGGCGTCGCCGAGACGGCTGGGTTGGATGGCGTGGTGGCAAGCGTTTCGTCCGTGGCGTCGTCGCCGGTGGCCGTTTGCTGGCGGCCCTGGTGTTGGTGTGAGGGCGCGTCGTCGAAGCGGCGCAGCGTCACCTCGGCGTGGTGATTCGCACTCTGGGCGTCCAGCGCGTCGCGCAGGTGATGCAGATGGGCATCCAGCGCGGCGGCGGCCTCGCGTGTCGCCGGGATCAGGTGTACCGCCAGGTCGCCGGCATGGTCACGCCGCAGCACTACTTGCACGTCGCCCAGGTCCGGCGGACGAAGCCGCAGCCGCATCTCGGTTGCCGCGCCGTTCTGCAACAAACGCGCCTCCGCGACGATGCGCTGTGTGGCCGTCGCTACAGCGGGATGAACGCTGGCGGCGTTGCTGCCCGCAAGCTGCATGCGCCCGGCGACCATGCCGGTTCCCGGCGCGGCGAAGATGGGCATGCTCGCGTCCGTCGTCCGCGCGCTGGTGCGGCGTGGCGCGACCGCCCCGAAGTCACCCGCCGCTGCCACGGCCTCCGGCATCCCCTGCGCCACTTGTGTTGATGCGTCCAGCGTTGACGATGCGTGAGTCCCTGTGCCTATCGGTTCTGCTGGCACTGGCAGCGCAAGTATGGCGTCGGCGCGTGGCGCACTAGCCGGTGTGATATGCGCGGCGACGGTGCTGTCGGCTAAAAATGGATCGATAGCGGCGGCGGTGGTCGCTGGTACGGGACGTGAGATCGTGCCGGCTGGCTCGCTTGTGCGGCGCGCTGTGCTGGCGGCGCTTGGCATGGTTGCCAAAGCAGCTACCTGTGCCAGCAGGGCATGCCCCTGGTCCGTCGCGCCTACAAGCGGCGCTGGTTGGTTGGCAATGCCACTTCCTTGCGTGGGATTTGTAGCTGCCAGAACCAGGTTGGCAGGTGTCGCCGCGACATCACCGGGCGGCAGATCACCGGCGGCAACATCCGGTGCGGCTTGCCCATAAGCACCAGCGAATGCCGAAAGGTGATCCTGCTGCGCCGGGTGGCTGTCGCTACCGACGAACGGCAACGTTGCGGTGAGGTTGGCGGACGACCCCAGGATTGGATGCGCCGTCACCCGGCCCTGGCCTTTGGGCGGTGGCGCATCGCCGGGGCCATGCTGAGTCAGCGCGGGCGGCGTTGCCATCATGATCGGCGCGGGCGGTGGCCAGCCCGGCAACACGGGCAAGCCGTGTTCAATACCCTGTTGCGCATGCTTGTCATCCCCACGTTGTCGCCGCATGCGAGCTGTACTCTGTGTGCCTGGCCCTGTGGCGGACGGAGGACCATCCCTCCTCGTCTCAGCAGGTGCCATTCCCGCTAGCGTGCTGGCTGTTGCCTCCGGCGACGCGGGATCGCCCAGCGCGGCCAGCAGCGCCAGGAAGGGCGCTACGCCGCCGGGCGGCGCGTTCCCCGCGCGCGGCACGTCCTGTGCGCCCGTGCCATCCCCGCCACCTGCCATGGCCGGTATCCTATTCGTCATGTTGTGACCATCCTTGCCACATCTTAATTTCTCTGATACCCCTTTTGGGGAAAGATTGTAGTCAGTGGGGCCGGACAGACAGGAATGTCTGTCCTCCGGGTTTATGGAGAATGGCGGTCCTCCGGGGGAGCGTAGAGACAGATAGGAATGTCTGCCCTCCAGAACCTTTACGGATCAGGGTATCATGCCCTTCGTGTCCTTCGTTCTCTTCGCGCCCTTCGTGATTCGTCCTATTCCCGTCCTATTCCCGTCCTTAACCCTCCTTTCCACCTGCTAGCTGATCGGCGCGATGGCCGAGGCGAGCATGGCGAACTTGGACGAGATCAGTTGTGCTGCCGCCTGGTATGTGACGGAGGTTTGCGCCATCTCCGTCATTTGCTGGTCGATATCCACGTTGTTGCCGTCGTTGCGCACGCGCAGATCATTGCGCGTGATCGCGCCTGGCAGGGCCGCCGGTAGCCCGCTCGCGCCGGGGATATTCGCCCCTTGCTGCATGGCGTCTTGCAACGATTGCTCGAAGGGGATATCGTGCGTCAGGTAGCCGGGCGTATCGACATTGGCGACGTTATCGGCGATGAGCGTCTGGCGCTGCGACAGGCCATCCAGCCCGTAACTCAGCCGCGCCATCGTGGCATCGAATAAACCGGGAATGCTCATGTGGGGTGTCCTCCTTGCATTTGTACGGCTGGATTGCATCCGCCGGGCGGCCCCGCCATGCGTTCATCGCATTTCCTCCTTGCTGGTTTGCTGGCGCGCGTGCCAGCGCAGGAGGGCCATCTCGCCCAGATGGGCGGCTTCGGTGCGGGCGGCAGCGGCCTGGGCAGCGGCGTGCAATGCTTCGCGCAGGCGCTCCAAGGTCAGGCGGCCCTGGCTGGCGGTGATGAGCGCGGAGCGCGCAGCGGTGACACTATCTTCCGCCCCTGCTGTCGCGTGCCGCGCCTGCGCCACGGCTCCCTCTGAGCGCGCCAGTCGCGTGAGCGCCGCTTGCAGCGCATAGCTATCGACGTTGGCCGCGCGTTGGGCGGTGCTGAGTTCGGCCAATGCCGCCGCGCGCCGTGCTTCGGCCAATGCCGCTGCCGTCCGTGCCTCGGCCAAGCGCGCCTCCGCCTGGGCCAGATCGTGCTGGCGCTGCTCTTCGCGCCGCTGGCGCTGGTCCAGCGCCGCCTGCAAGTGAAACGCCTGGGGCATGCCGCCACTCCTTCTGGTATGACAGACAGGAATGTCTGTCCTCCGGGTGAGCGTGACAGACAGGAATGTCTGTCCTCCGGGTGAACGTGACAGACAGGAATGTCTGTCCTCCGGGTGATTGACAGACAGGAATGTCTGTCCTCCAGATTCTCTCGTGGGGCGGACATGCCTGTCCGCCGTTCGCGCTGCACTATCTATTTACCATGTTGCCTCATCCAGCGCGTGAACAGTATGGTCAAACGGCTCTAATTGGGCCTGATCCTGGCGGCGAAACGCTTGGATTTTGGGATGCAGCGCCAGGGCGGCGTCGATGGCGGGATTGGAGCCGGGGACGTAGGCACCGATGGCGATCAGGTCGTGGTGGTGGTCGTAGGTTGCCAGCGCGTCGCGTAGCCGCGCCGCCGCCGCCTGGTGTGCCGGCGCGGTGATGGCGGACATCACGCGGCTGAGGCTGTGGGCGATGTCAATGGCGGGATACAGGTTTTCCGCCGCCAGCCGCCGGCTGAGGACGATATGGCCGTCCAGCACGCCGCGCACCGTGTCGGCAACCGGCTCATTCATGTCGTCGCCTTCCACCAGCACGGTATAGAACGCGGTGATCGCCCCCTGCGCCGCCGTGCCGCTGCGTTCCAGCAAGCGCGGCAACAGCGCGAAGACGGAGGGTGTGTAGCCGCGTAGCGCGGGCGGTTCGCCCACCGCCAGGCCGATCTCGCGCTGGGCCATCGCCACGCGCGTCACTGAATCCAGCAGCAGCAAGACGTGGCTATTTGCTACGCGCAATTCCTCGGCGATGGCGGTCGCCAGCCAGGCCGCCTTCAGGCGCAGCAATGCCGGCTGATCGGAGGTCGCCACGACCACGACCGACCGCTGCATCCCCGTCGGCCCCAATTGCTGGGTGATGAATTCTTGCACCTCGCGTCCGCGCTCGCCCACCAACCCGATGACGTTGTAGTCCGCGTTGCCGCCCCGCGCGATCATCCCCAGCAGGGTCGATTTGCCCACGCCGCTGCCGGCGAAGATGCCCATGCGCTGGCCCACGCCGCAGGTCAGCACACCGTCGATGGCGCGCACCCCGGTGACAAAGGGATCGCTGATGGGGGGGCGATTCAGCGCGGGGGGCGGCGCGGCGCGCAGCGGCACCCATTGCACATCGCGCAACGGCCCCTGGCCGTCGAGCGGCTGGCCCAGCGCATCGATGACGCGCCCCAGCAGTCCCGGCCCCACCGGCACCAGGGGTGGCTGTGGCACGCGCCGCACGCGGCTACCTGGATCGACCCCGCGCAACTCGGCGAAGGGCATCAGCAGCAGGGCGTCGTCACGGAAGCCGACCACCTCCACCAGAATCTCGTCGCCGCCCCCGCGCGGCTGAATGGCACAGAGATCGCCGATGCTGGCCTGCACGCCCTGCACCTCGACGGCCAACCCAACGGCGCGCGTTACCACGCCCTGCGGCTCCAACACGCGCACCCGTGCCAAAGCGGCATGATAGGCGGTAAAATCGAACATTATCAGTTTCTCCAATGGGAAAAGACGGGCGAACACGAAAGCCACGAAAGGCTCACGAAAGCCACGAAGGTTTTGAAAATGGGCGGAACGCGAAATGACACGAAATAGGCGCGAGAAGGCGCGAAGTGCAGTTGGATATATGCAATCCATTGCGTGATGCTTCGCGCAAGATCTGGTGTCATCACGTGTTCCGTCCTTTCTTTCGTGCTTTTCGTGAACCTTTCGTGGCCTTCGTGTTCGCGCACCTTGGTTTCACGCCACCAGCTCATCCTCTGCATCGTTGCCACCATGGCGAGGTGGTGCCGGCAGGGCGGCGAAAGTCTCTTGGACCACGGCGAAAAGGGGAGTCAGACGGGCATCGAAATAGCGCGTGTGACCTTCGATGATGCAGTCGCCGGGGGCGAGCGTGTCATCGGCGACGATGCGTGGGCCGCGCTCGCCGTTGCGCCGGGCGCGCGTCGCCAGCGGCCACAGCGGTTGCAGCGCGGCGAAGTCGGCAGGGCCGACCCGGACTACCGCCGTCGTGGCATCGCCCACCTCTTCCAGCAGCCGGTTGATGCGCCGCGCCAGCAGATCCGGCTCGATCCGCACAGCCTCGGCGATGACGGCGCGAGCGACGGCCAGGCTCAGGTCTGCCAGCCCCGCCTGCGCGGCCCGGATGCCGGCGCGGAGGTCGGTTCGCGCGTGTTTCGCCAGCGCGGTGAGCTGTGCCACCAGGGCGCGATTCTCGGCGCGCACGGCAGCCTCGGCCTCGGCGCGGCCCTGCTGTGCGCCGTCGGCATAGCCGGCGTTGAAGCCGCGTTGCGCGGCGTCGGCTTCCGTCGCCAGGGCGTGTTGCCGCCAGCGTTCCGCCTCCGCCAGCGCCTCGGCGATGCGCGCTTCGGCCTGGGCCTGGGCGGCGGCGATGCGCGCATGCGCCTCATGTTCCACCGCTGCCAGCCGCGCATGCACCTCCTCCGGCATGAACTCGCCCCCCGCCAGATCCTCTTCCGGCGGCGGCAGATCTTCCAACTGCGGCAGCTCGGCGGCGGCGGTGCGCACACGCCCGTGCTGCACCCACCCCGCCCGCGACACCCGATGAGCCATGATTGGTTTCCCTCTTCGTCCTTTTTCGTGGCTTTCGTGGAGCTTTCGTGGCCTTCGTGTTCGATTGCTCTACACGACCTCGCTCTCGCCACCACGATTGATGACGATCTCTTCCTGTTCTTCCAGGCGGCGCACCACGCCGACGATATTGCGTTGCGCCCGGCTGACCTGATCGGAGCGCACCGGCCCCATCGTCTCCAGTTCGTCTTGCAACATCTCTGCGGCGCGCGACGACATATTGCGGTAGATCGCCGCGCGCATATCGTCACGTGTGATCTTGAGCGCCTTCGCCAGTTCCTTCAGATCCAGTTCGCGGATAATGCGCTGGATGGTGCGGTCGTCGAGCTTGGCGATATCCTCGAAGAGGAACATTTTGGCGCGGATCTGGTCGGCGACATCCGGGACGGTGGCATCCAGGTGTTCGAGCAAGGCACGCTCGGTCTGGCGATCAGTGCGCGAAAGCACCTGCACCAGAAAATCGACGCCGCCCGCGCTGCTGCTGCGTTGCACCGCGCCGGAAAGGCGATCTTTGATCAGCGCCTCGACTTCCCGGACGACCTCCAGCGGCGTGTTTTCGATGGTGGCGATGCGCAAAGTCACTTCCGCACGCAGGGCGGGGTCCAGGCGTTGCAGCATATTTGCCGTCATGTCGGGCAAGATGCGCGACAAGATCAGCGCCACCGTCTGGGGATGCTCTCCCGCCAAGAAATCGGCGAACTGGTTGCGGTCGATATCGCGTAGGAATTGAAACGGCAGGTTCGCGCCCTGCGCGCTCAGCCGCTTGATGATGTCTTCTGCCGCCTGCTGGCCCAGGGTGCGCGTGAGGATATCGCGGGCCACATCCATGCCGCCGCCGGTGAAGGCCGCCGCGCCGGACCGAATCAAGCTTTCCTCCAACACTTCGATGACCGTCGCGGTGTCGAACTTGCGCAGCGCCATCATCTCCGCGATCACGCGCTCGATGAGCGTGCTGGAAAGCTGCTTCAGTACGTCGGCGGAAAGTTCCGGCCCAATCGTTGCCAACAAAAGAGCGGCCTTCTCTTTGCCGTTGGGCGGCTTCGTGGCGGGATCGCGCGTCGGAACGATTGCCAGATCTTTGCCTGTCTTCATCCCTCGTCAAACCATCCTTGAATCACATTGGCGAGCATCTCAGGATGCTGTTTGGCCATCTCCATCAGCCCTTTGCGCATCTCGCTGGTACGCGCCTGCTCGAATTCGTTCATCTGGCGCTGGCGCGCGATAGCCAGCAGGCTATCGGCGTTATCCTGGCCGGTCATCAGCAGCGGCGTCTCCGTGCCTGGGGTCGGCGCGGTGATCGTGATGGTCGGCGTGCCATCCGGCCCGACCACCTGTTGCACTTCGTTGACCAGCGCGACGGTGGAAGCCAGCGCCCGCGCCTCACGCCGCCGGGTGGCCTGCCAGGCGAAAAAGAGCAGTGCCGCTGCCGCTAGTGCCAGCGCCAGGCTGCGCGCCCAGGCGTCCAGTTGGCTCTGTTGCTGCTGGGCCTGCAAGGCGTTTTGTGCCGCCTGATCTGTGCTGTGGTTGAAGGCGATAGCATTGACGGTGATCTGATCGCCACGTGCGGCGTTCAGCCCGATGGCGTTCGCCACGGCGGCCTGGATCTGCGTCACGGTTGCGGCGGGGTACGAGCCGTCCAGAAAGACGGCGACCGTCAGGCGCTGCACGGAGCCGGGGGCGCGCGTCAGGTGCGCGACCGTCTGCGACACGTCATACTGTGTGCTGCTCTGGCTCTGGTTATACGTGGTGCCGCCGGTGCCGGCGGTCGCGGTGGGCGTCGGCACCAGATTGCTGCCTGTGCCGGGGATGCCGCCGGCGCTCGTGCCGGAGCCGTTCGAGTTGATCGTGTTGGTCGTTTGGCTGCCGACGGGATTCTGCCCCGGCGTGTAGGTCGTGCTGTCTTGCTGCAATTGGTCCCAGTTCAGGTCAGCATTCACGCGCACGACGGCCTTGCCCGGCCCCAGCACGTCGTTCAGCATGCTCATCGCCTGCTGGCTCAAGCCCTGCTCATAGGCATGTTCCACATCCAGCGCGGTGCCGTAGGTCGCGGCGGTGACGCCGTTCGTCAGCGCATTATTGTTCACGGCGTCGGAAAGGTTGTTGCCGTCGGTATCCACCACGGTCACATCCGCCGGTTTCAAGCCCTGCACGGCGCTGGCGGTGAGGTGCATGATCGCTTTCACCTGGCCGGGATCAAGCGTCGCCCCCGGTGCCAGCCGCAGGACGATGGAGGCGGTCGGATCTTGCTGCGACGAGGTATAGAGCGAACTCTGTGGCAGGACGATATTCACCCAGGCGGCACTGACGCCGTTGATCTGCTCGATGGTGCGTGTCAGCTCGCCTTCCAGCCCGCGCTGATAGTCGAGTTGTTGCATGAAGTCTGTCATGCCCAGAGGATTCTGCTTGTCGAAGATCTCGAAGCCGACGGTCCCCTGGTTGGGTAGGCCGTCACCGGCCAACATCAGGCGCGTCGCATCCACCATCGCTGTCGGCACTTCGATCACCGTGCCATTACTGGCGAGCTGGTAGGGGATCTTATTCGCTTTCAACTGCGTGACGATGGCCGAAGCATCTTGCGTCTGCAAATTGCTGAACAGCACGCCATACGTCGTCCCTTGCGACCACACGATGAAGGCGATCACCAGGCCCAGCGAGACGGCGACGCCCGCGACCAGCGCGATGCGCTGCGACCGTGAGATGCGCCCCCAGGTCGCGCGGGCGCGTTCCAGCAGGGCGGTGGGTCCAGTCGGCATAGGAAGGCGCTCCTCGGCTTAGAATTGGGTGTGCATCAGTTCGTTATAGGCATCCAGCGCTTTGTTGCGGACCTGCACGGCCAGGTCGAAGGTCGTCTTGGCCTGTTGCATGTCGATCATCACGGTATGGATGTCGGTGGATTGCCCGCTGACGAGTTGCGTGGCGGCGGCGTCGGCCTGGGCCTGGGTGCCGTTCACGGCATCGAGCGCCTGGCCCAGCAGATCGCCGAAGTTCTGGAACGTCTGGCCCGCGCCGACGGTCGGCGCGCTCTGCGCCGCGCCGACGAAGCCATCCGCCGGGATGGCCGGTGCCTGCACCGGCGCGAGGCCGATTGAGGTAGGGATAATCGGTGTCATGGTTGGTTGGCATCCTTTCCTAGCGATGAAATGAGGTATGCGCTGAATTATCAGGCACCCTTGCCGATGTCCAGCGCGTTGACGGCCATCGTCTTGACGGCGTTCAGCGCGGTGACGTTCGCCTGATAGGCGCGCGTCGCGCCCATCATATCCGAGACTTCGGTGACGAGGTTGACATTGGGATAGGCGACATACCCCTGCTTATTCGCCTGGGGATTGGTCGGATCGTAGACGAGGCGGCCCGCCGAACGGTCAATGGCGATGGACGAGACCATGACGCCGTTCGTCACCGGCTGCGAGATGCCGCCGCCCGGCAGCGGCACCGGGGGCGCGGGCGGCGCGCCAAGGGGGGGTGTGACCGCGATGGGCATGAACACCGCCTCTTCGCGCTGATATGGCCCGCCTGCCGCCGTCTGCGTGGTGTTGACGTTGGCGATGTTGTCGGCGATCGTGTCCATGCGCGTCTGCTGCGCCGTCAGGCCCGATCCGCTGATGTCGAGCGCTGTAAAAAAACTCATCCAGGCACCTCCGTGATTACTGATTATCGCTGGCACAGACAGCATACCGTAGGGAACCGGCGGTTCAGTAGGGGCGAATGTCCCCTTCTGGCGCGGAAAACGGTCTCTGCTCACCATCAGGGGGATGGTGCTAGACGCCGTGGCGGATGGGCTGCTAGAATGAGGCGAGCGCGCATCCCCGTTGCCACCTGGTATTATCCAAGATTACGCGCCGAGGACATCATCCCATGAATCAAGATAGTCTGCTGCCGCCGGGCGGACCGTTGGGGCCGGGGTCACAGCCGACCAGCACTTCGTACCCGCGCCTGTCGCAGCCCAGCGCGCGGCTTTCACAGCCGATTGGCACAACCGGCGGGTTGCGCGCCCGCCGACAAGCCGAAGCCGTTCAGCAGGCCCAGAGCGAACTGAATGTGCTGACAGAGCAATTGCTGGATCTGCCAGCACGGCTGCACGCCACGGGCCTGGCCCGCGCCAAAGGGCGGCAGATGCACGAGGCGGTGGAAGCGTTTACCGAACTGGCGGCGCTGGCATGGGCCGGCCTGGCGGAGGGGCGCTTCGCCGAGGTCGCTGCCATGCCGGTGTATCGGCAGCGCGCGGTGGCCGCCACCCGGCGCGTGAGCCGCTTGCAGCAAGAAGCCGCTTCGGCGCGGCCTCTGGTGGAAAGCGATTGGGAATTGCCCGCGCCCACCCCCCGCGCCACTGGTGGCGCATCCATGCGCGTCGCCCCGCTGTGGCGCTTCCGCACCCGACTTTACGCCGAAGCTCTCACGGCCTGGCGGCGCGGATTGCAGGGCGGCGACGGCGGTGGCCCCGCCGTCTTCAGCCTGGGAACCGCGCTGGAAGATCTGCGCGCGGCGGTCGGCTTCGCCAGCATGAGTACAGCGCACATCATCTTTTTTCGCCTCCTCACGTTCCTGGCGGTTTTTATCGGCGGCTTCGTCGCTGCCAGTGTCGTCGGCGTCGCCGCCAGCAGCTTCGTGCTGGGGCTAGGCGCGCCGGCAGTCATGTTCGCCCTCGCCGCCGGTGCGCTCACCGTCGTCTGGGCCTATGCTGTTAGCCTGCTCATCACCGGGCGCATCTCGCTGCGCTTTGTGATGGGCGCGGTGCGCTGGCGCTTGATCGAAGCTGAGAGCCATGTCAGTTTGGGCCTGCTCACCGGCTGGCACTGGATCGCCACGACGCTGGGGCTGTTGGCTGCCCTGGGGACGCTCGGCTATGCCGGCTGGCTCTTCGCCCACACGTTGCAGGCAGGTGGCGTACTCTATGGTGCCAGTGGCCTCGCGGAGATCTTGCGCCATGCGGTCGGCGTACCATTGGTGATCCTCGCCGGCACCGTCGGCGTTTTGCTGGCGCTGCCGCTGTTGGTGGCCTTGCCCGCGCTGCTGATCTACCAGGGGATGCTGGGGCGCGAACTGGCGCGCGGTACCGCCCGCCCGCCCCAGATGCGCCAGGTGGCGCTGGGCGGTGCATTGCCGGTGCTGGCATTTGTGACGCTGCTGGGCTTGGCGGGATTACTGGCCGTTGCCCGCCATGTGCCGGCGCTCACGCAGCCATTGCTGGTGACGCGCTATGGGCAGCTCACCCCGCTCGCGCCCGCCGCGCTCGCCATCATCGTGCTGCTCTACCTGCTGGCCGTCGCCTTCCCCTATGCCCGTGGCACCCGCCGCTGGCGGCAAGCCCGGCTGGACGAGGTGGAAGCGCAGCAACGCGAAGTCGCCGTGCGGCTCGACCGCCTGGCTCCCGAACCCGCCCTGGCCGAAGACGTGCCGACCGTGCAATACGACGTGGCCCGGTTGCAATATCTCAAGCTGCAAGAAGAAGATTTCAAGCGCACCCGCGCATCACCCTACGGCGTTGCGGCGGCGTTTTTCGCGCTGGTGGTGGTCGCCGGGGCCGCGCTCGTGCTGGATAACGGCTTCATCTGGGCAGCGCGCACCCTGGGGTGGTAGGGCGGCGAGACGGACCCACCCCCGGCCCCTCCCCATCGGCGATGGAGAGGGGAGCGCAGACGTGGGACGGATATTCCTGTTCGCCCGCTGACAGGTGGGAGCGTCCTACGTTTGTTGTACGGGCGCGATGCATCTTACGCATAGCAATAATCTGCTGCCAGGAAGTCGTTGAATACAGATGGCGTAATCCCTCCGACAACGAGCGTGCAGCTTCACCAATTATCTGCAAATAATATGCGCACATTATGTGCGCCATACTCAGCCGCCAGGCGCAAAATCTCTGCACGTTTTTCTTGCAACAACTCTTTCATGCGCCACCTTTTGCTTAGATTGTACGATATAGGGGGATACGAATGGGACCGATTTTACCAGGAGGCGGACAGGAATGTCCGCCCCACGATGCGCGCTGTCTGCCTCACCATCGTTAAATCAACCCACGCTAGGTTTACCCATGACAGTTTAGGACACTGCCGCCTGTTGGGCTGCCATCGCCGTGAACTGGCTGTTATAGAGATCGGCGTAGAAGCCGTTCGCGGCCAGTAGTTCGGTGTGCGTGCCTTGCTCGACGATGCGCCCGTGGTTCATCACCAGGATCAGGTCGGCATCGCGGATGGTCGAAAGGCGGTGGGCGATGACGAAGCTCGTGCGCCCCTGCATCAGCGCCAACATCGCGCGTTGGATGGCGATCTCCGTGCGCGTATCCACGCTGCTCGTCGCCTCGTCCAGGATCAAGATCGCGGGGTTGGCGAGGATCGCGCGGGCGATGGTCAGCAATTGCTTTTGCCCTTGCGAGAGATTCGACGCTTCTTCGTTCAGCACCGTGTCGTAATTCGCGGGGAGCGTGCGGATGAAGTGATCGGCGTGCGCGGCTTTGGCCGCCTGGATGATCTCCTCTTCCGTCGCGCCGGCGCGGCCATAGGCGATGTTCTCGCGGATCGTGCCGTTGAAGAGCCAGGTGTCTTGCAGCACCATGCCGAACATCCGGCGCAGTTCGCCGCGCTGGATGTCGCGGATGTCCACGCCGTCTACCAGGATCGCGCCGCTGGTGACATCGTAGAAGCGCATCAGCAGGTTGACCAGCGTGGTTTTGCCCGCGCCGGTCGGGCCGACGATGGCGATGGTCTGCCCCGGCTGGGCGGTGATGTTCATGTCTTCGATCAGCGCCACATCCGGCGCGTAGCCGAAAGCGACGTGCTGGAACGCCACTGCGCCACGCGTGGCCACCATCGCCGGTGCCGCCAGGTTATCGGGCGACTCCTCCGGCTCGTCCAGCAGCTCGAAGACGCGCTCGGCGGAAGCCATCGTGGACTGGATGACATTAGTGAAGCTGGCGATCTGTGTGATCGGCATCGTGAACTGGCGGGCATATTGGATGAACGCCTGCACGTCGCCGATGGCGATGGTGCGCTGCGTCACCATGATGCCGCCGATGACGCTGACGAAGACGAAGCCAATGTTGCCGATGAAGTTCATCAACGGCATGATCATCCCCGAAATGAACTGCGCCCGCCAGCCAGCGTTGTAGAGGTGAGCATTGAGTTCATCGAAGGTTGCCACCGCCTGGCGCTCATGGCCAAAGGCTTTGACGATCTTATGGCCGCTATACATCTCTTCTACATGGCCGTTGAGTTCGCCCAGCGCCCGCTGCTGATCCTTGAAATAGCGTTGCGAGCGTTTGGCGATGACGGTGGTGACGAAGATGCTCAGCGGGAAGGTAATCAGCACCACGGTCGTCAGCAAGGGGCTGATGGTCAGCATCATCACCACCACGCCGACCAGCGTGATGACGGAGATGATCAACTGCGTCAGACTCTGCTGCAAGGTGCTGCTGATGTTATCCATGTCGTTGACGGCGCGGCTCATGATCTCGCCATGGGTGCGCGCGTCATAAAAGCGCAAGGGCAGGCGCGCGAGCTTCTCATCCACCTGGCGGCGCAGCGTATACACCGTCTTTTGCGCCACGCTGGCCATGATGTATTGCTGCACGTAGTTGAAGATCGCGCTGATGAGGTACAAGCCCGCCAGGATCAACAACACGTCGCCGATGTAGGTGAAATCAATCGCGGCACCCGGCACATGCTGGAACTTCGCCACCACGCCCTCGAAGAGTTTGGTGGTCGCCAGGCCCAAGATCTTCGGGCCGACGATGGTGAAGACGGTGCTGATGATCGCCGTCAGCAGGACGGCCACCAAGCGCCACATCTGCGGTTTGAAATAGCCGAGCAGGCGAAAGAGCGTCCCCCGGAAATCTTTAGCTTTTTGCACAGGCATGCCCATGCCGCCCATGCGGCCCATTGGTCCTGGCCCGCTGGGGCCGATGGGGCCACCAGGGCGTTGTGTGCTACGTGTCGGGTTCATGCGACCTCCTCAGCCGCCAGTTGCGAGAAGACGATCTCACGATATACGGGGCTGCTTTCTAGTAATTGGCGGTGGGTGCCGATGCCAGCGATGCGCCCTTCATCCAGCACGATGATCTGGTCGGCGTCCATCACGGTGCTGACGCGCTGGGCCACGATGAAGACCGTCGCGTCGGCGATCTCCGGGCGCAGCGCGGCGCGCAACCTGGCGTCCGTCTTGAAATCCAGCGCGGAGAAGCTGTCGTCAAAGATGTAGATCTCTGGGCGACGCACCAGCGCGCGAGCGATGGAAAGGCGCTGCTTCTGACCGCCGGAGACGTTGGTGCCACCCTGCGCGATGATTGAGTCATATCCCTGGGGCATCTCGTCGATGAATTCGCTGGCCTGCGCGACTGCCGCCGCGTGGCGCACCTCGTCATCGGTCGCCGTGTCGTTGCCATAGCGGATGTTCGCGGCGATGGAGCCGGTGAAGAGGACCGCTTTCTGCGGCACGAAGCCGATCTTGGCGCGCAGGTGTGCCTGTGGCATGGCACGCACGTCCACGCCGTCCACGCTCACGCTGCCCCCTTCGATATCATAGAAGCGCGGGATCAGGTTGACGAGGGTGGATTTGCCGGAGCCGGTGCCGCCGATGATCGCTGTCACCTGGCCTGGCCCCGCCGTGAACGAGATGTCGCTGATGGCCGGCTCCTCCGCGCCCGGATAGCGGAAGGTGACGTTGTGGAAGGCGACATGGCCCCGTTGCGCCTCCGCCGTTTGCACCTGCTTGGCATCTTGAACCTCCGGCTTGATATGCAGCACGGCGTCGATGCGCGTGGCGGACGCCTGGGCGCGCGGCAGCATGATGAAAAGCATCGAGAGCATCAGTAACGCGAAGAGGATCTGCATGGCATATTGTAGGAAGGCGATCAGCGCGCCGATCTGCATCTGGCCCTGGTCGATGCGGATGCTGCCGAACCAGAGGATGGCGATGGAAGCGAAGTTCAGCACCAGCATCATGATCGGCATCATCGCCGCCACCACGCGGTTGACGCGGATGGCCGTAGCGGTCAAATCTTCGTTCGCTTGGTCGAAGCGGCGTTGCTCGTGGGCGTCGCGGTCGAAGGCGCGGATGACGCGCACGCCCGTCAGCCCTTCATCCAGGATCAGATTCAGGCGATCCAGCTTGCGCTGCATCACGCCGAAGAGCGGCACAGCGCGGGTCAGGATGACCAGGATGGCGACGAGCAGGATCGGGATGACGCCGGCCAGTACCCACGTCAGCGTGGCATCTTGCCGTTCCGCCAGGATGATGCCGCCGATGATCATCAACGGCGCGCTGATCATCATATTCAGCATAATGACCAGGACTTGCTGCACCTGCGTCGTGTCGTTGGTCGTGCGCGTGATCAGCGAGGCCGTGCCGACGGTGTCGAACTCGTGCAGCGTGAAGCGTTGGACGTGCGCGAAGAGCTTGGCCCGCACCCTCCTGCCAAAGCCGATGGCCACGCGCGCCGCGAAGAAGCTGCTGATGACCGCGCAGACCGTGCCGCCGGCGGCGATCAGCAACATGAAGCCGCCGGTGGTCCAGATATAATTTGTGTCGCCCTTCACGATCCCGTTATCAATGATATCCGCCAGCAAGGTCGGCAGATACAGGTTCGCAAGTGATTGCAAGAAAACCAGGCCGAACACCAGCAAGATCGGGATGCTGGCCGGCAACAAAAAACGCGATAAACGAACCATTGGTCCTCCTCAGACTGACTGATGGATCAGTAAGCTACGTAGCCAAAAAAAGATCACGCGCGCGTGGCGATGCCGTCGAGCAGCACGGCGACGATGGTCGCGGCGACATCGGCGGGCAAAGCCGGTTCGGTCTTGCGCATGGCGGCATAGCGAATCGTGCCACCCAACATGCCGCCGAACAGTTGCCCCAGATACTCCGCCGGCAGATCGCTGTGAATCTCACCAGCATCCATCGCGGCCTGAAAAAGAACAGCGGTGTGGTGCTGATTATCCGCCAGGCGCTGATGTAATGCTTGCCGCTCTGCTGATTCCGGCAAGAGCGTGTGGATGTCGCGCAGCAGCACCATCATTCGATCAAAAGGCACGGCGAGGAAGCTCCGCGCGACAGATTCCAGCTTGCCGCGTAGCGGCCCGCCCTGCGATTGAATCTGCTCTAGTTGCGCGTTCCAGCGCGTGAGCATGTTATCCATCACGGCGAACAGCACTGCCTCTTTGCCGTGGGGAAAGTGATAATATAGCGCCGCCTGGGAAACATGCACCGCATCGGCGATATCGCGCATGGCGACGCCCTTGTAGCCGCGATCAAGAAAAAGCTCCTGCGCGGCCTGCAAGATCTGCTGGCGCGTCGCGCCATCCTGATCAGCACCCTTGCTAGTTGAGCGCAACGCCGCGTGTTCGTCCATAACTACTCTATCCTGCCCTTGCTGTGCTTACTGATGATTCAGTTAGTACGTAGTATACTTCATGCCGCCGAAGAAGATCAAGGGTTGGCCTGTGTCCGATACCACTATCCGGATCAAGCATATAGGCTGGGCAATGGCGGATCGAGTGAAGATTGCGCAGCTTTTGTATGTTGGTCTTCATACTGTATGCAATCCGCATGTATGCAATCCGCTGTGCCACCGTCAGGTTCGTTGCGCGACCCATGTTTACTTTTCCGCATCGTCGTGTGTTTGTTGATTTTTACAGATTGATCTGGTATAATGGTCTCAGTATGTGCGACATACGATGGTAGGGCTTGTAGGTTCACTTGTTGGACACTCCTGCACAGATGCCTCCATGTGATACTGATACTTCTTTTCAGGAGTGCCTTAAGCGGATGCCTCGCATCTGCTAGAAAGTCCGGTTTTCCCTTTTGTACCAAGACCAAACCCTTCGCTGCCGGGATTGTGGGCAGGATTTCGTGTTCACATCGGGTGAGCAGGAATTTTACGCGAGCCGTGGCCTCAACAACGCGCCTTCGCGCTGCCCCGAATGCCGCGCTGCCCGCAAAGCATCGGGTGGTGGAGGCGGCGGCGGTGGCTCGTACCAGCGCAGCGAGCGGCAGATGTATGATGTTGTCTGCTCCAGCTGTGGCCGGGCCACCCAAGTGCCGTTCCAGCCACGCGGCGACCGCCCCGTCTATTGCAGCGAGTGCTTCGAGCAGCAGGGTGGCGGTAGCCGCCGCTCTTCGCGCTACTAAGCCGACGCGCGGCTGATCGCGCGCGGGTGCTGAGGCTGGCGCTGGCCGCCTACCCAACCCGTCGCGCCGTATCTGCCCCACGCTTCGTGTAGTGAAGCATCAACAAGGCCACTATCCAACAACACGTTAGATAGTGGCCTCGCTTTTGGCCTTTTTTCGCCGTTGTGGGCGCATTTACCTGAGCCGCCAGGCAGCAATGAATAATGGGTGTTTACCACGCGAACGCCTGATATGCCGCCAGTTCATCTGGCGAGGCGGTGCGCCAGTCGAAGAAGCTGATGCCGATGCAGCCCAAGGCTTTCGCCGTCTGCATGTCGCTGGTGATCTCAGCGGCAGACGGTTCATTGCCACCCGGTTCGCCATAGGTGAACTGGTCGTACATCTGGCCGTCTTCTTCGATGGGGAACGCCTTGCCGCCCAGTTCCGCACGGATGCTCATGACGGAAAGCGTCAGCAGCGCGCGGGGCGCGGCGGCGTCCATGCTGCCCTGCTGGTAATGCCAGTAATCCTGCGGCGAGATGACGTTGAAGCTGGCTGCCGCTTCGGGGAAGGGATAGCTGGGGCGACCGTGCGGGCTGTAGGTGGAGATAATGAGGGGATAGTCCGGCCCGACCATTTGCCGCAACACCTGCCCATAGGCGAAGACGGCGGGGGCGTCGGTGCGTTCCTCGACATCGGCGATGATGCCGTCCGCGCGGTCGCCGCCCGGCGTGCGATAGTTCACCACCTGCTGCGTCATGATCAGGTCCGCCGCCACGTCGCGCAGGTAGGGATACACCCAGGCGATGACCTTGATGCCGGCGGCATGCGCCACAGGCAGCAGATGATCCAGCGAATATTGGTCAAAGAAACCATAGGACGTTTCCGCTACGCGCGGGTAGATATGTGTCACGCCCAGCGCCTTCGCCGCCGCGACCAGCGCGTGAATGTCGGTATGGCGCGTCAGGTAATCGGTGAACCACAATCCTTTGCCGGAGGCCGCCGTCCACACCGGCACGCCGTTGACCGCCGCTGTCGCGGGGTCCGGCCCATCGCAGAGGATGGCATAGGCCCAGACCCAACCGAGCGTGCCGCCCACATGGGCCAGATACCACACATCGCCGTTGGCATCCGCCGCCCATGCGGTCAAAAAGGCGCGTTCGCCCGGCAACAGCGTCGCCGTCGCCTGTGCCGCCGCCCCCGGTGCCACGCGCAGCGCCGTGTACTGCGTCACCGTGCCGGCGACGTGCAGCGCGTAGGGGCCGCTGACATGGCCGACGGGATGCGCCGCGATCAGCGGGATGTTGTCGAAGGGGCAGCTATTGTCCTCGCTATAATTCGTCTGGTACGTAGGTGCGACATCGGCGGCGAGTACCCACACCGGCATGGCGCCCAGGAACAGCGCATGGTACCATTGGCCGTCGCCGCTCAGCCCCGTCACGCGCAGCCCCGTCCCTGGAATCGCCGAGGCCAGTTCCGTCCCCGTGGCAGAAGGCGTGGCCTGCAATGGCTCACATGGCAGTTGGGTATAGACGACGCTCGGCAGCTTGGTTGCCAGTGGCACGGCATGCGCGGCGGTGACACTGAGCAGCACGAGCAGCAGCGCGACGATCAACGCGACGATCAGCCGCCACCCGCGCCACAGATGGCGCTGCCAAAGTTCCGTGAGTGCCTGCATGCGTCTGTCCTACCTTGCATCCGGTGCCACTGTCATCATGCTTGTGCATCCAGTTTAACATGGCTGAGGTGAATTGCCAAGAGTTGCACGCTCCTGTTAAGCGCGGAACTGTGCGGCACCCCCGCGCATATATACGCATGGAAGCAACGTTTCTCGCGGCATCTCTGGAGGCATGGCCGCCCTACGATGATTCCTATCCGCCCCTTCTTCGAGTTCTTCGTGAATCTTTCGTGGCTTTCGTGTTCGATCTCTCCCCCTCTCCATCCGCCGATGGGGTGTAGAGGCGACTCTTGTGATCGCCCTGGGGCAGGGGCCGCTACCCCGCCGCCACGTTGATGCGCTGGGGCATCTGGCGACCAGAGCGGTCGTCGGCGGCATGGTCAGCCTCTTCGTGATACTCCGCCTCGGTGTTGACGTTCCAGGGATCGAAGTGCGTCCCCAACGCGATATTGTGGGCGGCGAGCAGGGCGGTCATCATCGAATGATCCTGGTTGTTGTAGTGGTGCATGCCGTTGCGCCCGACCAGATGCAAGTTGACCAGATGGTGTTCGATGTGCGCGCGGATGACGGCCAGGTGCTGTTTGTAGTCATCGTCATAGACGGGATATGCTTTCGGCTGGCGCACCACCGTCCCGCCCAGGATCTCCTCCGCGCGACACATACCCAGCTTGACCAATTCGCGGCCCGCTAACGCCACCAGGTCGGCATCAGCGGCTTCCCACAGGCCGTCGCCCGCAAAGCAGAAATATTCCAGCCCCAGGCAGGTGGTGCGGGGATCGGGGACCAGCGCCGGACTCCAATTCTTGAAGTTCTGGATGCGCCCGGCGATGACATCAGGATCGTGCAGATAGATCCAGTTGTCGGGGAAAACGTCGGCTTTGTCGAGGATGACGGCCACCGTCAGGTAGTCGCGGTATTTCAGGCTCGCCGCCGCCGCGCGCACCGCTGGCGGCAAGGGCGGATCGCACGCTTCGACCAGTGTGCGGATCGGCAGGGTGGAGATGAAATCGGTGCCGCGCACGATCTTGGTTTGATCTGTGGCTACGTCCCGCACCGTCACACCCGTCACCCGCGCGTCGTCGTGGTGGAGGCGCACGACCTCCTGCCCCAGCCGCACCTGCTGCCCGCGCGCCGTGATCAGATCGCGGGCGCGCTCCCACATCTGCCCCGGCCCCAGGCGTGGGTAGCGAAAGGCGTCGATGAGCGTCGTCAGCACCGCGCCGCCTGGTTTGCCGCCCGCGTGGCGTTGCGGCAAGAGGGCATGTTTGATCGCTTCCGCCAGGTTCAAGCCTTTGATGCGCTGCGCCGCCCAGTCGGCGGAAAGTTCACTGGAACTGATGCCCCAGACTTTTTCGGTATATGTTTTGAAGAAGATCGAGAAGAGGCGATGGCCGAATTGATTGCTCACCCATTCTTCCAGCGAGCGCGGCTCCTTGACGGGGTGCAGCCGTGCGTGGAGATAGCTCGCCATGCAGCGCACCGTTTCGCCCAGACCTAAGCCCAAGAGCGCGTTGCCAGCTTTCAGGGGATACGCGAAGTAGGTGCCGCGATAGAGGATGCGCGACAAGCGGGGTCGACTGAGCAACTCATCGCCCAGGATCTCCGTCCACAGATCTTCGATCTCCTGGCTCTTGGAAAAGAAGCGGTGGCCGCCGATGTCGAAGCGGTACCCCTGATATTCCACCGTGCGGCTGATGCCGCCGACATACTGCGGATCTTGCTCTAACACGGATACCGGCACGCCATGCCGTGTCAACTCATACGCCGCCGTCAGGCCCGCCGGCCCCGCGCCCAGCACGACGACGGCACGTTGCTGCGCCGCCGTGGCGGGCGGCACTAACTGCGTATGCACGGCATCTGGCTGGTGTGACTCTGTTGTAGCACGCTGCGCTTGTTGTGATTGCATCCTTGGCTCCTATCTCACGGCCCGCCATGCGCCTGAACAGACCGCCGAACATCTGCGTCCTTACACAACCAGCATACCGCAAACGGCCAATTCGCCCGCCCAAACTTCCTACTGCCCAGAATTTTCGCGCGAAAGGCAATGGACCAAGCACTTTTCAATCAGCCGCTCCCTTGACGCGCTGCCCGCTATGGCATATACTGCCTTTGCTGGCACGCGAGCCGGCTAGAAACGAGGTGCAACCATGCACACGAACGACCACACCGACCACGATTATGATCTGGTGCGCTTTTGAGCGATCCAGCAAACGCCGGCGCGGCTATCCCTCCGAGACGGCGGTGAAGCGCGGCTGGCGCGTCGTCCACGGCGACAAAGAACTGACGGAAAAGCTCGGCAAGGACGATCTCTGCCCCTGCGGCTCCGGTCGCCGCTTTCAAACGCTGCTGCCGCGACGGTGGTGGGTATGACGGCAGCCGACGGGACGTGTATTTTTAGGGAATAGGCGCTGATGTGGGCCGGCGTGTTGCATTGCGCGCCGGCTTTTTGCCTGCTCGTGGTGCTACTACCGGATACGCACCGCGAACAATAATGGTGGCGAGTGTCAATTCAAGTGCGAAAGTGCGGTGGGTAGACCAATTGGGGCCGGCAAGCGATCTCCCTGCCACGTTCCCACCTGCCCCAGTTCAACACACTCCTGGGGATTCGCGTAGAATTGGACAGGCATGGCCGCCCCACGATCGGTTTGTTCACTCGGCCAGCGGCAGCCGCACGTGGAACTCGCTGCCGCGCTGGGTGCCACCGGAACGCACCCACGGCTTGCCGCCATACATCATTGCGAAGACTTTGATGTAGTGCAGCCCCTCGCCGGTGCCGGGAATGATGTTGCCCTGCTCGTCCTTGTGGTTGAGTCGCGCGCCTTTCTCGAAGATCGCCTCCTGCGCGTTCTTCTCGATGCCGTAGCCCTCGTCCTTGACCACCATATGCGCCATTCGCTTGCCATCATAGGTATCCGCGAAGAGGCGCACACTGATCGTCGTCTGCTTGGGGCTGTATTTCACGGCGTTTTCCAGCAGGTTGTTGACGATGCTCTCGACATGCGGTTTGCACCAATAGCCTTCCAGCAGCGTATCGCCGGCGTCGAAGGTGCAGGTGAAATGGTGGTTGTGGTAGCGATTTTTGAAGATCTGAACGCGCTCGCGCACATACTCGGTCAGTGACATCCGCGAGGGTGCGCCCAGAATGACGGCATCCAGATTACTCAGGTCGGCGACCACCGATTCGATGGTGCGCGATCCCTCGCCGATGGCCGTTGCTAAACTGGTGAGTTTACGAAGCAACCCATCATCTGCCACCAGTTCGCCGCTTTGAAGCTGTTCACAGCGTTTCTTGATCACGGTAGCTGCCATCTGGATCGACATGAGGGGCGAATAGACATCGTGGCGCACGCGCTCAGCGAATGTATCTTTCATCTGCTCGATGCGCTTGGTCGGCGAGATATCGTGAACGATGGTGACGGAGCGCGCCAGCACGCCGGCACTGGTATACAGCGGCACCGCCGTCGCCAGCACTGGCAGAACCACGGGGCGGCCTGTGGCATCGCGCGTGGCAACCTCCATCTGCGCCGCCTGCACGGGCATCGCTTCGCGCACCGCCCGCGCGCTGGGGATCTCGTTGAGCGTGAGCGGCTTGCCCTGTGGCAGCGTCGTCGCCCATTCCGGCACCGGCGGGGGCATCCCTGCTTGCTGGGCCGCGCGGATCGCGTCGGCGTTCGCCGCCAACGCCAGCGCCGCGTCGTTATAGTCCAGCACGCGCTGGTTAGCATCGCGGATGATCATCGCTTCAGGCAGCGCATTGAAGATAGTACGCCATTCATAGGCCACGTCGCGCTCCGCGCACCAGGCCAATTCGCGCGCAACGCGACGCAGCACCCGCTGGGCGATGTAGCTGGCCGCTGCTTTTTCGTCTTTGCTCAGCGGCAACGCCTGGGGACGCAAGATGGTCAGCGCGCCCTGCACTTCGCCCACCACGACGGGAAAGATGCTGAAGTTGCCCAGTCGCTTGCTGGAATGGCAGCGTATCCGCTTCTCGGCCAGCGCCGCCGCGACCAACTCACGGGCGCGTGGCACACACGCTTGCGGCACCGGCACGTCACCGATCATTTGCCAGGTGCCAGCCGGCCCAGCGAGCCAGCACAGCACGCTTTGCGCACGCAGCAGGCGCGCGAGCGGCGCGAGCGCGGCGGTGAGGCGACCGGGGAGCGATGTGATGAGATCGTTGCGGTGTGGCTCCCAGGCCGACACCGGCTGACTCAAGGCATCATCCAAGGCACCCAAGGCGGCGCACAGTTCAGGTAACGCTAAGGCAGGCGTGCGACGCAAAGAAGGCAGCCGGCCCACACGGACATCGTCATCCATGCTCTCCCCCCACACGCGCGGTAGGTGGTGGATGTCACAGGCGTGTATCATTGATCCCTCATCTTTTCCTAACCAGGCTTCCATGCCAGCGCCGGTATAGCTTGGCACTGCGCGACGCGACGCTGTGAACAGGACTAGCGTACCATGAAGACCTCGCGCTGTCCAGCATCTCTTATACCAATTTTCCCATATCGCAGAAAACTGGGACACATATTCTACAAGGTGTTTGGCGCTGCACTCACATTAGCCTATAGGTCACCTATTCTAGATCCGGTTTCTTTGATCTGCTAGCATACGTTGTGCGGCTGATGCCCCTCTCATACCCGTTATGGGTCCAGACGGTAGTCAGCGGGGCCGGACAGACAGGAATGTCTGTCCTCCGGTGTTATGGGAAATGGCGGTCCTTCGGGGGAGCGGAGTGACCGACAGGAATGGCTGTCCTCCGGATTCTTGACCTGTTGGGGAACTCATCTCCAGTCCACGCAGGTGGACTTCGTAGCCGTAGGCTCTTAGGCGCGGTTTCAACCGCCCGATCGTCCCCCGACATGTTTCAACCGCCCGCTCGTCCCCACGCCTGCAACCGCCCGCTCGTCCCCCGACATGTTTCAACCGCCCGCCGTTCCCTCGACCTCCGCCCGCTCGTCCCCCCGCGCGCCTGCAACCGTCTCGCCCACCAACCGCCCGCGCTCTTTCGCTCGTTTCGCCATGGTCAGTAATTATGTGTGGTCGTCGTCGAGGAAGGCGGTGAGATCGCGCTGCCAGGCGGTGGCGTAGCGGCGGCGGGCCAACCGCTGCCGGCGCGCACGCTGGCGCAGGCGCAACCGTTGGAGCGTGCGATGTAAGGGCGATGGCAGCCAGTGCCGGCGGCGCGGGGCCTGCCACCCCGCCTGATGCAGCACGTGGGTAGCTTGCACATCGCGCATCAATTCGTCCTGATGTATCTCGACTAAGGCAGCTTGGATGAGCGGGTGCATGCGCAAGTCCTCCGGCGACCACATGAAAGAACATGTCAAATAGACGTACCTATACATGACCCGCGAACAGCGTTGTTTGCGACACATGGCATATGGGTGATGATTATCATCCATGTACATGATATATATCACACACAAGGGGGTGGACGCAAGAGGGAGATGCGGGGCGCGTTGCCGCGCCCATTCTGGGAACAGGCAGCGGATTTACCCGCGTTGGATCGCGCCTTGTTCGCCGAAGACCGTGCGCAGCGCGTCGGCGATCTCGCCCAGCGTGGCACGCGCCTCCACGGCGGCGATGATCGGTGGCATCAGATTGGTTGTGCCATGGGCCGCGTCGGTGAGCGCGGCGATGGCCGCGCCGACGGCGGCGTTGTCGCGCGCCGCGCGCAGGTCCGCCACGCGCTGGCGTTGCCGCAATTCCAGCGCCGGATCGACCTTCAGCACCGCCGGCTTGACTGTTTCCGTCATCTGGAAGCGATTGACGCCGACGACGATGCGTTGCTGCTCTTCCACCTCGCGCTGATAGCGATACGCGGCTTCCTCGATCTCGCGCTGGATGTAACCGGCCTCGATGGCGCGCACGCTGCCGCCCAACTCGTCGATCTTGTGGATGTATTCCCACGCGCGCTGCTCCACGTCGTCGGTCAGCGCCTCCACATAATACGAGCCGGCGAGCGGATCGATGGTATCCGTCGCGCCCGTCTCATAGGCCAACACCTGTTGGGTGCGCAGCGCCAGCAGCGCGGTTTCCGGCGTGGGCAGCGCCAGCGCCTCGTCTTTCGCGTTCGTGTGCAGCGACTGCGTGCCGCCCAGCACGGCGGCCAGCGCCTGATAGGCCGTGCGCACGATATTGTTATCTGGTTGTTGCGCTGTCAGGGTAGACCCCGCCGTCTGGGTGTGGAAGCGCAGCAGCAGCGAACGGGGATCGCGTGCGCCGAAGCGTTCGCGCATGATCTGCGCCCACATGCGCCGCGCCGCACGGAACTTCGCTACTTCCTCGAAAAGATTGCTATGCCCGTTGAAAAAGAACGAGAGTTGCGGCGCGAAGCGATCTACCGCCAGGCCGGCATCGATGGCCGCCTGCACATACGCACTCCCGTTCGCCAGCGTGAAGCCGACTTCTTGCGCGGCGGTGGACCCCGCCTCGCGGATGTGGTAGCCGGAGATCGAGATCGTGTTCCAGCGTGGCACGCTGTCGGCGCAATAGCGGAAGATGTCGGTGATGATACGCATCGAGGGGCGCGGCGGAAAGATGTACGTGCCGCGCGCGATATATTCTTTCAGGATGTCGTTCTGGATAGTTCCCGCCAGCTTGGCCTGGTCCACGCCCTGCTGCCGCCCCACGGCGATATACAGCGCCAGCAAGATGGCCGCCGTCGCGTTGATCGTCATGGAGGTGCTGACGCGCTCTAACGGGATGCCCGCGAAGAGCCGCTGCATGTCATCGATGGAGGCGATGGAGACGCCGACCTTGCCCACCTCGCCTTCCGCCAGGGGATGGTCGGGATCATAGCCCATTTGGGTCGGCAGATCAAAGGCGACGGATAGGCCGGTGGTACCACTGGCCAGCAGGTAGCGATAGCGTTCGTTGGATTCTTCCGCCGTAGCATAGCCGGCATACTGGCGCATCGTCCACAGCCGCGCCCGATACATCGTCGGCTGCACGCCGCGCGTGTAAGGATACGCGCCGGGGAAGCCGATGGCCGGCTCCGGCACAGGCGGGCTATAGAGCGGCGCGACGGGCATGCCCGAACTGGTGGTGAACGGATCGTCCCGCGCCCCCGCCTTGGCGATGGCCGGATCGTAGACCGCCGTCTGCCACTGTTCCAGGGGGGATGGATCTTGCTCTGCGTGCTGGTCGTCGGCCATTTTGCACCTCTACCTCTTCATTTCACCTGCCCAAACATTGTACGATCTGAAATGATAGGTCATGGTGCGCCACACGGGTCGGTGCGGGGCCACTCTTGACGTGGCGCGCGTCGCCTGATACACTCACCAAACAGGATCGTGCCGAGGTTGAGCGCATAGTGGATGCTGCAATGCCGCCGATAGGTGTTATGTATACGTGTGTACGGGCGGCATGCCGTATGAGCAAGGCGGGGGACCGCCGCAATGGAGGGAAAAAACGATGATTTTGGTGGGAGCCTATCATGTGCAAATCCTCGCGGTGGTTGGTTTCGTGGCTGTGTGGCTCACGGCCTATCAGATCCTGGCGCTGCTTTTCGCGCAATTGGCGCGCGGTTCGCTGGCGGCATGGAGCCTGAGCATCTTCGGCATTGCCGCCATTTATCTGCGCAAGCCGCATGCACTGGTGCGCTTCGTGCAATTCGTCTTCCCGCTGGTGGGCGCGGCGGTGGCAACGTATTGGCTGGGGCGCATGCAGCCGCCGCCGATCACCGGTCTCCCCACGATCAAATATACCAACAGTGGCTTCGCCGCCGTCCTTACGCTGATCTTAGGCGCACCGCGCATCATCGGCGCGTTCCGCGAATTGCGTTATCCCCTCTGGGGCGAGGCCCGCTTCATCGACCGCGTGGCGCGGGGGCAATCCTCCATCGCGTTCACCACCGTCGGGCGCGCTTATATCCGCCAGCGCTTCGACGCCACCCCCGAAGAGTTCGTGCGCATCGTGCGCCGTCGCCAGTCGCCGCTGGCCTCCGGCACGCATCTGTGAGGGCTTCCGGCCCTTCCGTTTGCGCTCGTCGGCATGGTAGCCTATATTAAACGTCGGCGAGATCGGCCAGGATGTGCGCGGCGCGGATGTTCCAGAGCAGGTCGGCCAGCGCGGCGGCGGCGGACGATCCCAGCCCCAAGGGCAGATCGTCGTCGCGCTCGTCGCAGACCAGCGCGTAATACAGCGGCGGCAGGTGCGGCTGGCTGGTCGCGCGGCAGGTGGGATAGAGTTCAACGTCCTTATAGCATTCGGGGCAGACGCGTGTATTCCATTCTTGCAGATCGGTGAGCGCCAGGCCCAGGAGGCGGACGATCTCGCCGCGCAGGCGCTTTTCGCGCGCGGGCGTTCCCGTTTGGTCGGCGCGCTTATGCATCTTTTGCGCCATCGGTTCACACTTTCATCACGATCTTCGCGCCACTGTTTGCTTTCAGTGTACCATATCTTGATGCTTGCATAGCCCCTTCCGGCTACGCGGTATCTGGCAAGCCCTGTGCGAGTAAGGCGTCATCATGGATGGACCACCGCAACCCGCCCAAAGGAAGTGGCAACAGATGTCCCAGTCCTCATCCGCCGACCCCGCCGCGCACCCTGCCGTCCGCCTCGCCACTGGTGTAAACGCCCGGTGGCGCGCTTTGCCGGCAGCACAACGCCGGTGTTATCGCGCCATCACCGGCGGCTTCGTCGCCTTTCTCCTTTTCGTCGGCCTCCTGCCCCTGGCACGCGGATCATGGGTGGCGGCGCTCAGCGCGCCTGTCGGCGCGCTGCTGGGGTGGGGGGCGCCCGTCGCGCTGCTCGGCGCGCTCACCACCTGTAGCCTCATCGTCAGCGATGCCTTCACAGGTAGCACGCGTGTGCGGGGGCGCGTCCTCTGGTGCCTGGGCTGCGCCCTGGCGCTGTTGCTGGCAGCCAGCCGCCTCGCCCTCGGCGGCGCGACCGGCGGCGTGTGGGGCGCGCTGGGCGCGCAGCTCCTCCGGCACTTCACCCTGCCCGTCCAGCAACTCATCCTCTGGGGCGGTCTGGGGCTGGATCTGCTCGTCCTGTTCCGCGTCTCCTGGGGCGACCTCACCCATCTGTGGCACCGCTCGGCGTCACCACACACATTCATGCTCAGCCCACGCCAACCGCACGGCACGGCGCTGGCAGCCGCCGCCGACCTCGCTGCACCTGACCACAGCCCCACTTCACTGACAGTCCAAGCACCAACCACTGCTCCCTTGACCACACGGACCACGCTCACGCCACGCAACGGCCTGACATGGCCCACCAGCGTTGATCCGCCCGCAAATCCCGCGCCTGATCCCCTGGTTGGGCTGGTGGATACCCCACCATATGCCGGCGCATCCGTCGCGCCGCCGCCGCTCGATTTCACCGGCGACGCCCTATTAGATGCCCTGCGCGTGCCAGCCTACCTCCGCCAGGGCATGACGCTCGCCGGCGCGCAGCCCGCCCTGCCGCCACTGCCCGCCCCAGCCCCTAACTCCCTTCCTAGCTTCGCTGGTGCGGGGGAGCCAGTCCTCCCACCGGCCCTCCCGTCGTCCCGCCGCTCAACGAGAACCCTCCGCCACGAGAACCCTGCGCCCCAGCAGCGGATGGCGCGGGAAGTACAGGCAGCATGGGCTGATCGGCAGGTTCCCCATTCTCGTGCCGCCACGGGAGGGAAACATGCCTGGGCGCTGCCGCCGCTGGATCTGCTGCATCCCGTGCCGGCAGCGGCGCAGGTAGATCTGCGCGCCCACGCCGCTAAGTTGGCGGAGTTGCTGGCGCGCACGCTTAAAAGCCTGGGAGTGGAAGCGGAAGTGCGGCCAGGGGATATCAGCATCGGCCCGACGGTGATCCGCTTCGGCGTGCGCCCGCTGGAACGCCCGCGCATCGACGAACGGGGGCGCGTGCAGGTGGCTGCCGACGGCACGCCGATCACCGTGCGCCCGCGCGTCAGCCACATTATGAGCCTGCGGGATGACCTGGCGTTGGCGCTGGCCGTGAAGACGTTGCGTATGGAAGCGCCGGTGCCGGAACGGCCCTACGTCGGCATCGAGATGCCGAATGCTTATGCGCGCACGGTGACGCTGCGCGAGATCCTGGTCAGCCGCGAGTTTCGCGCGGCGGCAGGCCACATGCCGTTGCCCCTGGCGCTGGGGCGCGACGTGGCGGGCCAGGTGCGCGTGGGCGATCTGGCGCGCTGGCCGCATCTGCTCATCGCCGGCGCGACGGGCGCGGGCAAAAGCGTATGCCTGCACGCGATCATCGGCACGCTCATCACCCAGGCCACGCCGGATTACCTGCGCCTGCTGCTGATCGATCCGAAGATAGTCGAACTGACACGATATGCCGGCCTGCCGCACCTGCTGGCTCCTGTCATCAGCGCGCCGCAGGCAGCCGCCGCCGCGCTGGCCGAGGTGCTTGCGGAGATGGAGCGTCGCTACCACCTCTTCGCCCAGGTGGGGGTGCGCAACATCGATGGCTACGCCGCGCGCCGCGCCGCCGACCAGGACGGCGACCTGGCTGGGTTGCCACGCATCGTCATCATCATCGAAGAACTGGCCGATCTGTTGCTGCTCGGCGGCGACGCGGTGGCACGCACGATCTGCCGGCTGGCGCAGCGCGCCCGCGCCACGGGCATCCATCTGGTCGTCGCCACCCAGCGCCCCTCGGTGGATGTCATCACCGACCAGATCAAGGCCAACATCCCCGCGCGCATCGCCTTTATGGTCGCCTCCGCCGTCGATGCCCGCACCATCCTGGACCACAGCGGCGCGGAACACCTGCTGGGCCGGGGCGACATGCTCTTTCAACCCGGTGACGCGCCCACAGCGGAGCGCATCCAGGGTGCCTACATCACGGAGGACGAGATCGCGCGCCTGGTGCATTTCTGGGCGGCCCAGGCACCCGCGCAGCATGCACCACCTGCCGCTCCCGACGACCTGGCCTACCTCTGGTCGCGCCCTCAGCGCGCAATCCCCGCCCGCGAACGCCGCTGAGGAGCAAACATGTGTTGGGCAGCCGGCGGTGGGGAGAGCAGCCAGTCATGATTTAGATCGCATGGCTGGCTGGCCCCGCCACACACCTGTGATCACCCCCTCTCCATCCGCAGATGGGGAGGGGGCCGGGGAGTGGGGCTACTGCGCGCGGGGTGCGCCGCAGATCGCGCAGCGAATCTCGTTCGGCTGCATCGGGTGGCCGTTCAGGCAGATGTTCGTGACCGGTGCCAGGGGGGTCTGCCCGTAAGGCGTGGGGGCCGAGGCCGGCGCATCGCCATATGGTGCCGGCGGGGGGGGCGCGGCGGGGTAGCCCTGCGGCGGAGCCGCAGGATAACCAGCGGGCGGCATTTGACCGGCGGGCATCATAGCATGGGCCGGCGCGCTGGCGGCGACAACCGCAGCCTGGGGGCGGCGGCGACCGCGCACGGCGGCGATAATCACGGCCAGCAGGGCGATGAACGCGATGGCCGCCAGGCCGATACCGGCCAACGTCGTGCCATTGGCCGGCAAACTCACACCCGTCCCCGACGATGATTCGCTCTGCGCCTGCTGCTGCGCATAAGTCAGGTAATCATCCGCGCCGTGGAAGTTGGGATAGCTGCGCTGGATGGTCTGCAATTCCTGCGCGGCCTTGTGCCAGTGGCCCGCCGCCGTCGAACCGAAATCCGTCAGCGCCTGCCGCCACAGCGTCTCGAACTTGCCAGGCGTCATGTCGATGTTGGCTTGCTGGATGAGCGATTGCGCGTTCGAGGCGGCTTGCATGAAGCTGGTGCCATCGGGTTGGTCCGTGCCGCCGAAGCTCACAACGCCGACGATTTGCCCGGCGGCATTGATCGCGGGACCGCCGCTGTCGCCATGTTCCACATTGCCGCCGACCTGGATCAACTTGCCGCCCTGGTCGTTGGACTTGATCGCGCTGACATACACCTGATTGATCGATTCCGTCAGGAAGTCGTTCGGCACATCGATCGGCTGCCCCTGGTTGTAATGATTCTGGTCGCCGTTGCCGGGGTAGCCGATGATCGTCAGCGTATCCGTGGGCGACACCGCATCGCTATCGCCCACAGCGATCGACGGCATATCGGTCAGCCCATCGACGTGAATGATCGAGACATCATTGCCGATGCCCCCTTGATCCGTCTCGAAGTTGGAGAGTCCCTTGACGGTATACGAGTAAAACGTGACATCGCGGACCGAGGTTTGGGTATACGGCCCGTTATAGCTGGTGTCGAGCCAAACTTTATCGACCGGATTCGAGAAGGTGAACACGAACTCATTGGGGTTGGCGAAATAGAGGTTCACCAGACTGGCGGGATCAACCGTCTGGTGACATTTCGCTTTGATAAGCGTAACGATCTGTGCTGCCAATTGGGGATCGGCCAGTTCGAAGGATTCCAGGTCGCCCGGCGGTGCCTTGACGACATGGCCAGCAGTCAGGATGTCGCCCGATGACGAGATGAATGCGCCCGACCCCAGGCCGCCGACGGCGGGCGCGGCGATAACATCGTTCTCGCTGGTGCAATAATGGATCGCCAGGCTGACGGTGGCGAATGCGGTTTCGATGCGCACGACCGCCGGGCGGGCGATATCGACATTACGTACAGTCGGATCGGTGATATTGCCACCGGGATGCGTCGCGGCAACCGCGTGTTGCGGTAGGATGAGAGCGACGGCAAAGACCAACGCGGTCAGCGCCAGGGAACCACAAGCGACGTTGCCGAGGCGTCGCCAGAGCCGGGATGGGCGCTGGGGCGTGAGGGATGCGTCTGACATGCGCGAAAAACTCCTCTAGTTGGCGAAAGGACACAGAGCGTCCTGAGCGCGCACGATGACGCGCCTCCATGCTCGCTATCATAGCGTGTCGCTGGACGATCTGCAAGAGGAATGGCGCTGACCACGAAAAAAGTGGTGCTATCTCATAATTCGTCTGAGATCGCACCACTGCATAGGGTCAAGGTTTAGGCTTTGGGCCGCTCGATGGCTTTGCCGCGCGTCGGGGGCAGTTGGGGGGCTTCCTGCGTCGCGGTCGCGCGTTCCAGGATGTCGGCGCGCTCGCGCTCCAGGCGGATGACGGTGTTGAGGAAGACGCCGATGTTCACGGCGATCACGCCGAACATAGCGATGATGATGATATTGCCGCCCGGCGAATCCGTGAGGCCGCGGATCGGGCCGGAGTTTGGATCGAAGTAGTCGGACAGCGGGAAGAGGACCATGCCCAACGTGATCATCGCGGCGGTGATGACCAGCATGATGATCGTTGCGACCAGAAAGCTACGGTTATTGCGAGCGAGTTCTTCCATTATTGTCCTCTTTCTCACGCGATTGCTCAGTTACAGTGCTGTACTCATATCGTAGCCGTTCGCGCCCCATCTGTCAATGGTGTTTCGGTGAAAAATTCTTTACCGTTGGCCGGCAGCTAACAACTGTGAGCTATCCCACACCGGCCCACCAGTGGGCGGCAGCACGCTCAGCCGCGCGGCGCGCAGCCGGCGCGTACCCAGGCGACCGGCGACCGTGGTGTGCGCCAGATCGGGCGTGTTGTTTGTGCGGCTCAGGTGCGCCAGCCACACCCAGCGCGGCGTGTCGTCCAGCAAGGTCCACAGCGCCTCCGCCGTCTGGTCGTTGGCCAGGTGGCCGGTCGGGCCGAGGATGCGCCGCTTGAGCGAGGTGGTGTAGGGTCCGCGCAGCAGCCGCGCGCGGTCGTGGTTCGCTTCCAGGATCAGCAGGTGGGCCTGGCGTAGCTGCGCCAGCATCACGTCCGTCAGTTCACCGCAGTCGGTGGCGATGCAGACTCGCCAGGCGGGGGTGCCGATGAGGTAGCCGCAGGGCGCGACGGCATCGTGTGGCACGGCGAAGCTGGTGATCTGTAAGCTGCCGATCTGCCAACTGGTGCCGACCGGATGCGCCGCCATCGTCACGGGCCGCTCGTCCACCGTGCTTGCCTGCCGTGGGTTGGCCGCGACCGCCGCCAGCGTGCGCCCATCGCCATACAGCGGCAGATTATAGTGCCGCGCCAGTGCCAGCGCGCCGCTGGTGTGGTCGCCATGCTCATGCGTCAGCACGATGCCCGCCAGACTCGCCGGCTCACATCCCGCCTGGCGCAGACGCGCCGCCAGCACCCGCGCGCTCAAGCCGGCATCCACCAGCACCGCCGTCGCGCCGGCCTGCACGAGTGTCGCATTGCCGCTGCTGCTGGAAGCCAGGGTGACGACGCGCATGCTATTTACCTCGCGGCGTAACGTAGTACTGCGCCGATTTGTTCTGGCGTAAGATGATATTCGCGCATGATCTCATCGGCACTCACGCCCCCTGCTAACTGTCCCAGAATGAGTGCCGCCGGAATGCGTGTTCCTTCGATGATCGGTTTGCCCCCAAGATACCTGGATTGCTGACGATGCCAGGAAACAGAATGATATGTTGCATAAAAACCTCCTCCTACTCCGTTTCCACGACGAGGTCGCGCAGCACCAGCGTGCCGTCCACCTGCTCTTCCAGCGTCTGCACGCGCAATTCGGCGCTGTCGAGGAGGGTGGTACAATGCTGTGCCAGCCGCATGCCGCGCTCGAAGGCGCTGACGGTGGCATCCAGCGCCAGATCGCCGCTTTCCAGTTGCGCGATGGTCGCCTGCATTTGCGCGAAGGCTTCCTCGAACGTGAGATCAGCGGGGATCGCCGGCGTGCTGGCGGCGGACGCGCTTTTCGCTGACGTGCGGCGCTGGCTCATGAGCAGCTCCTCTTTTTAATTCCACTCCACTCACTCTTTTGCCGATACAATCCGCCCCACGTCTGATCTCCCTCGCGCCATCCGCAGATGAGATGTAGGGGCAGGGCGACCAGCCCCAGGACCAGGGCGACCACAAGGGTACGCCCCTACGCCCTAAAGGGCGAGGTTAGTGGATGCCGGCGATGGCGAGCGCGGGCGCAGGCGTGGCCACCAGCGGATTTTCGATGATGCCGACGATCCAGTCTTGCTCGAAGGGATCGCGGGCGACGCGCATGCCCAGCCGGCGCATGACGCCGATGGAGCGGGTGTTGTCACCGAGCGCGGTAGAAACGATGCGTTTCAGCTTGATCTCGCTGAAGGCGAACTGAATGACCGACTGCGCGGCCTCTGTGATGAAGCCTTGGCCCCAATATTCAGGGGTCAGCGCGTAAAAGATCTCAACTTCCGGCGACTTGTAGACGCCGTGGTCCAGCAGCAACCATTGCAGGCCGCAATAGCCGATGATCGCGCCCGTTTCTTTCGAGACGACCGCGAAACGTCCGAAGCCGAGATGCTCGTAGTCCGCGATCCAGCGATCCAGCAGCGTGCGCGTTTCATCCAGGCTGCGCGGCTTGCCGGGGTCATATTGCCACACAGCGCGACGGCTGAGGACGGCGTAGATGGCGTGGAGGTCATCGGCGGTGAAGGGACGCAACAACAAGCGTTCCGTTTCGATAGTGATCATGAAGCTCCCTCGCAAATGGCGGTGCGGGCAGCCGAGCGCGCCGGTAACGGGAGCCGCATCCTTCGTGCGTCCGGTCACGGGGCGGGGACGGACATTCCGGGCATGCCGCATGTCAGATGACTCGCCGCCAGATTGAGAGATCATGCTCTACGACGTGCTGGGGCAGGTGCCTCAGCGTGTGGTGCGTGGCGTTTCACCATTGAAACGACGGGCTGACGGTCGGCGGGCGTCCAACGCTTCTTTCTATTGTGGACCAAATCCGGCCCGGCGTCAAGCCCTTGATAGCGAGCTACACCACTCTGGCTAGGTGATTTGTCCGATAGTGCGGTCGATCTGGCCGATCAGATCCCCGGCGAGCTTAGAGTTGGCGATGACGCGCGTCGCGCCCGCCGCCCGCGCCTGCGTTTGCGCCGCAATGTCCACGTGCGGCCCGTAGGCCAGCACCGGCACGCCCGCCGCGCGTGCCAGCGCGATGCCATGTTCCCAGGCCACGCCTGCCGCGCCGCAATGCACCAGCACCAGCGCCGGCAGCGGTTCCTGGGCCAGCCGCGCCGCCAGGTCGTCCGCGCTTTTCACCACCTGGCAGCCGCGCTCTGCCGCCCGCAAGGTCGCCTGGATCTTCGTGGTGAAAAAAAGATCACGGTCCAGCACTACCACGTCAGTCATCGGAACGCTCGTAGATCGGGCGGCGAAATTGTTCGGCCAATTCCGCATTCATCAGGTTGATGTCGTGCCACTGCGCCGGGGTGTAGACATGGTGACCGCCGGTGCAATAGTCCTGACCACAACTGCGCTCGTGGCTCGTCTCGAAGTCCAGGTTGTCGCCTTTGACCGTGACCCAGATGTGCTTGCGCGAATAGCCGTCGCCCCACTTCAGCAGCAGCCCTTCACTATACTCGTCGAAACGGCCCATGCCGTAGAGGAAGTCGCGGTTGAAATACTCCAGCAATTCGCGGATGTGGCTCTCGTTGACCACCCGCGCCACCTCCGGGCGCATGCGCGTCGTCGCCCGCGCATCCAGGTCCGCCGCCGGGATGCTCAACTGCCGCGACGATCCCTGCGCTTCGAGGATCATATCCTGGATCGCCTGCGCCTCCTCGTCATAAAGGCCACGGCCCTGACCGATGATCGGCCCTTTGGTCTGCGGATCGCTCATCTCGAATATATCTCTCTTTCTCAGCAACGGGTGCCGGCCCCACCCCCTCCCCATCGGAGATGGAGAGGGGAGATCAGACAGTGTACGGTGATCGCGTTGATCATCGTTAATCATGGCTGATCGCCTTGAACTCGCTGATCGTGTTGATTTGGCTGATCGCCTGGATTTTATCTGATCGGCCTTGCTGGCTGATCACGTTGCTCTTGGCCGATCAGCCAGCAAGGCTGATCTCCCCCTCTCCATCTCCGATGGGGAGGGGGCCGGGGGGTGGGGCCGCGTCAAGGAATGACAGCGTCGGCCTCGATCTCGACCAGCATGGCGGGATCGATCAGCCGACTGACCTCGACCAGCGTCGCGGCGGGACGGATCGCGCGAAAGACTTCACCGTGGGCGCGGCCCACCGCCTCCCAGTTCGTGATGTCCGTCACGAAGATGCGCGTGCGCACGACATGCACCAGATCCGCACCCGCCGCGTGCAAGGCGTGCTCGATATTGCGCAGCGCCTGCACGGTCTGGGCATAGGCATCGCCCGCGCCGACGATCTGGCCGCGGTCGCCCGTCGCCGTCGTCCCCGCCACGAAGACCTGTTGCCCCACGCGCACTGCTCGCGCATAGCCGACGAGCGGCTCCCACGGACTGTTGCCGCCGATCACGTGCCGTTCCATCGCCTGCGCCTCCTCATATAAAGTGTAGCACCAGCGCGGGGACTGTTGCCAGGAAATAGCGTGGCGGGCGGTAGTGATTGAGCATGCCGTTGCGCGCGATATCCGGCTGACGACGAACCCTCATCGTCTCCGGTTTTCGTGAACAAAGCTCTCTTGTATACGCTCAGCACTCCTGATCGCGCCGTATGTATCCTGCTTGACCAGGGACCATGGGGTGAGGTGTCCGCCTTTGTCACCAAGTTCAGGAACGTCAATGCCTTGCAGGCCGAGCATCAGTGCAAGCTGCCCGCCGTGATGTAGGTCATGGGACATAACTCACCAGATGGTCCATTGGTGTGTCACCGTATAGATCTTGCCCTCTCTCTCAAGTGCCGATAGGTCTGTGCCAGATCGGCCACCGTCCACGTGTTGAGGGTTGTTTCAATCAACTGCCAACTCGGCTCCAGCCATTTGAGCGATTCATCGGGGGTCTTTGTCGATGCGGTTGGAGAATGCGATCCGCTTGGTCATCTGGCAACCGCGCCACCGGGTTTCGTCGCGCAATGGCCAGGCACGGTTGCAACCGCTCGCCGTCGTCGCAGGTACCCTGAGCTTGTGTCGGGGTGTCGTTCAAGGAAAGTGTCTTTATGTCATCCGATTTTTACACGCTTGATCAGCAGGGCGGCTGGCAGCACACGTCCGATGTCGCGGTGACGCAGGCCCAGCCGCGCCAGCGATTGCCCTTGTTCAGTGGCCAGGTGTCGGCGGCGGCTTATGTCGCCAGCATGCATGCGCTCGATAACCAGTTCGGCACGGTGACGCAGTGCGCTGCCGGCAGTGTGCAGCAAAATGGGACCACCGCTACCTTGCCCGTGACGCTCACGCGCCAGCACGCCGGCGCGCAGACCAGCACCTTGCAGTTGACCCAGGCTGGCACTGCGTGGGCGATTGCCGTCGCGCCGGATGCTGGCACGCTGCCCCTGGCAACGGTCTATCAGTTCTGCCAGCACTTGCAACGTGCCGATTATGGCAGCGCCTATCAGGGGCTTTCCGCTGGCTTCCAGCAAGCCGCTGGTTCGGCACGTGCGTTTCAGGACGACGCGCGGGCCTCGGCGCAAATGACGGGGGCCGTCACCGCCTGTCATCTGCAACAGGTGCAGGTGAGCAATAACGGGCGGAGCGCCACGATCAAGTTCGGCATCGACTTCGCACGCTTCACCAACATGCCAGCGCAGAGCAACGCGATCGCCGATCCAGTTTCGGGCGTGTGGCACGTGGACCAGATGAACTTCACGGCGGCGGGGATGTCGCTGCCCTTCCCGTTGCCATTGACCCAGGTGCAAAACGTCATCAACGTCCTCAAGACGATCTGCAACCTCGCGCCGCCCAACCAGATCTGCACCATTGTGGAAGCGATCCCTTGACAGCCGCTGGGCACTGCCGCTATTTGCCCAGATGGGACTGGGGGGATGGGCTGCGCGAAAGGTGGGTCGCGGCCAGGCGGGCGGCACTGCGGGCGACGGCATCCAGCAGGGGCGCGGCGTCGATGGGTTTGGGCAGGATGATCGCGTCGAGTTCGGTCGCCAGCCGCCGCAAAACGGGAAAGGCGACGATGGGTTTGCCCGTCATCAGCACATAGGCATTGCTGACGGCCATGTGGTGGTTGCGCGCGGCAATGCCCAGCAGGGCCGCGCCGTCGAGCTGCGGCAGCAGGATGTCGAGCAGCACCACCAGCGGCTCCATATGGGTTTGTAAGGCTTCGAGGGCGGCCACGCCATCGCCCGCCTCGATCGTTTGGTAGCCTGCTTCGTGCAGCACACCGCGCACGTAATCGCGCACATCGGCATCGTCGTCAACGATGAGCACGCGCGGCTGCCAGGTTCCATCCGTTGTGTGTTCGTTCGCCATCGAATATCCTACCTGGAAACTGAGAATAGCGCCTGCCTTAGTGGCTGGTATAGAGGTGAAAACAGCACATTTGATACCAACCTGAACAGCGACAAATCAGGCGCGTAGCGCAGCGTTATCCACCTGGCCGGCTTGCACCCCAGGGGCGAAAACGATGACTTTGCTCGGCTCGAAAACGACGCGCGTATCTTCCGGCAACGCCAGATAGGGAACGATGCGTGGGTCGCGCTCCGAAAGATAGACGAGGTGCAGCGAGGCCAGTTCGGCCACATCATTATGGTTGTGAGTGGAGCTGCCGCACCCGACGAACCAGCCGCTTTGCTCGGCCTGGCGCGCTTTAATGCGGTCGAAGACCAGCACCTTCCAGGTCGCGGTGGGCGACAGGCGGCGGCAGATGACGGCGCGCTCGGAGCGGTGGGGGTGGTGCGCGATGGTGCTGAGGCCGTTGCGGCGCACGGTTTCATCTTGCGCCCGCAGGATGGCGATGGCCTTGGCTGCGCCGCGCCGGAACGTATCGCTGGCTGTGGCGAACGGCTCCTCCAACTCTTCGATGGATAAGGCCGGATCGTTGTTGTCTTGCGCAAAGCGCAAGGTAGACCAGCCATAGCGCATCGTCTCGCCGGCCATAATCTTTTGGCCAGACGCCGTGAGGTAATCGCTGATATAGCGCAGCACCCGCTCGGCATTATCCGCCGTCACGCCGTCCATCAGCTCCAGCGCACACTCGCGCCCGTTCTGCGCCGCCAGCCCATCGGTGACGACACGCTGCAAGCCATCTGCGCGGGTTTCCAAGCGAAATTGGGTCATGATCGCTCCCCTGTTTTGCTCTGCTGTCCCTATTGTATCATACGTGCCAAGGGGGCGAGCCGTAGCCGACGCCGGCCTGCCCACTATGCTTGCGCAGGAGGCAAGCTAGCGTGATAGGCACGCAGATCGGTCAGCGCAGCGGGGAAGCGCGCGTAGGTGCGGAAGGCGACCGTGCGACCGCGCAGGAAGAGCGAGAGGAAAAACTTCGCGGCTGGCTCCCCTGACCGGCCCCATTGGGCTGGATCACTGTGATGGACTCCTATGTACGCTTTGTAGTGCCGCGCGGGATCGTCGGCGCGCAGCAGACGCCGGCTGCGTCCCCAGCCGACCAGCCCCGCCGCTACATACGCAGCGGCATCGTCATCCCACGCGGGTTGGTAGGCGCTGGACCATTGCAACCGCAGGTCAGGGGTGCTCGTCATGGTTGGTGTCCTTTTTTAGGGAATGTATGAACCATACGGCCCAGGTGCTTGACTTTTTTCAAAATTCGAGTAGGCTGAGCAGGTAACATATCTGCCAAGCAATGGAGGGGTGAGCGCGCGATGGAGTTTCACTGTGGCAATTGTAACGCACCGTTACCGGAGGCCGCGCTGGATAGTGGGGTGTGTCCGCAGTGCGGCGCGCAGATCAGCCCATTCGGTGATGTCATCGAGACACCCCAGCGGACACAGATCGTGCCTGGCCCTGGCGAGCCACCCGCCGCTGGCAGTCCTGTCGTTGAACCAGCGACCCTCCCGACCGACGCCGTTGCCGGCGCGACCGTTCCCACTGATGCGCTCGCCGATGCACATCCACCTGCCGCCGCCACAGCGGGCAATGTGCCGCCGCTGGCCCCTGTACCGGGCAAAGATCCTGATGGCGGGCCGGCAGAAGCTTTGGCGGCCAGTTGGCCGACCGTGCCGTTCGCGCCACCGCTTGATCCGCCGACGGTAGTCACACCGGCCCCCCCCTGGCCCCGCTTCGCGCCCGGCCCCCTGCAAGATACCCAGACACGCCTGCAAACAGTACGCGCCTCGCGCACGACAGGCCGCCTGGCCGACCCCGTCGGACCAAAGGCGCTGCACGTGCCACCCGCCGGCTTGTTGGCCGGCATCGCCGTCGCCATCTTCATGGTTTTGCTCTGCACCATCGCCGCGACCAGTTCCTTGCTGCGTGGCTTCACGGGCGTGAACCTGGGGACCGCGCCGACGCAGGTGAGCGGCAATCACATCACCCCCGGCCCGACGCAGCCGACGGGGCTGGGCTTCCCCACGCAGAATCCCAATCCCACGCCGCTGCCTTTCAACCAAGTCACCCCCACCTTTGTGCCGACTTCGACACCTTATGGTGGCCCGCCGACACCCACGCCGCAGCCGTCGCCCACCGTCACGCCCGTGCCGTCCGCCACCTCCTCGCCCAGCACGCCGCCCCCAACGTCGCCCATCATGTCCGTCAATCCCACCCAGATCCATATGGCCTGCCCCGGCACAGACTCGGAATTGACGCTTGCCAACACTGGCGGCGGCACGCTCAACTGGCAAGCCACCGCAAGCGATCCCAGCATCACCTTGAATCCTGCGAGTGGCAGCCAAGATGCCGGGCAACCGCCTCAATCGATCACAGTGACAGCGACCTTGCCCAGTAGTGCGAAAAGCACACCGACCGTGACCTTCACCGATCAGGACGGCGGCGAAGCGCCGGTATCAGTGCAGATCGCCTGTAAGTAGCCGGCGACGCGAAGAGCGGCGGGCGGGGGCAGACGCGCGGGGACGGCGGGCGGTTGGTGATACGCGGGGACGGCGGGCGGTTGAAACCGCGCCTGACCGCCTCCGGCGACGAAACCCGTCTACACGGGTTTCCATCATACCCGACCGTACCGCATTCCCCCCAACGCATCGCTCCTATTACGCGGTGACGTTGGCCTGTTGACAACCCGCGACGGCGGGTTTCGTCGCCGCTAGGCGCTTAGGCGCGGTTTCAACCGCCCGCTCGTCCCCCGCCGTCCCCCGCCCGCCATCCCCGCCTCGCCCCGTTGCCCTCTGTTACCCTTTGAGATTCAAGCTGGTCAGCATCGGCGTGAAATCCTGCTGCTCGATGGCGCTGAAGGTGAAATCTTGCGCGGTGGCGATGACGAGCACGCTTTGCCCGCTGGGCAGTGTTTGCACGAAAGCGGCGCTATGCACCACCAACCCGCTTTTCAGGTGCGCCGTCACGTCCAGCCGCGACCATTGGTAGCGCCCGGCGGTGATCATGGCCGGCCCCTGTACTGGCGTGACATTGCTGCCGCCCTGCGCGGTGATGATGGCCGTCAATGCTTTGATATAAGCGAGGCCGCTGGCGGGAAACGTGTTCGCGGGGAAAATGATCTGCCAGCTTGGCTGCACGGTGGGCTTGGGCGTAAAAGTTACCGCTGGTGTGGTCTGGCCAGCAATGGATAGGGTATTCGCTTTGCCGGCCCACGCGGTCGAGAGGAAGAGGGCGAAGCGCCCCTGGCTATCGCTATAGGGCGCGAAACCCGCCGGTTGGGAGCCGCTGGGCGTCAGGCCCGTCGCCGTGGGCGCGAAGGGATTGCCGATGGTCACTGCCGGCCCACTGGTCGCCGTGGGCAGCGGCAGCACACCGCCCCCCGCCAGCCCCAGCGCGATCAACCCGGCCAGCATCACGATGACACCAGCCGCCGCCATGCCAGGTCGCCCCTGGGGTTCCACGCCAGAGATAATCGGTGTCTGCGTCGTTGATCGCGGCACCATAGGCCGTCCCCCTACGCGAAATTAGGTGAGATAGGTGAAACTGAGGATCATCGGCTGGAACAGCATGTCGTTCGCGGTCGCATATTGATCCGGCGTGGTGCTCATGCTGATGACCGTCGCCCCGCCGTTATGGATCGTATACAGCAAGGTTGCCTGGATCGGCTGGTCATCGACCGTTCCTGAGACGCGCACGATCTGCCAGGTGATATTCGGCGTCGGCAGGTTGCCTGTGTCGAAGATCTGGAGATTGTCAGCGTGCAGCGCGGAGGCGACCATGCTGATCACCTGCTGCGTTTTATTCGCGGAATGCGGCAGGTCGAAAACGGTGAAGGTGGCCCCATAGTCCAGCGCGAAGGCTGTTGTCGGCACGTTCCCGCGCTGTGTCGGCGTCATTGATGTCTGAATATCCGCGCCTTGCGGGTAGTTCAGCCCCCAAATGCCGTCGCTGGACGTGTAGCCGGTGAAACCTGGCGGCGCGGGCGGCAGATTCTGCGAACTGCTGGTAGGAATGGCGGTGGGCGCGGTGGTGGGCGCGACCGTGGGCGCGCTGGTGGCCGTGGCACCGGGGCGCGGCGTGGCCGTAGCACCATGCGCGACGGTGGGATGTGAAGGATTCCCGCTCGCCTGGCTCAGCGCGAAGGCGACGCCCGCGAAGGCGAGCAGCGCCACAGCTACCAGCACGGCAGCGACGGCGATCAGCCCGCCCTGGCGGCCTGGCGCGGAGGCGCGCGGCAACGGCGGCGGTGCCGGTCGCCACAGCGGCGCGGGGCCGGTCGGCGGTGGTGGGGGCGGCGCACCCGCGTCGCCCAGGTACGGCGAGGTTAACGGCTGTGTGCCATCGCTGATATCCGGCAAATTGTATTCTGGTCGATACGATGCGCCCGGCACGGTGAGGTCGTCATCGCTGGGCGGCAGCGCCATCAACAGGATCGGCTGAAATCGCATACAAAGGTACTCCATTCATGTGCGGCCAGGTATCTCGCTACGCGAGGTATACGCATGACCTTGGCCTGAATGCACGACGGGCTGGCGCTGTAGGTGCCGGTCGCCTTTGGCCCCAGTATGCCACACATGCTCAGTGCAGGAATGTGAAGGACTTCACCATCGTATCATAGATCGAGCCAGGGTCGGTGTGATATGACCCGATCGGCGCATCGTAGAAGAACAGGACGCCGGTCGTGCCATGATTGATCGCCAGGCCGATGACCTTGTGTTCCCCATCGTTGGCGCTATACGTGGCGATGGCGGTCATCCACGTGTTCGTGCCGATCTGTTGGGACGTGGCATCCTGCGTCACCGTCACATTTGTGCCATTCGAGCTAGCCGCGTAGTTGCGCACGCTGGTGACGATGGCGTTGGTTTGGATCGGGCTGGTGAATTCGTCTACGTCCACTTTCTCGAAAGAAGTCGTCGGCGAGGCGAAGCTGAAATCGGTGAAGCTGCCTTGCGGGGTATTGCCGGTTGTCCAGTCGGTGGCGTAGTTCAAGCCGAAAACGCCGTCCGTGCTGGTGAACGTGAAGAAGCCGGTCGGCGGCGGCGGCACGGTTGGCTGGGGTGTGGCTGTCGGCGGCACGGGCGTCGCGGTCGGTGGGATCGCCGTGGCCGTGGGCGCGGTGGTTGACACCGGTGCGGTTGTCGGCACCGTGGTTGGGCTGGTTCCCGACACGCCAGCGGTGGTGTGACCGTTACGAACGAACGCCGCCAGCGGCCCCTGCCCGTTATTGCCAGCGACGAAGAGGCCGCCCAGCACGAGCGCCAGCAGCACGAAAAGCGTGCCGATGATCGCTGGCGCAGCCGTTCCCTTGCGCGGTGGGCTGGTCATCACGGGCGGCGCGGCGTTCACCACCGCAGGCGTGGCCAACGGTGCCTGGGGTGGTGGTGGCGGGGCTGGCAGGGGCGCAGACGTGCGCGCGGAAGAGACGATCAGCGGCGGACGTGGCGCTGCCGGCGGGATATTAGCAGCGGGCGGCGTCTGGCCGTTGGTTGTCGGCAGCGATCCTGGCGGGGGTGTCGGTGGGAATGTCATCAGCGATGGGTGCGGCACCGACGTGCGCGGCGGGGCATAGTCCGCGGGTGGGGGCAACGCCGGCATGGGAGGTGCCGCGCTGACGCGATCGGGCGGTGACGCATATTCTTCTTGTACCAGTGCCTCCGGCGAGGCTGCGCCCATGTCTTTGCGCAGCTCCACGCCGCAATGGGGACAGTACCCCAGCGCCAGTGCCGCCCCCGTCAACTTGTGTCCACAATTCCCACAGCGCATCGCATCACTCCCGTTCGATCATCCTGCCGGATATGGCCTCGCTCTCCTATACTGTAGCATCCAGCGATCCGATCTGCAATGAGATCAACGCCACATGATTGCGCATGGACGATGATACTATGATCGACGGTTGTCCTTGCGCAAGGGGCGCGGGATGGCGGGCGGTTGCCCGTGTGCCAGGGAGCCAGCGGACGGGACGAGCCAGCGGTTGAAACCGCGCCTGAACGCTCCGCGACGAAACCCGCCGACGCGGGTTGCCAACCGGCCGCCGTCCCCGCGCACCTACACCCCGATCGCATGTGCCATCTCTCGCCCGACGGCACGTATGATTGACCAGTGGCTCCCCGCGTGTTATCGTTTATAATAAAGTACAGAATACGATCTACGTACACGATGGTGGCCGATAAAGGGGAAGGCAATATGACACGCACTGGTGCAACAGGATCGTCACCGCCCCCGGTGATGCCCGCCGATGGGCCGGACGCCGCGCTCTATGAACGCGCGATCCAGCGCGCCATCGAGGTCGTGAACGCGGACGGTGGGGGCATCGCCACAGTGGATGACAGCCGCAAGGTGATGATCGTGCGCGTCCGCCAGGTCCATCCCCGCGCGCAAGCGACCATGTTGCGCGGGTCGCGCTCGCGTCCACTGCACCCGACGCATCCTACGCCTGCCGCTGGCTATCCCGTTGATGATGCGGCGACGACGCAACTTGCCGCGCAGCCCTGGCGTGTCTATCACCGTGGCGAACGGCTCATCGGCACCATCTGGCATGTTGGCGAGGGGCGAATCCTCAGTGGCGAGGAAGTGCGGGGGTTGCCGGCCATCCAGAACGCGCCGGAAGACATCCCCGCCCCCTGGTACATGGGGGTGCCGATCTTCGCGCCGATCAGCGAGCAGGATGCCGTGCTGCATGAACCTGTGATCATCGGCGTGCTGTATGTCTACGTCAACGATCCCCAGTGGCGCTTCTCCCAAAACCAACTGCTGCTGCTGCAAGCCCAGGCGCAGAATATCGCGCTGGCCCTGCAACTGGCGCAGGTGGAACGCCAGGAATATCGCCATCGCCGCCTCGTCGCCTTGTTGCAAGAGCTGACCAGCGACGTACCCAGCTATATCGACACCGAGAACTTCTTCGAGACCTTCGCCGAGCGCATTCGCGTCGCCATCAGCGGCATGCTGGATACTCAGGTCTTCGCGTTGGTGGTCCCCCATCTGATGGGGGTGGAAACCTTATTGGCGTATTATGCGGTCGTCGATAGCGGCATGCGCTATGCGCCGTTCAGCTTGCGGGAAGATCAGGTGCCGTGGTGGCAGTGGGTGCGGCATGGGCGTTCGGTCACGCTCATCACCGACGAGGAGCGCGCGGCCCAATCCCAACTGCGGCAACGCAACTGGGGCAGCGGCGAGTATATGGCCTCGCAATTGTTCGTGCCGGTGAAAGCGCCTTCCGGCGTGGTGGGCGCGCTGCTCGTCGCCAGCCAGCGCGCGAATGCCTACACGCCCGATCAGGTGGCGCTGCTCGAAATGGCGGGGCGCTTCATCGGCCTGGCCATCGAACACGCACAGATGCGCAACGCGCGCAAGACGGCGGGCAACACCAGCAGCGACAGCGAGCGCGCCCTAGCCGTGCTGAATAACGCGCTGTTGGGGCTGAACGCGACCCTGGAAGTGGAGACCATCGTTTACGATCTCGTGGAGCAAGCCTCGGAACTGACGCGCGGCCAGGTCTGTGCCTATATCGAATACGTGCCACAGAGCGACGAACTGGTGATCCGCAGTATCGCCCAAAACAAAGACCATCCCTATCCCGCCCTGATCGGCCAGCGTTTCCCCGTCGGCGCTGGCCGACGCCGGCTGGCGGTGGAGGGCCAGTCGCAGTCCCTGGAAGACCTGACGACCGATTATAAGCGCGGCGACGCGATCGGCACGCTGCTGGAACGCTACAACGTGCGCGCGATGCTGCTGGCTCCCGTCATCCACAAGGAGAGCGTGACGCGCCACGACCGCGTGCTGGGCCTGCTGGCGGTGTACGCGCCCGATCAGCGCGGCCTCTTTTCGCCAGCGGAAACGATGAACCTGATGGCGCTGGGTCATGTCGCCGCCTCCGCGCTCAACAACGCCCGCACCTACGCCCAGTTGCGCGAATTGGATCGCCTCAAGGACGAGTTCATCTTGACGGCCTCGCACGAGTTCCGCACGCCGATGAGCGCGATCCAGGGGTTCAGTTGGTTGATCCAGCGGCGCTACGAGGCGATGACGCCGGAGCAAGCCAAGCACTGGGCCGGCGAGATCATGCGCGCCACCGAGCAACTGAAAGACATGATGGACACGCTCACTGAGTCGTGGCGCACCAAGAGCGTGCAGTTGCCGCCGCTGGTGCCGGTGAATATCGCCACTACGGTCCAATTGGCAGAGGAGATCACGTCCGGCTTGCTCGCCGCCGAAAATCATGGAGTGCAATCCACCGTGCCAAGCGACCTATGGGTGCTGAGCGACCAGGACCGGCTGCGCCATGTCATCTCGAACCTGCTGGTGAACGCGGCGAAATACTCCGCGCCGAACGCGCAGATCACCGTGACGGCGGCGGTGAAAAGCGCCGCTGAGTTGCTGGCGCTCCCCCGCGAACGCGGCGCACCGGACGACGAGAGCGACGAGGCGCAGGTGATCAACGTCACGCCGAAATCGGGGCCGTGGGTGGTGGTGAGCGTGCATGATCAGGGCATCGGCATCAACGCCGCCAACCAGAAGCGCCTCTTCGCCAAATTCGTGCGGCTGGCGCTGACGACTTCGGTGCGCGGCACCGGCCTGGGCCTGTATATCTGCCGGCGCTACATCGAGGCGATGGGCGGCGAGATCTGGGTCGAGAGCGCGCCCGGCCAGGGATCAACCTTCTCGTTTTGCCTGCCACAGACCAGTGCAGGCGATTGATGCCCGGTGACGACATGATCGGGCGAACGCCGTGCCAGGGCTGGGCGGGCGGGACGGGAACACGAAGGCCACGAAGGGGACGAAAAGCCACGAAAGGGGGATGCGGCGGGGGACGGTTGGCGGGGACGGGCCGGCGGTTGAAACCGCGCCTGAACGCCTCCGGCGACGAAACCCGCCGTCGCGGGTTGCCAACCGGCCAACGTCCCCGCGTATGGGAACGATGCGTGGGGGGAACGCGGTACGGTCGGGTATGATGGAAACCCGTGTAGACGGGTTTCGTCGCCATCAGGCGTTCAGGCGCGGTTTCAACCGCCGGCTCCCGTTCGGATGGCCCCGCCGGCTCCTGTTCGGATGGCCCCGCCGGCTCCCGTTCGGATGGCCATCGCTCGCCCGTCCCCATCGTATTCCCATCTGCCCGCTTGCCTTATGGGGATTGCCTCCGTGCGTCGTTGCGATCACGCGAAGAGCGTGGCGGGGTCGATGGCGGCGACGGAGTCGCGGATATGCGTGGGGCGGTAGGGGAAGCGTTCGACCTGCTCGCGGCTGGTGACGCCGGAGAGTACGAGGATCGTACGCATGCCTGCTTCTGTGCCGGCGACGACATCGGTATCCATGCGGTCGCCGATCATCACGGAGGACTCCGAGTGGCCGCCCAGCCGGCGCAACGCCGCGCGCATCATCAGCGGATTCGGCTTGCCAACGTAATAGGGCTTGACGCCGGTCGCTTCGGCGATGAGCGCGGCCACCGCGCCCGTGGCGGGAATCAAGCCCGTCTCCGTCGGGCCGATCACGTCCGGATTGGTGGCGATGAAGCGTGCGCCGCCCATGATCAGCCGGATCGCCTGGGTGAGCCGCTGGAAACTGTAGGTGATCGTCTCGCCGAGGACCACATAGTCCGGGTGGGTGTCGGTCAGCACATAGCCCACGTCATGCATGGCGGTCGTCAGGCCCGATTCGCCGATCACATAAGCTGTGCCGTTCGGCTGTTGTTGGTGCAGGAATTGCGCCGTCGCCAGCCCCGACGTGAAGAGTTCCTCCGTCTGCACTGGCAGGCCGATGCGCTGGAGCCGCGCCTGTAAGTCGCGCGGCGTATACATCGAATTGTTGGTCAACACCTGGAAGCGTTTGCCAGCGGCGCGCAGCCGCTCGATGAAGGCATCCGCGCCGGGGACCAGTTGCGTGCCACGCACCAGCACGCCATCCATATCCATCAACACCGTCGCGATTGCGGGATCGTCGCTCATGCTGGGCCTCCTACGCCGGACATCACACGTATGCCCACACTATACGATCTTGTGAGATGTTCCCAGCGGCGGCCAACGGCGCAGCAACAATTGGTAGACGGCGATGCCCAGCCCCAGGCACAGCGCGCCCAGAATGTACCCCCCCAGATCGTCGCTGGGCCAGTGTTCGCCTTCCAACACGCGCGAGATGCCGATGAACGCGACCATAAAGATGCACCATCCTTGCACCAGGCGCAGTCCGATGAACCAGTGGCGCGGCGCGATGCGGAACGCGCCCCACAGCAGGAAGAGGATGAAGCCATAGAACGCGACGGCATGGCTGACATGGCCCGACGGAAAGCTGTGCAGCCCGACATGCACCGGGCTGACGATATGCACGTTATGCGGGCGCGGGCGGCCTACCGCGCCGTTGATCAGGATGTTCGCCGTGTCGGCGGAGTAGGTCGCCACCGCCAGACCGACAGCCTCGCGCACGCGCCGGAAGAAAAGGAAGGTGAGGATCGTGCTGATCGAGATGATCCCCGCCGGCGTTGGCCAATTCAGGTCGCTGGTGATGTTGATGAGCGGCGCGAACGGCGTGAAGCGCAGCAACTGCACGAATTCGCTGATGCCGATGTCGCCGGGGAAATACGGATAGGCATGCGCGGCCACGGATAGGAGCGCCAGCGCGACTGCCCCCAGCAGCCACAAGCCGATGCCCAGGCGCAGTGTTCGCATGCCAGCCGGGAGGTGCGCCGCCGGTGTGGCGCGCTTCGTCCGTGATGGTAGTTGCGGCAGAGATCTGGTTGCCATACAATACACCGCCTCATTAAAAAGTAAGCCGCGTAGCGCGACGCAGAGGCCAGGCGCGGGCGGCACCGAGGACGTGATGAAACACGCCATCGACCTATAAGGCACTTTTCGTACCAGACGGCGAGCCAAGCTCACTGGCTCCGGCTGCGCCAGAGATCGGCGGTGATCTCCATGTGGCCGGTTCAGGCCTAGCCTGCACGGTTCAGCTTGCGTGGCTACGCCTTTCAGCATCAGACATGCGAGCGATTTTCGCGTGGCAAAACAGGAATGGTGGCAGGATCGAACCGCTGAAACGCGAAACGCGCTGGAATGTGGGGAGCCAGGTCTTGCATGGGCTGTGCTGTATACACATCACGGAAGATATGCGGCAGATCGGTGAGAAATGACGCCGCATCATAGCTTCTGTTCGCCTTACGAGCGTGCTTTTTCTGCACGACGAACTCGATATGCAGCAACTCTTCCAGCTCATCCTGACGCGCAGGATGGACAGCACGCGCGACCAACTCCCCATGAGCATCCAGGCTACATACACCAAGCCGCTGATCATGTTCCCAAGCGGAACACGACAAAGGTGCCATGCAATCCACGATGCTGTAATACCATTCCCCATTGTGCCAGGTGCGGCGAATAGGGAATGCCTCAAATAAGACGATGGTCAGATTTTCATCGCCGAGTTCCATCACCGCCCCTCCTCTTGCATGCCATACCGCGCGGCCATATAGTCGAATTGATCATTGACCGCATCATCTGCCGCATTGAACTGTGGTGCATCGACGGCTATCGTTGCATCGATGAGAGCATCTGCCCAGCGTTGCCGTTCGCGTAGCTTTGCAGCTAAGAGAGCGATGTCTACCTGGAAATCCATAGTCAGTGTTCCAATACCCAACGTTTTTTCTCCTTACTTCTTGACTGGCACAACGAAAGGCGAGCGACAAGCATGCGAACAAGCTACACCATGCGTGTTGCCAATCGCCTTGTAAGAGAGTATACCAGCAACATTGGCATTTTTCAACATCCACTAGCACATTATAGATGCTAAATCGTGCATATCCCGATTCTTAGTGATGGGCATCTGCTATAATGGAAGTACGACACTATGCGAGATGAGGGCTACACCATGCCAGCGCCAGAAGGCTATGTTACCAAGATGGCAGCAATCACCATGATCAGACAACGCACCGGCTATGGCCGCTTTGTCATTGAAAAGAAGATGGCAGAGTTAGAGGCAGCCGGTAATATACGGTTTCACGACAATCCAGGTAACGAGCGATCTAAAGTCATCAGCAAGCTGGATGTAGAAAAGATTGTTGCTGCACTGAGTCTACCACCGCCAGAGTAGCGTATCAGCTTGGGTAGCCGCTCTAGAGCAAAGGAAACGAGCCATGAACCATTATTCCATGTTGATTGCATGGTCCAACGAAGACCAAGCGTACATTGTGAGTTTTCCAGAATGGGAAGCTGCCGGGAACATCGCGCACACCTACGGTGCCACCTATGCCGAAGCCATCAAAGCCGGAGAAGACATGCTGGCTTTCCTGATCGATGCGCAACAGGCAAGTGGTGAACCACTACCAGCACCCCGTCTATTTGCTTCCGCACACCCCTAAAAGCGGTGAGATCGACACCATCAAAGCCACACAGTGCCAGGTTGAAATTCAAAAAGTCCCTTGTCACGAGAGGAAGCCGTGATACTGCTCTTGCCCATTCCGCTCCTCCCATCGTGGGGAGCGGCCAGGAATAAATTTAACACATGCACTCGTCGCCCACGTGTTCGAGAGTACCGAAGGGCGGGGGTGACGCCCCCGAACCCCCGGAGCGGGCAACTGTAGGAAGAATTACTCTTCCCCCACCCACTATTATTTCTAAGCAACGAAAGAGGACACATGACCTCGCAGAAAGGCCTAGCGAAAACGTCTGACTAAGGTGATTAGAGGGATCAAGATGCTGACAGTAACAACAGTGTAGAGTAGGAGAGATAGAGGGCAGCCTTCGTTGGACTGTTCCTGGCCCCCTGGTGGGGTGTATGCTTTGTATGAATACTCTGGATCGCGTGAGCCTCGATCGTGCCACCTGTAAAGGCTATTATCCTGGTATCCACATATGAAACAAGCATAAAAGCGGACCTCTCGATCTCCACCAACTTTTCTTTCTTCACCACCCATAGTAAAACGTCCACAACGAGGACACTTAGCGTAGATCGAGACGGACATAATGTTAGTCCCTTTCCGTCTAATTAAAAATTAGACAAGCAGCTGTCGTCAGCCTGAGGTGTCAGGTTGTGTGCTTGAATATTACCTGCGGCCTCTTCTATGAGCAAAAGCAGGGCAACAAGATGGTTCAACGCCTAAGAAATCAGGGCCAAATGAATTCCGCATAGATGCCATTATCAATAGCATCGGCATAATCCCCTATTTTCCAGACTTACCAGCGCATACTTGGAGTCCAAATATCTGGGCGCGTATTGCGCACTCGCGCCAGCTCTTGCTCAGCCTCAGCCCGAGAAAGCGGGTGACCAGTTGTATTTGAATACAAATAGATAGCCATTTGTCCCAAGGAATTGGGGCCAATGGCAACGATACCGTAAGCATTAATCACTGCTGGATTGAGCATGTCTCTTACTTTCATTGCTATTCTCCTCCGTTGTGGTGAAAGCGTTCTCCCTATGTTACATAGTATAACAGTAAAAGATGACAACCACCATTACAACATATAAGACATGTGGAAATACCCTGGCCCACTATGTATTCTGAACACAGAAATTGTACATGTGCGAGGCCAGGTTGCGTGATTCGGTTGAGAGATGTCAACCTTGGGGGCGGCTGCGCCAGAGGTCGGCCGTGATCTCCATGTGGCCGAAGTGCTGGGCCAGGTGTTCCACACTGTGCATCAGGCAGCGGCGATTGGTGCGGTCGCCGTTGGGGTGCTGGCTGAGCGCGCCGAACCATTCCGGCGGCTGATCGCGGATCAAGGCTTCCACCTCGGCGTACCACTGCTCGAAGCGCGCCCGCACCTCGGCGGCGGTGGTCGTCGCGCGGAACTCTTCGTCGCGGTTGCGGTCGATCTGGTCGCCGCGCACGCAGGCGAGGATCCACCATTCGCCGCTGGCGGCGGCGTGGACGGCCAGCGCGCCCAGCGTGTTCGCGTCTTGCAGGGGCGGCTTCCATGCGAGCGCCTCTTGTGGCACACTGTCGATGATGCGCAGTACGCCTTCCATGTTGCGGCGTAGCGCGAAGCAGAACTGCTCGCCCTCCGTGCGCGGCTCCGGGATCGCCAGGGGTGGACTCAGGCTCGTCATCAGTGTTCCTCCACGATGGTATTGCGCAACACGCCTAATCGCTCGATCTCCATCTCCAACACATCGCCGGGCTTGAGCCAGGGAACGTTTTCGGGGCCAAGCTCGAAGATGCAGCCGGTGCCGACCGTGCCAGAGCCGATCACATCGCCCGGCTTGAGCAGCACATGCTTGGACGCCCGCTCGATCATCTGGGAGAATGAGTAATAGAGATCCTTGGCATTGCCGCGCGAGACCTCGCGCCCGTTGACCCGCGCCAGCATCGTCAGATCGTAACGTTCGTCGGCACCCGCGCCTTGCCGTTTGTCGGCCAATTCGTCCGGTGTCACCAGCCACGGGCCGAGCGAGGTGGCGAAGTCCTTGGCTTTGGCCGGCCCCATGCTGAGTTTCGCCTCGTAATTGCGCCACAGATCGCGCATCGACCAGTCGTTCATCACCAGGTAGCCGGCGATGTGCTGCGGCGCGTCTGCCGCCGCGATGTCGCGCCCCGGCGTGCCAATGACGCACGCGATCTCCAGCTCGAAATCCAGTTCCTGCGTCTCTTCGGGATAGGGGATGTCGGCCTCCGGCCCCTGAATGGCGGCGGGATTGGTGAAGTAGAAGACGGCGATCTCATACCATTCGGGGATCATGCCCAGGTTGCGGCGGGCGCGCGAGGCTTTGACGTGCTGCTCGAAGGCGTAGAAGTCGCGCACGGTGGGGGGTTCGGGGGTCGGCGCGAGCAGGTTCGTCAGCGCCGCCGCCACGGTCTGCGGCCCCTGCGGATCACGCCCCGCCACCTTGCCGCGCAGGTCGTCCAGCGCCGCCGGCCCCAGCCGCAGTAGCCCGTTCATATCCAGCGCCTCGCGCCCCAGCAGCGCGCCGGCGTCGAAGATCGCCGCGTCGGTCCACACGCCCGCGCGGCCCGCACCATCGCTGTGTTTGTATGTCACCAACTTCATCGTATAAAAGCTCCTTTGCTTGTGAACGAACACGAAAGCCACGAAGCAGCACGAACGACACGAAAAGATTTTTAAGAGATTTCGTGATCTTCGTGGAACTTTCGTGGTCTTCGTGTTCGAAAAATCCTGCCTTCCGCTTTATCCCCTACCTACGATATCACATGCCGGATGCAGCAGGGCGCGGGTGGCGGCGGCGACCTCGGCGGGCGCGATGCCCTTCATGCAGAGGGGGTTGCCGAAGCGGCATTCCGCCGTGGCGCGCGAATCGTAGCAGGGCGCGCACCAGATGGCACGCCGCAGGATGACAGAATGCGGATCGACGGGGCCGCTTTCCGCCGGGTTCGTCGGGCCGTGCAGCGCCACCACGGGCGTGCCGACGGCCTCGGCCACGTGCAGCGGGCCGCTGTCGCCCGTTACGACGACCGCGCAGATCTGCAACAAAGCTGCCAGTTCTGGCAGCGTCGTTTGGCCGGTGAGGTCGATGGCGCGGGCCGGCGCATGCATGCGGCGCAAGACGGTCTGGGCCAGCGGCGCGTCGCTTGGCGCGCCGATCAGCACGACGGTCGCGTCGGCGTGATCCAGTAGGATGTCTGCCAGCCGCGCCCAGGAGGGCAGCGGCCACCGTTTGGCCTGTCCATTGCCCGATCCGGCGTGTAGCGCGACGAGCGGGCGATCAGGGGAAATGCCGCGCGCGGCGAGCAATGCGCGCACGCGCTCCCGCGCGGCATCCGGCACGTGCAGGCGCGGCAGCCGCGCCGGATCGCCGATGGGCGCGACGCTGCCACCGGCCCGCTCCGCCAGCGCCAGCCCGTAATCGACCTCGTGCATGCCCAGAGCGAAGCGCCGGCCAGGCACCGGATCGGTGAGGAAGTGCGGATAGGCCTCGCCAGCGAAGCCGACACGCCGCCGCGCCCCGCTCAGCCGTGCCACCACCCCCGCCCACTCGCCGCAGACGCTGATCGCCAGATCATAGTGCTGCGCCCGCAGCTCGCGGATGGCCCCACGCAGTTGCGCCCGTTGCTGGGCGTTGAAGACGCCGCCTAGCCAACCTTCGGGATCGCACGCGATGATCCGGTCGATCCCCGGCTGATCGCGCAGCAGCGCGACATTCGCCGGCAGCACGGCCAGGTCGATGCGCGCGGCGGGGTACGCCAGGCGCAGCGCGTGGAGCGCCGGCAGCGTCATCACCACGTCGCCCAGCAGATCCGTGCGGATGACGAGGATGCGGCGGGGGTGGAACGTCGCGGGGGTGAGCGCCGGACGGCGGAACTGCGGGTGCAGAAGGGCATCCACTGCGCCGACCGCGCCCAGCACGGCGCGCAGCACGCCCTTGGCCGCGCCCTTCACCCGCGCCTGCCCGCGCGCCCGCCAGCGTTCCCCCGCGCCCGGCGGGTAGTCATAGCCCTTGCCGAAGCCCGATCCGCTGGCGAGATCGTGTGAAGTATCTGTCATAGTCGCATTTTTTCGAACACGAAAGCCACGAAAGTTTACGAAGGACACGAAAAATCATGAAAATTCACAAAGGACACGAAAATTTATGGAAAAGCCTTTCGTGTTTTTTCGTGCTGCTTCGTGGCTTTCGTGTTCGATTTCACAGTTTTCGTGTTCGATTCATCCTTCTTTAGCTGCCTGGTGCCGCTGGGCCGATGGCGAAGAGGATCTCGCCGGAGGCGGCCAGTTCGCCGTTGACCCGCGCCTCGGCCTTGCTGCGGCCAAACTGAGCGCGCAGTTGCAGGGCCGTGACCTCCATCATCAGCGTGTCGCCCGGCACCACTTGTTTGCGGAAGCGCCAGCCTTCCAGCCCCGTCAGGAAGGCGAGCTTGCCGGCGTAGTCCGGTTGCTGCAACAGCATGATGCCGCCCAGTTGCGCGCATGCCTCCACGATCAGCACGCCCGGCATGACGGGGTAGCCCGGAAAGTGACCCTGAAAGAACGGCTCGTTGCCGGTGACATTTTTGTAGCCGATGACCTTCTCGGCGCTGACTTCCGTCACGCGATCCACCAACAAAAAGGGATAGCGGTGCGGCAAGATCTTCTGGATTTCACTGAAATTGAGCATGCAGCCTCCTCGAACGGTGTCGTATGATGCCTGTTGTCATCAGTATAGCACGCTGGCAGGGCGGGCGGGGAACGGAGAAAGCGGGCGGGAGCGGTGACATATGGCGGAGGGAACGAGCGGGCGGTTGAAACGTGGCGAGGGGCGAGCGGGCGGTTGAAACCGCGCCTAAGAGCCTACGGCTACGAAGTCCGCCGTCGCGGACTGGGATCCTAACCCACGTAGGTGGGTTTCGTGGCGTAGCCCATAGGCGCGGTTTCAACCGCCCGCCGTCCCC